>JAFMYY010000049.1 GCA_017948555.1 Cesiribacteraceae bacterium YIM B00369 | reverse complement strand
CCGTAACACCGAAAAAGCCAGTTGACACAGTTCCGTTTACACTCCCGGCTCGCTTGCAATGATTGCTTATCGAGCTTGAATTGCAACAAGCTTTGGCTTGGGGAGTTGTTAAGTCCATTGAATAAAGCAGGAGCTCTTACTATTTTTTTGAAATGGCTAACATCAGTCCCAAAACCGACAAAACACTTACCTTACTCCATTTCGTTATCCGCCAAAATCTGGGACTATTTACATATGTTGTAAGCTTTGAAGATAATATGCTTATAACGCCAAAAATCAGCATTGCCTGCACCATAAACACAATGCCAAGCACTACCATTTGAATCGTGATGGCAAAACCGTTCTTGCTAACAAACTGCGGTAGGAAAGCAATAAAAAACAACGCCACTTTTGGGTTTAGCACATTCATAAAAAAACCTTTTCTAATCAGAGAAGAAATTTTTGGCTGTTGTATTTCCCCTTCATAATGCAAGTTAATATGGGGCCCTTTTTCCTTGCATCCTTTATATGCCAAATAGAACAGGTAAAAGGCACCGGCATATTTAATTACTGAAAAGGCAATTGCAGATTGCTGAATGATAATGGAAAGACCGGTAGCAGCGGCAATTGTATGTACCAGTACACCTAACGAAAGGCCAAATGCCGTAGCAATGCCGTTGCGTTTACCTTTTGTCAGACTTTCTGTCAGGACAAAAATATTATCTGGCCCCGGAAGGATGGTTAACAGCATGGACGCCAGCAAAAAGGATATTAATAGGTTCATTTCCATATTTCAAAGGTACACACGCGATAAAGAGCTGAAAATGGATAAAGTGCAGATTGTCTTGTGCTAAATGCCTTTTCAAAGATTGGGGTGTTGAACAGAGGCTTTGAATTGTTCAGCACTCATGCCAGTTTGCACTTTGAAGAACCTTGAAAAATAAGCCGGGTCTTTGAATCCTAAGCTAAAGGCAATTTCTTTAAAGGTTAGCTTACCAAAGTAAATCTCGCGTTTTGCTTCTAAAATCAATCGTTGGGAGATTAGTTCTTTAATTGTAACACCACGCTCTTTTCTTACAATTGAATTAAGGTATTTGGCGCTGAGGTTTAAATGGCTGGCATAAAAAGCTGTTTCACGCTGTTGGAGATAGTATCGGTCAATAAGTTGAAATAATTCATTGAGTTTGCTATTGCCTGCTTCCTGCAAAGTATCTGCCGAGGCCATCACATGGAAAAGAAAAGCTTTGAGGTATGCCTTCAGCAGCAACATTCTTTTTTGTTGGTTGTACTCTTCAAGAATAAGGGATAGCAAGGTTTGGATGGTATTTAGCATGTTCTTTCCTAACCTGATTGGGAGGTTAACCTGATTGAAAATGGAATAATTGCCGATCAACTCATGGAAAAGTTCTTTTGAGAATGCCAGCACATACCCCTGCTGCCCGCCCTTTGTCATCCGAAAGACCTGTCCCGGCATCAAAATACAAATCTCGTTATCATTGAATTGATGAGGTATGAAGTCGATTTCAACCTTTTCATCAATGTCAGTTTTGGTAAACCAAATCAGTTCAAAAAAATCATGCCGGTGAAGCCCGTCAAAGGTTTCGTCGTTGGTATTTTCAATGGTAAATGCAAGAAAGGGCGAGTTGGTTAAATGATGTATCGGAATGCTTTCCTGCCTTCTGTTTCCAGTCATAAATTTACCTGCGTTTTTATCATTGATCAAAGGAGTGCGCCCGGCAGATATTCCGGATCAACTTGGATAGCCCATCCCGAAGAAAGTGGAGAGGGTTGTCTCGTCCTGAAAAATTGACACTTCAAGTAAGAAGATCCTTACATAGCTTGACCAATTTATTTAAATCCTAAATATAGTTTACATTTAATTTGCAATCAAAGCGGAGGTTGTCTTGTTCTGAATAGGTTTACACATATTCCAGTGTTTATAAAGGTCCCGGGTTAAAAATTTCACCCGGCTTTGTAGTGCTTAGCCCTTCCTTTTTTTCAATATGGAAGAGTGTTTCCGCAAAAAAAAAGCAAGATATATCTGAGAGTTCTACATGATTTGCATTATATCTTGTAGATGCTCTTTTCTCAAGGAACCTCCCAATTTTGAAGCAGTGGTTTTTTATTCTCATGAATTGCAGGTTTTATTTTATGCCAAAACTGACGGTTTTTCTGTAAGGACTAATGCTGATTTAATATTTTACCTGTAGCAGTCAGCTCAACTGGCTATGTTTCCCGGTTTGGCCTTTTTCCGGACCTGATGTAACGACTTTATTTCTGGAGTTTTCTTTTGTTTAAACCTGAAATGGAAGATCTTGCAGTTATTAAATATGTTTCTCTGCCAATGCATTCACAGGATATTTCAGTTATGCAGCTTCGGAACCTCTCCGGGAGTATTCAGAGAGAAAAGACGTCCTGTTCAGGATAAGGACAGGAAAAAAACATGCAGCAACTGTTATTTGCATATTTTTTGCCTGGTGAAAGTTCAGCCGGATTACAGGAAAAGGATTAAGTAACCCATAAAAAAAGAATATACCGTACAAATGAAAGCAATTTCACACACTGAATATGGATCTCCTGATGTCCTTAAACTTTCCGTGACTGACAAGCCCATTCCTGATAATAAGGAGGTACTGATAAGGGTATATGCCACAACAGTAAACAGGACAGACTGTGCCATGCTGAGTGCAACACCTTTTATAATGAGGTTTTTCACCGGCTTGTTAAGACCAAAAAATACTATTTCCGGAACTGATTTTGCCGGAATAGTTGAAGCTGTGGGGAAAGATGTTACCACTTTAAGAATAGGTGAAAGAGTTTTTGGGTTTGATGACAGTGGCATAAGTTCCCATGCGGAATTCATGACCCTTTCAGAAGATAAAGCCATCGCAGGCATTCCTGATAACATAACTTTTGAACAGGCTGCGGCCAGTATAGAAGGAGCTCATTATGCCTTTAATATGATAAATAAAGTTGCACTAAAAAGTGGGCAAAAAGTATTGGTTAATGGTGCATCAGGAGCTATTGGTTCTTCAGCAGTTCAGCTGCTCAGTTATTATGGAGCCCGGATAACTGCTGTTTGTAATACAAAAAATATAGAGTTGGTGAAATCACTTGGCGCTGAAAGAGTAATAGATTTTACAAAAGAGGAATTTATCGCTGCCTCAAATGAAAAATATCAGTTTATTTTTGACACCGTAGGAAAAAGCTCCTTCACAAAGTGTAAACCTCTGTTAAATTCAGGTGGAGTATATATTTCATCCGAACCTGGCAGCATGGTTCAAAATCCTGTCCTTGCACTTTTAACCCCATTGGCCGGCAATAAAAAGGTGGTTTTCCCTATTCCTTTCAATATAAAAAAAAGTGTGCTGTTAATTAAAAAGCTCTTTGAGGAAGGAAAGTTTCAGGCAGTTATTGACAGAACCTACCCACTGGAAGATATTGCCGAAGCCTACAGATATGTTATGACAGGACAAAAAACAGGAAGTGTAGTGATCAGGATAGGAAGCGGGAATCCTCGGGTGTGAAAGTAATTTAACCGGTCATTGAATTTTTCAATCCCAAAAAACACATCCTGTTTCTGTACAGGCGATCAATCTAATTTTTAAGGCTTGCCTGTATAAGTGCCCTGCTCCTCTACCAGAGGGAGTTTGGAAAAAATTGACATATGGGCTTTGTTTAAATGTGTTATTTAAAATAAGGCAGGGGCAGGTTCAAAATCATTTAAATAAAGAAAGATAGTAATGAAAAGAGGTTATGTTTTAGCTTGATTAGTCATTATGGCCCTGACAGGTTGCCAACAGGAAGGCGAAGTAGCAGATGATACACATCTTTTAAAAGAAAGGTGGTTAATTCAGTTTGAGACTAATCTGTAATTATCAGCTCCTGAGATGTGGAGCTGGCATAAAACCTGCAAATATATCAGGTTAAAAAGTGGAAATATATCGATTTTATATGGGTAAAGGTACACCTCCAGCTAAATAATCAGGGACATGTGTATCTTTACGGTAGTCTGCATCCATTTGAAAAGATAATGAGACAAATTCATTTGATATTTTTAATTCTGGTTTCAAACCTTGCTTTCGGACAAGATTTACCTGTAATCATTCCCAAAATTTCGGGTCCGAATATTTACTCAAAAGCTGAGCAGGAATATTGGCAAAAAGGTATGGAACAGTTTGCCGGAATAAATTCAGGAGACCTTGATTATAGCCAATTGTCAGAAAAGGAAAATGCTGTAATTGATTCTTTAGAAATGATGTCAGGTCCAATGACAGAAGGAGTTGCCTGCAGTTGGTATTGCGGTGGCGGGCCATATAAGATTACAAGTTCTTCATACCTGAAAGAACAAGGAAAAATAACCTATTTACCAGAGAATATTCATGATTTTAATTTGCTTACTGCATGGGTTCCTGAAGGGACAATAGGAATGAAAATCAATTTTCATTTTAAACCTTTTGCTCCCCGGGTAAACGAAATTATAATCCGGAACGGATACATAAAGAATATAGACTTATGGAAAGCCAATTCACGGGTTGCAAAATTCAGAATTTATGTTGATGGTAAACCTACAGCCATATTAAAATTAGATGATTCAACCAACACTCAATCATTTTCAATAAACCCGGTTCAATCAACTGACAGCACAAAAGATTTGGTTTTGACTTTTGAGATTCTTGAAATTTACAAGGGAACAAAGTACAATGATGTTGCTATCAGTGAAATTAACTTTGATGGTCTTGATGTTCATTGCTTTGCAGCAGGTACAAAAATTTTGTTAGCTGATGGGAGCACAAAACCAATTGAGAAAACCGGAACTAACGATACAGTACTTACTTATGATTTAGTTAACAAAAGAATTTCTGAATCCCGTGTTTCAAAGCTAGTTACAGCACTCCATTCCAGGCTTGTAAAAATCCGCTTCAGCGACAGGGAAGTAACTGTAACGAATGATCATCCTTTTTGGACACAGGAAAATTCCTGGGCTTCCGTGAATCCGGAGAAATCTAATAATAATTATCTTCAGGAAGTCAGGATCAGGCAATTATTTGTTGGAGACAGGGTATTTATTCCGACTGAGAATAAATTCATTGAAATTGAAGAAATATTGTTGCTGGAACAAGAGCAATTGACTTACACTTTGGAATTAATTTCAGGAGATAATTTTATTGCAAACGGGCTTCTTGTTAAAACAGAAAAATTGAAAATGATTGAATAAAAAATGTAAACCAATGCCAATCGGGGGGAGTGTAAACAGAACTGTGTCAACTGGCTTTTTCGGTGTTACGGCGGAGCCT
>JAFMYY010000048.1 GCA_017948555.1 Cesiribacteraceae bacterium YIM B00369 | reverse complement strand
TCGTGTAGTCTGAAAGTGCTCTGTATAATTCAGAATTTTCCTTATCTTAAACACTAAACTGACCCCGGCAACTGCGTTTTGCAAAACCGTTAGCGGGCAATGTAAAACGATAACCTTCATAAAAATAAAGAATTGAAATGATGGGCAAAAAGACAACTAAAAACAGAACTGAAATTTATAACGCTCGGACTATCGGCTCTTTTTTTCTTTTGGCTTTTTTAGCCTATGGGTTTGGGAGGCAATTCTTTGAAAGCCAAATTGCTTCTGAAAAGTATCTTGGTTCAGTGCTTATAATTACGAACTCTATAATGGTCCTCTTTATTGGAATCCTGTTTAGAAGAACTTTGAAGCAATATAACGTCTTAGTTGCTAATATTTATCTGTTTACCAGACTGTTTGAGTCCGTTGCTCTTTCAAGTATTGTACTGAATTTAATACCTGCTATTAATATTTCGGAAGACAATGGGTACTTTCTCGCAATGCTTGTTTTAGGACTTGGAAGTATTCCAATGTGTTTGACCTTGTATAAACAAAGAATTCTGCCACCATGGTTAACAATCTGGGGAGTGATAGGATACGCTGTTTTTGCTTTTGGATTTTTAATGGAGTTGTTCGACAAAGAATGGAGTATGTATTTTCTACCACTTGGTGGGTTATGGGAAATAACTTTTGCTATTTGGTTAATCATTAAAGGTGGAGGGAAGTGAACTATGTAAAAAGAAATACAAACAACGACCCGCTAACATCGGCTATAGCAAATGCGGCTAAAGTGCTGCAATGAAAGTCATTACATAAATTAAACGAATCGCCAAACGGAAAGGAGAGTGCCTTGAAACCCCGCACTCGCCATAGCCCAAACGTTAGGCACAAGCGATTAAAATCCACCCTCCTTGCTTACTTACTAATAAGTAGTATATTTGCTTTTATGAAGGATACTAGACAAGAGATTCTTAGGCTTGGGGAAATGTTTGTCCGTTCTAAAGGTTTTAACTCCTTTAGTTATAAAGATATTTCTGAGCAGTTAAATATTAAGAATGCTGCCATTCATTATCATTTCCCATCAAAAGCTGATTTAGGAGTTGCAATAATTGAAAATACTGTTGCAGAGTTTGATAAATTCAAAAAATCCTGTCAAGTATTATCTCCAAAAGAACGCATAGAAGCTTTCATTAACATTTATGACGCAAGTAAAGAAAAAAATTGGGTATGTTTGATGGGTGCATTGTCGCCTGCACATGATACCTTACCCGTACAAATGCAAGTAAAGCTGCAATTAATGGCTAAACAGATTATTGAGTGGATGTGTACTGTGCTAGAAGAAGGGAGAAATGCTAAAGTTTTTCATTTTAAGGAAGGTATAAGGACTCAAGCCTATTTAATTGTAACCTCTCTTCTTTCTTCATTACTTATATATAAGGTTTTATCAAATGATGTTTTTGAGTCTGTTAAAAAAGGAATTTTAAATTCTCTCTAAATTTTTTTTTAGACAAATAACTTACTTTCTAGTAAGTAAATATAAGCGAATAGTTCATTATCATAATCATTGTAAAATGAAAAATACCAGAGTGGTAGTAACAGGTCTAGGGGCAGTAACCCCTATTGGAAATACAGTAGAAGAATTTTGGATGAATGCGCTTCTTGGTAAAAGTGGTGCTTCAAAAATCACCCGCTTTAATCCGCAACACTTCAAGACTAGGTTCGCATGTGAAGTGAAAGGCTTTAATCCTGCATTGTACCTTGATAGAAATGAAATTAAACGCTCTGACTTATTTACCCAATACGCTCTTTATTCTGCAACACAGGCAGTCAATGATTCAGGAATTGATTTCTCGGCATTATCACCTTTTGATATTGGCGTAATATGGGGTTCTGGTCAGGGAGGAATGGGTACTTTTGAGGAAGAAGTTAAAAAGTATGCTTTAGATGGAGGAAATCCGCGCTTTAGTCCATTCTTTGTTCCTAGATTGATTGCCAATATGGCATCAGGGATGATTTCCATCAAGTTTGGTTTAATGGGAATTAATTATACCACTGTTTCAGCCTGTGCAACCTCTAATACAGCCATAATGGATGCTTTCAATTATATAAAAATGGGGAAAGCAAAAGTATTTATTGCCGGTGGTTCCGAAGCTCCTGTGACAGAAGCATCCATTGGTGGGTTTAATGCTATAAAAGCAATGTCAACAAGAAATGATGAGCCAGAAAAAGCATCCAGGCCCTTTGACATGGAAAGAGATGGATTTGTAATGGGCGAAGGTGCCGGAGCTTTAATTTTAGAAGAGTATGAACATGCGAAGAAGAGAGGCGCAAAAATTTATGCTGAGGTTACGGGAGCATCTATGACGGCAGATGCTTATCATATGACAGCCACTCACCCAGAGGGTTTAGGTGCTTATCAGGCCATGTATTTAGCACTAAAAGAGGCTAATTTAAAACCAGAAAATGTTGATTATTTAAATACTCATGCAACATCTACACCTGTCGGAGATATAAGTGAAATGAAAGCTGTTTCAAAATTATTTGGGAAATCTCAAAATCTATTTGTTAGCTCTACAAAATCTATGACGGGCCACTTGTTAGGTGCAGCAGGAGCCATTGAAGCAATTTTAGCTATTAAGGCCATAAATAGCAATTCAATCCCTCCTACAATAAACACTACGCAAATAGATCCAGAAATTCCATCTGACTTGAAAATTGTGATCGGCCATGCGATAGAAAAGAAAGTAAGCGTCGCAATGAGCAATACATTTGGTTTTGGAGGCCACAATGCAATAGTCTTATTTCAACGAATATAAAGCCAGTGCCTAACCCAAGCAAAATGCAATTGCCGGTCGTGAAGTCTGAAAGTGCACTTGGTAGTTCAGAATTTTCCGTATCTTAAAAACTAAACTGAAGCCGGCATCTGCATTTTGCAGGTACGTTGGCGGCAACCCCAACCCCATGAAACCTATAAAATCATGGAAGGGTATTGTGACACAAAATCGACAATAAGATAAATGGACCACCAAGGACCCGTAAGAAGGACTGACTTGTGTTTAAGGACGCAATATGATATAGCTTTTAGAAATGCAGTACCAAATGACTTGAAGGAATTGCAACAATTATTTATTGACACTGTGTCTTCAGTTTGTAAAGCAGACTATAACGCTGAACAGATTAAAGAATGGACTTCCAGCATTGAAAACAAAAGCCGTTGGAGCGAAATAATTTCAAAGCAATTTGTTTTGGTGGCACAACTTACAGATAAAATTGTTGGATTTGCTACGCTTGATAAAGGTGTTTACATTTATCTCTTTTATGTTCATAAAGATTTTCAAGGACAAGGAATTGCCCGCAAGTTGTATGCGAAAATTGAAGAGGAGGCGAAGCGACAGGAACAAACAGAACTTACATGCGATGTAAGTAAAACTGCAAGACCATTTTTCAGGAAAGTCGGATTTGAAGTAATAAAAGAACAAATCGTAGTTCGCCAAAATGTGGAATTGATTAACCTTAAAATGAAGAAAAGACTAAATGAATGACGAAACCCGAACCGATATTATGGGCTATAGCAAATGCGGACTGACTGCCTTAAAATGAAAATATTAGGTTAAATAAATTACCACAGGTGGAAAGAAAGCGGTTTCAATACCCCCGTTTGCCATAGCCAATACCGTTAGCACCAGTTTCTAAAAAAAGAAGCTCAAAAAATTTACATATGTCAATAACAAAAGAATCCGAACTAATCGGAATGCAAAAAATAAGTGAGGTTGTTGCATTAACTCTAAGAGAAATGCGAAACTATGCTAAACCGGGCATGACAACTAAAGAACTGGATAATTTTGGCGGAACATTACTTAAACAGTATGGTGCAAAATCGGCTCCGGCTTTAACGTATGGGTTTCCAGGCTGGACCTGTATCAGCACGAATAATGAAATTGCTCATGGAATTCCTTCTGACAAAAAGGTGCTTCAGGAAGGGGATTTAATTAACATTGATGTTTCCGCTGAACTTGGTGGTTTTTGGGCAGACAATGGAGGTTCATTCGTTTTAGGACAGGATTTAAATAACCATCAGCCTCTGGTAGACGCATCAAAGAGAATTTTAAAGAAGGCCATCAGCAACATAAAGGGGGGAGTCAGAATTGCTGAAATTGGACGATTGATTGAAAATGAAGCAAAAAGATCCGGATATAAGGTAATTAAAAACCTGACAGGCCACGGAATTGGAAGAAAACTACACGAAGAACCAGGTGAGATAGCCAACTACTATGATAAATTTAACCTGAGGAGATTTAAAAAGAATTCTGTTGTGGCAATTGAAACCTTTATTTCAACAAGCTCAACAATTGCCGATACGCTGAATGATGGCTGGACACTGACAGGTAATAAGGGAGGGTACGTTACACAACATGAACATACTATTGTAATTACCGATGGAAAGCCCGTTATACTTACTGAAATGAATGAAATATGGAATTAATGAAATAAACCCGGCGCTGATCTTAGCCGGTTTGCAGGCTCCGGAGTAATTCGATACATTAGGTGAGCGGTTGCCCTACAATCTGCAGGCGCAAAAAAACATGAAATATTTGCTTGCTACATTATTGATTTTTAGTTCTGCCCTGTGTTTTGGTCAGGTAAGAATCTTCAGTGGACATATTGATAAATACCCGATTCAGCTGGTTACTTACAGTTTTTCAGACGGAGATACAAGAGCAACTTATGCTTATAATAAGCATGATACTCCCATTATTATAAATGGCAAAAAGAAAAATGAGAGCCTCGTTTTGTTTGAAAAAAACGAAAAGGGAGAAGTTTCTGCAACACTTGAATTTCAAAAATTTCAACCTGTAAATAACCAAATTGAAGGCAGGTGGATAAGTCAGGATAAACAAAGAGCATTCAACATCAAATTATCTGAACTGTATGCATTCGATTCTTACGATGAAACTACGTTTGATAAGCTGGAATTTATGCAACCCGCATCTACAGAAGATCATTATTTCAAACTTTTAATTTCCAAAGAAAAGGAAGAGGACATTCGGGTAGTTGGGGTCAGGGTTTACGAAAAGAAAACAGACAGATTAATTCAGGAAATAGCATTGGATTGCCGGTTTTGGGGATTGAATAGTATTACTGTGGGTGATTTTAATTTTGACTGCATTGATGATTTTTCTGTTTTCGAAACCAGTTATGCAGGACCAAACACTTCAAGTATTTATATACTCAGGGCTCCTGATTCCGAGAAATATTTTGTGAGCGAAATTTCCGGCATATCATTAGAGTTTGATTCAGGCTTGATTTACGAACATAATCAATGTTGCGCGGGGAGAAGTCATATGAATGCCACCTATAAATTAGTTAACAATAAAATGGTATTAATTAATTCAAGTTGCGCAATATTATGTTAATTGGCAAAG
>JAFMYY010000047.1 GCA_017948555.1 Cesiribacteraceae bacterium YIM B00369 | reverse complement strand
ACCGGTGGGCTTACAGGCTCATCGGCCGTCTACACGATTAGCACCAGTACCTAATAATTATGAAATCCAAATGGTCTTGCTATTTACCACAACCCATTTTCCTGTCCTTTTCTCCACAAATACTATATCTCCAAATCTGTTGTAGAAATTAACAAAGAAAAAAGCTCTTGTCATGTCTTCATTGAAAAACACCCGCGAAAACTGAACAATTAATTTTCTCTCCTCTAGAAAACTTTCCCTGTCTAGTTTATTTATTCCAATAATATTATAAGGCCCACCTATTTCAAGTTGCTCTACAGGAAGAAATGTTGAAGAAATAGTATCTTTGAGTTCCATTAAAAGTCCAATCCACCTAGAATCAAAACCATACTGTGATAATCTTTCTTTATCCAGTTCGGGAACATATAATGCATCAAATATTTCAATGTTTGAAATATTGTCAGTTTTAACTTCTTTACGATTTAAATCTCTCTGTCTAATTATTTCTAATTCTTCTTTTGTAAAAGCAGAATCAGGTACGTTTATTTCGGCTGGGTTCTGAATAACTGGTGGTGGGCTAGAGAGCATTTTAGCCGTACTACCAACCACCTCCATAAAGACATCTTCCAATACTTTATGTTCTTCCTCGGCATTCCCTCTACTTTGGTCCTGACAAGAAATAAATATAAGTACGAATATATAAAGAATGGCTCTTGACATCTTTTATTGGTGCTAACGGTCCGCAAACTGTGTGTTGGGCATTAAAAGAGCTCTTCAGTTTCCGCTTCCAGTTTAGCTTGTAAATGGCTGTAAAGCCTGAATTAACAAGGAAATGCCCAATAACCTGTTTGCATTGTTGTAGGGCGTATATTTTTATTTATAGTGCTTTCTTAAGAATTTCAGGTCCGTTTCAACATCTTTATTTCCCAGTATGTCCGTCTTTACCCTTATATCAATAGTATACTGAATATTATATTGAGCTAGAAGAGCGTCCAATTGATCTTTTTTCGGTCTAGTAACACTTATCTCCTGCCGGTATTTATTCATCGGTCCAAATGCCATTGGTAATATCAAAACGCCTACTCCCATGACAATGATAGGAATTGTAGAAATCACTCCACTACTCCATGCCTGTGTCCAAAGGTAGTACCCTAGGATTATTACAGCTATCCCAATTGCTAAAAAGACTGCAAAGTTTGCTATAGAATTTGCTTTGGTTATTTTAACTAAATGATGCTCCACATTTATTTCACGAATCACATCCTCATAATTCTTCCCAAAAACTATGTCTGGGCATTTGTCTTTAAAAGTTGGCTTTTCCTTTGTAAGGGCACAAGAGGTCCCATTCGCCATATCAAATAGCCTATTATCACAAAGTCTACAGTGTTTAGTTAGCTCCATTTCTTAATGAAGGTTTGATTTTATGCCCTACAACGTTGCGCAAACTGGGTTTGGGCATTTAAGAGCTCTTCAATATCCAGATGCAATTAAATTTATAAATGGCTGTTGAGCCTGAATTACCAGTATATGCCCAATAACCTGTTTGTTGTGTTGGGCGGCGTTTTATTCCTTTATTCTTACCGGCCAATCTCTTGGGTCAGTATCAGTGTTGATTTTAACATCCTCTTTATCAACTGTAATCAGTTTTATTTCAGGAGTATTTTCAGGGGTCACATACACTGGCTTTTCAATCAAATGTGATAAATCCTTTAAGTAGTCAATTAGACGATTATGGTCTTCTATTGAATTAAATTCTCTGGGGTCAATATCACTCTCAAGTTCAGTTTCTGAAAAGAAATGGGTGTTAATCTGAATTTGGCCCAGAAATACATTAGCTGTAGAAATCAAATCTCCGTTGCTAGCCCAATATTCCTTAATTACATTAAAATCAACTTTAGCTTCGTCCTTGTCTGTTTTACCATTGTACCAAGAGATTCGGTATGTAGAATTAATATAGTCAATCCACTTTATCCAATCCTCCTCTGCTACATCAAATATGTAGATGTCACGCCAAGAGCCGTCCCAATAATAGATTGTTTCTTTTAATGCTGTCCAGTTCATAATGACGCCCAACGTTATTAAAAACAACAGCGGCTGAGGTAAATGGCAGGTCACTGTCCGCCTACATGAAAGTAATATATAGCAGCGAACTTTGCTGCTCCAGTTAACCAGCCGTTGATGTTTTTTAGTGTTAGCAATAGTTTTTATTCGTTATAAGTTTTAATCACTCTTTTACAAAGGTCGGCATAATTTTTTCCGTCATAAACATCTGGGCTGTTTCTCGTTACAACGTGATACTTATCGTCAATTAATACTTCCAAAATCCACTCCTCGCCATCTAAAACCATATTCGGGTCGTGAGTTTGAATATCCCAAAAAGTACTGTCAATTGTGGCAATCATTAAATTCCATTCCGAATTACTTAATTTTTTTTCTTCGTGTTTAATTCTTCGTCCAGCATCGTATCCACCAAGCCCTTTAGTTTTATTATAAGTTCCAACGATTTTTTCATTTATGTTTTCAATTCGATAAGAATAAGGTCTTGACCAAGTACCTAAATGAGTGAACCTGATAACCTTTTTTCCTTTTCCAATTTGATTATACAGAATAGGTTCTTTCATACTTGCCAAGTGAGTTGAATACCATTCGTTTACAAAATCACTTAATGTATCATTCTGCTCAAACACACACGGGTAATTCTCCAATCTCATACATTCAGCTTGATTTTGTTTTATTTCTTCGCTTAAAGGTGGAAAATAATATTCCGCTGAATTTTTAGGTGTATATCTTAATTCAGGATTGAATATTCCGCAACTACCAAGCAGGATTAAAACAATTATAAAAGCTAAATTTCTCGGTTTCATCAAATTATTGCTAACGTTTTTAAAAACAACAGCGGCTGAGGTAAATGGCAGGTTACAATCAGCCTACATTAAAGTACAAAATGGCAGTGAACTTTGCTGCACCAGGAAACCAGCCGTTGATGTTTTTTGTGGTTAGGCACAGTACCCATTATCTTTTTAAGTTTTACTTCAACTCATGTGTCAGCCACCACATGAATTCTAAATATTTATCGTTTATTACGATAAGAAAGACTATACCTGCAATCAGAGCAAATAGAGTCAATGTCGTGTCTTGCGCTCTTTTTCCTGATAATTCATCATCTGCCATTTGAGCTGATATTATTTTTACTATGAGTACTATAAAATGAATAATAAAGCAAAATGACATAACCAACATAAAAGCAATATCTGCCCCTCCTGAATGGTTAAAAAGTTGCAATGAAGCAAAGAAAAAGTATCCTATAAAAATTAGTCCATGCTTGAGCGGAAATGAATTCATTTGGTTATCTACAAATCGAAAATGTTAAATCGGTAATTTTAGTCAGAACCTCCTTAAATACTTGGCTAGCCCTTACTATATTGTGCCTAACGTTTATAAAACTAGCAGTGGCTGGGTTAAATGGCCGCTTACTGTCGGCCTAAGGGAAGATAATAAATGGCAGTGAGTTATGCTACTCCAGCAAACCAGCCGTTGCTAGTTTTTGGGGTTGGCATGCGTTTACAATTTTATTCCCTTTTCAACTTCTATCAGTTCATATTCTCCAGCCTCACAATCATATTTAAATGTAAACATCCACAGGGCATCTCCCGACAATCCTGTTTCATAGGAAGTCCTATTTTTATATTTAACTTTAAATGCCATAACTGAAAGTGTAAGAGAATCAGAGTGAACAATTATTGGTCTAAAATTGAGTCTTATTAAATCCTTTTTAATGAAGCACTTATACTCTTTGGAAAGCTTCTGTCTGTCTCTGTCCCGGTAAAGCTTATCCTTCTTTCCATTAATTACCTGATAATTAGAAGCACCCCCATTAAAGGAAGAAATCCCGTCTCCGCTAATAATGATAATGCTATCCTTTAGGTAAGCAGACAAATCATTAACTACAGAGTCAAATGCAACTTGATAAATCCCACCAGATTCTTCATTAGCTGAATCTTGACCAAATCCTTGTTGGGTAATGAAAATCATCAATATCAAAATCAGCTTTTTCACGTCCAGTTTTTTGAATGCATGCCAACGGGNCCAAATCCTTGTTGGGTAATGAAAATCATCAATATCAAAATCAGCTTTTTCACGTCCAGTTTTTTGAATGCATGCCAACGGGTTTGCAAAACGCAGTTGCCGGCTTCAGTTTAGTTTTTAAGATACGGAAAAGCTTTAATTATCCTAAGCAGTTTCTTACTCCACGACCGGCAATTGCTTTTTGCTTGGGTTGGTGGTAGCCTCTTTTCTTTTTCAAGTTTTTCAATCTCTCCCAAATAGTCACTCTTTTGGACAAATCTTTTATAGCAATTAGGACAAACTGTACTTATCGAATTAGTGTAAAGCTCATCTATATCACCACATGAAATAACTATCCAGCAAATTTGACAGTGGTCATGTCCTTCGCAACTACCACTATACTCCTGATATTTATAATATTCGTAGTCCTCCCGACTGTACCTTGCTTGATGCACATTTTCAAGGAAGTAATTTATGTCTGATTTGGCACTATCCCTAATAATTACCCATGTGTTCTGAGTTAATGAAGAGTATTTTAATCTAAAGCCAACTTTTTCAGCAAGGGTATTTTCCTCCTCTGTCGAACCTTCCAGTCTTGTTGGATATAAAGTAATCCCGCTAAATGTTTGCTGGTGCAGGGTTATTTCCTGACCGTCTATTTTAAAGTCCCAATATTTGGAGTCCAAGTCCGCAGTACTATTTATAAGCTTTGCTTTAAAATCAGTCTCTATTATGTCTGCCAATTGATAAAATAAATTATCATCAGGTTTGTTTGAGATTGTTATTTCTGAATAGTCTTGCATTTTAGGGGTTACCACCAACGAATATAAAAATACCAGCGGCTGAGGCAAATTACCAGCTCACTGTCCGCATAGAGTAAGATAGTGAATGGCGCTGAACTTTGCTACTCCAGAAAACCAGCCGTTGATATTTTTTGGGGTTATGGGCAGCCTTAATTATTTTTTATTCTATAAGTTTTAGCTGTCTTGCTAATTCAGCATTGGTGGTCACAAGTAAGTTATCCATTAATCCGAAAACTTCATTTTCTTCCTCTTGCTTAAGTTCGGCTGCACTTATAATGATTTTGTTTTTTCCTTCAGTGGTGATTATAAATGACTGCGGATATGGAATGGAAATTTTATAATTTCCATCCGGATTTGAAGTCCATATTTCGCTCCAATAAACATTGAAATCTACAATTTTCTGTCCCACTAAATCCCTCCATTTTGGCTCATTTGAAACGTCCCATTTTTGTACGTAAGTGCCAGAATTATCGTTCAGGTCTTTGTATTTTGATGAAAGCCCGTAACTAACAAAGGCATTGTCCCAAGTTACGTAGATGGTTTTAAAATCTGTTTTAAAATATACTGAATAGTCCAGCGTGTCCAAATCAGGATACTTTGTCTTGAAGTAAGGTTCGGGGTCTACATTATTACCTTCTTCGTCGATGTATTCAAGCTCCCCATAAACTACCCCACGAATCGTCTGACCGATAAACATTATTCGGGCGTCTAACTCAAAATTTATGTGTTGCTCTGTTAGGTCCATTTTTGGGGTTGCCCATAACGGTTTGGCAAAACGCAGTTGCCGGCTTCAGTTTAGTTT
>JAFMYY010000046.1 GCA_017948555.1 Cesiribacteraceae bacterium YIM B00369 | reverse complement strand
GTCTGCATCAGGATCAGGATTGGCTTTGCCTTGAAGGTTTTAGTCATGGCAAGCTCCAGCCCGCGCACCACATCCTTCATGTCGTTGCCGTTCATCTCCATCACGTCCCAGCCGAAGGCTTCGAACTTGGCTCTCAGGTTGCCAAGGCCAAGCACTGCACTGGTAGGGCCGTCAATCTGCTGCCCGTTCACATCTATTACAGAAATAAGGTTATCCACCTTGTTGTGGGGAGCATACATAGCCGCTTCCCATATCTGCCCTTCCTGCAGCTCACCGTCACCGTGGAGGGAGAATACATGTGTTCTGTCGCCGTTAAGCTTCTTGGCCTGAGCGGCACCTATGGCTACTGACATACCCTGACCCAGTGAGCCGGAGGCAACACGGATACCAGGCAGACCTTCATGTGTGGCAGGGTGCCCCTGTACACGGGAGTTGATCTGGCGGAAAGTAGCCAGCTCACTTTTATCGAAGTAGCCTGAGCGGGCAAGCACGCTGTAAAATACAGGTGAGATGTGGCCGTTGGAGAGAAAGAAAAGATCTTCTCCTTTACCATCCATATTAAATGAAGGGTCGTGCTTCATTACTTTAAAGTAAAGCGCCACAAGTAAATCTGTACAGCCCAGCGATCCGCCCGGGTGTCCGCTCTGGCAGGCATGCACCATCCGCACAATATCGCGGCGCACCTGACTGGCTGTTTTTTCTAATTCTTCTATTGTCATTGTTTAGTCTTTAGTCGTGAGTCTTTAGTCGTGAGCCTTTAGTCGTGAGTAAAAAGAGGGCCACTGCAAACCAGGTCGGATTTCTCCAGCTTCTCAATACTCATGACTCAGGACTCAAGACTATTTTATCCCATTTTCTTAGCATCGTCCAGGAACTTGGCCAGACCGATGTCGGTAAGCGGGTGCTTTAATAAGCCAAGGATGGAATCAAGAGGACAGGTACATACGTTAGCACCTGCTTCAGCACACTGAATGATGTGGTTAGGGTTACGGATAGAGGCCGCAAGGATTTCTGAGGCAAAACCCTGTCTTTCGTAAATATCAGCAATCTGCTCGATCAGCTGAACACCATTCCATCCGCTGTCGTCGATACGGCCGAGGAAAGGAGAGATATAAGTAGCACCTGCTTTAGCAGCAAGAATAGCCTGACCGGCAGAGAAGATAAGCGTACAGTTGGTACGGATACCATTATCGGTAAACCATTTGATAGCTTTTACACCGTCTCTGATCATAGGAACCTTTACCACAATGTTCTCATGGATAGCAGCCAGTTTCTTTCCTTCTTCCACAATTTCGTCGAAACCGGTTCCAAGCACTTCCGCACTGATGTCGCCGTCAACCATTTCGCAGATGGTTTTGTAATGCTGCATAATGGCTTTCTCTGCTTTAATGCCTTCTTTGGCCATTAGAGAAGGGTTAGTGGTTACCCCGTCAAGAAGACCAAGCTCGTGCGCTTCTTTGATCTGAGCCAGATTGGCTGTATCGATGAAAAATTTCATAGTGTATGATTTAGATTTGTGTGATATTTCTGCAAATAATATTTACTGACTCCAACAGCATGGCACTTCCCCCACTACCCGACACTCACCCACCTGCATTACTTTTAACTTTCTGACTATACCTGTTCTGCCAGTTGAGCCGGAGCATTTTCTGATACTCCCGGAGGTACTTCCCGCAACAAAACACTAAAGAACCAAAAACAACCGCACCACCCTGACACATATTCCTCACGAGGTCCCGAAACCAAATAAACAGCTATTTTTTTAAATGTCAAAATAACGTTTAATGTTTTTTCCTGCCCGAAAAAGCTTAAGTTTTACAATAATCGTCCAAATAAACCATCAAAAAAAATATTTATGAAATAATAAGCATCCATACGAACTTAATTGCCACATACAATTAGAAGACAAAACCCATTTAACAACGCAAAAACAAACCTGAAATTACTTTAACGATTTTTTATTTACTGATTATTTTTATTATTTCGCACGGTATATCATAAAAACAAATTCTTTTTCAATTCCTTGCAGGATGAGTTTTTTAATGAAATTTATTATCAAAATTAAATTTTACAATCACTACAATATTTAGTTATCATTTTTTTTATTAATTTTCGAATTGACACTTAATAATTATCCCCACCCATAACAGCGGGAAATTATATATTTTTTCTTATAATAACCCCCCTGCTACCCGGGCTGATAAATTTTGAAGCAGAAAAATTTTATTACATTACAAATTCATCTACCATGAAATACTCCGGACAGACACGATTACTCGTTGCAGTAGACTGCATTATTTTTGGTTTCGACGGAGAATGTTATAAACTGCTGTTAATTCAGCGGGGCATGGCACCGGAAAAGAAAAAATGGAGCTTAATGGGAGGCTTTGTTCAGCCGGATGAGCATCTGGACGAGGCTGCAAACAGAATCCTGAAGAAGCTTACCGGCCTGGAACAGGTTTACATGGAACAAATGTATACATTCAGTCAGCCGGACCGCGACCCTGTGGAAAGAACCATTGCTGTTACCTATGTGGCACTGATTGATATTAATAAATATCAGCAACAAATCAGTGAAGAATTTCATGCTAAATGGTTCCCGCTAAATGAAACCCCCCAGCTCATATTTGACCATAATGAAATTGTAAGTAAAGCCAAAAGCTGGCTGCGGTACAAGGCAGCATTACACCCAATTCTGTTCGAACTGTTACCAAACAAGTTTACACTCCCGCAGCTCCTTGCGCTATACGAAGATTTGTATGAGACTTCCTTCGACAAGCGTAATTTCAGCAGAAAAGTACTTTCAACCGGACTATTGATCAAGCAAAAAGAAAAGGAAAAGGAGTCCTCCAAGAAAGGAGCATTTTATTACAAACTTCACAAAAAGAAATACAAGGATGGGTTTCAGACATTCCTGAATTTTGTCGCCAAACCGGAAAACATCCTCTGACAATCTTTTGAATAACAAATAAATCAGAAGCTAAAACACCTGAATATTAAGCTGAAAGGCACTTTTAAATCCCACTATACATACAGACCCTGAGTCCGGCACTCCTCAACACCGGCACCCGCTATTCACCCGCTGCACCTGAACTACTCACGGCCTGTACATAAAAGTAAAATTGCCACTTTCCTTTTATTATTAAAAATTTAAGTGTTAATTTGACACTAAAATAAGTATGCCTGTTCTCTGCAAACGCGGTGAATATACCGGTGCAAAATACAAAGCATCAGCTTTACACCACCAGGCAAGCAACAGACGCAGCCATATATATTCCTGCAAACGAAGGAGATAACTTAGTTTAAGTCAAAATAACAAATAAATTTATACACCCCATGAACAACGAAAAGTATGTAATAGGTGTGGACTACGGCTCAGATTCCGTACGTTCAGTACTCATCGATGCGCTTAACGGCCGCGAACTGGCCTCTTCCGTTTTTTACTACCCCCGCTGGAAGGAAGCTCAGTTTTGTATTCCTGCTGACAACCAGTTCCGCCAGCACCCCCTTGACTATGTTGAGGGACTGGAAAAGACCATTACGGATATTTTACAGAAAGCAGGCACGGATGCTGCCAAAGCAGTTAAAGGCATTTCCGTGGATACAACAGGCTCTACTCCTGTGGCAGTTGACAAAAGCGGAACTCCTCTTGCCCTGCTCCCCGGTTTTGAAAACAACCCCAATGCTATGTTCGTGCTCTGGAAAGACCATACTTCTGTAAAAGAAGCGGCGCAAATTAACGGGCATGCCACTAAATTCGATACCAACTACCTCCAGTATGTAGGCGGTATTTACTCTTCTGAATGGTTCTGGGCTAAGCTCCTGCATGTTCTTCGTGTAGATGAAAAAGTAAGAGAGGCTGCACACTCATGGGTGGAGCATTGCGACTGGATTCCGTTCCTGCTCTGCGGCGGATCTAACGCAGAGGATATAAAGCGTAGCCGTACCGCAGCAGGCCACAAAGCCTTATGGGCTGCTGAATTCGGAGGCCTTCCTCCTGAAGAATTCTTCGCCTCTCTGGACCCTCTTTTGAAAGGTTTCCGTGAAAGATTGTTTACCGACACTTATACTTCTGATGTAGCTGCCGGTACTATCAGCGCCGAATGGGCAGAACGCTTAGGCCTTCCTGCTGATGTGGTTATTGGCGTAGGTGGCTTCGATGCACACATGGGCGCAGTTGGCGGACAGGTAGAACCTTACCACCTGAGCAAAGTAATGGGAACCTCTACCTGCGATATGTTAGTGGCCCCTGTTGCTGATATTGCAGACACTCTGGTAAAAGGAATTTGCGGACAGGTTCCCGGCTCTGTGATCCCTGGCATGATGGGACTGGAAGCAGGACAATCTGCCTTTGGCGATACCTATGCATGGTTTAAGAGAGTTCTTGTATGGCCTTTGGAAAATGCGCTTGCTGATTCTAAAGTAATTGACCAGGCTACTGCTAAAAAACTTATTGAAGAAGTTGCCGACGGCATTATTCCTGCCCTTTCAAAACAGGCAGAAGCTCTTCCGCTTAACGAAGAACTGGAGTTTGCCATTGACTGGTTTAACGGACGCCGTACCCCCGATGCCAATCAACTTCTGAAAGGTGCTATCCTTGGCCTTGGCTTAGGCAGCGATGCACCCCGTATCTTCCGTGCCCTTGTGGAAGCAACCTGCTTTGGAGCTAAAAAGATTGTTGACCGCTTTAACGAGCAGGGCGTGCCGGTAAAAGGCTTAATCGGTCTTGGTGGTGTAGCCAAAAAATCTCCTTTTATTATGCAGATGATGGCTGATGTAATGAACATGCCAATCCGCATTCATAAAAGCGAGCAAACCTGTGCAATTGGCGCCGGTATGTTTGCCGCTACTGTGGCCGGCATTTATCCTGCGGTAGAAGATGCCATGGAAGCAATGGGACAGGGTTTTGATGCAGAATACCATCCAAATCCGGAAAGAACAGCTATCTATGCAAAAAGATACCAAAAATATGTTAATATTGGAGGCTTTATTGAGCAGACGGCTTAGTTGTTAGTTGATCGTTGTTAGTTGTTCGGGGCTAATATCCGCCAGTGCCTTTTTGAAGCATCTGGCTATTCCTATCCTCTATCCATTGTTTGGTTAATGGAGGTAATGGAAAAAGCAGAAAACCCGGACAACTAACAACCAGCAACTAACAACGACCTAAATACTTTGCACTAATTACTAAACACTGATTTTTATGTACCAACACATTCAGGAAGAAGCATACCAGGCTAATATGCAGCTGCCAAAGCTGGGACTGGTGCTTTTTACTTTTGGAAACGTTTCTGCTGCCGACCGCAGCAAAGGTGTATTTGCCATCAAACCCAGTGGTGTACCTTACGAAAAATTATCACCGGCCGACATGGTTATTGTGGACTTCGACGGCAATACCGTGGAAGGCAAAATGCGCCCTTCTTCTGACACCAAAACGCATGCTGTGCTTTACAAGCACTGGGAGAAGATTGGTGGCATAGTACACACCCACTCTTCCTATGCTACTGCATGGGCACAGGCACAACGTGACATTCCTATTATGGGAACCACTCATGCCGATTACAACACTGTGGATATCCCCTGCGCTCCGCCTATGGACGATGAGATGATCAAGGGAAACTACGAATACCAGACAGGCTTCCAGATTATGGACCACTTTGCAAAAAAGGGCATGAGCTATGAAGAAGTGGAAATGGTGCTTGTAGGAAACCACGCCCCTTTTACCTGGGGTAAGAATGCAGATAAAGCAGTACACAACAGCGCTGTGCTGGAAGAGGTGGCGCGAATGGCTCTTTTTGCCCTGCAGATTAACCCTTCAGCACCACGCCTGAAGGATTCTCTCATCCGCAAGCACTACGAGCGCAAGCATGGAGCAGGTGCTTACTATGGTCAGAATTAAAACCAAATAAACAAATATCTCCTCTATGACTTCCGGATTCTCTACTTTAGACTACATCATCTTTGTCATCTACGCCGTGATCATTATGTTCATGGGTCTGTGGGTGTCA
>JAFMYY010000045.1 GCA_017948555.1 Cesiribacteraceae bacterium YIM B00369 | reverse complement strand
ATCTCAATTCCTGAAGATATTGCCGTGGCAGGTTTTAACAATGATCCTGTTTCCAGAATTATTGAACCTAACCTTACCACAGTTAATTACCCCGGCTTTGAAATGGGAGAAGTGGCTGCAAAAAACCTTATTAACCACCTGGGAGGAGTGGCCGACATTAATTCAACCAACACCATCACGCTCCGCAGCGATCTAATTATCAGGGAATCTTCCCTTAAAAAAACATTTTAAACAGATAACGAAAAGCACCGGGCCGGCGGAAAAGTAATTCCGCCATACCCTTTACCCTCTCTGATGCTTAACTTTCCGGCCCGCAGTTTAATTTGATTTACCACATAAACAGTCAGGTAAAATCGCACAGGCCATAAATTTTTTAAACTTAGTTTCTGTTATTTTATTCAACCCGTACTCCTTCAAAAGACCATTTTACCGGAAAAGCACCTCTTCGCTGCTTCTCAAAATTCTCTTTTCAGAGAAATTACTTTTTTTATTGTAACCGATTTCATTAATTTGTTGTATTACTAAAAAGGTTATGAAGAAAGCACAACTGTTTTTGGAATAAAGGAAAGATAATCAGCCTTATTTTCCTGAAAATCCGCAGAAACATAATTCAGTACCGGCAAACCGGATAAAAATCACCGGAAACCACCCCCTGCAATTATGATTCGCCAAACAGTAAAGCTCAGTTCAGGAACCGGTCCAAAGCAATTTAAAATTACCCGGAAACTTAATTCCACTCACGGAAAACTGCGCTGAATCGATGACTGTTCCTCTCAGTGTCCTGAAAACGAAACCGGATCTATTATTTTAACTATATGAAGACAAGCAGACTAAGTTTTTTATTCCTTATTGCCTTTTTTACTTTAATCTCCTCCCATGTTTCTGCAGAAGACGGATACAGACTGTGGCAACGCTATGAACGGATTGAAGACTCTGCGCTTCTTAAAAATTACCGGCAATTACTTCAGGAAATTAATATTCCGGGCAGCTCCCCTGTTATTACAGTTATTAAAGATGAACTTAAACAGGCATTTACCGGAATTTTAGGAAGCAACATACCTTTTTCAGATCAGGCAGTAAAAGATGGCACCCTATTAATCGGAACTCCTGAAAACCTGCCCCGGAATTTTTCGCTGAACCTTAAAAAGCAAACCGAAAATATTGGCCCTGAAGGATATTATATATTTTCAGGAAAAGTAAACAGGAAAAATGTTACTATTATAACAGCGAATACAGAAACGGGCCTGCTCTACGGCACTTTTCACTTTTTAAGGCTTTTGCAAACCCACCAGCCCATCAGGGACCTTTCCATCAGCAGCAGCCCGAAAATAAAGCACCGCATCCTTAACCACTGGGACAATCTGGACAGGACCGTGGAGCGCGGCTATTCCGGCTTTTCACTCTGGGACTGGCACAAGTTACCCGGGTTTATTGACCAGCGTTATATAGATTATGCCCGCGCCAATGCTTCAATCGGGATTAATGGCACGGTACTGACTAACGTTAACGCCAATGCACTGGTTCTTACGGAAGACTACCTCCTGAAGACCAAAGCCCTGGCCGACGCATTCCGGCCTTATGGACTGAAAGTTTACCTGACTGCCCGTTTCAGCGCTCCTATTGAAATAGGACAGCTGCAAACTGCAGATCCGCTTGACCCGAAGGTGCCGGAATGGTGGAAGAAGAAGGTGGAAGAAATCTACTCCCACATCCCTGACTTTGGAGGCTTTCTGGTAAAAGCTGATTCCGAGGGCCAGCCGGGACCCCACAATTATGGGCGCTCACAGGCAGAAGGCGCCAATATGCTCGCCGATGCTCTGGCGCCAAAAGGAGGAATTGTGATGTGGCGGGCATTTGTTTACAGTGACGAAACACCCGACGACAGGGCAAAACAGGCATACAATGAATTTAAACCCCTTGACGGAAAATTCAGAGACAATGTGCTGGTACAGGTAAAAAACGGAGCTATTGATTTTCAGCCCCGCGAACCTTTTCACCCGCTTTTTGGCGCTATGCCGGAAACTCCCCTCATGATGGAGTTCCAGATAACACAGGAATACCTCGGGCAGGGTACCCAGCTGGTATATCTTTCCCCTCTCTTTAAAGAAGTTCTGGAATCTGACACCTATGCAAAAGGGCTCGGATCGACCGTAGCCAAAGTGGTGGATGGCACACTGGACCAGCACCAGCTTACAGGTATTGCAGGAGTAAGCAATATAGGCACCGACCGCAACTGGACAGGACACCACTTCGGGCAGGCTAACTGGTACGCATTCGGCCGCCTCGCATGGGACCACCAGCTTACTTCCGGGGAAATTGCAAAGGAATGGCTGAAAATGACCTTCACCAACAGGAACGATTTTGTGGAACCGGTAACTTCTCTTATGCTCGGTTCACACGAAGCGGCTGTAAATTATATGACTCCACTGGGCCTCCACCACATTATGGGCTGGTCGCATCATTACGGGCCCGCTCCATGGATAAAAGACAAACACAGAGCCGACTGGACTTCGGTCTACTACCACCAGGCAGATGAATACGGAATAGGTTTCGACCGCACCAAAACCGGCAGTAATGCCGTGGCGCAGTACCTCCCACCGGTGCAGGAAAAATTCGGGAACATCGAATCCTGTCCGGAAAAGTACCTCCTGTGGTTTCATCATGTTTCCTGGGACTATTCCATGGAGTCAGGCCGCACCCTCTGGAACGAATTGTGCCACCGCTACTACAGTGGCGTGGAAAGCGTTGAACAGATGCAGACAACATGGGCAGGCGTAAGGGAAATGACAGACCCTGAAAGGTTCCGGCATGTGGAAAGCCACCTCCGGATACAGAAAAAAGAAGCAGAATGGTGGCGCAATGCATGCCTGCTGTACTTCCAGTCTTTCTCAAAAAGGCCTGTACCGGATAAATATCCTAAACCGGAAAAAAGTCTTGAATACTATATGAGCCTGGATCCGAAATTCGTACCCGGCATTTAATTACTTAACAATATGACTGACCAAACAAACACACAGCAAAAGACAGCCATTGTAACCGGCGGAGCATCCGGTTTAGGCTTTGCAATAGCCGAAAAATTTGTACAGAATAATATCCGTACAATCATTATCGGCCGCAATCAGGATAAACTGGAAAGCGCCCGGAAGAAGCTGGGAGATTTATGTGTACCCGTTTCATTTGACCTTACCTGCCTCAGCGCGATTCCTGAAATGATAGAAAAGATCGGAAAAGAATGGGGGAAAATTGACATCCTGGTGAACAATGCCGGTATCAACATGAAAAAGGAGTTTACTGAGGTAACAGATGAGGACTTTCAGAAAATCATCCTTACAAACATGACAGCTGTTTTTTCCATAAGCAGGGAAGTTTCCAAACTGATGCTGCAGAAAAAAAACGGCTCCATTGTTAACATCAGTTCTATGGCCGCTCAATATGGTATTCCTAAAGTAATTGCATATACAGCTGCAAAAACCGGCATAGAAGGAATGACGAAGGCTATGGCAGTGGAATTATCGCCTGAAGGAATCAGGGTTAACTGCGTGGCTCCCGGTTTTATTGCAACGGATATGTCGGCAAAAGCCCTTGATAACGACCCGGAAAGAAAGAATAAGGTACTATCCAGAACACCAATGGGAAAATTAGGTGCTCCCTCAGATGTTGCGGAAGCAGTTTACTATTTTGCCTCCGATGCAGCAAAGTATGTAACAGGAACCATCCTTCCCGTTGACGGAGGAAATTCTATTGGTTTCTAAACTCCTTATAACTGCACAGCCGGCATAAGCTGAAATTTGCAAACTGTAATCAGAAAGAAAAAAACATCAAAAAATGACTATCAACAGCCATAAATGGGCAGCCTCTTTACTTTTTATGGCCGCCATTGCCTTTTCCTGTACTTCAGGAAAGGAGCAGCCAGAGGGTAATGCCGGTAAAGACCAGTCTCTGAAAGAAGTAATGAAAGACGACTTTTACATTGGGGCTGCCCTCAATCATCAACAGATTAATGGCCGTGATGAAAAGGGGACAAATCTGGTAAAGCAACATTTCAACTCCATAAGCCCGGAGAATGTACTCAAAATGGGACCTATACACCCTCAACAGCATGTGTACAACTGGGAACCGGCGGATAAGTACGTGGAGTTTGGAGTGGAAAATAATATGTTCACCATTGGACATACCCTTGTATGGCACAGCCAGGCTCCTGACTGGATTTTTGTGGATGAAAGCGGAAGGCAGGTAAGCAAAGACACCCTCTTCCGGCGTATGGAAAACCATATTACCACAGTAGCCGGACGCTATAAAGGGAAAATTGACGGCTGGGATGTGGTGAATGAGGCGCTGAACGACGACGGCACCCTGCGCCAAAGTAAATGGCTGGAAATTGGTGGAGAGGAATTTATTCAAAAAGCTTTTGAATATGCAAAGGAAGCCGCCCCGGATGCAGAGTTGTATTACAATGATTACAGCCTTTGGAAACCTGAAAAAAGAGCAGGAGCTGTCCGGCTGGTAAAAAGCCTCCTGGACAAGGGAATTCAGGTAGATGGCATTGGTATGCAGGGGCATTACGGAATAAGCTATCCTTCCATTGAAGATATTGAAGCAAGTATTGAGGCCTTTGCCGCACTGGGAGTAAAAGTAATGGTTACAGAGCTGGATATTGATGTACTGCCAAACCCTACCGGCCGCCAGGGTGCAGACATTGTAAATACTGTAGAAGAACAGGAAGGATTTAACCCATGGCCGGAAAGCCTGCCTGACTCTGTTCAGGAGAAACTGACAAAACGCTATGCCGATATTTTTGATGTATTTCACAGGCACCGCGATAAAATCAGCCGTATAACCTTCTGGGGTGTGGCCGATCATGATAGCTGGCTTAATGGCTGGCCTATGAGAGGCCGGACCAGCTACCCCTTACTGTTCGACCGGAATTATCAGCCGAAGCCCGCTTATGAGGCAGTGGTAAAAGCAGTGAAAGAATAAATCAGACTATTCCATTTTAAAAACCGATTGATTAACTCTTAATATTATCATTATGAGCATGGAGCAATGCTGGCGCTGGTTTGGCCCAAACGACCCGGCAAGCCTGCCGGATGCAAAGCAGGCCGGCGCCACGGGAATCGTAACTGCCCTGCACCACATTCCCACCGGCACGGTCTGGGAAAAGGCGGAGATCCTGAAAAGAAAGCAGGAAATAGAAAAACAAGGTCTATACTGGTCGGTTGCAGAAAGTATTCCGGTACACGAAAACATCAAAACCCGCAGCGGTCAGTATCAGCAGTACCTTGAAAACTATAAACAAAGCATCCGGAACCTTGGTGCCTGCGGCATTGGTACTCTTTGCTATAATTTTATGCCTGTGCTGGATGCAACCCGCACGGACTTTAATTTCCGCCTGCCTGACGGATCAGTGGCTCTTCTTTTCGACAGCACCGCCCTGGCAGCTTTTGAACTCTACCTGCTGAAACGCCCCGGCGCTGAATTGCAGTATTCCCCGGCACAAAAGCAGGAGGCAAAAGATTTCCTGAATGCCCTTTCTCAAAAGGAAACAGAGGCCCTGACATCCACTGTAGTGGCAGGTTTTCCGGGGGTTGGCGCAGACTACACACTTGATCAGCTCCAGACAATACTGGATACCTACAGGGAAATAAGCAGCAAAGACCTTAAAGCTAATCTGGCTCATTTCCTCAGGGAGGTGGTGCCGGTAGCGGAGGAAGCAGGCGTTCAGCTCGCCATCCATCCCGATGATCCTCCCTTCCCTGTTCTGGGACTGCCACGAATTGTTTCCACAGAGGAAGACATCAGGGAAATACTGGCTGTGACAGATTCACCTGCCAATGGGGTAACCTTCTGTACCGGCTCCCTGGGTGTGAGGGCCGATAATGATCTGGAGGGAATGATCAAACGACTGGGCCACCGCATCAACTTTGTTCATTTACGCAGCACCCTCCGCGATGAAAAAGGCAACTTCTATGAATCTGATCACCTTGCAGGCGATGTGGATATGTATGCAGTCATTAAAGCCATACTGGAAGAACAGCAAAAAAGGATCAGGGAAGGCAGAAAAGACTTCCGGATGCCCATGCGCCCCGACCATGGCCACCAGATGCTGGACGATCTGCATAAGAAAACCATCCCGGGGTATTCAGCCATCGGCAGACTCAGAGGTTTAGCTGAAATAAGAGGGCTGGAACTGGGGATCCGGAGGACTTTTGGCTTCGACTAATGCTGCCCACCCCTGCAGTGCAATGCAGATATTTTCAGAAAAGCCGGCTGAATAAGGTTCTCTTATTCAGCCGGCTTTTTTTTATTTTATATCCGGTTTTCATGCCCGAAAGCTATTTCAATTTACTTAACACCGTATTTTTCCCATTTTCGCAATCGATTCCTGCAACTTCTACCTATTTTATGAAATAATTTTCTTAAATTTTGGTTTCATAACAGGAAAATGCTTCTTTTCAAAGCCATAACAACCAACCCTATCAACAATTTCAGGCTTTATCTGGCAGTATTCCCACATATAAAATAACCTTTTAACAGTAATACTATAGAAAAACCCTTTCAGCAGCAACAAAAAGAATGTTTCTGTTTGAAATACGAAACCGATTTCTGTTATTTGATGCAATAATTGAAATTATATGGATAAAGAAGTTACCATTTATGACCTGGCAAAAGAATTAGGGATATCTCCTTCAACTATAAGCAGGGCACTAAATGATCATCCGGCTGTAAATGCCAATACTAAACAAAGAGTAGTGGATGCTGCACGGGAAATGGGT
>JAFMYY010000044.1 GCA_017948555.1 Cesiribacteraceae bacterium YIM B00369 | reverse complement strand
CGGTGGGCTTACAGGCTCATCGGCCGTCTACACGATTAGGCACTGTTTAAATCATTTTTTTTATTAATCTATCAAGCCAAGAATCCCGTTCTTTCACAACACCTAAATACTTATGATATCTTAGGCCTGATGTTTCAGAATTAGCATTTTGCTCTACTAGGTTTTCGTAGTATTTAACTTTCTCAGTTTTCCCGAAATGTTTATTAATTACTGCTAAGAGTGAAAATACCTTATATTTCTCAACTGGAAACAATAGACCAGTGGTTTTCTCTTCTAAAACTTTCTCAATTGCTTTATAAACCTCTGTCCTTTCAGTCTTCACAATCAATTCGGAATAATTCAAGTAGGCTTGGGTCTGAACATTGGGAAAAACTGCTTCGAAATCAATCGCTCTTTTGTAATAGGAAATTGCTGAGTCTAAATCTTCCTTCAACTTATAAATGTCCCCCAAGGCCTGGAGAGCTGGACCTATATTTAATTTGTCGTCCGGATACTCGGTCAACATTTTATTCAAAAGTAATTCCGCTACTTCCAGTAATTTTTTGTCCTTGGTTTCAATCAATTCTATTGCCTGAATTTTCAAGTACTGGGAACGTCCATCTTTCCTTGCCCGTCCAAGCTTGGCAAAGAACTCCTCCTCATCCTTTTGGGTCCAAGTTTTTCTTCTGTACCAGTCGTTCATAGAATAGTGCCTAACTTTGATAAAATAACACCTATAACTATTTCTTTAGTTTCAGCTGTTACTTCCCCTCTAATATAGAGCTTTAGTTTCACCTTGAAACATAATGTATTTGTCCATTAAATGCAAACTCCCACATCTTAGGAGATGACTATTCCAGTTAGGCATTAAAACCTAGATTATTCCTATTTACACAAAAACGGTCGTTAAAGTGTAAACACCGGATCCCTCCTTTGGCTCTTTAACTTTCTGCCTATACTATGCCCATTGCTTAGATTTAAATTACAAAAAAGCCTTACACCCAAACAATTTACATTATATTAGCAACAAAGGGTTAAAGTGTAATGATTTTTGGATACATACGGGTCTCGAAAGACGAACAGAATTATGACCTTCAAACCGATGCTTTGAAAAAAGCAGGATGTGAGGAAATCTTCAAAGAGAAGATAAGCGGAGCTTCAAAGCACCGGCCGGAATTTGAAAAATTAATTAATCACCTTCGTAAAGATGATGTGGTCGTAGTCTGGCGTATCGACCGCCTGGGAAGGACAACACTGGAGCTCATTAAACTCATGGTTGAGTTCAGGGAAAAAGGAGTGGAGTTTAAAAGCCTAACTGAAGGTATAGACACAACTACTTCCATGGGCAGGGTCTGGTTTATGCTGAGTGCTGTCTTTGCGGAGAATGAAAGAGAGATTATCCGTGAAAGAAGCAGAGCCGGAATAGAAGCAGCCAGAGCTAGGGGCAAAGTTGGTGGCCGGCCAAAAGGTTTGCCTAAGGAAGCTATAGCCAAAGCCTCCACAGCTGCCATCCTCTATAAAGAAGGGAGAAGCATAAGCCAGATCAGGGAGTCCTTAAAAATTGGCAGTAATTCCACTGTTTATAGCTACCTTAGATATGAGGGAGTTGAAATTAATGGCTGGCAGCAATCCCCTCAATTTGATAGATAGTATTTTCAAAAAAACACCAGATAGGTAAAAACGGAATTTATTGTTATTTTACCCAAGTTACCGCCAATGTTAAAAAGGGCAACAACAGTGAAAAATTGAACAACAGATATACAATACCAACCGCACATTCATGCAAATTTGCTTGCCTTAGTATACTGACAACCGCTTCCTAACCAGCAAGTCCAAATTTTGCAAATGCCTAAACAAAGAATATGGAAATAATTAATACAATAGGAAGTATCTGCTCAATTATTGGACTTTTAATTGCAATATTTCTGACTACTCAGGTAGTATCAATTAAAAACAAATTGACAGATAACTCGTCCAACAAGGTCAAACAAGAAAAGAACAAGGTGAAAAACGGAGACATTGCAGGGCGTGATGTAAAAAAATAGGTTGAATGGTGGACGAAGAAAACAAAAACGAAGTTACCCAATCTAACAATACTGTTGACAATGGAGACATTGCTGGGCGTGATGTTATTAAGCCAACTACAATCAACATAGGTCGAGTCTCCTTTGGTGGTAAATCTCAATTGGAAATGCTTTATGAAAAATTAGAACAAGAAAAACAAAATTCAACGGGCTTTTCTGAAATGGTAGAAGAATTAATGCATTTTAAATCTTATGCTGCAGATACAGAAGTGATGGGTCTGGAAAAGAAACTAGAAAACGGGAATAGACTTAGTTATCTAAATTTTGCAGAAAAAGCAAAGGAGAAATTCACCAAAAAACTTTTGAAAAACGAACATTCCGAAACAGCACAACATATTTATGCATTTCTTCTTGCAAAGGTCTATTCACGTTTTGAAACACAAATTTATCCAAGATTAAACGAAGGACATCCAGAAGAATATATCAATCAACTTCTTGACGAGTTCATAATAAAACCACTAGAAGATTTGTTAGGGGATAATCTACTCCGTATTTATGAAGATGAAATTAATGGAATAATTTATTTTCTTATGGGCAATTGTCATATCAAATGGAACTAATATGCTAATCTACAGCCAAGCTTACGATTTATATCACACAATATTTAGGATTCTTCAAATAATGGAAAAGACTAAGCAAGACTTGGAAGTTGATAAACTGAGAATTTTAGATTTTTATCTAGCATTTCCTGCCGAGTTGCTAGAAATAAGAAGTTTTGCGGGCTTCAAGAAATATGAAAGATTTCTTGAAGCTGAGTCGAATTCATATGAACGGGTAATTGATAGAAAAAGACTTTTTTTCAAAATGGAGCATATTCAGGTTTCCGCTATGAAAGCTTTGATATCTTATGATTTATTTGATGCTAACGCATTTAAAAATGGAAAAATCAAAAGAACAGGTGTTCAACTTTCTGAAAGTTTGTCATCAAGAATCCAAATTGCCAATGATGAAAAACAAAATTTAATTACCCTTATTACAGGTCCTCTAGCATCTATGAACCTATATGGCCATTTAGGGCTAAAGGAAAGAACTAATCTAATAGAATTTAAGTATGACGCAGTATAACCCATTTTTAAGATTAAATCGATTAACCATTTATACTAAGAATGGGGAAATTGCTTATGACCAAAATTTTCACGAAGGTGTCAATATCATAAGGGGTCATAATAGTGCGGGTAAATCAACGATTTGCAACTTTATTTTTTATGTTTTAGGTGGAGATTTTAAAAAATGGACAACTGCCGCAGCTTATTGTAGTGATGTTTACGCAGAAGTATTTATTAACTCTGAACCGATAACTATAAAAAGAACTGTAAGTGATTCGGGCAATCAACCAATGTCAATTTTTTGGGGAACATATAAAGAAGCGATTAAATCAGCTAGTGAAGGGTGGCAAATTTTCCCGTACAGACGTACAGAAAACAAAAAAAGTTTTTCAAATGCTCTATTTCTTGCTTTAGGTTTTCCAGAATTAAGGGGTGATGTTGACAGCAATATCACAATGCATCAAATTTTAAGGATGCTCTATGTTGACCAAAAGAGTTTAACGCTTGATTTGTTAATGACCGAAAATTTTGATTCATCAATCACAAGAAAAACCATTGCTGATTTGCTTTTCGGTGTTTATGACGATTCCTTATATAGCGATAAAATTTCATTAAGAGAATCAGAGAAGGATTATGATATCAAGAAAAAGCAATTTGAAGGAATTGAACAGATTTTTATAGCCAGCGACAATGAAACAAATGTTGAAACCATCAATGCATTAATTGATGAAAACAGCAATCAAATTCAGAGAATTGATGAACATCTTGAAAAATTGACGAAAGACCAGAATGAGGGAAGCAAAAAATCAGACGAAGAAGAATTAAAGGTTGTTACGATAAAAACAAATCTGTTGGCATCAAGGAATAGGCTTTCACTTTTACAATCGGAAATATACAAATATGAATTTGAGCTTTTAGATTCACAAGATTTTATAAGAAGTTTAGAAAAAAGAGCTTTAGCATTATCTGACTCCTTGCTTACTAGAGAAACATTCGTTGATTTAAAAATGCATCACTGCCCTAATTGCTTATCCCCATTAGAGCCGGCAAAAGATGATTATCATTGTGAATTATGTAAGCAACAGCTACCAGAAGATAAAGGTTCTTCTCAAATTAAAAGAATGCAGCAAGAAATTGACAACCAAATAAGAGAATCCAAAAAAATATACTTAGAAAAAGAACATAAGCTTTTAGAATATAAATCTAGCTATCCTACACTTGAACAAAAGGTAAGAGCCTTTCAAAGAGAACTTGATGAAGCATTATCAAATGTCAAAACTGCAAGAAACCAAGAGTTTGACGAATTGCTTATAAAAAAAGGGGAACTTCGGTCCAAGAATGATTATTTAATTAAACAGCTTCATGCTTTGGAACAAATTGAAGTTTTAAGAAAAGAACTTACAGGACTTAAAATTAAAATTGATTCTTTGAAAACAAATATCTACTCAAAGGAAAAAGAACAAAGAAATCGTTTACAAAATGCTTTTCAAGTTATTCAGTCATTAACCTTGCGATTATTGCATAGCGATTTGGGTAGACAGACTGAATTTAGCACAGGTAAAAAAGTTGAATTAGACTTTGAGAAAAACACCTTTTCATTGGATGGTGAAAACAACTTTTCTGAAAGCTCGAATGTGTATTTAAAGAACAGTGTTCGTTTTGCAATCTTTTTTGCCTCCTTACAAAAAGAGTTTTTTAGACTCCCAAGATTTATACTTTGTGACAATATTGAAGACAAAGGAATGCAACCAGATAGAAGTCAAAGTTTTCAAAAGGAGATTGTCAAACTATCATCTGAATCAGAAGTAAAACATCAAATCATTATTACTACTTCAATGATTTCTCCAGACCTTGACAATACAGAACTATGTGTGGGAGACTTTTATTCTGAAACAAACAAGACTTTAAAAATTGGCTAAATGAATTCAACCCTTCTCAGTCTTATTTATTGCCAAAGTAGCTCAAGCCCGCCCTCAACTCTAAAATTGGCAAAGAGTAGTGTGTGTGTCTGCCCAAGCGCACGACTGACAGAAAAAAGCCCATGGCGGTAACATTCTGCATAAGCAATATCGGGTTTAGTAGTTAATCAAGGGTAGTGAATTTAATAAACTTTGTAATGGAGGACTGTTAATCGCACTAAAATCCGCTACTGATCATACATGGAGACCGTTACTGTCTCAAAAAACGATACATTTGCATCAATGAATAGAGAATTTAACAGAGAAGAACACGTATATACATCAGATGCCTTTGAAGAAATTATCAAGGACACCATTCGCTTTTTCAATGGAACGCCAGTCATACAACTTCCTCCACTTATAAAATTTCACGGAACAGGAGTCTATGCTATTTATTATATAAGGATTTAGCATCAAAGAATCGAATTGAATTCTCCATGCCCATTTATGTGGGTAAGGCTGTTCCTCGGGGATGGAGACAGGCACGAATTGAAACTGAAGCTGAAAAGAAGGCATATGAACTGTATGGAAGACTCAATGAGCATTATAGAAGTATTCAACAAGCTAAGAACCTTTTAATAGATGATTTTCAATGCCGTTTTATGATTTTAGAAGGAGCATCAAGCAGCTTAATAGGAACGGTTGAAGCTGCTCTTATTAGGTATTATAAGCCAATTTGGAATACGCAAGTTGACGGATTTGGTAATCATGATCCTGGCAGTGGAAGATATAACCAAGCTAAGTCTGAATGGGATGTTCTTCATCCTGGAAGGCCATGGGCTGACAAATGTTTAGGAGAAGCTCCAGATAATAGTAAAGTAGAAGAAAAAGTCATTGATTTCTTTATGAAATGGAAAACAAGATGAAGTCATTAGAAATTTTTTCTGGAGCGGGTGGCTTGGCTGAAGGATTAAAACTTTCAGGGTTTGAACATGTAGGATTGCTAGAGTTTAATAGAGATGCGTGCAATTCCCTCAGAGTTAACTTTCCAGAATCAGAGATTTTTGAGCAAGATATTAGAAGCTTTGATTACAAAAAACTTGGTAACGTAGATTTGATTGGTGGGGGGCCTCCATGCCAACCTTTTTCATTAGGAGGAAAAGCAAAAGGACAAAATGACCAAAGAGATATGTTCCCTTTCGCCATAAATGGGATCAGAGAATTAAGTCCGAAAGCCTTCCTTTTTGAAAATGTTAAAGGTCTTTTAAGACAGTCTTTTGCTTCATATTTCAACTACATAATTCTTCAGCTTAAATATCCTGAATTAACGCAAGGAAAAACAGAGTCTTGGCAAAATCACCTAGACCGTCTAGAAAAAACACACAAAATTGGAAATTACGTTGGATTGAAATATAACGTCGTTTTCAGGTTAATAAATGCTGCAAATTACGGAGTTCCCCAAAAAAGAGAACGGGTAATTATAGTTGGAGTAAGGGATGATTTAGGAATTGAGTGGTCTTTTCCAAAAGAGACGCATTCAGACGAAAGGTTACTTTGGGACAAATTCATAACTGGTGAATATTGGGACAGAAACGAAATTTCTCTTTCTAAAAGAGAAAAACCAGATTCTAATCTAAAAAAGAAAATTAATAAACTAAAAAGTAAATTTGGTTTCTTTCCTCCCGATAGCCTACCATGGGTAACAGTGCGTGAAGCCATTTACGGCCTTCCGGAGCCTTTCAGCAAACAAAATTTTCATAAAGACCATATCTTTCGTAGTGGAGCAAGGGCCTATCCAGGCCATACCGGAAGTTATATTGATGAACCATCTAAAACCATAAAGGCAGGAGGTCACGGAGTACCAGGAGGAGAGAACATGATAAGATTTGAAAATGGTGACGTCAGATATTTTACAATTTTGGAAGCAAAGAGAATTCAAACATTTCCGGATGAGTATATTATAACTGGTTCTTGGACTGAAGGTATGAGACAATTAGGAAACGCGGTTCCTGTTAGGCTTAGTAAATTGATTGGAAGTGAATTAAAGAGAAAGCTCAGCTGCCAACCACAGCAAAAAGCAAATATCAGTCATGCAATCTAATTGTGCTCTGGATAATTCAGGGTTTCCGTTACATTAAAAACTAAACTGAATCCGGCAACTGCGTTTTGCAAACCGTACTTGTCTCAAAAAATGATCAAAACTCAAATACTCTGCTAGCCAATTACTAGCACGCTTCACCGGGACGGCTATCCACAACTTGCCGGTAAGAGCCTGGATTGTAATCGACTTGCACACCATGGAATAAAAACCTTAGTACTTGATGCGCATACTGGGCGCACATATCCTATTTGAAGCCATTATACACCATTTAAAAAACATCAAATAAATCAATGAGCTCAATCCATTACTTCCAAAGATATTCTCAACCAGAAAACGTAGTTACTAATAATACTCTTTTGTTATTTTCAAGGCTTTATAACCAATCGCCATTCAAATTTAAATTGCTCTTGAACGAATTAGCTGATGAATTAGATTTGGATGTTGGAGTAAATTTCAGCCAACAGGAAAAGACGATCAATTCAATTCCCGACGGATTTATAACACAAGAAAGTTTTAGAATAGCAATTGAAACTAAATTAGCTGACAATTTTTCTGTCAATCAACTCGCTAACCACCTAAATTCTTTCGGAAATGAAAATGCTAAAGTACTATTAGCTTTAGGTCCCAGCGACATGAAGTCTGATCAACGTAAAAAGATTTTGGACAAGGTTAAAGAATTTAATTCAGCCAAGAATTTTAAGGTTGCTTTCATTTCTACCACCTTCAAGGAAATTGTGTCAATATTCCGTAATGTAATTGAGGATTACGATTTTGAATTAAGTGCCATAATTAACGATTTTGAAGAATTTTGCATTAATTCAGGGTTAATACGAAAGGACGAGTATCGAATGTTAACTGTTGCTTGTGGCTACACATTATCTGACAATTTCAAAAATAATGTTTATTATGATCCTGCAAATAGAGGTTATTCATATTGTTCGCATTTAGGAATTTACGACAACAAGTCTGTAAGAGGAATTGGAAAAATAGAGAATGTGATAACCGCGAACCTTAATGAGGACGACAAACTTGAAATTATATCAACTTCAAACGGACAGGTAACTGATAAACAAAAGATAAATATTAAAAACATGATATGCGATGCTCAAGAAAATATTGGGTGGAACATCAAGAAAAACAACAAGTTTTTCTGCGTTGAAGAATTTATCAGTACAAATTTTAAAAAAATAAGTAAAGGAGGTTTGTTTGGCAAAAGATACTTTAATTTAAATCAAGAACTCAACAAACTTGATTTTAAGAATACCAAAGAAATTGCGGAATTGCTTAAATTAAAAAAGTGGTAAAAAAAACGGTAGGTAATACCTTATTAACTCAATTAAGGCATTATTTTCTGCGTAAAATTCTAGTGTTCTGGCTATATTTCCGCAAACGGAAAATTACTGTACTTTTAGACGGTACTGCGTTTATACATCGCCATTTTAATATCTCAAAAATTTGAATAAAAATCAACTTTACATAATATTTACTGCTGTTTTCCAGCTATTTTAGAGGAAAAACAGCAGTTAGTTGTTAATACAAAATAGGTGTGTGGCATTAAAAAATGAATTGCATAAATACATATATGGATAGTGGAACTTTGACTGCAATAGCGACAATTCTTCTTGTCTTGGTTGGGTTAGCTCAGATTCTAGTTCTTAACTCTCAAAAACGACAGACTAGAATTGCTTTAATCGCCCAGTATAGACAACTGTGGACTAAGTGCAAGGAGTATTTTGGAAACGTGATTTTTATCGGCAGAGAAACAGGAGAATACTACCAAACTCACAATCAAAGGAAACTAAAAGAATTAGAAGAGCTAGTTTCACAACATAGGCTTGACATGCCTACAACATGGGCACTTGAAAGTGTACAAAACGTATTCAGTGTTCTAGACGAATTGACAATTAGAATATTACAAGGACATTTGAAGATTTCAGACACTTATCCAATAGTTGGCACAGGATTCTTAAGGCATAGTCGTCCTTTGAGAAAATTATTGGACTCTGATTATCACTCTACGTACTTCTCCAATCATTCTGACAAAAATCACAGGCAGATACATAAAGAGATGCAAGATTGGCTAATCTATCATGACGGGCTTAGAAGAAGGTGTTTAATTCTTATCGATGTACTTTGGGCTGAAGCAGTTAAACTTGAAGACCTGCCTCCTTCGGACATAAGAAGTGCGGCAGACGCAAAGAAAAAGACGGGAAAGCTAAATCGAAAACGTATTTTTAAAGAGACAATAAGGCTCAACGGACTTAAAAAGCTCTTTTTAGCAATGAAACTTTCGCGCTTTTTGAAGAGAGCTGAATACAAGTCATTTTGGAACATTAAAGGGTTGAAAAAATCTAGATTGGACAAAATGGAAGAAAATTGGACTAAAAGACTTTTAAGAGAAAAATAAAACGCCACACAACAAAATATATAACTTATGGCGGATAAATCATATCTCCCTAGACAAGTACATCTTTCCCCATTGTGAGGTGTTGTCTTAGCCCCCTAAAAGACTGGAGAGTTTTTGAAACGAAATTCAGAAACTTTAAATTAGGGAAATATGAGCAAGTCGTACAAGAAATGGAGTAGGAAAGAAAAGCTGGCAATTTTGAAAGCAGCGGAAGAAGAGGGAGTAGTATCAGCTTGTAGAAAGCATGAGGTGAGTACAGCTACCTATTACAATTGGAAAAAGATATATGACCTGCATGGAGAGGCAGGCTTTCAACAGGATAAATCTTCACAGGATCAGCTCTACAAGAAATTAGAAGATGAAAACAGGCGGCTGAAAAGTAAATATACGCTCATGCCCCTCTGTTAATAAAATTTTAT
>JAFMYY010000043.1 GCA_017948555.1 Cesiribacteraceae bacterium YIM B00369 | reverse complement strand
TGATACCTTAGGTACCAGATGCGCATACCGAGCGCACACAATGCAAACAGGTTATTGGGCATAAACTGATAATTCCAGCATTAAAGCCATTTATAAATTTAACAGCAACCGGAAACTGATGTGCCTTTAAATGCCCAACACCCAGTTTGCGGGACGTTGGGCGTAAGCACAAGAACCTAAATCAGTAATGGGACATAAAGTAGTTTGTTTGGACTGTAGGAAATCATTTAGCCAAGGGACAGATTTCGAGGACAGAAAGGAAGCAGTTTGTCCTGATTGCAGTCAACAAATGATTCTGCTGCCTCACAGATTCAGACCTCCCAAAAAGGGTGCCCTAAAAAAATGGGAGACGGTTAAATATTTAGTCGAAAATGGTTTCCGTTTCCAACATATATATGAGGCAAAAGTAACACAGGGACACTACAATCGGACAGAAAACTATGTGGAGTATCCAGATAATTTGAAGGACGCAAAGGAGTTTGTAGAAAAATATAAAAGCCAAGCAATCAGATGAATAAATGGAAAGTAGCTTTCTGGATTACTTTAGCCCTCTTGGTATTTGTGACCCTATTTGGCTTTTACTCTGTTATTGACCAAGGAGTTACGATTACCCATATGCGGGACGGATATACTGCTACTGAATCTGATCTTGAGACTCTTTCTTTGATTTTAAATGCAACCAATCTTTCAAAGTCACAGATAAAGGAAGTCCTAAAACAGCATGACCTTTTTGAGTATATGGACTTTTCTTCAGATACTGTTCCGCTTCAGAGAATAGGACTCGTATTCCAAAATGAAAAACTAATTTCAGTGGAGAAGGAATGGTAAAGCCTACGCCCAACCCAAGCAAAATGCAATTGCCGGTCGTGAGGTCTGATAGTTCTCTGGATAATAAAGAATTTTCCGTATCTTAAAAACTAAACTGAAGCCGGCAACTGCGTTTTGCAAAACCGTTGTGGTGCATTTAAATAGACCGTCTGACAATAAATGAAATTTACGATACCAATATTGACTTTTTTACTGTTCCTCTGTGGACTATTGATTTTCTTCGGGACTTTATTAGCTACAGGAATTGGGTTTTACACACCAATCTTGACAGGTTCTGCATTTATCGGGTTTGTCATTTTACTATTTGACAAAAAACTTGGACAGACTATAATGCTATTTGTCTCGGCAGTTTGGCTTTTGAGATACTTTGAACACGCAAGTTTTCTTATCCTTTATGACCCAAACAGTTCAGGAAGATGGATTCTAACAATTATTCCGAATTTGTTGGCACTACCAATTTTCGGACTGATTCTTAAGGAAAAGTTTAAACAGATTGATAAGACATTTAAAAATTGGTATTGGGGACTTCTACCATTGACTTTTTTAACAATTGGACTTTTATCCTTCATTTACAAACCACACACGGACGAGTTCAATTGTTGGTATTATTTTAACGACAATAGAGACGAATACAGAATAACATTCGCAATAACCCCTGACCATAAATTTGAGACGACAGCCAGCTCATTAGAACTAAAAGATATTGTCATTAAGGAAGGACTGACTTACGAAGGAAGAGATGGATATTATTGGCCTGAGACAAAAGTCCGAATAACTACACGTTTTAAAGAAATCATAGGCGTGAAAATATTAGGATTTAGAAACTCAGAAATTGACAAAAATGTACGACTTGAAAATCCTTTTGAAATTAACTTAGGTACAATTAAAGGAGACAAGTTAATATTAGAACCTGAATTCAATTTGGGAGACTAAGAATAAAAAATGAAATAAAAACGCACCACAACAACGCATATAGTTTATGGCGGGTAAAGCGCTAAATTCAAGGCTTTTGCCTTTTAATAAAGTACGTCTCGAGCGGACAGGTCAATGCTTCGAAAACCGCCACAAACCATATGCAAACCGTTATGCCCAATTCGGACGCAACTGTGATACAAGTTTGAGCATCTAAAGAAAAAAAATTATGACCAAACAGAATATCTTAATTTTAATAGTTGCATTTTTCATATTTGAAAGTTGCGAGAAAGACTCAGACATCAATGAAGTTACAAATATTACAATTCTAAATGACTGGGAGATTACTAAAACAACCTATGATTTTGGTATAAATTCTCGTGATTTGTTTTTTATAAACTCAGAGATTGGTTTTGTCGTCGGTTATAATGGAGACATTTATAAAACTATTGATTCTGGCGTAAACTGGCAAAAACAGAACTCTGGAACAACTTTACATTTATATTCGGTATATTTTATAAATTCAAACATAGGATTTATTTCTGGACAAGCAATGAACGGTTGTCTTGGCGTCGATTGTGATAAAGGTGCAGTATTCTTAAAAACCACTGATGGAGGTGAGACTTGGACAAAAAAACTATTTGAAGATTATGTTAGTATAAAATCATTACATTTTTTCAATGAGACCAATGGATTGGCTTTAATATACACTCCTGATGTTCCTAATTCAAGAGATTATTATATCGCAAAAACTAAAAATGGGGGTGATAGTTGGGAATTCATTGATTTAGCTATTAAACCAACATATGATAAATTTTACAATGTAGATAATGTGGTTTTTATAGCAGGTGAAAATCAAAAAATTTATAAGAGCACAGATTACGCTGAAAATTGGGAAACAATCACTATACCTATTTCAGCCTCTAATGATGTAAGAAATTTATATTTCTATAATGAAACCATTGGATTTATGGATGGAGTAACAGAAATATAAAAAACAACTGATGGAGGGTTAAATTGGGAAATAGTTAATTTTCCTTTTTCATCATTTGGCGTCTTGCATTTCAATAGTGAGACAGAAGGATTTAACATAGAAACTGTTTCTGCTTATGAGGGTGGAGATTTCCCAACTTTTAAAGGAAGTCAAAGCTATCAAACTTATAATGGTGGAGATTCTTGGACAAAATCAGAATTAAATGATCCAACTTATCTTGGATTAACTTGTTTCCCCAAGAATGATTTAGGATATGGAATAAATAACTCGGAATTTTATACGATTAAGAAGAAATAATAAATATGAACTGGGCATAACAATGTGTATAATTCATAAGGGTTTCAGAGGTTTTCGAGCGGTATCACCCGCATCAATTTTGGGTAGTAACTTGATGGGTTTGAAGCCCGCAATCCCTTACGAAATCATACACTCNGTTTCAGAGGTTTTCGAGCGGTATCACCCGCATCAATTTTGGGTAGTAACTTGATGGGTTTGAAGCCCGCAATCCCTTACGAAATCATACACTCAACGTTACCCCTCATTTAAAAACAGAAACAGTCAAGCTTAAAAATTAGTATCTTTGGGTAAAGGACATTGACAATGACTGAGTTTGCAGAAAAATATATAAATCCCTTTACCGATTACGGTTTTAAGAAGCTTTTTGGTGAAGAGCCTAATAAGGATTTGCTCCTTGATTTTTTGAATGTACTTCTAAAAGAAGAACAGGGAGAGATCAAAGATCTTACTTATTTGAAAAGTGAGCATTTAGGGACCAGTGAGATTGATCGAAAAGCGATCTTTGACCTTTATTGTGAAAATGAGAAGGGTGAAAAGTTTATTGTTGAACTTCAAAAAACGAAGCAGAATTTCTTCAAAGACAGAACTGTTTATTATTCCACGTTTCCGATTCGCGAACAAGCAAAGCGAGCAGACTGGAATTATGAATTGAAGGCTGTTTATACCATAGCCATACTTGATTTTGTGTTTGATGAGGACAAAAACGACCCTGATAAGTTCCGCTACGATATCAAGCTGACAGATACAGTCACAAAGGAGGTCTTTTATGACAAACTCACCTTCATCTATCTGGAAATGCCAAAGTTCAACAAGACTGTGGATGAACTGGAAACAAGGTTTGATAAGTGGCTGTATGTAATCCGGAACCTCAACAGATTAGACAAGGTGCCTGATAAATTAAGGGAAAAGATTTTTGAAAAGCTATTTGAAACGGCAGAGATAGCAAAATTCACCCCGGATCAAATCCGCTCTTATGAGGACAGTTTAAAATACTACCGGGATTTAAAAAATTCACTGGATACTGCTAAGGAAGAAGCTAGACAAGAGAGGGATTTTGAAATAGCAAAAAATGCGTTGAAAGAAGGCTTGTCGGTTGAAATGACTCAAAAGCTTACAGGATTGACCATAAAGCAAATAGAAGAATTAAAAAATAGAAACGAGGGGTAACAATGCAAACAGGTTATTGGGCATATACTAGAAATTCAGGCTTCACGGCCATTTAAAAACTAAACTACAAACGGAAACTGAGGAGCCCTTAAATGCCCAACACCCAGTTTGCGGAACGTTACCCCTCATTTAAAAACAGAAACAGTCAAGCTTAAAAATTAGTATCTTTGGGTAAAGGACATTGAGCATGACTGAATTCGCAGAAAAGTACATAAATCCCTTTACCGATTACGGTTTTAAGAAGCTGTTTGGAGAGGAGCCTAATAAGGATTTACTCCTTGACTTTCTGAATGTGCTATTGAAAGAAGAGCAAGGGGAGATTAAAGACCTCACCTACTTGAAAAGCGAACATTTAGGGACCAGTGAGATTGATCGAAAAGCGATCTTTGACTTGTATTGTGAAAATGAAAAGGGGGAGAAATTTATCGTTGAGTTACAGAAGACGAAGCAAAATTTCTTCAAAGACAGAACAGTCTACTATTCCACATTTCCTATTCGGGAGCAGGCAAAGCGAGCAGACTGGAATTATGACTTAAAAGCTGTTTATACTATAGCAATCCTGGATTTCGTGTTTGATGAGGACAAAAATGACCCTGCTAAATTCCGATATGACATCAAATTTACTGATACAGCCACAAAAGAAGTCTTTTACGACAAGCTCACTTTCATCTATTTGGAAATGCCTAAGTTTAACAAAACTGTGGATGAACTGGAAACCAGATTTGATAAGTGGCTATATGTGATCCGGAACCTGAACAGGTTAGACAAAGTTCCTGAAAAATTACGGGAAAAGATTTTCGAAAAACTTTTTGAAACTGCAGAGATAGCAAAATTTACCCCGGATCAGATCCGCTCTTATGAGGACAGCTTAAAATATTACCGGGACTTGAAAAATTCTTTGGATACTGCTAAGCAAGAAGCTAGAGAAGAAAGGGATTTGGAAATAGCCAAGAGAGCGTTGAAAAAAGGGCTTTCCATACATGATATAATGGATTTGACAGGGTTAAAACGAGAACAGATAGAGAAATTAAAATAGAAACGAGGGGTAATACTGCAAACAGCTTATTGGGCATTAACTTGTAAATTCAGGCATCATAGCCATTTATTGCCTGCTCTGCATCCGGATAGAAAAGAGCATTTAACTGCTCAACACCTGGTTTGCGGGCGGTTACCACTAATGCTGAAGAAACAACGATGGAAAACTAACAATCTTAATTTGTTTAACAATTATTCAGACTACATTTGAACAGATTAATACCGTACCAATATGACTGAAAAAGAAAATTCATTGCAAGCGGTTCTGGACAAAACCGTTGACGGAAAAAAAATATTCGGTACGTCTTTCGCTATAAAGAAAGGAGGTTTTACCTGGTTTGGAGCTTCAGGTAATTTATCTGATAAACAACCATACTTCATTGCCAGTACGACAAAACTATTTACGACTGGCATTATTTTGCACCTGAAGGCAGAAAGTAAATTAACCCTTGATGACAAAATAAGCAAATACCTGGATAAATCCGTGATGAAAGGTTTGCACATTTACAAAGGGAAGAGCTATTCAGACGAAATAACTATCAAACATCTATTAGCACATACATCCGGACTTGCTGATTATTTTCAGGGGAAGGGAACCAATGGAAAAAGTCTGGAGGACGATATTAAAAATGGTATCGACCAATCCTGGACTTTTGAACAAGCTATTGAAAGAACAAAAGCAATGCAACCGCTTTTTATTCCGGGAACGAAAAACAAAGCCAATTATTCTGATGCTAATTTTCAGTTGCTCGGCAAAATCATTGAAGTTATTACGAATAAATCTTATTCGGATAATTGTGATGAGGTGATAATTAAACCTTTAGGTTTGTCTAACACCTGCTTGTATAAGGACCCAACCGATAAGACACCGAAAGCACTTTATTATAAAGCGAATGAACTGCCCGTTCCCAAAGCAATGACCTCTTTTGGTTCTGATGGTGGTATTGTTTCAACATCAGCCGATATGCTTGTTTTTACAGAAGCCTTTTTTTCCGGTAAGTTATTTCCCACAGAATACATAGACGAATTGCAGGAATGGAATAATATATTTTTTCCAATAAAATCGGGTATAGGCATTCACTTGTTTAAACTTCCCTGGATTTTTAACCCAACAGGTGCTGTGCCATATTTCATTGGGCATTCAGGGCTTTCGGGAGCATTGGCTTATTACAGTCCAGAAGAAAATATATTCGTAGCTGGTACTGTTAATCAGGTTGCACATCCAGACATTTCCTTTAAAACATTGATTAAATTAACGCAAAAAGTGAAGAAAAAATGAGAAGCACTGCCGGTAACAGCACCTGGCCACGCGAAAATAAAATATAAGTCACCAAAGCCAATAGCAGTGGATGATGAAGATATTGCATGCTTTACGGGCAGCATGATTATCCGGAGAATGAAATTTACCGAAAATATTTAAGCCTTGAAGAAAAGGAGAAAGCATCAAAGTTTGATGTTTGTGCATTTTTGACTAAACCCCTCTCTGCAGAAAAGCTGAATAACCTCATTACCTGTATTAATTCACCTGAATTGTTTAAAATCCTGAAGATTATTTATATTAGAATACAGTCTGAAGTGAAAATAAGCAAAGCTTTAAACGCCTTTTTCTGTAATATTTTTTCCAGGACAGAATCCTGTTCATAGCAGACCTTTTTCTATAGGGAGGATGAAGAAAAAAGGTTTTTGCTTCACTCTTTTGGAAATAATTTAAGATAAGCAAATTAGTTAATCCTGCAGAACCAGGTGCCGGAGCTAATACTACCAGGGATAAAGCGCAGGGGCATTACAGGTAAAACAGAAGTATAACCTTAATTTTTTAAGATGAACGAAATGTCCTCAAGTGCAATTTTCAACCGCGTGAGGGAATTTTCTCCTGATATTATATGTGTGTTGGATCAGGATGGTGAATTTGTGGAGTGTAGCGAAGCTGTTGAGCAAATTTTGAGCATCAAAAGTAATGAATTGCAGGGGCTGCAAACGGAGAATGGAAGTGGGTTGAAGCTTTTATAAGCAATCAGCCAATCCGGAAATCAGGGCTCTTGTTCTTAGTGCCGTTGATATTACCAATGAAGGAGTCAGCAGGCTAAAACCGGAGAAAAATGAACAGTGTTTCAGATCGTTGTTCGAAAATAGTCCTGATATGATCCTGCAGGAAAACAGTGCATGAAGGATAATTGACGCTAATAGTGCAGTGGAAATCACTGTGGGGCTACAAAAACATGAAATACTTAAGCTGTCTCTGAAAAAGTACCTCTCAGGAGCAGCAGGATCCGGCAAGGAATTAATAATACAGAATTGCTTTGCCGGACCACCGGGAAGCAATAGAATTAAGGTTAGTTCTAGAGATAACAGGAAAAAGATTCTTGAAATTACCAGAGTTCCTGTGGTTGTAAGTCAGGAAACAGAAGGATATTTCCGGGGCATGAAAGATGTTACTGCCATCGCCCAATCGTATAAACTATTAAAGAACAGGCCGAACAGCTAAATTTTATATTTGAAAGCATAACAGATGCTTTTTTCAGTTTAAATAAAAATTGGGAATTTATTTTTATTAATAGCGGGTTCGACCGGTTTTCAGGAACAAAGCGGCAGGAAATCATTGGAAAGTACATCAGGCAGGTATTTCCGGAGGAAGGTAACGAAGTTTTCTTCAACCATTACCAGGAGGCGCTGGACACCGGAAAATCTGTACAGTTTCAGGCGCATTTTTCGGGGGCCGGGAATCTGGCTGGAGGTTAAAGTGTGTCCTTCTGAGGATGGTTTATCAGTGTATTTTTCTGAAATTACCGATAAGGTTAACGCTCAGGAAGATCTTAAAAAGCTATCCGTGGTAGCTGATAAATCGCATAGCGGGGTTATAATTGCGGATAAAGAAGGAACAGTTGAGTGGGTAAATGAAAGCTTTACCCACATAACAGGATATTCCTTTGAAGAAGCAACAGGAAAGGATGTTGTTGCTTTTTTTGAGAAGTTCGAAAATTCGAAGTATAACCGGCAGGAAATTTTTTTACAGCTTACCAAAACAGGGTATCATGAAATAGAAATTCCTTTTAAGGGCAAAGAGGGGCAGGAAGTTTGGCTGAGGGCAGGCCTTACCCCTGTGTCAGACGATCATGGAAAGCCTTTTCGCTACATTATTATGCTTACAGATGTTTCCCTGCAAAAACAGGCTGTTCTGGAGCGGAATCAAATTATTGAAGAGCTGGAAAGCCGCAGTCATTCTTTGCAGCAGTTTACCCATTTAGTATCCCATAAATTAAGAGCTCCTGTTGCTAACATACCTGGCCTGGTAAATGTGTTCGGGTTACCAAGTGTGGATGAGCAGACAAAAGAGCAGGTAGTGAGAAAATTAAGAATTGCCGCCTCTGATCTTGATTTCATTATCAGGGACCTGAACCATATATTGTCCATTCGGGAAGCAATGAGGCAGAAAAAAAGGAAACTGATTTTAAGTGAGGCTTTAAGTGAAGTTATAGAGATATTAAAGGACGACCCGGAGGGAGCGCAGATAGATTTACGCTATGATTTTACAGAAGCGTCTTGTGTGTCTACGGTCATAGATAGTATTGTGTATATTCTGAGAAACCTTCTTGCTAATGCAATAAATTTCCGGTCATCAGCCGGGAAGGCCATAGTAAAAGTTTATACTAAACAGGAAGGAGATTATGCCGTACTATATGTAAGAGATAACGGACTGGGATTTGACCTCAAAAAAACACCGGAAAAATGTTTTTGGATTGTATAAACGTTTTCATGATCATACTGGTGGAAAGGGACTTAGGCTTTATCTGGTAAAAACACAAATTGAAGCCCCGGGAGGCAAAGTTGAGGTAAAGAGTACAATTGGATCAGGAAGTGAATTTAAAGTTTTCTTCAGGCAAAAATAAAATAATGGGAGAAGTGGTTTATAAAACGGTGTGGTTAATAGATGATGACAGTCTTTCAAATTTCGTAAATGAAGCCATATTAAATTCTCAGCAGTTTGCCCGGAAAATAGTAGTGTTTAATAACGTTCAGGAAGCACTATATTCTTTAGATCTGGCTGTAAATGGAAAAGTTGATTTCCCTGATGTGATATTTTTGGATATGTATATGCCCGGTTTGGATGGTTGGGATTTTCTGGCGGGCTTCCGGGATTTGCCAGCTGAAATCAAACTAAAGTGCAGCATGTGCATGCTTTCTTCTTCTATAGATGAAACAAATGCATTGAAGGCAAAACAGGAGGAAGATATAACTGATTTTATTGTGAAGCCTCTTACTACTGAAGGTCTTGAGAGTATAAAATTTTCAGGAGGTTCTTAGGAGAATAAAATAACCCGGGCGGGCCACTGAGTTACTTTTTCTTAAACATAGGCTCAATAACAGAGTTCTTTTTTAGTTTTCACTAACCTGGGACTTTTTTTATATCAGCAGATTTTTAATGTCTAAGCAAAATCATAATAACCGGCAGCCAGATTTAGATGATTGCGACAGAGAGGCTATTCACCTGACAGGTAGCATTCAACCTCATGGGTTTCTTCTTATTTTTGATAGAAATACCCTGAAGCTTGAGCAGGGAAGTGAAAATATTTATCAGTTTCTTGGTGTTGGCATTGAAAAGCTACTGGGGGAAACCATTCAGGTTCTCATACCTGGAGAAGAACTACACAGAAAAGATTACACCAATACACCTTTTCCTCAATTAATTAGAATAAAAGACAGGCAGTTTATTTCTCATGTGCACCGTTCATCAGGAAAGATTATAGTGGAATGCGAACCCTGGTCACCCGCACCTGAAAATGAACTTATAGAATCAGGCCATTGGCTGGCTTCTGTACAGGCACAATTAAATCAGTTGGAAACACCGGAAAGCATTGCTGAGTTTGTTGCAGGGTCAATTCAATATATTCTGGACTACGACAGAGTGCTTGTATTTAAATTCGATCCGGACTGGCATGCAGAGGCTGTTGGGGAAAAAATCAAACCGGGTATTCGGTCATATCAGGGGCACCATTTTCCTGCCAGTGATATTCCCGCCCCGGCAAGGACCTTACTTGAAAAAAAACATATCAGGCATATTCCGGATGTAAATGCCGGACCTGTTAAGATATTGCCTTACCTGAACCCTGCAACTGCAGGCCCTGTGGATATCCTGCAATCAGAGCTCAGGTATCCTTCGGAAATACACCTCGAATACCTGAGGAATATGAATGTTTCCTCAAGTATTTCATTTTCTGTTATTGTAAAAGGAAGGTTGTGGGGGCTGGTATCCTGTACCAATGAAAAACCGAAATTTACTGGTTTTCGGAAAAGACAGCTTTGCGAGCATGTGGTAAAAGCATGTTCTAACACCCTGATGAGCAGCAAAGAAAAGCGTGATCATCAGCAACTCCGGCATTTTAAGCAACTTGAAAAAAGGCTCATAGAGCAGCTAAGCCATAATCAGGATATTTTTATAGGCCTCAGGGGAGCGGGGCCGGATCTGTTAAGTATTACTGAATCTGCAGGGGCTGCTGTTATTTTGGAAAAGCGCCTGTTAACTTTTGGCGTAACTCCGGAAGAAGAACATATTTTAGAAATTGCTGAGTGGTTAAGTGAAAATAATACAGAAGCTACCTTTCAGACCAGAGAGCTTTCGGCTTATATAGATAATGCTCTTCATTATAAGGAAAGGGCATGCGGGCTGCTGGCATTGGAAATTTCAAGGTTTAATAAAGAATATATCCTTTATTTTAAACCCGAAATTAAAGAGAAAAGAATATGGGCGGGTAATCCTGAAAAACCAGTAGCAGGAGAAGACTTCAGGATACACCCACGGAAATCATTTGAAAAATGGGAGGAAATCATAAGGGGAAAGTCTCAGTGCTGGACTTTAAATGAGCTGGAAATGGCTCAGATTCTTTTAAGAGATATTGTAGCTCTGAGGTTAAAAAACCAGAATGAAAATCTTGAGGACTTAAATGAGGAATACCAGGCCTCTGCAGAAAGCATCCGGAGGAAGAATAAGCAGCTGGAAGATTTTACCCGGATTATTACCCATAATTTACGTTCACCATTGGTTAATATTCAGGCTTTATATGCTATCTATAAAAATGATTCTGACAAGGCAGGTGCAGGAATATTTTTAGATAAGATAAAACAAGCCAGCGATAACATGCTTGCTACTATCGATGACCTGAATTCTATTCTTAAAGCAGGAACAGAGGGTCAGTTGCAGCATGAAATAATCAGCCTTTCAGGAATTATTGAGAAGGAGCTGCAAAATATGGAGGGCGCAATTATTAATACAGGAGCGGAGGTTGAGTTGCAGCTCTTAGCTCCTGAAGTTAACAGCCACAAGGTATATATGGAAAGCATTATTCATAACCTTCTTTCCAATGCCCTTAAGTACACTTTTCCCGGAAGGAAGCCGGAAGTAATTATTAGATCATGGTTTCACAAAAATACTTTCTATCTGTCAGTTTCTGATAACGGCAGTGGAATAGATATGGATAAGTACGGACACAAATTATTTGAAATCTATCAGACATTTCACCAAAATCCGAATTCCAGGGGAGTCGGGTTGTACCTGACCAGGATGCAGATAGAATCCATGGGAGGAAATATAAAAGTCGATAGTAAACCAGGCAAAGGTACCACCTTCACTATAAGCCTGAACTCTTCCAGGCCTGTTCCCGGGTAATGAGTAAACTCGTCTTATTTTTTTAATCATAATTTTTTTGTGGAAATGAAGGAACAGAGGAAGCAACCGCCAGTGCCTCCAAAAGGAAAGGATAGATTAAAATGGTATGGCCCGGGTTTAATGTGGATGATCTCTTCCGTTGGTTCCGGCTCTGTTTTGTTTACTCCCAGGGTGGGCGCCAGGTATGGGTTTGAGTTTTTATGGGTGGCACTGGTTATTATTTTCCTGATGTGGATTATGATACGTGAGGTAGGCCGCTATTCAGTGGTGACGGGTAAAACAATATTCGATGGTTTTAAAGGAGTATCAGGTAAAAGCCAGTGGCCAGTCTGGCTTATTTTCCTGCCCCAGGTGCTGGCTGCAGTGGTTACCATTTCCGGTATGGCAGCCTTAACCGGAAGCGCCCTCATGATCGCTTTCGCGGGCAACCAGCAGGTGTATGGTACCGGAGTCATTATTTTAGCTATTATACTGGTAATTAGCGGAAGGTACCAGGTGGTGGAGAATATTGCTTCGGTAATGGCAGGCTTACTGGTAGCCATTGTAATTATTACCTGCATCAGGGTATTTTCCTCTGACGGGGAGTTTGTGCAGGGCTTAGTGCCAGGTGTGCCTGAAGATTTGGATATGCAATTCGTGATGCCCTGGCTGGGTTTTATTCTTGCAGGAGCAGCGGGGGTTATGTGGTTTTCCTACTGGGTAGTGGCAAGGGAATATGGCGGCCCGCAGCTGGAGGAGAAAGATATTGAGCAGAAGAAAAGCGAGGAGGAATTGAATAAAGATATTACCCAAAGGCTAAAGAGGTGGCTGAAGGTAATGAGCAATACGGCTGCTATTGGTGTAGTGGGAGGAGGTTTGGTTATTGTTTGCTTCCTGATTCTGGGAACAGAATTGCTGAAACCTGAAGATATTGTGCCGGAAGGGATAGATGTAGCCAAAGACCTGTCAAGGTTATTATCCGGTGTGTGGGGAAGGGCTGGTTTCTGGATGTTGATCATCAGCATTACCATTGCCCTGGCGGGTACTATTCTTTCTAACCAGGATGGGTGGGGTAGAATGTTTGCAGATGCTACTCTTATTCTTTTAGAGCCGAAGTTTAAAAAAGAAGGACTGCTACAGCAAGGTGGGGGAAATAGCGGGACCGCTAAAGCCGGGAATAAAAACTGGTGGCAAAAGATAATTACAGAAAGAGCTAGGCAGAAGGATGCCTACGCCATTGTTTTTGGAGCTGTAATTCCTCTTATTGTTTTTTACCTTGTGAGGAATCCTGTAGATATTCTGTCCATTGCAGGTACAGTAGCAGCTGTTCATACACCGGTTGTCGTGTTTTTAACCTTATATTTAAATATGAAGAGGCTGCCGGAGCCTTTAAGACCTGGTATTTTCAGTATTGTTTGTATGGTTTTTTCCGGCTTGTTTTTTTCTGCATTCGCTGTTTATCACTTCGCAACTTTATAATTTAAAGCCCGAATGTATCTTATTTCCTGCTTTTCCCTCTGCTGATTCAAACTTTTCGAATCGAGTGAGCAGAATCGGGAGCCTGTTAATTACTGGAATTTAATTTGAAAGGTTGATCTAATTCAATTATACCTCAAAGCTAAATGGTAAAGGTATTGGCGTTGATGCCTGTCCGGAAGAGGGAAAGGCGGTGTTTTTTTATTCCTTCCTTATCTTTTTATATGTAAAAAAAGTTCGCCTTCTCAAAACCAGATAGTTAGTATGTCGTTTCTCTGATATAATGTATCACTAAACTGCGCTGAAAAATATGTGATCATTCAAAAAGAAACATTTATCCCCTTTCTAAAACTGCCCGTTTTGATTCTGATGGTAGAAGAAGTTTTTTTTAAAGTCCGCAGGGGATGAAATATGTTCAACGCGCTTAAATTGAAGATTTTATTTTTATCCCGGGGAAATAATCCCTGAAGCAGGAGTGCCTTTTGTAACTTCTGAACCTGAATTATGGCAGCTGTCCCGGATGATATATACGCCTGCTCCTCAATTAACCTCTTTTACTCCTTCAGGAAAGGAGATTTTATTTTTTTTAACCTTAAAACTTAAATTTTTATGACATTTGTTAAAGTCCTTGAAGTAATTGCTTCATCTGAAAAAAGTTTTGATGATGCGGTGCAAAATGCAGTAAATGAAGCCGCTAAATCTGTAGAAGGAATTTCCTCTGTTTATGTAAAGGAAATGAATGCCAATGTGACCAACAATAAAGTTGTGTCATATGGAGTGAATGCTAAAATTTCGTACGATGTAAAAAAAGGTACAGCGTAAAATGAGAGTAAAATGAAATAAAAAAGCCGGCCCCCGCAAGGTCGGCTTTTTTAGATTAAGGGAGGTCTGTTGTAGATTTAAAATAAACCACAATGAAGGCAACGGCATTGGCTTAAGTATCCGGAGCCTGTTTATTGCAGGGTGTGTTCGGGAATGTAAACGGAACTGTGTCAACTGGCTTTTTCGGTGT
>JAFMYY010000042.1 GCA_017948555.1 Cesiribacteraceae bacterium YIM B00369 | reverse complement strand
TGTTTACTGTCTTAAAATATGTATTTAGTCGGGCGGATACAACTGAGGGGTATGATATATTTTCTGTTTTTTCGTAAGGGTAAAAATAATGAGTTCCCTTGCGTATAGTGAAATAGCTTTTGTTGATTTAATTTTTTTTAGGGTGGGGTTATCCAGTAATTTAAACTATATATAATTGCAGGGAAGGCTTTTTGATTTTCTAATAATTAGATTTGAATCTTTTTGTTAGAAAAATATCTAAGTAATAGTAACTAATTTCTGCCTCCTCTTTCCCGTTCTTAAATCATTAGGTAAAAATCTAATGGTTAGCTTTATTCCTAATATATAAAACCTATTTCTTCTTTCACGTTGCTTTTGATACGGAAGGCGATCCGCATGTGGTTGGGGTTAAAACTTATATCGAATAGAATTTATTTTTTCCCTTTGGTAATCTCTTTGTAGCTAATTTCAACACCATGTTAAAGCCTATATTTGATTAGTAAAAAAAAATAGTAATTCATTATATCCAATTTTTAGGCTTTATTGAAAGGCTTTCTCCAGTGACTAAAACATCTTCTCTTTCGGTCACTTTAATTATTTCCACCTTTGTTCTGTTTCTTCAAACTTTATTACTGAATGTGGCTCTTAATTATTGCTGTACTAGCCCAGTTTCCTCTTCTTCTTCAGGTTGAAATCAAAGCCCATGCGGATGTGGACCCTTTTCGGATAAGGTGTTTTATGATTATACATAAAATTGTACAACACCTGCAAATCCCCTTTCACAAGTTTAGAAATTGCATAGGCTTTTCCTACTCCTACATAAGCACTTTGCTCCCAGTTTCTGCTGGTTTCAGGAAGGATTCGGTTTCGGGGCACATTCGTACGGATTTGCTCATACAAAATAATTCCTCTAAAGCTTTTACTTAGGGTATAAACACCATAAAAGCGAGGGCCATAGGAAGGGTTTTTCCACACAAAAGTATTGGCATTTTTGTCGAAGCTAAACCTGTACATATAAGCTGAATGTAAAGATATTCTTTTGTTGAATTTGTACCCTACCCCCAGAGCCAAATCAAGATTAATAACCTCTCCCCTAAAAACCTCAAATGCAAAGCCGGGCGTTATCCGCTCCCTAAAGGGCTTCCCTTTCAGGGAACTTCGTTTTACCTTCAATGAATCGGAAATATTTCTCAAGCCGACGTAACTTTTTTTCTGTTTACTGAGCTTCTGTCGTGCCGCCTTGAGCTTTTCAAGCTTTTCTCCAGAAAACTGGTCTTGCACCTGCATCATTGCTTGTTCCTGAAGTTGTTGCTTTATATAAGCCTGGTCCTGCACCTGCTTTAATTGTTGTGCTTGCTGTTCCATTTCCTGCTTCAGAACATTCTCCTGCCCCTGCAAACCTCCCAATTCATTCATATTTTCCACAAGCTTTTGTTCAGCGCGCTTCTCTACTCCTTCAAGGTCTCCTTCTTTGGCTTTGGCAATATCTTCCTGATACCCATTCACTTCATCCCCATAGCCTTTAACTTCCTCAATCCCTTCGGCAGCTTTGTTGAAACCACTTTCATCCTTTAGCTCTCCCACCTTTTCAGCAGGAAACTCAGCTGCATCCTTTACCTTATTTTGATAGCTGCCCAGCTTTTTGCTTTCCAGGGCAGGGGTTTCAATTTTTGGATCGATGGTGTTTTCAATATCTAATTCCGGGACAGGTATATCAAATCCTCCTGCCAGATCTCCCACCTTATTTATTGGGGTATCAGGCACTTTCGGTAAATCTGAAAGCTGATCATTTGAAAGTTCGGCTCCCGGGATACGGTTTACAAATGCTGTTTCTTTCTGTACTTTGAAATTGACTTTATCACTTAATGAATTTACTTCTCTTTTACCTTTCGTTTCCAGTTCCTGCAATTGATGCAGAGGCTGTTGCCCCACTTGTTTCAAACTATCGAGCCTTTGGGTATATTGCCCATGGGGTAGCTCCAAAACTTTCAGACTATCAATTTTTGCTTCTGTTTTCTGTAGAAGAGAATCTGCAGCACCTTTTACTGGCTTTAGTGTAGTATCCTTCTTTACCTGAAAAGATTCCCCTCGGATAGAATCTATTCTTCCAGACTGTAAATGTACCTCTTCCATTCTTTTTAAGGAATCCATCGGTGCAGATAGCTGGAAATCAAGGCTATCCCTCCCCGCCTTTTCCTGGGCGGAAAGCATAAAGGAATACAAAAGAAAAAGGGAAGTAAATAATAGTCTCATTTTTGCTGGCTGGTCATATATGGGTCATCATACAAAAGCCGGAGAGCATTTCCTTTATTTTGCTTGAAAACTAAATGTATAACTTTGGGCTGATTTCGGATCTGACTGTGTAAGCACAAATTGATTGCCTTCCATTTGTTTGAAAACTGCATCAAACAACACTACTGAAAATATATTTTCCGGCTTTCCCTTTTCATGCAAGGTGGTAAGCTTTAGTCCCACCTTGTTATTGGTCAGCTCCCATTTTCCTACTAGGTTTACCATATCGCTACAGCACCCCTCTCCCTCACATTCAGGATCGATAGTAAGAGCTCCATGATCATACTCAAAAGAACCATCTGAGTAGAAGGTCCATGAATTATCTTGGCAATGAACACTCGATATACTACAGGCACCTGACTTGTCTGGGGACATAGCAGTTAAATACCAAGTCTTTTGCCCTGTCCCGCTTAACAACTCCTCAGGAGAATATTGATTTCCGGTAAACAGGAAAAATAAAATAATTAGGGTACTGTAAAATATGTGAATCACTGATTTATTTTTTTAATTTATAATTAGAACCATCTGCATTTTAAATATTCCCTGATAAAGTAACAGATTGAAACTCATAATTAAAACTTGCTCCAACTCCGTAATTAAGAAGGACAAACTCTAAATTCCTGTCAGGATCAAATAAGACATTGGTGCGTGATTCCATATAAAATTTACATTTTTTAGGTCAACCTCAGTCTTAAGTGATGCGTTTCAAACTAGTACTAACGGGGATGAATTTAGACCGAATTTGAGCTTCAAATACTTATTGTATTGCCCTGCCACGGATTTCCTCTGGAATGCTTGAATAAATTGGTGTAAAAAGTATATGATTATACAAACTTAATTCATTCCAATTTTTTATTTCATAATAATCCTTTATCTCCTTCCCCATATTTCTTAAAATTTCCATGGTTAACCTTCTTGCAACCATATCATGAGAATAAATTTTAAAAATTTCCAGATGCTTAACCTTATCATAATCAGTGACCACCCTTTTATTAATTTCCAAACCTCTAAGGTAGTACCAAATTTTAGCATCCACCTCACTTACAGCCAACACTGGACCAAAATCCTTAAAATCAGGAATTGTTAACTCTTTTGGATTCGGTTCCATATGCCCCAGAACTTCCCAAGTTTTATTTCGGACAACAGGTGGTAGGTCTAAAACAAATAAAGGACCTAGAAGTAACTCATATGGATCTATTTTATCAATATCAATATTCTCATCGGTAAATATCCGGTTATAGACATAGATCAATTCATTATATATAGGCTTTTCTTTTAGTTCGTTCAGATTAATTAGCTTTGCCAGAACAAAACCTAACTTATGCTCCAACTTGATTTTTATTATAGAGCCTGTTTTTATTTTATTTTTTTTCATTAAGAATTTATTTATTCCAGCCAGGCAGATAAGTATCTAAATAATTTGCAGCATTCTGCATTGTACTGCTATGCTTCCTTAATTGCTTAACTGGATCTATACTATTATATATATTAGATAAATTATCTAAACGATGATGATTTATTAGTTGCTGTTCAATTCCCCTTGCCAAATTGCGTCCAGGAATATTTTCGAGTAATGGAGTAATTCCCATTTCTGCTCTTTGAGCAGCTGAATATCTTTTATTTAGATCTGCTGTAATTCCTACGTACTTTTTCCCCCCCTTTACACCTGTATACACTGTATGGGCTCTTTTAGTCAATTTAACGCCAGTGGCTGCCTGTCCGCCTATTGGTATCATCGCTGCCGCACTCAAAGAAGCATTTCCCCAATCTCCCTGTATTGCGTATATTCCAGCATTAATTCCATCGGCAGCCTCTCCAAACAATGGAATTAATCCAACTACATCTAAACCTGCTTGGAGGCCTTTAACACCAGAGAGCTCATCTGTGGTGGTTAAATCAACTAACATAGTTGATAGTGAAGAACCATCATTTGTTATCCAAGATGGATTCAAATAACCCCATTCTCCAGTAAAATCCTGGAGGGTTCCTTGACCACCATAAACTCCATTTCTCCACCATGCTCCAAATCTCGAAAATGCCCCGTCAGGATCAACCATACTTACCGGATTATTCCCCATCGCTAAATATGGCGACCAGTATTGTCCGGCAGGATCTGTTCGGTTCCATCTCCCCACCACCGGATCATACTGTCTTAGATTAAAATGATTCCATTCATTCACGGAATCCTTCTCTGCGAACTGCCCCTGATAGCCGTAGCGATATTTCTCGCGGTTTATTTCGCGGCTAGCCATCACTAAGCCGTAAGGGTAATAGTCACTACCAGCTACGATATCTCCATATTGATGAGTGATTCTAAAGTCATCGAAATAGGCATCCATGTTCTGGCCATCATCATTGGATACATAGATATAAATATAACCTCCTTTTTTGACTTTCACCTCTAATTCAAGCAGTTCATGCGGATGAAGTTCAGCATTTGTTTCGGGAATTTCGGCTGCATCGGAAACCTGTGCCAGACCAAAATCCTGCAACTCGAAGTTCCGGTCAAAGAGGATGTAGTTCAGGAAAATACGGGGATTGTCTTCAGATGCACCTCCTAATGCCGAATACGCTAAGGAACCAGGAGCTTCCACTATATTGAAGATACTGCTAATCCCATCTCCTCCGGCTGGCATACCAAATGCTGTACCCAAATAGCTTGCAAGTCCTGGTAGTATATTGGTATTTCCTTTCTCGAAGTTGATATACTTAGCAAATACTTCTGCGTTGATTTCATCACCGGAAGACACCGGCAACATAATAGAGCCTCCTATTACTTTTTTCGGATTATCTTTTGCATTGTTGATCCGAATAACCTGGTGAGGTTCTGGAACAAAATGTTCAATCCCATTTAAGGTTACAACAGAGGGTGTATGATTGATAAAGGCTGCCGTTACCACAGGGTCAATACCATGAAAATTTTCTTTACCTTCCACTTCAGGTACCTCAGATTCCATAGTAGCAAGATATTCCACTGTAACAGGCTCTCCTACGACGGCACGTACATTCCCCAAATGATCGGACAGCTCATACATATGTTTATTCACTACCGCATTTGGCCTATATACACCTATTTTTCCGGCGCCATATATCGGCAACTCCTCCTGTTCGGCTACTTCTGCTCCTTTCTGGATATATGTACTCAGAAGTGTTCCGGAGGCATCCCGCACATACCAGTTTTTCAGATGTTCATTGCCTGTTTCATCGTAAATGGTCTTTGAAAGCCTGAAGCCCCGGTCGTCATAGGTAAAGGTTGCAATTGGCTGAGAATATTGACCGCTGGCAGCATTGAAACTTTTATAAACCCCCACTACTTTACCTGTTAAATCATATTCTATATGGATCTGTTCCTTACCACTCTCTGCCTGCGAGACCATTTGCCCTATGTGGTTGTATTTATATTCCCGGAATGTTACTCCTCCACTTTTTACCTCTTCAAGCTGATTGGTATTAGATGTATAGTGGTAGCTAAAACCGGCAATATTATTTCCATACTCACCAATCCTGTTTAACTGGCTGATATTACCATTCAAGTCATAAGCAGGTATATTTTCCTGAAAGGCCTTTCCATGATCCATGGCAAAGCTGTAACTTCCGGAACCGGATTTTCCACTGTGATTTCCCCATTCTGCTCCTGTCAATTGATACCGTTCATCATACTGATAAGCATACGTCCTTCGCTCACCTCCATCCACAGGACTGTGCCAGCTTTGTGCACGTATGTTTCCGGAGAATTGTTCCGGAGCACCGCTTATACTAACAGCCCCTGCATTATAATCTGCGCCCTCGTAATCGTTCTGATAATAATCCAGAGTCATGCCAAAGGCATCTTCCCTAAACCCGTTTCCCTCACCATCTTGCCCCGGGTCTAACTGAATATCTGCATGATTAATGCTCTTAAGTGTACCATTGGCAGTATAGATATAGTCGATTCCCTGCAGATTTCGAGCCAACTCTACTCTTTTCAGCGGACCATGAAGGTAATAATCATAAGCTGCCTGTTCCTCTAATACCCCCCTGTTTGTAAGCTCTCCAAACTGATTATATAAGATTTCCTCTGTAGCAGTATAAGCTTTTACGAGGCGGCTATCTGCATCATACTCATAGTAGTGATAATAATCTTCCTCAGGAGTCCCTTTCTGATAGGCAACTTCCTGTACCGCTCCTGTTGGACTATATCGATAATCCAGAGTTTTCATCCCTAATCCTTCAATCTGCTGCACTACCCATTCCACTCTCCCCTGCTCATCGTAACTGTACCATGTCGTAACAGTATTTTCTTTTTTGGAAAAAGAAACAGTTCCCTGCACAAACCGCTGCTCTCGATTAACCGGAAGCTCCGGGTCCTGTAAATCATAAAAGGTATAGATCTGGTTTGATTTGGTTCCTGAATCCTCTGGCAAGTCCCCATCCTCACCGTAATGTTCAAGCAGGGCCTCCATTTGCGAGCTTTTGAAAGAAACAGCACCAGGCATATATTCACCCGATTCAACTGGCCGCCCTGAACGGTCGTAATTGGTGTAGGAAAAGCTCCCCTTTTCAGCCTGCTCTTCATTTTGAGAGAAACGAATACTTCCATCCTTCCGATATACATATTCTGAATGTCCGGCATCGGCCTCATCCATTGCTATCATTCGTCCTTTGGCATCATAGGTGTAAGTCGTTTTATCCACTTCAGTAAAACTTCCTTTTTCCTTGTACTTTTGCCAACCATTAGGGGTCAGGCTCACCACCAGTTGCCCCCTGTCGTTATAAAATTGGTATGAGCGGGTAACAGGGGTTAATTGATTTCCAAAATATAAGGATATAATACCGTTACCATTAAGATCCTGATAAGTAACCATTTTCTTTTTATGTGCATCAATGGAAATGCTTTTAAAGAAATTGCCTTCATAGAGTAGGCCCGCCGCATTTTTTAGCCCCAGTTCTGATCTACGTATGTTTAGGTAATCTGTTAAATATTCATCACTATTGCTTATGGATTCAAGATTAGACTCTCCCAAATGCTCACTTCCTGCTTTAAAAGCTTCTTCGGGACTGGTACTTGTCCTGACTTCTCCGGAGCCATCCTGGTGAAAGAGTATTCGGCTATATGGATAGCCGGTTATGGCTATTTGAGGTTCATTAATATTTTCATCTGCACTGGTACCGTTGTTACTACTGTAATACCAACCTAATGTGCCTTCATTAGCATTCGCAACCGGATCGGGATTTAACTCCTTATCCAGATCGAAATGGGTATAATTATAAGGCTGACCATCAGGTCCGGTAACGAAATCACCTTTATAGGCAAAAGGAACTTTTGCGCCTCTTGGAACCTGATCTCCACAGTTATCAATTACCTCTTTATAATCCCCGGCTCCTACCGGTGCAACTAAAGTATTGATAACAGCCCTGCCATATGCGTCATAAATAGTTTGGCTTGCCATCAATACATCATTTTCCAGGTCTTTATACTGGCTTTGGATTGGCCTTCCCTGTGTATCAAAATACAGACGGCTTTGCCCTGCAACCCGACCATATTCATCATAGCTGGTTGCCTGAATAAAATTCATATCAGGGTTCTTCTCACTTTCATCAATCTCAGGTTCTTCATAATCAAGAATTAGTTCTGCCCCCATAGACAAGGTTATACCTGGTTTGATGACAAATCCCTTTTCACTCCGTACAGTCGCTGCAAAATGCTGAAGGGCAGGTTCATCCGGTGTTAATTCGTACCCAAAGCTTTTGAGATCTTGTGGTAAGGAAATCATACAGGGCTGCTGGAATACTTCATCCTTTCCTCCTACGAAAACCTTTAGTGGAGGAATTTCTGCACACACGTCTCTTCCCACTTTAGGTACAGCTGTTATACGATAGCTCCCCAAGCCAGAATGAACTGTAAAGGAATTCCCGGACAAACTAATGTCTTTCCCGCCATCATGCTCTAATTCATAGTGGCTATCGAAATCCAATATTCCTACCGGGGAAATCGTATATTTTTTTTCTTTTTCTAAGCTGGCGTTACCGTCACCGGCAAGGAACAGTCCATTTAGTATCAGGCCAGTGCCGGATGGATCATCAGTCCAGCAAGTTGGTTTTATCGACACTGTTTTTGAGGGGCCGGGGATCCACTCTTCACATTCATTGTATACTTCAGTAGTAAAAGTATATTCCCCAATATTAAGGGCGGTATATCTCAGTGAAAATGAAGAACCAGATCCTGAATGCTTTACAGCATCAGTGAGACTCTGACCGTTTACCCGGTATCTTACCCTATTTACATCAAAAGGGTAAGCCTCAGATTTTTCATACGTCAGCTGAAAATCAACCTGTTCACTTCCGTTAGTTTCATATAGGTCCGTACCATGCAATGAACCACCCGGATTCAATTCTCCTCGATGGATTTTATAGGTATACAAGTCTCTCCAGCCAGCAAAGTCACAGCTAACCAACCCATCCCAATTCATGGTTTGGTACTGTACATCTACAGATACCGTTCCTGTCTTCCCTTTTTTCCATTTAATCATCACCTTTACCCGGTGTCCGTTATCATCTATATTGAGCCTCTCAGGGCCAATCAAATCTACTATGCCATTGTCATCAGTTAGTAAAAGTCTGATTTTAGTTCCACTGCTACAATACCCGTCTGATTTATGCGCTCTATACTCTGCATTGGTGTATTCAGAATAAAGTTCATTGAGGCAAACTGCCTCTTCAAATACCGGTGTTTGGCCCATAAGCCACACAGGAACACCTAAATTTATGAGTACAAGTATAAATAAGGGCTTTAACTTCGGGTTCATAATTTCAATATTTTTGGCCAAACCACTACCACTGTCAGGATTGAATTAAGGCCTTGCAGGAAGTCTGTAAATAATCAAATGGTATCAAAGAAGAAATATTTCCTAATTTTTGCCACCTCTATAGTGGTAGATCACCTCATTCAACACCTGATCTGCCCGAAAGCTTTCCTTCCCTTCTCCATAATTGAAGTTTAATTGCTCACGGCTACTGCGGATTAGTTGCCCCATGGCATTGTATTCAAAGTGGGTGTAAATATTATTCCCATCCAGAATATAGTTAAGTTCTCCGCTTTTTTGATCATACACATAGCTGCTCATGCTTCCATCTATTGGATGTAGCCTGAAATCATCGAAATAAACACTGCGGGAGGTTCTGTTTCTACACCCAATAAAAACCTCTCCGGCACCTTTAGGATCTATATTCAGCTCCAGTAAGTACCAGTTTTTGGACTTGCTTTTTCTCAGTTGCGGATGCACTTCATACTCTTTTCCATCTACTTTGTAATAGAGCTGTGCATTGGCTATTTGATCTGTAGTTTCACTTTCTCCAGGTAAATACACCCACACACTGGCTTTATATCTCTTTGTTAATACTGCATTTGAACTTTTTAAAATGACATTAAATCCATTACTATTAAATGGCACCTCTAAACTATAAGAGCCTGTGTGACTCCTTGCGGTGCTCGCATGCCCGTCTCCTCTTTTTACACCTCCTTCATCTTCATTATTTCCGGAAATAAATTCTGCACCAGAATATGCAAATTCATTATAAGCAACATTTGAAGCTGAGGCAATTACCTTTGTTTGTGCAGGATTTAATCTGCTTGCCCCATAATTACCATTGATATCAATAGCTTCTAAGGCATGAGAATAGGTGCCGTACAGCGTAATTTCTCCTGTCTTTTCCCATTTGTAATTTTTACCTAAATCTCCGAAGTTGAACAAGTTTGAATCATAATCATTATAAGGAGAGGATCCATCCTTATTTAAATCCTCCAAACCATTCCATTGATATGATGCCTTTTTGCGCCAGATTCCTTCCTGTGTCTCTTCATTTAACACCTCTGTTTGATCGCTCCATGTTTGTACACTGGCAGCAAGCAACCACTGTGGTTTGTAGTTTTGATCATCTTCTACATTATAGATACTAGTAACTGCCGCCTGTGATAACATATGCTTATTGTCACTATCATGCACTTTTAATCCCATTCCTTCATATTTTCTATATGCTGGCTCGGTTTCAGATACATAAAAGTTGCCATAGCTATCTGATGTCAATGTTTTAATAACTTCTCCAGAATAAAAATCAAAAGAAAGGTTTCTTGAAGATGTTACAATCCCGGTTTTATAATTAGTGGTTACGCTTTCTATCGGAACAGAAGGGTATTCAGACTTATGAACTACAACACCTTTTTGAGTATAAGAATCATCAACTTCTTTCACCAACTTATTATCATGAAAAGCTTGTTGTATTACTCCCTGATTATCAAAAGCAACTAAAGCCTCCTCATATTTTGACATCTCTTTTTTATCATGTAAGAACAGGGTGCTTTCTTCTGAGATTTTAGAGTCATCTTTAGAGTTAAATACTGTGTGCCCCAGAAGCCCACCTATCAATGAATTGAAATTCTTGATTGAAATATTCCGTAATTCCTTTTTACCAATGTTAGAGGCTCCTCCATCCGTATTGATGTTTTGACTACTGGTTTCGACCAATGAAACAAAATCCTCTTTAAATACTTGAAAATTAAAAACGGAATAGGAAGGGTAAACTTCGTTATTTGAAGTTCTTTTAACCGTTACATATTCATATAATACTCCGGGGCCCGGAAGTTCATTAGCTAAAGCAAGAATTTTCCGGAAAGGCTTATTTATTTCAAGCTGGAATGCAATTCGTATTTTTTCAAGCTCTTCCATATCATACGGAATGCCGTTAGTACTCTCTCCACCAAAGATACCTATGGACCCATTATCGGCTTTTACATATAAGTAAACGCCACCAATGCCATCTATTTTTTCATCCTCATTATCAGGGTTGATTGTATCTTCTCTTCCCGGATATTTTAAATTGGTTTGAATAAAGGGCTCATATGCTGTAACACCTGATGATTTGCCACTTTGAGGATTTGAATAGTTATAGTTTGTTGTAAATGACTCCCCTGTAAAACTGTCTGAAAGCTTTATTTCCTTCACTCTTATTCCATCACCATATGTTGTTGACTTTTTAGTTGTTTCTGCAAAACCGGAAATAAAATAAGGAGTAATCTCGGCAGGAATCTCTGCTCTCTGGCCACATGTTCTTTTTTCATTCCTTTTACTCAAAGCTTTGTATAAGCCAGGGCTTTCAACGATTAAACATGGTTTGCCACTTCCAAAAAGTGACTTATCATCCTTGTCAAATTTAGATTTAACTAGTTCTTTAATTTCAATGTCCGTTTCATACCGTGCAACTCTCCTTCTGCTACGACCCATGTTTGATTCTGTTAACACAGACCGCCCGTTAATGGCACAACCTGATAATACTACCTGGTCAATTATTAGATATTTTAAGTCTAGCTTTTCTCCAACATTAAAATAATCTTTTATATCCAGCCCTTTCTCTGAAAAAAACACCATTACTTTATTCTCTTCAACTGCGGAAGGAACAAGGTCACTTACAGAAAGAACAGTATTCGGATTTAAAACAGCTGCACTGTAACTATCACTTTCATACTTAATCTGAATCGTAGACCCTATACTTGTGGTAATTGAGGAAAGAGACCATGCATCTTTTTTATTTCCAGAAGCTGGGGTTGTTCTTTTTGTGGCTCCCGTTCCATCAAAATCCTCATAGTCACTTTTATAATAATTCCACATATCAACTTTATTTTGGCTGTATATTGGATTTTCGGTATCCTCATAGGAGAATTTAATCGGAGGCAGAATATCAGCCCCTCCTTTCCCCAAAACTTTAACAGCTTTTAAGGTAAGCTTCCCTAAATGATAGTAGAGCAATTCATTTCCAATGAAGTTATCTGCCGCTTCCGGACAAGTATTATCTCTATTTGTATAATTGAGAACAGGTTCTCTCTGGTAGAAACCAATGTCATGCCCAAATTTTAACAATTCACAGAAATCACTCACCTGACAATATTTATATGGATGTCTAAGTGGAGAAACCACATCGGTGCCATCGTAGTCATTACAAACAAAATATTCTTTAGGCAATTCGTTTACATGGGCAAAACTATTCGGAACCCCATCCGTACCATTACCATTACCTAAACTGTAGTCACTTTTAAATTCAATTATTTTTAATGCTCTGGACTTAATTTTCTCCTTACTTTCACTAATATCGTCATCATCAAGAATTAAATTCCCATTGTGGTACTTTACTAATAATTCTTCTCCATCTTTAAAAACTTCTTCTCTGTTCTTAGGTACTTCAGGAAAACCTCCATCGGCATTATTGATATTATTGCCTGTGTAGGAGTAATTAAATGGCTTTGCAATATTCCCTTCTAAATATTTTGTGCCTTTATCTTTATTGAAATCTGTAGGCAGAAGATTATTTTTATCCATTAAATAGATTTCATCAAGCTTTAAAGTCCCAACAGGGCTTACTCGAAAATTTAAGCTTCCTGTGCTGCCATCATAACCATGTATAGGGATATCAAATTTCCGTGGATTGCTTCCTCCTTCTAACCTGCTTGTAATTCCCCTGCCATCTCTTCGTAAGGACTTTATAAAAAAAGCTTTGTGGGTTTTAGTCTCTATTGCATCTAAATAATAAAGCTCCTTTATTCCATAAGAAAAAACCTCTACTTCTTCTTCAATGTCAGATTGAAAGCCAGTATGCGGTGTTCTCCACTGGTAGCTATCTGTCCAAAGTCCATAATCAAATTTTACCCAATAGCCGAAGTCATCATCACTCATTCCATCTCCACTTCTATCTACATAATCAGGCCCTGTTACTGCTGTTAATAACCAGGTATATGCATAAGGGTCATCATTTTTGTATTCTCGAAAAGTTGACGCACCTTTCTCCGGATCCTTTACTTTATTTCTGGTATATTCATTATATGCATAAACAGGCAAGGCATAATGGTAAGTAATTCCACTTGTGTTGGTAACCATAAATCCTCCAATCTTCCTGGATATATCAATACTTTTTGCCCTTATACCTTTAAAGTATGGGCGAGTGCAATTATCATAATCAAATCTGGTCCAATCATACTCAAGGACATTTCCTTTTTCATGCCTTGTAGGATAAGAATCATTTATAAATGAACCTGCTGAAGCCCCATTGGGTACATGATTCACATAGTTCACACAATAAGATGGTAAAGCCATTTCAGGTTGTAAATAGTCTTCTATTATATCATAAGTCACCTTTCTTTCTCCATCTTTATAGTAATCCAAAAAACCTTTCTTTTTTGCATCGCCAGAATTTATTTCCTGATTACTGAACCACTCTATATGCTTTGATCCTGCCAAATGTTGATTTTCCTTTTTATTATCAAAACCTTCCGGATTGGTGGAAGTCGGGAATTTTGTTGTGGTAAAGGTTTCGGGATCGAGACTGGCTGGCTTAATCAACAATTTATTTGAGAAATCATTAATAAACCGAAAATCTACCTTCTGCTTCGAAAATGAACTTGATGTTTGATATTTAATAATTGGATCATTAAAATTTAACATCCCATTTCTGTAATCTTTGGAATCATAATGGGCATACACGTTCTGCTGATACATATCTCCATTTTCAAAAATGTAGGGTCTTATTTCACCTCCTATTCCCTGCCCTAAGACTGTGTATCTGTCGTAAGCCGGAAGGCTTCCTCCTTTTTGCCTTAAGGGGTCACTTTCTGTATTGTCACTCATACTATACAGCTGATATGCATCAAAACCATACTGATCCAATTCCCCTTCCCTGAGTCCATCAGCATCAATGTATCTGTTGGCATTTTTAGGGTATAAAGCTCCAAACGTTTTTAATCCACTAGTTGCATCGGACCAATACCTTAAATAGTCCTTTTTAATTCCAACCTGAACTGGTAAACCAAATAAATTAAAAGGAATATTTAAAGTACTTAAATTCACTCCTCTGGAAGCTATATTACGGTTTACATTAGCATTTTCAAATTTTTGCTTTCCTACAGAAGCATATCCTTGTACTCCTTTTGAACTTATAGATGCTCCTGCAGTAGTGTTCAATGCCATGCCACCAGCCATCAATAATCCACCAGCTAATGTGTTTGATTTAGCCAAACTGTTAATGCCGAAACCAGCAGCTTTCATTGGATCAATTGATAAATTGGTGTTTGAACTTGCACTGACCCCCCTGTAAGTATCTTCTGATGTAACATAATGTACACTTAATGCAGCCCCTGTCGCGTTATGGCTTAATCCCACTGATGTAGTTCGGGTAATCATTTCTCCCCCATCCCAGTGATTTTGGACCTTCCGGCGGACATTATAATTATCGTCCGCAAAACCATTTACGGACCTGTTGATAGCTCCTGGATTCAAAGTCCAGCCTAATCCTACCCAGGAAGCCTCTTCTTCAGGCATAATTCCTGCATGATAAGATAGTGAAAGTGGATAGCCTCCCGCAGGCCCTGGCACTTCTAACAGTGGAATGTTGTAGGTGAAGTCTCCAGTTTGTAGATTTACTAAATCTGTAGTGTCCACAGGCTCAAAGCTTGTAACTTCGGGAGCTGTGGGTCCAGAGGTAAGTGCATAAGAAATGGTGGGCAATAAAGTAGTAAATAAGGTTTGGACAGCCAGAAAAAGAGCTATAATCCGCAGAGTCTTCTTCTTTCTCATATGTAAATATGATAGCATGGGGTTATATTTTTATTGTAGGAAGGTTTTATTAATTTGATGACTACGAAAGAACTACCTCATTTCCAAAGCTTTTTTGATGGCTCTGATATCAGCTTGCAACTCTTTATTCTCTCTTGAAAGCTCCGTATTTATAATCCTGGTCTTTTCATTTTCCTGCTCTAACTGAATCACATAAAGTGTTAGCTCTTCTATTTTTTGAAGGAGCAAGGCATCCATTTCACCCAACTGAATTCCTTCCTTCTTTACTTCACTGGCAGAGGGCATTTCGGGTAAATGCTTATTCTTATGTATATATGCAGATACTTCTTTGATAGACAACAACTTATAATCTTCTGCAAAAACATAATCAGCCCACTCAGTAGCAGGGTAGACTTTAATATCGTCGCTGGCCCTGATTTTTCCTTTGACAGATAGTCCATAACCATCAACCATTTCGGTACCAATGCCAATCCTTCCTTTTACCAACAGGTTATCATCAAAAGAAATCTGTCCTCCTTGCTGAGAACTTAAATCCAGATTTGCAACCTCCAATTCCTGAACAATCAACTTCACTGCTGTTATATTTCCTTCGAATTTTCCATCACCGGCTACATGGAGTGAAGCTTCAGGGGTGGCTACACCAATTCCTAATTTACTGCCCAATGACAATCCATTTTTCAGATTCAAGGTATTCAAAACTGTTAAGTCGTGTGTCGTTACCTTTCCGGTAAAGTCGGAAGTACCCGCAACGGTTAAGCTTTGCCCCACATTTACATGCTGAGAAAATACACCTTCTTTTGCTGAAAAACTTTCACTTAGTAGATTTCCGGAAACTTTTATATTTCCAGCTACCTCAAGCTTTTCAATTGGCTCTGCAACTCCTAAACCGGTATTGCCATTTATTACAGTATTACCCCCTACTGACAAGGAATTATATATATTTCCATTGTTTGAAGTCAGTGCATCACTTTGAAGATTACTTTGTACAGTAAGATTATTGGCAGTAACATCGCCCTGGAAATTTGAAAGCCCTACTACAGATAAGTTCCGGCCAAACGTAGCGTCAGTTCCCTGAATAATATTGCCTTCCAAAGTATTAGCAACCACCAGATTAGTGGTTGTTACTTGGCCTGTGAGATTAGAGGTTCCTGCCACATCCAGATTCCGTTGGATTTTAACATCAGATCCGAAATTACCATTGTGTACAGAAATATCATTAGCAGTAAGATTGCCCGAGGCTTTAATATTCCCCACAATATCCACCTTTTCAGCTGGAGAAGGATTGCCCACTCCCAAATTCCCATCAATCAGTGTATTCCCTTTTACCTGTAATTGATTATTAACAATTCCATTTTCAATAGTAAAGGATGAACCTTCCAATGTATTGGTGAAAATCCCCTGACTAACCTTTAAATTTCCTGCTACTTCAAGTCTCTCTTTAGGCGCAGCAACTCCGAAACCTGTGAATCCGCTTACAGTAAAGTTTTCATTAACAATTAGATTATTATTGAAGGTTCCATTGTTACCTGTAAATAGATTAACTTCAATTCCATCTGAAAAGACTGTATTGCTGACCCGTAAATTTCCATTTATTTCAAGTCGCTCATTTGGCTGAACAACGCCAATTCCAACATTTCCGCTGATGTATAGATTTCTTCCGATTCTTACGTCTTCCCGAACAGTGATGTTACCTGAACTTAAGCCAACCACCTCTAATTCATTCGCAAAAATAGAGTTACTTACCTTTACATTTCCGATCACCTCTAATCGTTCCGATGGTGTAAGGGTGTTAATCCCTATGTTTCCGTGGGGTAGCAATAAGTTAATCCTGCCATTTTCTGTATTTCCATTGGAATTTTCATTCTTGTCTTTCTGCTGACCAAAAAGTGGCATAGAAAGGAAAAGGACACAATTTATACTAAGAAGTAAAATTTTTTTCATATTCTTTATTGAGAGATGTTTTCGTTGAATTTTATGTTTGGAACATCATTTATAGCGCTGGTCGAAAACCTGAAATTTTGATTACCTAAACCCAAACCAAATTCTTTCAGATTAAACTGAATCCAATCATCCCCATTTTTTTCTTGTCTGGGAAAAACGAACAATAAACTAGTGGCTCCTGCCATACCAAAAGTCCTTTGGTAAATAAAATCAGCAATTTGTATGGTATCCTGTATTGTTGTAATGTTTACAAACTCATTCATTCTGAAGGATAATATATTGACTAAATCACTGTACTCATTGCCTCTCAACCCTTGCAGAACTTCTTCACCCCCGTTTGAAAGGTTTAGTAAAAAATAATGATACTTACTATATTTTTCCCGTAGATTAAAAAGATGCTGCTGATTAACCTGATTATCTCCTCTTAATTCCTGAGCAACTAATAAATCTGTGGGCTTATAATTCACTTCTACTTTGTAACCTTCAGATATCAAACTCTTTGTAAGCCCATTACCTTCATTCAAAACAAAATTATTTAACTCATCCTCAGTTAAAGGTCCGGAATTGCACGCCTGAATTATGAGCAATGCAGAAAGAAGGGAAAAAAAATAAAGCAATCTAACGGTGTAAGTATAAGGTAACTCCTCTTTACCTTCTTCATCCTTTTTATTACTTCCCATAATATTCTTCATTGAGCCCGTTTATGATTTCTTCTGTTACATCAATCCCATCTTTAGCATAAGCAATGTTCCCATACTCAGTTGCTGCAAAAATTATTTTATAATTATGCTTTTCACCATATTTTTTCAAGTATGCATTAACCTGTTTTATTACCCGGGCAGTCATTTCAGCATCCTCCTGGGCTGCCTTTTCATTGATTGCCCTTTGGAAATCTGCCAATTGCTTTTGCTTTGAGCGAATAAGTTCCTGCGAAAGCTTTCTTTCTTTCTCACTCATTACAGTAACTTCTTTTTCATATTTTTTAATGGACCTCTGAACTTCAGATGCAAGGGTATCAATATTTGCTTTCCAGGTATTTGTTTTTCCTTGATAAGTTCTTCGTGCATCTAGCATCCCCTGGTATTGGTTTAGAACACTTGATGAATCAACATAAACTAAATCCGAAGAAGAGAATTGCAGATAGTAGAGAAAGCCAATAGCCAACATTAAGATTACCAATAAAGGAGGATAAATATATTTCATCATTTTTTCATAAAAGATATTGGTGCAAACCTAAAGCCATAATAACGAAGATTAAAATCTGTTTTTGACTTTTTATTGCATAGAAAAAATTCAAGTTTCACTTGATTTAAGTATGCATTTAATAATTATAGCATACCAAAAAGATGTTTTTTATCAAAAAAAAGCACATAAAAATATCAAAATTTAATTGTACTAAATCAAAAAAAATGGTGTCGAGCATTTTTGAAAAAGAATAGAATGTAAATTGTTTGCTTTTTTCATGTGTACACCTGAATCCATAAAGAAGCCCTGGCTAATTTACCTGGGTTTGGTTCTTCATCAATCAATCTGTTTGTCCCATGGCTATAAAAACCTACAACAAACTGAGCCTGAATTTTCATTTACACACTTTTCCAGTCACGGAGGTTTCGGAACAGGAGTGGAAAATCTATCCTATATTACTACTACCTGAAAATGTACCTCCAATAGACCAATATGCTTGGGTGCCGTGTACAGCAACGATTTCATTAACCTTTGACTTTGCTATATTGAGAGGACATTAAATTCATGGAAACAATGACCAATGTTGTAAAAATGGTAAGGCTTTATTTGGTTACTCTACTGTTAAACTGTCCCATTCAAAGGGAAGCTTACATTTTTAACAGCCGGTTTTGATCCTGGTGGAGCTTTCAAGTCAGTCATTCCCGCTTTTTAACAGAACGTTCAGGTTATAGGACAAGAACATTTATATTCTTGTCAGCTTTCATTTCAATAGAAAAAGGGGAAAAGTTCTGCAGGCTTTTCTTTACAGCTTTGATTTTTTACCACTTCTCTTGTCCAGCCACATCCTTATTACTTGAGTTACTGGCAGTTTCGGAATCACTGCTACAAAAAAATCCTTTGCCAGTCTGGCTTTATGGTCTGGTATCACTGCTATTATAATCATAAGGATTATTGTCCAGATAAAGAACATTAACATTATTATTTCCATACAAAAACTTTGTTTCTTTTATATATTCCAAATGTCTGGCTTCCTCCAGATCTATTTTAGGATGTATAATTTCGCAAGCAAGATAGGTGGGATTCTTTGGCAAGTTTATGATGTAAGTTGAGGATTTAGCTTCACTTTCTTGTCTCAAAAAAGCACTTCTGCCATTTTCACACATGGGTTAATGTACGTTTGAGCCAAAGCAGATGTAACAATTGAAGAATAAATGCTGATAGAGGCAGTTAAGCTATAGAATGCGGTAGTTTAGCCGTAAACTTTCTGTACGGAGCTTAGTTAGAGAAGATATGGAAGAGCAACTACTACTTACCTTTCTTTTAGGGCTTCTTTCCAGTTTATTGGCTGGAGTAGCTTCTGCTCTGATTATAGATTTTTTAAAAAGTCAAAAAATTGTAGTGTACACTACAAAAAAAAATCCTTTTGTATCAACTAGGCTGTGATAATGGTTTTTCGCCAATAAAAGTGCTGATTTGAATTTGCGCTATTAACATTTCATGTCATTAAAATTGGCATTTGGGGTTTTATGTTAACACCACTAACATTTACATTTTTATATTTTCTTCTCCATCTCATTCTATAACAACCTTCACATTCCCAAAGGATGATGTTTTTCCAGCTGAGCCTGCAGGTCTTCCCAATTCGTTTGCTCATATCTTTCGGTACTGCTTTCATAAGGGTGTCCAGCTAATTCATCACACTGTTTAAGACCCCGTAAAACTGGAGAGAAATTCTAATCGATAAAGGTTAAAAATTCCCGATAATTTTCTGCTTCATTTCTTCTTTTTTTCCTTTTCCAATACCCCCTTTTTTAGTGAGGGGCATTAGAAAAAGAAAAAATGTTATGTTTGTTTAGGCCACTTTAGCTCTTCTTTCCAGTAGGTGCTTTTCTCTCAACCAAACACGTTCTGGAGTTTGCCTCTTCAGGCTTCCATGCCTTCGTTTGTTGTTGTAATACTGTACAAATTCATCAATGAGCTGCTTAGCCTGAGCAAAACTAAAGTATTCATACCTCAGGAAGAGCTCATTTTTCAGGATACCATGATAAGCCTCTACATGCCCGTTTTCCTCAGGAGTTGCTACATGTGTGAATTCCTGGTCCATGCCTACCATCTCCAGGTATTGACGAACATTAGCCGCTATAAACTGGCTGCCGTTATCACTCCTGATGATGGTTCCCTCAGGTAATTTCCCCTCATCAATCAGTCTTGCATACAGTTCAATTACTTTATGCTGCTTCATATTCCAGTCGAAGCTGTAAGCCAGCACCTTTCTGGTATGCACATCCAGGAGAGTGAGCAGGTAAGCCTGCTTCCCTTTTTCTGGTATCCAGACGCACTTGATATCCATCTCCACATATTCCAGAGGACAGTTTGTTTCTATCTTTCTGAACTGCACGTACTTCCGTTTAACATTCTTTGGGCGAAGGCGTGTGAAAGGACGCAGCAGCCTTGCTTCTTTCATCAATCGGTACACCTTCTTATGATTAATGAAATAACCTGTTTCCCGAAGCTCAGCTGTGATATTATGGTAGCCCCAATAGTCCTGAAAAGGCGCTGAGAGTATGCTTCTCACCTGCTCAACTACCTGCCCGTTACCTATATCACCACGATCTTCATGATAAGTAGTCTTGCTGGGCAAACGTCCTTTTCTGCCCCCTGTTGCATGGAAGTAGTAGCTACTGGAAGAAAGGCCAACATGTTCTAAAACCCTGTGGATGCCCACCTGATATTCATTGGCCAATCTGTCTGCTAAATCTTTTTTGGATCGTCTGTCCCAAACTTTTTTTTTAGAAACTCCTTCTGTACCTCCAGGGCAAGGTCCTTATCCACCAGCAGCTTTTTCAGCGTAAGCATTCGCTCATCCCCTGTGTAGATTATCTGGGTAAT
>JAFMYY010000041.1 GCA_017948555.1 Cesiribacteraceae bacterium YIM B00369 | reverse complement strand
TGTCCCGAACTTTCATTTACACAGTTTTATAAACGCTGCCACTTCAGAAAGCACAATTTTTTGCGACCGGAATCTGCCTTATTTTGAAACTGCTTTCAGGTCAGGAAGGTAAACACGGAATTCAGTTCCTATGCCCGGAGTTGATACAACCTCTATTTTCCCATCCAGTTTAGTTACAGCTTCTTTTACAATATAAAGCCCCAGGCCTGAGCCGGAAGATCTCGTGGAAGCCCTGAAAAACATATCAAAAACTTTAGCCTGGTATTCAGAGGCAATTCCTATTCCATTGTCCTGAATGCTGATGCAAACCCCCTCCTCTTTGTGCTTCAGCAGTATTTTTATGAACGGGTTTGCTTTGGTGTAGTCAGCATACTTTATTGCATTGGATAGCAGGTTTGTTATTATCATTTTTATTCTGCTCAGGTCAGAGAAGAATGGAAACTTTGGAGGCATGGTATAAGTAATTTTAATTTTACCCGCATTTTCAAGAAACGAAAGGCTTTCCACCATTTCCTCTACCAGACATTCAAAATTTATTGATTCTGCCACTACCTCCACCCTTGCATTTCGGGAGTAGTTGGTGATTTCCTGAATAGTATCATCCAGCTTTTTTACGCTTTTTTCTATCAGTGCAATATAATTATCAAATTCTGAAGGGTCAGGAAAATTTTTAATCAGCCCTACAATTCCTAAAATGGAAGTAAGCGGAGCTCTCAGGTTATGTGAGGTGCTGTAAACAAAATGGTCCAGTTCATTATTGATTTTCAGAAGCTCTTCATTATTCCGCCGCAGCACCTCCTCCGCTTCCTTAATTTTAGATATATCCCAGTCTACTCCTACCAGTCTTTTAGGATTTCCTTCTGCATCCGTAAATACCTTTGAAAAAGATTTTACCCATTTTATCGCCCCTGATGGCATTACTATTCTGAATTGCATTTCAGATTTCCTCTTAGTGAGGATTTGAGGAAAGCTGGATTCCAGTACACCTAAATCTTCAGGATGCACTATATTTTTCCAGATGTCATATCCAACCTCACTGTCATCAGCCGGAATGCCAAAAATCTTACGCATCTGGCTGTCCCACACCATTTTATCCTGCTGAAGGTCCCAGTCCCATACGCCTATTCCGGCAGCTTCGGTGGCAATCCGGAGCCGGTCAGCATATTTTTGTATTTCCTTTTCTGCCTTTTTACGGTCGGTAATATCCTGTGTAAACCCTTTTACCAATACCACCTTACCATTTACCATTTCAGCTCTGCCTATTTCCCTGGCCCAGAATTCCTCTTTATCTGCAGTAAGTTTAATTAATTCCAGGTCGAAAGAGGTGCCATTTGCAATTAAATCCTCCATAGCGTTTTGGAAAACAGGCCTGTAATCCGGGTGGTAAAAGTCCAGATTCCCGCTCATAGGAATCAGGGATCCCGGAGGTAAACCTATCATTCTTAGCGCCTGAGGAGTGGCAAAATATTGTTTACTATCAAGGTGCAGTTCCCAGCCGCCGGTTTTAGCCATATTACTGGTGTCTTCCAGCATTCGCTCAAGATGCCTCTCCTCACTCACATCCTGAATGGTAACAATGTTTTTTACTGGCAAACCACTCTCATCATATATGGTCCTGCTGAAAGACCTGACATATTTAACCTTTCCGGCAGCACTTATAATTCTATACTCAAAAGGGTTATTTTCAAGCTGCTCCAGCTTTTCGGCAGCCAGGTGCCTGACCTCTTTTAACCATTCAGGTCCGAACTCTTCAAATACACCAAAATAGCTTTTTACCTTCTCCACATCATCCGGATGGATGTAATCGAACCCATTGAATTCATTTTCCTCATGCTTACTCAGATCGAAATCGTAAATGGCATACAGGCCGGTACTTTGCCTTGCAGTACCATTGAGTAAATCAAACTCAACACTCCCGAATTTTGCAATATGCTGAGCTAAACTCAGGCTTGCCTCGCTTTTCCGCAGATATTCTTCTGCTTCCTTCCGCTCTGTTACATCCCGGTAATTCGAAACAATGCCTCTTACATTTTCATCATTGAGAAGGTTTGTGCAGTACGATTCTATAAAAATGTAATCTCCTGATTTCTTTCTTGCCCTGTGCTCAATATAAACAGGCTCTCCGAGGCTTGCCATTACTTCCTTAAGCAGGGATTTTACTGCAGGCTTATCTTCCTCATGAACGAAATTCATTGATTTGACACCAACCATTTCCTCCATTGCAAAGCCCAGAATCCCCTCTATGGAAGGAGAGGCATATTGAATAACACCGGCTTCGTTGAAAACTAAAACAGCTTCAAAGCTGTTTTCCAGCAGGCTTTTAAACTTTTTCTCATTCCTTTCAATTTCTGCATTCAACCTGAGGGTTTTCTCCAGGTTATTTCGCAGCTCCTCTTCATTTTGCAGTAAACTCCGGTTTAGTGACTGGACTTTTTCCAAATATATTTCCCGCTCCTTTTCCATCCTTTTCCTGTCGGAAACATCCACCCCCACTGCCTGGACCTTTGTAATCCTTCCTTTCTTGTCGGTTATGCCTACCAGCTCCCAGCTTGCCCAAAAAAACTCTCCACCCTCCCTTACCATCCTTAACTCTACTTTACGGAGTGCAGATGTTTTTAAAGCATTCTTAAAAGCTTTATTCCAGACCGGAATATCTTCAGGGAAAACATGCTTTACAAAAGTATCACCCTCAATATTCTCCTGCGACTCAACTTGCCCGCTGTAAGCTTTATTTACAAAGGTATATCTCCCTTCAGTGTCTAAACGTATCAGGAAGTTGCTCTGGGAATCCACCAGTGATGCAAGCATATTCCGCTGCTCCCTGATTGCTTTTTTATGCTGATATCTTTCTGTTACATCCTGGCTTACAAATATCAGGCCGGCAAGACTTTCATTTTTATCGTATAAGGGGGTAATCCTGAAGTCCACATAACGTATTTGTCCGTCTCTGCGGGTGTGGGGGCTATCGAACAGGTCCAGCTTTGCGTTACCTGATTTAAAATACTGAACAAACTGACTGAAGTTTTCCTCAGGCCAGAATTTATAAATGAGCTTCCCTACAACCTCTTCCTCCCTGTACTCATAAATATCAGATGCACCCTGGTTCCAGTAAAGTATGGTACCATCCACTCTTACCACAACAACACTGTCTTTAATATTATGCAGAATGGAAAGGTGTAAATCCGGAATATCAAACTCCGGAACCAGCTCATACATTTTCTTCACTATCATTCCCTGTAGTTTTTCCCCCTGATCATTCATAACACAAAAAAGAGTGGCAGCAACAGCAATTTCATATCCGTTCTTTTTTATTAAGTGCCCGTTCCAGGAATCTTCTCTGTCTGTATTTCCGGATAGATTTTGCTGATGCAGATAAAATGCCGTATCCCTTTCGTGTGGCGAAAACAAACTGATAAACTGTTTTCCTATAAGGGCCTCCTTATTATACCCCAGAAGTGAGCAAAATTCTTCATTGACAGCAACCAATGTTCCTTCAGAATCACTGATCATGATGCCCTCCCCTATAGATTCTAAAAGATTATTAAATAAACTGCTTAGGTATTTCATACAGAAAAATAAACCCGGAAAATTGATATCCTTTACAAATCTAGGAATTATTAAAAAATAATATCTAAAAAACCAATTTTTTTCCATCCGGAGGAAAAATTTATGTCCTTAAGCATTTTTTAATCCTGCTTCTCTGTTTTTTCTAATGATATACCTTTTATAACCGTAAATCTCAGTTTCCGGCAGGGCCTGAGCAAACAATCCGTAACAAAGAACAACAAAAGCGGCTTTATCCTGTACCTGAATTTATAAAAAGATTACGATTGTACCTTTTAACGGTTTATACTGCCTATATCATCAATTTTAACGACCCAATTCCGACCTTTTATCCCGTATATTTGCCACCCAATAAAAAAGCACCCTTTTTTGTCGTTTAACCTTTGATTTTCAGATTAAACTCAAAACTTTTGCAAAGGATTTCGTTCTAATATCAATATATGAATCAGCTGTCATTAAATAAAATGAAAATAAAACCGCACCTTCTCACGGTCACTCTACTTATCTTAATCTCTTCCTCTTTTGTACATGCCCAAAAATCACAGGGTATTGTAACCGGGAGGATCATTGATTCAGAAACCGGAGCTCCCCTTGAATTTGCAACCATTACCCTGTACAGCGCAGCAGATTCTGCTCTGGTAAACGGAGCATCCACAGACCCGGAAGGAAACTTTACGGTAGAGGTGCCATTGGGGCCGTATTTTGCAAGGTTCCGGTTCCTTTCTTACGGAGAATCTTATGAAAATAATATCCGGCTCAATGCGGCAAATCCGCAGGTAAACCTGGGAACACTGGAGCTTACTCCTGACACAGAAACCCTGGCGGAAGTGGAAGTGGTTGGTGAAAAAGACCAGGTACAGCTGGCTCTGGACAAAAAGATATTTAATGTGGGGGAATCACTTGCCCGGGTGGGTGGATCGGCAAGTGAAATTCTGGATAATATACCCTCAGTAACCGTTGATGTGGATGGCAATGTAAGTTTAAGGGGAAGCGATAACGTACAGATATTTATTGATGGCAAACCTTCGGGCCTTGTGGGCATAAGCAGTACAGAGGCACTCCGGTCCCTTCCTGCAGATATGATCGAGCGGGTGGAAGTAATTACCAACCCATCGGCCAGATACCAGGCAGAAGGAGTGGCAGGTATTATAAATATTGTTCTTAAAAAAGAAAGACGGGATGGAGTTAACCTTGGGGTCAGTGCAAACACAGGCTATCCGCATAACCATGGCGCTTCTGTTAACCTGAATTACAGAAAAAACTGGTACAACCTGTTTATGAACTATGGAATCAGGTACAATGATTTTACCGGAACAGGCAGCGAAACCACACAGTTTTTCAACCCGAATTCTGATAATGGCATTTACTTTACTGAATCAGCTAACGAGAGGAACAGAAGGGGCTTATCTAACAGTATCCGCTTCGGCTCAGATTTCTTTCTTGATGAAAAAAATACAATTACAGCTTCTTACCTGTACAGAAAATCTGATGGGGAAAACACAACCAATGTAACATACAGGGATTTTGATATTAACCGCTCCCCTCTCTCCAACACACTTCGCCATGCAGTTGAAGAGGAAGATGAGCCGACAAGTGAAGTCAACCTGAGCTATCGCAGAACTTTTGATAAACAGGGCCAACTGTTAACTGCCGATCTGCAATACAGGAACAGCACTGAGCTGGAAATAGAAAGGATTACTGAAACCAGAAGTACAGAAGGAAACTCCATACAACAACGGACTTCAAATGAGGAGAGTGACCAAAGTTATCTTCTACAAATTGATTACGCGAACCCTATAGGAGAAAATGCTATTTGGGAAGCTGGCATCAGATCCACCTCCCGGCAGCTGGGTAACGATTATCAGGTTTTCTCTCAACAGGCAAACCAGTGGCAAATGACCGACAGCCTGTCCAACAATTTTATTTATTATGAAGATGTGCACGCTGCATATGCCATTTTTGGCGATAAACCAGGGCGTTTTTCATATCAGTTAGGATTACGTGCTGAGTATAGTGATATTAACAGCGACCTGCATAGCATTAACAGGGAATCTGGCTTAATGGAAATTACTCAGTCTAATCCCCGGAAGTACCTGAGTCTTTTTCCAACTACACACTTTACTTACCAGCTGTCCGATAACCGGTCTGTGGAATGGAGCTACAGCAGAAGAATACGCCGGCCGGGGCAGCGCTGGCTTAACCCCTTCCTCTCCTTAACTGATAACCGAAGCTACCGTACCGGTAACCCGAATCTTAACCCTGAATTTACAAACTCTGTGGAGCTGGGCTATTTACACCATTTTTCAAAAGCCTCACTCAACAGCAGCATTTACTACAGGAATACACAGGATGTAATACAGCGGGTAACCACCAGTGTACCTACCGATTCTGTTACCCTGCGCTATACCATGCCAATGAACCTGGCTTCGGAAAATTCTTATGGTTTTGAATTTGTTTTAACTGCAGATATTACCACATGGTGGAAAACAAACACCAACTTTAACTTTTACCGCCAGGTAATTAACGGAGAAAATGTGGAGGGAACTCAAAACACTACGCTCAACAGTGATACTTACACATGGAATGCACGTACTAACAGCCAGTTTAAACTTGCCCCTGGCTTGAACGCACAGCTTACTTTCTTTTACCGGGCACCTAACGAGCGCCCGCAGGGACGCAATAAGTCTCTTGCCATTGCCGATTTTGGAATCAACAAAGAAATCCTGGATAAAAAAGGCACCCTGTCTTTTACTGTAAATGATATTTTTAACACCAGACGCTGGCGCTCCGAAACCTATAACGATGATTTTTACAGTGAAGGAGATTTTCAGTGGCGCCCGAGAACCTTTAACCTTGGCTTTACTTACCAGCTCAGGAAAACCAATAAAAAAGAAGGACAGAAGAGAGGTTCTGAACAGAATGGTGGCGGAGACGATATGGATTTTTAATTTGCATTCTGATAATAATTACCACAGCTGCCCGATGTTCCGGTCAGCTGTTTTTATTTCCGGTCCGCCTTTATTTTCTGTATTTTGTTTGTCGCCAAGCCCCTGCTTGCAGATATTTGTTAAAGGAAAGTTATAACTATGAAAGGCGAAGAAAAGAGGTCAGCGATATTAAAAGCAACTATGGAATTGATTACGGAGCATGGCTTCCATGCCACTCCCATGTCTATGATTGCAAAGGAGGCAGGTGTGGCAGCCGGCACTATATATAATTACTTCCCGAGTAAGGATGTATTGATCAACCAGTTATATGCCGAACTGAAAGAGAAAATGGGGAATGCCCTGCTCCGGAACCAGGAAGGCACAGGAAACCTGAGGGAACGGTTTTTCCTGCTATACCGTAATTTATATGCTTATTTCATGGAAAATCCTGAGGAATTTATTTTCCTGGAACAGTACTCTAATTCTCCCTTTATAAGCCAGACTCCTGCAAATGAAAACCTGCAGTTCCAGCCGGCAGTGGTGGAATTTTTAAACGGGGGAATTGAGCTTGGCATATTCAGGGATATGGAAACCGAGCTTATGACCTCACTTCTTTACGGCCATGTGGTGGCAGTAGCAAAACTTCATCTTTCCGGCAGGCTGGAGATTAATGAAACACGTCTGGAAAAAGCTGCTCAGTCATGCTGGGACAGCATAAAGATAAACTGATATATAACCTCAGCTTGACTACCTTTCCCGCACCTTAGCCTGCAGCTCTCTTCTTTTATTATTTACCAGTGTAACCTAATACCTCCAAATCCAGTAAAATACTGTAAATGATTTGTTGAAAAGCCTTTAAGGCATTTAAACTAAAAAGGAGATATTATGGGAGTTAATGATAAAGTTAAAAAGAAAAGAGAAGGATTTAATCCGAATATTAAAGGTGATCCGGCAGTAAATGTCCGTACCGACGAAGCAAGTGCAGCTGAAGTACCGGCAACCAAACAAAGTGACATCACCCCGAAAAAGAAAGATCAGGAAACCAGAGATCCTTCTGAATAAAAATTATTAAATAATTTCTGAAACAGCTGTTCCGGCGGGGATATGGGGCTTTCTCTATATCCTCGCCGGAACAGCTGTTTTTTAATCATTCCACTGTTATTCTTCCGTTTCAAAAAATACCATCAATGGAAAATCGGCCTGCATAGCAATGGCTTTTGTATGGCTCCTGCCAAAAATATCCTTTAAAAAAGATTTGTGGTAGTGGGCCATTGCAAGTATGAAATCCTTCTGCTTACCTGCCACTCCTGAAATTCCTTCCTCCACATCATCTGCCATAATTAAATCCTGTGTAATATAGGGATAAGACAGGCGGTCTGTTACTTCTTCACTAAAACCTCTGAATCTTATTTTAGCATCTGTGGTATTCTTTTCCTCAATATGAATTACCCGCAGGCGGGCGTTGAACAACTTAGCCCACTGGCTCAGTTCTTCAAGATTCTGCAAATCCTCCTCCCGGTACTCTGCAGCATAAACCACCTCCTTTGGTGCCCTATATATAACTTCTTTCGGAACAAACAATACAGGAGTCATGGACCGCTCAATTACCTCAATTCCTGTATTGCCCGACATAAATTTATCCCATTTTTCATTCCTTGACAGGCCCATCACCACCAGGTCGGCCCTCATTTCTTCTGCAAGTTCAGTTACAACCCCTTCTGCAGATCCTTCCTCCACTCTAAAATCAATTTCTAAAGAATTAAAACGGGAATTACTTTGTAACTGATGAATATACTTTCCCAGCTTTTCCCCTGCATTTTTGCGGATAGCTACAAGCCTGTTTTCCAGCTGAGAAGCAAAATCATAAGGCATTTTATACGCATGCACCAGCGTACATTTTGCATTGGAGAGGAGGGCTAACTCCAGTGCATATTGAATAGCATTGTTGGAAGTGTCAGAGAAATCGACAGGAACCAGGATGTTTTTCATGAGCTGTTATAAGTTAAAATCCACTTTCAGATAATTCTTTATAAGTACCATAGTTTAAATTCAGGGAAAGGAATAATGAAATATTCTGCATCTGCTCCGGATCTGTAATCCGGCCGTGCAGGCCGGATTATTCATGGATGGCCAGTAATGGAACCTGTGTGTGGAGCGCGAGGTGTTTGGTAACACTACTATGGAAAAGACCTTCAAAAAAACCATGATGGCGGGGTACGGCAGCTACCACATCCACTTCCTGCCGGTGCACGTATTCCAGTATGGCCTCTTCGGCATCTTCTCCGTCAATAAACTGAAAATGAAACTCCATACCCTGCAGCTCTGCTTTAATATGGTTCAATTCCCTGGATTCTTCCTCACTTAAATCTTTAAGGTCTGTATTTACATTCAGCACAATTATATGGGCCTTGAAGGTGGATGCAAGATATTTAAGCTTATCAAAAACCTCTGAGCGCAGGATTTTTTTTAAATCCGTTGCAAATGCCAGTTTACGCAAAGGCCTGAACTCAGCCTTATCAGGAATTATTAAAAGCGGAGCCTTGCATTTCTCCAGGGCATATACTGTTAATTGCCCGATTAACTGTTCGAGCCTGCCTGCCTTATGGGTAGCCATCAGTACAAGGTCTGTCTTATGCTTTTCAACCATACTGTTAATATTTGGCATTACAGGGCCGGCAGTTAACTCTGTTTCATAAGGAATGCCCGTTGGCTCCAGGTATTCACGTTCAAGATTTTTCATCTCCTCTTCTGCCCTGTCCTGAACTTCCTTCATCATAATAGCCTGGTCGGGAACATAGGTGGTTTCCACAGTAGTTACAGGCACCTGGTACGAATGAAGTACAATAATTTTCACCTGCCTGCCTGAGGCGGCACCAACTGCCCTTGCAAGGTTAATTCCATATTTTAAGGAATTACCGGCCTCTGCTGAAAAATCGGTTGGAATAAGAATTTGTCGGATATTATTCATATGAAAAAATTTTTGTTTAGCTGTTAAGTCACGTGAGCTGCTAAAAATTAGCAAATTTTAACAGCATAAAAAAACAGAATCCAATTAAGCTTATCTTACTTCCTATAAAGAAAGATATTTCTGATAAGTAAATTAATTTTGCTAATTAATTGTTAAGGTTTAAATTCAAGCCTGTTAGTAAAATTTTCTCTGGCAAATTATGCCAGGGCCTTTAAGACCTCATATGTACGCAGTAATTGATATAGAAACCACCGGGGGAAACTTCAGATGGGGCAGAATTACAGAAATAGCAATTTTCATCCATAATGGAAAAGAAGTAGTTGAGGAATACAGCACACTTGTAAATCCTGAAATGCCTATTCCATCCTTCATTACTAATCTGACGGGCATCTCTAATGAAATGGTGGCAAACGCCCCTGTCTTCGAAGAAATAGCGCCGGAAATTAATCGTATTACAGAAGGAAAAATATTTGTAGCCCATAACTCCCAGTTTGATTATTCCTTTGTCAGGCACGAATTCCGCCGCATGGGCCAGGAGTATGACAGACCAACCCTTTGTACCGTACGGGCCAGCCGCAAAATAATCCCCGGGCAGCTTTCTTACAGCCTTGGTAAGCTTTGCGACCAACTATCAATACAGCTGGAAAACAGGCACAGGGCCAAAGGAGATGCTGCGGCCACTGTAAAACTACTGGAGTTGCTCCTGGATACAGATAAAGAAAACAAGCTCGGTTCTCTTGTTGCTGAGCAGCAGCCATCAAGTCCATACAATAAATACCTGGGCAACACCAAGCTTGAGGACCTGCCTCAGTCTCCCGGCATTATATATTTTACCGGGCAGGACGACGAGCTTCTGTATATTGACAGCGCAAGGAACATCCGGAAAAAAGTACTGACTCATTTAAGAAATAAAGGAGGGCGATCTACTGTACATATGCGCGACCGCCTTAAAGAAGTTGATTATGAAGAAACCGGCACTTATCTGATCGCTCAGCTTCGTGCTAAGGAAGAAATCATAAAAATGAAGCCCCTTCTTAATCCTGTACCTAAAACTGTAAATACACCAAAGCGCTGGTGTATTGTACCGGACATACAGCTGGATGGCTATATACGTTTAAAGCTGGAAAGAATACCACACAATGGAACTCCAGGCAGCTTTCGCACTAAAAAAGAAGCGCTGGAGGTAATTGAAAAACTTATTTCAGGCAACCAGCTCTGTGCTTCCTTTACCCCGCTGGTAGAATCTTCCGCCAGGGCAAAAGGAGGTGTTTGTGTAAACGGACATAAAATTTACTGCAAAGGAGCCTGCAGAGAGGAGGAAAATCCTGAAGATTATAACCAGCGCATCGATGCTGCTTTGCAAAGCCTTGACACCAACAAAAATCAGCTGATTGTGGAAAAAGGCCGGAACCCTCAGGAAAAGGCACTAATTAAAATAGAAAACAGCTTTAGTGTAAGCTGGGGATACCTGAACCTGGAAGAAAAGCCGGTAAATCTGGACCAGTTACTGGAATGCTCCACTACAGTTTGTAAATCTCCTGAAGCTACGGACATTGCTCAAAATTACCTTCTAAAGAACAATGTACAGCAAATATTTAGCTATTAATCGATTTTGACTGTAGATTTGAGGCCTGAGGTTAACAAAAACACTCTCTATGGCTAAAAAAAGTTTTTTTCAGGAATTTAAGCAATTTGCAGTAAAGGGGAACATGATCGACCTTGCTGTAGGTATCATTATTGGTACTGCGTTTACGCGTATTGTAAATTCCCTGGTGCAATCTGTACTTATGCCGGCACTCGGTATGCTGGTAGGGAATTTCGATTTCAAACACCTGCAAATCGTCCTGAAAAAGGCCGAACGTGATCCGCAGGGGAATATAACAGAAGAGGCTGTTATTGTAAAATACGGAGACTTTATCCAGGCTGCCTTTGACTTTTTTATTATTGCACTGGTTATTTTTGCCTTTGTAAAAATAATTAACGGCTGGAAAACAAAGGCAGAAGACACCAATAACAAAGAAATTCCCACTCCAAAAGATATTCAGCTCCTAAGCGAGATCAGGGATATTCTTAAAGAAGGAAAACCCAATTCCTAGCATAAGACTCAGCCAAACCTGAGAATAACAGCATAAAGAAAAGCCACTCCTGAAACAATCCGGAGTGGCTTTTTTATAAATCTTTGATTCCAAAATCTGTTAATAATCCCTCATATCCACTTCCACCACATTCGGGTGGCTGTTTTTACTGAAGCTGAATGATTTATCCTCTACAGTAATATTGGGGTTAAAATTTTTAATGTTAAAGGCATAGCGGTTTCCGCTTTTTTCAAAGATAGTGAAGCTGTCGAAGGTTAAATCCTGCTTACTGATCACCAGCTGGATTTTGAAAAAGTTATTATCGGAAGCTTTTTCCGGCACCAAATCAATTACATGATGAGGTTTTCCTTTGATGGCCTTTTCCTCACGGTACACATATTTATACCCCTTCCTGTAAAGGTTGTGGATATTGGAAGGATTTACATTCTCCCCTACTACATTATCGAATTTATCGATATAAACCTCATTGGTTTCCGGCTGAAAGGTCCATACAGTATTACCATCGGATACTATTTCCTGCCCGTTCATGTTGAGCCTGAACTTTTTGCCTTTAGCGGTAATGTCCCCGCTCGTTTCTGCATTTGTACCTACAGCCTCATTGTTAAGAGTATATACAAAATCAGCTTTAAAGCCATTCATCTGTTCGTATTTCCGGCTCACCTTGTCCAGAATTTCCAGCGCCTTCGGGTCATACTGAGCAAAAAGACTTCCTGCAAAAGCGGCCACTAACAATACTGTAAAAAGTATCTTTTTCATTTGTATAGATTTGTTGTGTAACGATTACCAGCAATATCCCTACTTTTATTTAAGCCTTCGCTCTTCAGGAGGGGCATTGCTTTCCTGTTTAGTATTTACTGTTCTTTTCTGCAATACTATTCAATAATTGTTCCAAACTGTATTCATCCTGAATTAAAACTTCACGGGCCTTACTTCCTTCGAAAGATCCAACCACTCCGGCTGCCTCCAGCTGGTCAATTAACCTGCCTGCGCGGTTGTAGCCCAGCTTTAATTTCCGCTGAATGAGGGAAGTGCTTCCCTGCTGGTGCGTTACAATCAGGCGGGCGGCATCTTCAAACAGCGAATCACGCTCGGCAAGGTCCACCTCCCCTACTTTTCCTTCGTCCCCGTCACCGGCAAATTCCGGCAATACATAGGCAGAATCGTAACCGCGCTGGCTGCCTACATATTCGCAGACTGCCTCTACCTCAGGAGTATCCAGGAAGGCACACTGCAAACGGATAATATCTGAACCGGTTGAAAGGAGCATATCACCCTGGCCCACTAACTGCTCTGCACCACCGGTATCGAGAATAGTGCGGGAGTCAATTTTTGAGGTTACCCTGAAAGACAAACGGGCAGGGAAGTTAGCCTTGATAATACCTGTAATAACGTTTACAGACGGACGTTGGGTGGCCACCACAAGGTGGATACCAATAGCACGGGCAAGCTGGGCAAGACGTGCAATAGGAGTTTCCACCTCTTTACCGGCTGTCATCATTAAGTCAGCCAACTCGTCAATTACCAGTACAATATATGGCAGGAAGCGGTGTCCTTTTTGGGGATTCAGCTTACGCCTGACAAACTTTACATTATATTCCTTCAGATTCCGGCACTGAGCATCTTTCAGCAGGTCGTAGCGGTGATCCATTTCAATACAGAGCGAGTTCAGTGTATTTACCACTTTGGAGGTATCTGTAATAATTGCCTCCCCTGTATCGGGCAGCTTTGCCAGAAAGTGCCGCTCAATTTTATTAAACAGGGTAAGCTCCACCTTTTTCGGGTCCACAAGCACAAATTTCAGCTGCGACGGGTGTTTTTTATAAATCAGAGAGGTAAGCAATACGTTAAGACCTACTGATTTACCCTGGCCTGTGGCACCTGCAATAAGAAGGTGAGGCATTTTTGCCAGGTCAGTTACAAATACTTCGTTTGAAATGGTTTTTCCTAACACAACCGGCAATTCCATATTACTTTTCATGAACTTCTCGTTCGTAATTACGGAGTGCATGGAAACCATTTCCCTGTTTTTATTAGGCACCTCAATACCTATAGTTCCTTTACCCGGTATAGGGGCAATAATACGGATACCGAGGGCGGCAAGGCTCAGGGCAATATCATCTTCCAGGTTCTTGATCTTGGATATTTTTACTCCCGGCTCAGGTACAATTTCGTAAAGGGTAACTGTAGGTCCGATGGTGGCCTTGATGCTTTGAATACCAATTTTAAAATTGGTAAGCGTCTCAACAATCCTGTCCTTATTCAGTCTCAGCTCATCTTCAGTAACCTTAATCTTTCCTGTTTCATATTCATTTAAAAGGTCTACGGGCGGATATTTGTAACTGCCCAGGTCAAGGGTAGGGTCGTAATTTTCCTGTACCTGCACTTTTTCGTCATCTTCATCGGCTTCATATACTTCAAAGCCCGGATCTTTTTCTTTTTCAGGTGCCGGAGATGAAGGTGCTTTTTGCTCCGTCAGATCCTCCACTTCAAAATCAAGGGTATTGGATTTCTTCCGGTTTACCGCCGGGTCAGGAGTTTTGGATACCGTCCAGCTTTTAACCTCCTGCTCTGCATCTTCTTCATCTACAAATTCTTCCTCAGCAATTTCCGGCTCCTCTTCTTTTACTGCGGGGGCAACAGCGGCCAGTGCCGGCTCGCGCGAAAGGGGCTGGTTTATTTCCTCCATATTGTCTTTAATGCTTTGCTCAATGGTGGAAACACCTTCTTTAACCCGGGTATTAAAACCAATTAGAGTGGTAACATTAAAATAGAAGATCACAAAAACCAGCAGACTAAAAGCCAGCATCAGCAGCGTTCCCCAGCCTAATATTCCATCGAACAGCAGGGCCAGCTCAAAGCCTATTCCTCCGCTTAAAAAACCCCAGGAACCCACAGATTCCGTTCTCAGTAACAAATAGCCAAAGAAAACACTTATCCAGAACATGAAAAAGAGGCTGAACTGAAAAGCATCGGTAACAGGAATAAGCTTTCGCCTGAACACTACCCAATACCCCAGCAGAAACAAAACAGGCGGAACAAAAAAGGCCGATAAACCAAACCATTTATAAATAAAATAATAGCTCGTCCAGGCGCCGAAAAGGCCAAGCCAGTTTTCAGTTTCCAGACCTGATTCCTTTATGCCCGTTTCAGGAACAGCTTCTATTACACTCTGGTCTGCCCGGCCGGTAAACAGGTAAGAAAAGAATGAGGTAAAAAGGTACAGGGAAGCAATAATTAAAAAGAAACCAAAAGCCAGCTGAAGTCTCCGGTCTTTAAGAAAATCAAACCTCAGCTTCAGACGAATCCTTTTCCTTGCCGGTTTTTCTTTCCCCTTTGTGGTGTTTTCCTTCTCCTTCGGTTTTACCGTATTGGTTTTGTAGGTATTCTTAGCCATAGATGTATTCTTGCAGAACAACAAATGTAATTAAAATCTCATGAAAATACCGGTGCAAAAGCACTACATTTTCCACATCAGAAAATTAATGTAGAATCGTAAAAGCCAATGCTTTAGCACATTAGCATTTTATGTTTTCCTTATTTTAATTCCATTTCCAGAAGGGCCTTATTGATAGCTTTTACCAGGCCGGGCCCCTCATAAATAAAGCCTGTATAAAGCTGTATAAGTGAGGCGCCTGCCTCCAGCTTTTCCAGTGCCGATTCGGGAGAATTTATACCTCCTACTCCTATTATAGGAAAACTCCCTCCTGAGTGGCTATGCAGGTAACGGATAACTTCAGTCGAGCGCCGGCGAAGGATTTTACCGCTTAAACCACCTGCGCCTATTTTTTCGACTGTTCCGGGCTCAGTCAGCAATCCTTCGCGGCTAATGGTAGTATTAGTTGCAATAATACCCGCAATCCCTGTTTCTGCCACCAGTTCAATAATATCATCAAGCTGCGATTCGGTCAGATCCGGAGCAATTTTAAGCAGGATTGGCTTGGGGGCTTTTTTACCGGCATTTCGTTCCTGCAGGCTGTTAAGTAGTTTTTTAAGCGGTTCTTTATCCTGCAGAGCCCGCAAATTGGGGGTATTTGGTGAGCTTACATTCACCACAAAATAATCAACCACCTCAAAAAGAGCTTCAAAGCCAAGAAGATAATCCTGCTCCGCCTCCTCGTTGGGAGTATCTTTGTTTTTACCTATGTTCCCGCCAATAATTACCTGTCGTTTGCTCCTGCGCAGCCTTTCCACAGCTGCTTCCACCCCTTCATTATTAAACCCCATCCTGTTAATCAGGCTTTCGTCCTTTGGCAGGCGAAAAAGGCGGGGCTGTGGATTACCTGCCTGCGGACGGGGAGTTAAGGTACCTATTTCAATAAAGCCAAAACCGAAGGCTGCCAGCTCATCCACCAGGCGGGCATCCTTATCAAGGCCGGCGGCCAGCCCTACAGGGTTTTTAAATTTAAGACCAAACAGCTCCCGCTCCAGCCGCGGATCTTCAACAGCATATAACTTACTTGCAACAGCGGCCCCTCCGGGCAGCTTAAGCATCTTCTTCAAAGAGTTAAAAGTTAAATGATGGGCCTCCTCCGGCTGCAGGCGGAACAGGTATGGTTTAACGATGGATTTGTACACAGGAAAAGAATTTTTTTTCGCAAATATAAGGCCTTTTCAGCCGCCTTCAGTGCATAAAGGTCAAAAGTTGGAAAAACTCAGGGGCTGGTAAAATAATCTGTAGTTATATAAACCGGCACTGCCCTGTCAGTAAGTTGCGCAGGCTGAGAATTCAGTCCCTGATCCACATGAGGGCCTGCTCCTTTTCTGTTAAACCGAAACAGCGAACATTTGCAAAAGGTAACAGCGACATGGATTTTGTAAGCCACTCCTGCCATTTTTCCGGACCCGTTATAGCCACCCTCAAAATTTTTTCTGCACGGTCCACATCAAACCTTAATTCCTGCAGCGCTGCCAAAGGCTCCCAGCCACTGAAGTCGCGGATTTCAAAATACCAGCGGACCTCCTCAAAGTCATTAACCGTGTGTTGTAAAGCCGGCAGAATTTTAAAATAATCTTCTTTTGTCAGCTGATCACTAACAAAGGTCATAATCAGGCTTCCGTTTTTTTCTCTTTCTATACGCACCATACTATTTGCTTATTTTTTTCAGCTCCGGTTCTTTTTTTCTTCTTAATCTTTAAAAAGTTCATTAACAAAATGTTTGTATTCCTCCCGTCTATTGTCCTGCCCTGAAATCCTTCATGCAAAAAAACAGATCTGTTTCCGGATACTTTGAACCCCAAATCCGTATATGGACCATCCTTATTCAATTTTAAATATATGAAAAGATCATATAAAATTATATCAGCAATAGTTCTTCTTCTGGTAGTTGTAAGAATTGCGCTCCCACATATTATTAAAAATTACGTAAATAAAACACTGGCAGAAATGCCGGGATACACAGGGCATGTGGAAGATATTGACCTTCATCTTTACAGAGGAGCCTATGTAATTGAAAATCTGATCCTCAGAACAGAGGGAGAAGAGGAGCAAAAAGCACCCCTCCTTGAAATAGATCAGATAGACCTGTCGGTGGAATGGAAGGCGTTGTTTAAAGGCGCAATTGCAGGAGAAGTATACCTGTTCAATCCGCGTTTAAACTTTGTAGCCGGAAATTCTGCTCAGGACCAGGACTCCACCACTGTGGTGGAAGAAAAAGAACACTGGACCAAAACACTGCAGGACCTGATGCCGCTTACTGTTAACCGCTTTGAAATAACCAATGGGAGAATAGCTTACTTAGACTATACCTCCAGTCCGGCGGTAGATATTCACATGGATAATTTGCAGCTGGTTGCCCTGAATCTTTCCAATACCGAAAATTCAGGAGAAGACCTTCCTTCCACCATCAAAGCAAACGGAACTACTATTGGCGGCGGTGAGCTGAATGTAACAGTGGAGGCTAATGTAATGAAGGAGATTCCGGACTTTGATATGGATTTTAAGCTGACAGCTGTGGATATGACCAGCCTGAATGACTTTTTAGAAGCTTACGGCAGCTTTGATGTGGAGAGAGGCCGGTTTGAACTTTTTAGTGAGGTAAAGCTGATTGACGGCCGGTTAACAGGATATGTAAAACCCTTTTTTGCTGACCTGAAGGTACTGAACTGGGAAAAAGATAAAAAAGAAGGAGGCTTTTTTAAAGGAGTATGGGAAGCCATTGTTGGCCTGGTTTCGGAAGGAGTCGAAAACCAGCCAAGAGATGAAATAGCCACCCAGGTTCCAATAAAAGGAAATGTTAATCAGCCGGAAACAGATGTCTGGAAGACCATTATAAATGTGCTTAAAAATGCGTTTATCGAAGCTTTTACTAAAGGAATAGAAAATACTGTGCAGCATGAGGAGTAGAATAACCTGCCTCCCGTTTAATTTATTTAAAACTAAATTAAACATATACATTGATAATTACGTCCAATGAGAAATAAATGAAAATTTTATTATTCATGGGCAAAGTTTTGGTAGCCGGAGCATCCGGCGCTTTGGGATTTGAAGTTTTAAAATTACTTAAAAGCAGGAATATACCCGGAAGGGCATTAGTACACTCATCTAAAGCAAAAGAGAAGGTAAAGCCGTATACAGATGATGTTTTTGTAGCTGACATTCGTTATCCTGAGCAACTGGAAAATTTATGTAATGATGTGGATATCGTCTTTTCCGCATTAGGAAAAAGCGTAAGCCTTTTTAAACCACGGCTTTCCGACTATGACGAAATCGATTTTCTGGGGAATAAGAATATTCTTCAGCAGGTAAAAAAAAGTGGTGTAAAGCGTTTTATTTACACCTCCATTATGGGAAGCGATACTGCTTTCCATTTGAAAATAGCCAAGGTCCATAAAAAAATCCAGAACCTGGTGGAACAACTGCCCGTCGGTTTCACCATTATCAAACCTGTTGGTTTTTATACAGGCCTTCATGATCTCTTGATTATCGGAAAAAGAGGTTTTATTCCTGTGGCAGGATCAGGAACCGCCCGCACAAATTCCATCCACCCCCGCGATCTGGCAGAGATTGTTCTGGATAATCTTTATCAGGGGCCGCAGTACCTGGAGGTGGGGGGACCACTAACCCATTCGCGGAATGAAATGGCCGAAATGATCCGGAAAAAAACCAATGCCCGCATAATACATTTCCCTGTAGCCCTGATCAGAGCCGGCCTGGTTCCTATTTCTTTAGTTACGAAAAGCCTTGCCGATAACATAAACTATTTTAATTATGTTACCACCCATGATATGGTTGCACCCGCCTTTGGTAAAATCACCTTCCAGGAATATCTGGACCAGTTGGACCTAAATGAACTACCCTGATGAAAGAACATTATGATGCAATAATTATTGGAAGCGGGCAGAACGGACTGGCAGCGGCTATCCGCCTGCAGCAAAAGGGTTTATCTACCCTGGTGGTGGAAGCTGCCGGAACACCCGGAGGGGCAACACGCACACAGGAATTAACACTGCCTGGCTTCCGGCACGATGTTGGTTCTGCCATCCATCCATTAGGAGTGGATTCACCTTTTTTTAAAACACTGCCGTTGCATGAGCATGGCCTGGAGTGGATTTACCCTGAAGTAGCTTTTGCACATCCGTTTTCAGACGGTACAGCCATTGGGGCTTATACTGACATTGAAAAAACTGCTGCACAAATGGGCAGCGATGAAAAAGCTTACAAAGCGCTGTTTGGTGAGCTTTTATCGCAATGGCCTCACATACATGAAGATTTACTCGGCCCCCTGGGCATACCCTCAAATCCGCTGCAGTTTGCATCTTTTGGACTAAAAGCGCTCCTGCCTGCAAAAGACCTTGTGGATCTTTATTTTAAAGAGGAAAAAACAAAGCTGTTTTTTTACGGGGCAGCAGCCCACTCCACTCTTCCCCTCACTACCCCGGCCTCCGCTTCTTTTGGTTTGGTACTGGTAACGATAGCCCATAAGCTTGGCTGGCCCTTCCCTAAATCCGGAGCTGTAAAAATTATCGATGCACTTATCAGCTATTATAAATCTCTTGGAGGAAATATAACCCTGGATTTTCCGGTAAAAAATATCAATGAGCTTCCTAAGGCATCTTCGTATATTTTTGACCTTACACCTAAACAGCTGCTGGCAATTGAAGGCACAAATTTCCCCTGGCTTTACCGGAAGCGGATGGAAAAATACAAATATGGTGCAGGTATATTTAAAATGGACTGGGCACTCAATGAACCTATTCCTTTTAAAAACGAAGTGTGCAGAAAAGCCGGCACAATTCATTTCGGATTTAGCAGAAGGGAAATTGAACTTTCTGAAAAAGTAATTAAGCACAACGGAATAGTAAAAGAGCCATACGTGCTGCTGGCCCAGCATACCCCTTTCGATGCCAGCCGGGCACCCGACGGAAAACACACAGCATGGGCGTACTGCCATGTGCCTCATGGAAGTAATTTGGATATGACGGAGGAAATGGAGAACCAGATAGAAAAAGCTGCCCCCGGTTTTAAAGACTGCATCTTAGCCCGGTCCACCCATAACACCTCCCAGATGGAAGCCTTCGACTCTAACCTGGTAGGTGGGGATGTGAATGGCGGCCGGCAGGATTTAAGCCAGATGTTCACCCGGCCGGTAACACGACTTTCTCCTTACTCCACCCCCAATCCCGACATTTATATATGTTCTGCCTCTACACCACCCGGCGGAGGTGTACATGGTATGGGTGGTTTTCATGCGGCAGAAAAGGTAATCAGGGATCATTTTCCGGATATTAAGGAAAACTAATTTTGCCATCTTACTGTCCCGGGCTTTCTGCAGCTCCGCGGCAAAAACCGCAACAGATTTTTTTCTTTCCATCTTTACAACGATTATTAATAATATCAACTTATTCAGCAAAAGACTCTTAGCCGGATGATTCGTTATAAAAAGGATGCTGCTTGCTTTTGATTTATTACCTGTTTTGTTAACTACATGCTTAAAATACTCATTTATCCCGGCGACTTTTTTTATAGAGAATGGGATCCTTAACAAAACTGTAAATGTCAAACAAAGGGTTATCATCTTATTTATTGGTATTTTTGAAGCAGGATTATATTTTTGCAGTTACAATTTTTCAACACTTACACGGATAAAAAAATGGCACAAGGCTTATTAATAGATATGGATGGGGTTATTTACGGAGGCGACAACCTTATTCCCGGGGCAGATGATTTCATAAGCAAGCTTGTGAAAATGGATGTTCCTTTCAGCTTTATGACGAATAACAGCCAGAGAACTCCGCTGGAAGTAGTAAGAAAATTAAAAAAACTTGGGATTACCGTAAGCGAACAGCATGTTTACACCAGCGCAATGGCCACCGGCAGGTTTCTGGCGGGCCAGGAACCAAATGGAACCGTATATGTATTAGGTGAAGGCGGACTGCTTACAAGCCTTCACGAAAACGGTTTAACTATGGTGGAAACCGATCCTGACTTTGTGGTATTGGGCGAAGGACGCAATTTTACCCTTGAAATGGTACAACGGGCGGTGGATATGATTCTGGAAGGCGCTAAATTTATAACTACCAACCGCGATCCTTCTCCTAAAAAAAGAGGATGGAATAACCTGGGCATAGCAGCCACTACAGCCATGATTGAGGAGGCAACAGGAATAAAAGCTTTTGAAGTAGGCAAGCCAAGTCCTGTAATGATGCGCTCTGCCCGCAAATATCTTGGCCTTGAAACAGCTGAAACCACTGTTATAGGCGACACCATGTCCACCGACATACAGGGTGGTGTGCAAATGGGTTACAAAACCATTCTTGTACTCTCGGGAGTAGCAAAAAAAGAAGACCTGAAAAAATTCGCTTTTAAACCCGACAAAATAGTAAATTCGGTAAAAGACATTGAACTGCCTTTAAAATGGTGGGAATCAGAAAAAAAGACTGAGGCTAAACCAGCCACCGGAGTTTGAAAATAAACACCTGGTCTTTTTCCATAACAATGGCGTTGGAAAGCTTCTGACAAATCAGGGGATTAGCCATGAATTATAAACAAAGAAAAATTTACAAACCGGTAAAGTTGTTCCATACATTTTACCGGACCTTTTGTTAAAGTTTAGTTATAAATAAAAGGCTATACCAATCCTTTTAATTCAGGGGGTATAGCCTTTTTCTGTTTCAGGCGGCAGCGTTTATAAAACTGTGTAAATGAAAGTTCGGGACAA
>JAFMYY010000040.1 GCA_017948555.1 Cesiribacteraceae bacterium YIM B00369 | reverse complement strand
GAGCCTGAATTTTCATTTACACACTTTTCTGGACGCTGTCTCTGAAGTGCTTTTGCCAGAGTTAAAAAATTATCAGCTTACCTTTATCCGGATAATAGAGGTGAGTTAATAATATAAATCCGGCAGCGCAATGCTGCCGGATTTATATTGGTTTTCCTGCTGATTATCTGTTAGTCAAGATTTTTTTTGCTGCTGGTACCTGTTCCTTTGTTGCCTCCCAGACCTGCTCCTGCGGCAGCTGTTCCTGGTTCTTTTTCCTCCGCTCCCGGCAGGGCACTGGTTTCTCCTGTAGGTCTTGTTCTTTCAGTCTCAAATTTTCCTTCCCTGCCATTGAGCTCTGCCCTGTGTTCATCAGCAGTATTGCTGCCTTTATTTTCAGTGTCAGTGTTATATCTTTGTTCTGCTCCCGTGGAGCTGGTGTTTCTGCTTATTGTTCCTCTGTCTCTTTTAGTGTTTATATCTTTATTATCCATGGTATCTTATTTTAAAATTTACAAATCTTTTTACAATCTTACGGAGAGCTAAGCCGGAAGTTTAAAAACGGATGATGTAATATGCTGTAAATCAATGTAATAAACTTATTTGTGTGTCTGGTTTGAATTATAAAACAGGAACTGCTGTTAAGATGAAAGGGCAAAGGCAGAACCGTATATAATATGGGGAAAAATGCTGCCTCCCTGACCAATGTTCTGTTCGGGGTGACTTTCTGTATTAATATTATAATGATATTTTATGATTAACGGATTAAAAAAGATACCATATAAAATTGTTTTATTGTTGGTGCTGGGCTTTACTGTAGCCTGCCAGGATGAGGAGTTAATAAGCCCTGAGGCAAAACCGGCTTTGGCGGGAGAAGAAGTGGATAATTTTGGTGAAGGCAGCGAAGAAAATTCTTATGCTGCTGTTAATGACTGGATTTATTCCGTAATGGGCGACCTTTATTACTGGAGTGATCAGCTTCCTCAGGATCCTGATAAAAATCTTAATCCTTCCGCCTTTTTTAAAAGTCTCCAAAACAGCGGCGATCGTTTTTCGAGACTTGTTCCTGATTATAAAAAACTGATCAATTCGCTGAATGGAGTTAACCAGGAGGCCGGATATGAATATATGCTGTCCAGAGAGAGTGGTTCTGAAGATGGAGTGGTTGCAATGGTGCTGTATACCAAGCATAACTCTCCGGCAGCAAGGGCCGGCGTAAAACGGGGCGATGTAATCAGTGCTGTGAATGGCACTAAATTGAATATTTCGAATTATAAAAATCTGATTGAGCAGACAGCTTCCGGCCATACAATTTCTTACCGCCGCTATAATCAGGAAACGGGTACATATGTGCAGCAAGCTGATCTGTATTTAAGTGTGGTGGAACTGGCAGAAAACCCAAGCCACCTTGATACAGTCCTGACGGTCGGGAACAGCAAAATAGGCTATTATGTATATAACTTCTTCTCTCCGGGTACAAACGGAAATGAATATGACGGGGAAATGGAAAAGATTTTTGCTGATTTTAAAAGTAAGGGAGTAAATGAACTTGTGCTGGACCTTCGTTACAACAGTGGCGGGGCCATTTCATCAGCGACTACCCTGGGGAGCTTAATTGGCAAAGGGGTGGATGGATCTAAAATTTATTATGAAAACAGGTGGAATTCCCGATACCAGAAATATCTGGAAGGCAGAGCGGATGGTGATGCTATCCTCAGAGGCCGTTTTAAGGAACTGGCAGCTAATATTGGTAATAATCTGGCCTCCGGAAAACTGTATGTAATTGTTGGTTCAGGAACGGCATCGGCAAGTGAACTTTTAATCAATGGCTTAAAACCTTATATGGATGTTTACCTGATTGGTGAAAAGACGGTAGGTAAAAATGTAGGTTCTGTTCCTGTTGATGATGAGGAAAACCCTGAAAACACTTATGGTATTTTGCCCATTGTGTTGCAGGTGTACAACAGCCTGGGATTTTCCGATTATGAAAATGGTTTCAGTCCCGATGCTTTGCTGGAAGAATTTAAAATGCTTCCTTTAAGGCCGCTGGGTGAGGTACAGGAACCATTGCTTGCACGGGCAATTCAGGAAATAACCGGAGTTACAGCAAGTGTTAAGCAGAATGAAGCAGTTAATGCCAGATTATCTGCGGCAGAGCCTCTTGGCTCTTCCCTGGACTTAAAATCAAGGACGAATCTGCTTATTTACGATTTGCCAAAAAAATAGCAGAACCATAAATTCAAAGCAGCCAACGGAATTATGGTTCAAAAATATTATTTAAAGAAGTCAAAAGCAGCAGGCGGTTTAAAATCGCCTGCTGCTTTTGGTTTTAAGAGCTTTTTTTAATCGGCAGGTCCTTTACCCGGATATCTGGTTAAGGTGGTGGCGCTGGTGCTCCAGGTAATCTTCCAGGAGATCCGCAAAGGTTTGCTCCTTATCAGGAAACTGCACAATCTTTTCCAGATTTTCAACCGGCATATTCGATAAAAGACATGAAATCCGCTTATTCATTCTTTCCCAGGTAAGCACCAGTTCTCTGTTAGGCTGGGTATGGTAACCCTGAACACGGACCCACTCATTTTGGTCGTAGGGGGAAAAGACCGGTTTATCTTTTAGCTGGACCTGTACAAAGCGGTCGTAGTTAATGTGAGCCGAATCGATTAAATGGCCCAGTATTTCTTTTTTAGACCATTTTTTTTCAGAAGGTTTAAAGTTCCATTCCTTATCCGAAACAAGGCTGAGAATAGATAGGTAATAATCAGTAAGCTTATTGAGCTCCTGCCTGTAAATTGCTAACTGCATCCCTTTTTATTATTTTGGTGGTAATAATTATTTCCTGAATATGTATAAAAGGAATCCTGTTGCCTGCTTTTGGTGAAGAGGTCAACATAATAACCCTGACAATAATATTAATGCTGTTGACATTAAAATACCTTTGGAATAAAGCTATGGCTGCCATTTTACAGGCTAAACCGGAAATATAAGATCATGCATTAAGTTTACCGGAAAACGATAACGTTTGCTCTTATTAAACAAAATGCACAAAACGATTCCCGGTTAATCACAAACTTCTGAACAACGGTTCCTTAAATATACGAAAGTAGCCAGGTAAAGGCTGTAGTTATAAAAAATATATTTTAAATATAATATCAGCCACAGGGAGCAGGCGCATGAAACCCTTGAATTTTCGATTTGACAGTGAAGCAATGAGTAGCCTTGTTTAATGGATAATAATATAACGGCTTTTGTAACTATAATTTACCTTTAAGTATAGTCATTAATGTTTCCAGCTCTGCCGTTGTTGTCTTTCTTATACCTCAATTAAATTTTGGAAGCTGTTGCAGGGGGGCGGAAAATAAAAAGAAACTGAATAATAAAGGAATACAGCTGCCTGATTGTGAATTACGAAAAAAAATAACATGCTGGAATACAATAAGAACCGGCATTTCTATAAAGGGAAGCGGAGGATGAAATGAATAATCAATAGTTAAACATTGTTTTTACAGCTCTGTAAAACAATGTCGGATTTTAAAGATTAGGTTTATAGTAATCTTTTTATAAAACGTTAATTTTTTTAAGCTATGGCAACAGTAAAACTTGCAGTCATTTATTACAGTTCAACAGGCGCCAACTACCAGATGGCCCAATGGGCAGCTGAAGGAGCAAAAGCAGCAGGGGCTGATGTAAGATTAGTAAAGATCAAAGAAATAGCTCCACAGGAAGCCATCGATGCCAATCCTGCATGGAAAAAACATGTGGAAGCTGCTAAAGATGTGCCCGTTGCCTCACTGGACGACCTGGAATGGGCAGATTCTTATATATTTAGTGTGCCTACACGCTATGGCAATGTGCCTTCGCAGGTACAGCAATTTTTCGATACCACAGGGGGGCTCTGGTTCCAGGGGAAACTGGCCAATAAAGTAGTTAGTGCCATGACGAGTGCCATGAACCCGCATGGAGGGCAGGAAGCTACCATCCAGGGACTGTATAAAACAATGTTCCACTGGGGAGCCATTGTGGCAGCACCAGGCTATACTGATCCTATTTTATACAGTGCCGGCGGTAACCCCTATGGTACCAGTACAACTGTGGACCAGGAAGGTAATATAAAAGACAATGTAAAAGATGCAGTTATTCACCAGGCCAAAAGAACTGTAACAGTGGCAGGCTGGGTAAAGGCAGGCGCTCAGGCTGATAAATAACTTTTTTTTATCCTGCCGGCCTTAGCTGTAAAAGCAGCTATCACAATCAGTGGGAAAAACAGATCAAAATAAAAACTCCCTGCTTTATACCGGAAGCAGGGAGTTTTTTTAAGCACAAATTAAAATGCTGGTGTTTGAGCTTATACGCTTAACCCAAAATTATTTTTACTGCTTCAGGCAGGTTCTTAACCTTAAAATCAGCCAGAGGGCTGTCGGCATTTTCAACCTGGATGGTCCTGATGCCAAGTTTTTTTGCCGGAACCAGGTCCGTAGGCTTATCGCCTACCATCCACGAAATGGATGTATCTACCTTAAATTTGGCAATAGCTTTTTCAAACATCAGTGAATCAGGCTTGCGTGTAAGGCTTTCGTGGTATTTAGGGTGCCAGGGGGCAAAGTAAAAATGATCAATTGCATGATTGCATACTTCCTGAATTAAACGGTGGGTCTCATGCATCTGCTCTTTTGTATAAACTCCTTTTGCAATTCCGGACTGGTTTGTTACCACCACCAGTACATATCCGGCTTCTTTTAAAGAATTTAAGGCTTCGGGCACGCCGGGCAGAATTTCCAGTTTCTCCTCAGAATACACATAGTCTACATAATCTTTATTGATAACCCCATCCCGGTCCAGGAAAACACATTTATTCACGGCAGCTTTATTTTAAGTTAAAAACAGCGGCAAAAATAAGAGATTGATTAGAATAAACCTATCATTAGAGGATGAGGAACCTCCGGAGGTGATTTTTGGGGTGATTAAAATTTTCCATACGGTTCCTTTCTAAATGAATGAGGCAGGTTTGAGGAAGTGGATTAAAATGAACTGATTATTTTACCTCCTTTATCTGTCAGTTCCTTCTTTGCTTTTTCAAAACCTTCCCCGCTGATAGCCCTGGTGGCATCTTCTATCAGATAAGTTTCAAATCCCTCCTGCAGGGCATCTTTGGCGGAAAAGAAAACGCAGAAATCAGCAGCTAAGCCCGCAAGATATACCTCTCTTACTCCACGGCCTTTCAGATAATCGGTAAGGCCTGTGCTTTTGCGGTGTCCATTATCATAAAACCCGCTGTAGCTGTCAATTTGAGGGTTAGTTCCTTTACGGAAGATGGCTTCCACCTTATCCATGTTCAGCCCGGGAGAAAATTCCGCTCCGGCAGAACCTTGTATGCAGTGGTCGGGCCATAATACCTGCTCCAGCCCGTGCAGATCAATCAGGTCGAATGGTTTCCCCCCCGGGTGTTGAGAGGCAAAGCTCTGGTGGCCGGAGGGGTGCCAGTCCTGAGTTGCCACTACAAGATCAAATTTGTCCTGCAGTTTATTTGCAATGGGTATAACAGCATCGCCTTCTGGCACAGCCAGATTTCCTCCGGGTAAAAAATCATTTTGAATATCGATAAGAAGTAATGCTTTCATATTAAAGTTTCAGGTAAAAAACAGATTTACTTTTTAAGCTCAACAAGTATAATCTCATTTCCATAAAGATCCTGGAAATGTAAAAACCGTGAGTCCTGACTTTCCTGCGGCTCTTTTGTGATATTGACTTTATGCTGCACAAGTTTCCGGTGCATCTCATTAAAACTGTCTGTATAAAGCACAAAAACAGGAGAGCCCTGCGTTTGTTTCCCTGTTGCGTTCTTCTGCTCTTCTGTTTCCGCTTTTAGCAGCCATATTCCTGCAGATTCAGCTTTGGAGGGAGCCATGTGAAGATACCGGCGGCCATTTTCGGAGGTGGAATCGAAGATTTTTTGAAACCCAAGGGCTTCTTCATAAAATTTCGCCGCCTCGTCGTAATTGTGTACCAGGAGAACAATTCTTCCTATAGTGTTTTTCATAAAAAAATATCTTTTGCAGTATAAATTCCGGCCCTTTTTTCTGCGGACCGGGAATTACTGCAAAAGATACTGAAAATATGAAATAGTTTAAACCACAAGCCGGCGGCTTACATAGAATAAAGCTGCTTAATAAATGTTTCAAGGTCTACCGGTTCCCTGTCCAGCAGTCTGGCTAAGGTTGAATCAGTATGATCAAATTCACCTTTTTGAAGTGCATCGGCCATGTTAACAGTTATTTCTATAACAGGGGCCGGAACGCCTGCTCCTTTCATGCCCTCTTCCATGCTTTGGGTTGGAATAGGGATATACTTTACCGGCTTGCCTGCTGCTTTGCTAAGTGCAACACCCACATCGTAAAAACTGTAAGGCTGCGGGGATGATATAGTGAATTCCTGGTTTTTTCCTTCTTCGCTCAGCATTGTTCTTACAATACCTTCAGCAATATCTTCTCTTAGTACGAAGCCTGCACGCTGTTCCCCTGCCGCAAAATAAAGTTCGCCCGTTTCCGCAGCATTAGCGGTAAGCATGGGAATAAGGTCCATGTAAAGGTTATTCCGGAAGAAGGTGTAAGTCATGCCGGATTTTTTAATCTGCTCCTCCGTAAAGAAATGCCCCGGCGTTGCGCCGAAGGTGGCATCAGGCGAAGGATTTACTATACTGGTATAATACACATGCTGTACACCTGCTTCCTTTGCTGCTTTTACCACATTGGAATGTTGCCGGTTCCGGTCTTCGCCGGTTACGGAAGTTGAAATAAAGAGTAATTTTTTAACACCTTTGAAGGCTTTCAGCAGGGAATCGTAATCTTCATAATCGCCCTGCCGGAGCTGCACCTCTCTCGATTGCAGTGCCTCTGCTTTTTTCGGATCTCTTACCAGTGCCGCCACCTGTTCAGGCTGGACTTCTTTAAGCAGAAAATCAATGGCTGATTTGCCAAGATTTCCGGTTGCTCCTGTTATAAGTATCATATATATTCAATTTTAAATTTTCGCTACTTCTCTATACTGATCAATCAGCCACAGAGTTGTTCTTTTCCGGAATGGTGTTTATTCCTTCGCCTTTTTTGCTGCGCCCGGAGAAAATAAGGTGAATAATTAAAGAAAGGGAGGAGCAGATGAGGCCTACTGCAACCACGCCATCCCATTTCCAGATCTGCCAGGCCTGGCTTGCCAGGAAAGTACCTGTGGCACCTCCTATGAAGTAGGTGAACATATAAACAGTATTCAGGCGGTTTCGTGCCTGAGGATTCAGGCTGAAAACCATCGTCTGGTTTGCTATATGTGTAGCCTGTAAACCCAGGTCAAGTAAAATAACCCCGACAACAAGTCCGGTAAAGCTATTGCTGTATGCGCCGAAAACCACATAAGAAAGAATGATCATAAGGGTTGTTCCTGTTACAATATGTTTGGTATCAACCTTGTCTGCAACCCGCCCCATAACCGATGCCATTAAAGCACCTCCGGCCCCGATTAAGCCAAAAGCACCGGCTATTTCGCTGCCGGAATTAAAAGGGGGTTCCTCAAGCAGAAATATTAAAGTGGTCCAGAATCCGCCGAAGCAGGCAAATGTTAAGGCGCCTCTTACAGAAGCTAAGCGGAGCAAAGGTTCTGTTTTTGCCAGAGAAACCAGCGATTTCATCAGGTTTTTGTAAGAACCTTTATAATCGGGATGTAAGTCAGGAAGCAGGAAGAATATTGCAATCCAGAAGACAACCATTAAACCGGAAGCTATAAAAAACATTGCTCTCCAGCCGAGCTGGCCTCCCACAAAGCCACTTATGGTGCGCGAAAGAAGAATACCAATCAACAATCCGCTCATTACAGTACCTACCGCTTTGCCCCGTTCGGTAGGTTTAGCCAGCTGGGCGGCCATAGGTATAAAAAGTTGCGGTACTACCGAAGTGGCCCCTATCAGGAAGCTGGCTGCCATGAGGGTGTAAATATTAGTCGAAAGTGCAGCAAGGAGTAAAGAGGCAATAATCAGCCCAAAATCCACCAGGATAAGCCTTTTTCGCCTGAGCATATCACCCAGTGGAATAATAAAGAGCAGCCCCGTGGCGTAGCCGGCCTGAGTAAGAACAGAAATTGTACCTGCCTTTGCTTCCGTTACCCGGAAGGTTTTGGCAATATCGGCCAGCAGGGGCTGGTTATAATAATTATTGGCCACCACAAGGCCTGCACCAATGGTCATCAGCCAAAGGCTTGTGCCGGTTAATTCCGGTTCGTTTTTTAAAGAATTGCCCATTGAGCATTACAGATTTAAAAAGTAAATGTGACCATTTTTAGGAAGCCGCATTAGCAGATTTTTGAAGCAGCGCTGCATAAATTTTTTCATATACAGGCGTGGGAACCCCGAGCTTTCTGCCCAGTCTTACCACATAACCTGTAATTGATTCGACTTCTGTTGGCTTCCCGTTCAGGTAATCGGTATGCATGGAAGCTGTGGTTTCATAAGGGAGAGAGGCCATAATATCCAGATTTTTTTGCACGATATTTTCCGGAAGCTTTACTCCATGGGCTTTTGCCACTGCCAGCAGTTCCCTGAACAGGCTGAGTAAAAGATTTTTGTTCTCCTCCTTGTCAAGGAGGTTTCCCACTGAAGTATCGAGGTAAGAGGTTAGGGTGGCTACGGTAGCTATGAAGGTATATTTTTCCCAGATAGTATCAAGCACATTTTCTGCCAGGCGAGCCTCAAAACCTGCCCTGTTAAATATATTCCTGAAGAGGGTGAGCTTCTCCCTTGTTCCTTCCCTGGCTCCAAAATCAATAATAGTAATATTGCCTGTTTCCTTAATAAATCCGGGGGCAGCGAGTCGGGATACAATGTAGGCGCAGCCTTCCCAAATTTCATTTTCGGGCAGCACTTTTTTAATCTTTTCCCGGGAGTCCACTCCGTTCAAAACAGGCAGGATTACAGTACCCGGGTGGATGCATGGCTTTAATTGTACCATCATTTCCTCCAGATCGTAGCCTTTTGTACAGCAAAGAATAAGATCCATTTTACCTGCTTCAGCAGGATGGCTGGTTACTTTTTCCGGACGTGCGGAAAAATTGCCTTTTGTGCTTTCCACATAAAGGCCATTTTCCCTTATTGCTTTTTCATTTTCCCCTCTTGCAATAAAATAAACAGCTACCTCGCCGGAACCTGCATAACGGGCGGCCAGTTTGCCTCCAAAATAGCCGCCAACTCCGCCTATTCCTGCAACAGCAATTTTCACTTTTTCCATATTTTTATTTTTGTGTTACCCGCTCTGCCAGCCAGAGGAATTCATGTACAAAGGTGTCAATATTGCTTTGGAAGGCTTCATCCAGCAGTTTTCCGGAGGAGTCAAATTTTTTCGTCACCCCTGGCGTCACCAGCATATAGGGGGAACAAATTCCAAAAAGTGCATTTACGAGCAGCTGCATCTGCTGGCTTGCCCGCATGCCACCCATAGCACCGTCGGAGGCTGTTACTATTCCAAATGCTTTATGTATCTGCTTGGGGAAATGATCAAATATATTTTTCATGGCAGGGGAGTAGCTTCCATTATATTCAGGGGTTACAATTAGAAAAGCATCCGCAGCAAACATTTTTTCGGCAAGGGGTTTGTACGGGTCCGGAGCTTTTTCCACGGAGGAGTATACTTCCTGAATCGGACCGAGCGGATACTCCCTTACATCTGTCAGTCCCACTTTATGGGAAGTTTTTTCGCTCAGGTGGTGGTGTAAAAATAAAGCAACTCTGTGGGTGATGCTCCCTTTTCTGGGGCTGCCGGAAATTATCTCTATGTTCATAGGTTGTGTTGAAAGATTAAAAATGGCTTCTGCTTTAGCCGGTGTTTGAACTTTTAAACCCTGCAAAGGAAATGAAGGTTACCCTGTCAAGCAAAGATTTTTATTATAAAGGCCAGGTGGTAGATTATTTTATTCATCCGGGATTTCTCCTGCCCTCAGGAGTTGAATGCCTGCCCTTGTTTCCTCCGCCTCTGAGCGCCTTACACCCGGGCAGGGCTTTTTCAGGACTCTGAAATGAGAACAGCTGAAACAACTGAATAATAAATGGTTACCATTCAAACCATTAGGAAGTCAGGCAGTTGGAAAAGGGAACAGATCATTTAAAACTAAAAATCATGATAAAAAGAATTGAAACAGGAGATAGCAATACACTGGGCTGGAGCTTTGAAGGAAAAATCAGTGAAGCAGAATATGAACCTGTTATTGATGCTTTGAAAAAGAAAATCCAGACTTCAGGACATGTGAATATTTATATGGAAGTGCCTGAAACGCCAGGGTTAAGCGGAGAAACTGTGTGGGAAAGTTTAAAATTTGGTTTTACCCATGTTAAGGATTTTCTTAAAAGTGTGGACAAAGTGGCTGTGGTTACAGATAAAGACTGGTTGAAAACTTATACCGCTCTTGAAAGCCAGGTGCTTCCCGGAGTAAAGGAAAGAGGCTTTTCTCTTGAAGATGCAGAAAAAGCGAAACAATGGCTTAAGGAAGCTTAAATGGCCTGGGTATAAAAGATACCTGCCCCATGGCATCCTTTTCGTACTTTCCAAGGCAATACTCCCTGTATTCAGCTTCCAGATTTTCTTTTCCCGGTTTAAGGACAGGCACACCCGGTGCTTCTTCCTTCAGGAAGTACACCTTTGTATTGCCATACTTGGTATGGGGCATAAATTCCCCGTATTTTTTCATTTCACCCCACACAGTATCTGAAACAGATACTGCATATATCCGCTCAACCGGCCCGGTGTTATTTTCATTCCTGTAAAATGCCAGCCTTTTAAAATTCCCTCTAAGGTCCTGAACCCCTTCCTGAGTAAAGGTGCTCCACATAATGGAGGCGATCAGTCCCCCCACAATTACCGCAAATATCAGGTAAAGCATTTTCCCCTTCATATGGCCTCTTTTTTATTAAAACGCAGGGCGAATTTAGGAAAAAAATATGAATGGCGACTGTTTTCATTTTGCCAGGGGTGATTCTGCCGATCGCGAAAAAAATAATTTTGTATACCTCAAACGTTTGAAACTCCTGTAAAGGGCTTGTATCGTTGTTGTGCCATTAATATTCGGAAATGATTTTAAATGGCTGCTGGCCGGAGAACATAAATTTTTCTATTTTTGCCGACCGAATGTTCATTCGGTGAGATTGAAGAGGGAATTAAGGAGCAATTACATAGTAGCAAATGGAGCCTGTATCAGATAAGAAAAGAGCCATTTTTGACAGTATGCTGGAGTTGGTAAGGGAAAATGGTTTTCATGGCTGCCCCATGAGTACTCTGGCAAAAAGTGCCGGAGTAGCAGCAGGCACCATTTACCATTATTTCGAAAGTAAGGAACAGCTGATCAGGGAATTATATGTGGTAACCACCGGCAGGATGATTGAAGCAATGTATGAGGGGATAAATGACACGCTTCCTTATAAAGACTCCTTCTTTAAATTATGGATGAACCTTTACCGGTATTATATCGCCAACCCTAACGATTTGTTTTTCTTTGAGCAGTTTGTCCATTCCCCATACAATACGTACCGGCATGAAGAAGGACATGATGCTTTTCATGAAAAACTATTTCAGTTTACTGAAAAGGGAGTAGAGCAGGGGTATTTCAGGAGTATGGATTCAGGAATATCAGGCATCCTGGTCCATAGTAATATCAGGACAGCTGCAAGAATCAAGCAGTTTGGAAAGATCAGGATAGGAGAAGAGGAACTCGGCCAGATCCGGCAGATCCTTTGGGACGGGATGACAGTTCGCTGAGGTTTCCCTTTGCACAGGAATATCCCGCTTACCGGATAATTATTAAGTATTTCAAAAATTAATACTCATATTTTCATGAACGCAAACAAATATGTGTGGCTTTTAATAGCAGGGTGTTTTCTTTATCCGCCCTTGCTGAAAGCCCAGACATCCGGAGCGCTTAGTCTGGAGCAATGTCTGGATTATGCACTGGAAAGCCGCCCTGCTGTGGAGCAGGCAAGGATAGATGAAGCCATTGGTGAAAGGGAAATAAATGCTCAGCTGGCCGGGTGGCTTCCCCAGGTTTCAGCTCAGTTTAATGCGCAGCATAATTTTAAATTACAAACCACCGCTTTTGGAGATCAGCTGATAACGATAGGAAGACCAAATACTTCCAACCTGTTGTTGCAGGCCAGCCAGACTCTTTACAGCAATGATGTACTTCTTGCAGCCAGGGCTGCGGGGGTACAGCGCCTTCAACTCGACCAGAATACTATAGATACAAGGATCAATACTGTGGTGGAAGTGAGTAAAGCTTTTTATAGTGTTTTGCTTACTCAGGAACAGCTCCGCATTCTGGAGGAGAATATCGCCCGGCTGGAAAAGCAGTACCGCGATGCCCGTAGCCGCTATGAAAATGGCCTGGTGGATAAAACGGACTTTCAGCGGGCCAGTATAACCCTTGCCAATACCAAAAGTGACCTGAAAAGAACACGGGAATTAACAGGAGCCCGCAAGGCTTATCTGAAACAACTGATGGGGTATCCGGCGGAAAGGGAACTGGAACTGGAATATGAATACTCCCGGATGCAGGAGCAGATTACCATTGATACTACTCAGATAGTTGAGTATAACAACCGCATCGAATTTCAGCGCCTGCGAACGCAGGAGCAGTTGCTGAGCCTGAATACCAGTTATTACCGTTTGGGCTTTCTGCCTACAGTATCCGCCTTTTATAATTATAACTTCCTTTATTTCGGCGATAATTTAGGGGATTTATATGGCACCTCTTACCCTACATCTGCCATAGGACTTAGTGTTAACCTGCCCGTTTTTCAGGGAACCCGCAGAGTCCAGAACCTCAGGAGGGCTCAGCTTCAGGAACAGCGCCTGGAGGTGGAAAGCAAAGAGCTCAGGAATGTAATAAACACCCAATACCAGTCTGCCCTGGCAGAATACAAAAGCGATTTATATGAATGGCAAACCCTTGAGCAGAATGTGGAAATTGCCGGTGAGGTTTATAATGTAATTAAGCTGCAATACGACGAGGGAATTAAAACATACCTGGAGCTGATAGTGGCCGAAACCGACCTCAGGGCCGCTCAGCTTAATTATTATAATGCCTTATACCAGGTACTGGAAAGTAAACTGGATCTGCAGAAAGCTTTAGGAACCATAGAAGTAAATTAATTTAATACCCATGCATATTTTATCGAAAAGAAACTTTTTGTGGCTGCTGGCCACTGTTGCAGGCCAGTTTTCGCTTTCATCCTGCGGCGATGCCGGCAGCGGGCAGCCACAGGGAAACCCGGGAGGTGCAGCAGCACTTGTGAGTACCTACTCTGTAAAAGAGGTGAAAGTGACGGGCACAGATACTTACCCCGGAACCATAGTGCCTTTAAATGAGGTGGAGTTGCGGCCCCAGGTTGGAGGATATATTACTCAGATTTTTGTGGAAGATGGCCAGGAAGTAACCAAAGGCCGGAAACTATATGAAATTGACAGGAGTAAATATCAGGCAGCAAGGCAGCAGGCACAGGCAAATCTGCAGAGTGCAAGGGCAAACCTGCAGCGGGTGGAGCAGGATGTGGAACGCTACGAGCGTTTGCTGGAGCAGGATGCAATTGCCCGCCAGCAGGTGGATTATGCCCGTGCAGACTTGCAAACGGCCCGCTCTCAGGTGGCTTCGGCAGAGGCTCAGTTGCAAAGTGCTACCACCGACCTGAATTATTCTGTTATTACTGCCCCCTTTAGCGGTACAATTGGTATTTCGCAGGTAAGGGTGGGTACTCAGGTATCACCGGGGCAGCCCCTGCTGAACACTATTTCCTCGGCCGACCCTATTGCTGCTGATATTGTAATCAATGAACAGGAAATTCCACGCTTTACAAAATACAGGCAGACAACAGCGAAAGACTCTGTTTTTATGCTGGAATTAGCCAATGGCGAGATTTATCCGTTCCCCGGAACCTTGGGGGCTATTGACAGGGCTGTGAACCGCCAGACAGGAACCATCCAGGTCCGCCTGAATTACCCTAACCCAAATCGCCGCCTTGTGGCAGGAATGACTGTTCGTGTAAATGTGCGGAATGAAGATATAGGTGAGCAGCTGGTAATCCCATACAAAGCAGTTACCGAGCAGCTGGGCGAATATTATGTATATACCGTACAGGGCGATTCAGTACACCAGCAAAATGTTCAGCTGGGTACCAGGTTCGGGGCTGACATAGTTGTCCGCAAAGGCCTTTCCGAAGGCGATGTAATTGTGGTGGAAGGTATTCAGAGGCTCCGTGAAGGGGCGAAAATAAATGTAGGACAGTAGCCCCCGGGAAAGGGGGTTTTTTGACCCATTCAAAAAAAGCTTAATAGCATATTAACCTATGATTTCAGATGTTTTTATAAGGAGGCCGGTTACTTCCATCGTGATCTCGGTCGTTATCGTGTTGGTGGGGGTGCTGGCCATGATCAGCCTTCCGGTTACACAATACCCTGATATATCTCCGCCGGTAGTATCAGTATCGGCAAACTATACTGGTGCCGATGCTCAAACGGTGGAGCAATCTGTGGCCACCCCGGTGGAAACCCAGATTAACGGTACGCCCGGTATGGCTTACATCACGTCCACTAATACCAGTACCGGGCAAATGAACATGAGTGTAACCTTTGAGGTAGGCACTGATATTGATATTGCCACACTGGATGTGCAAAACAGGGCCAGTATTGCTGAGCCCGGCCTGCCTGAAGAGGTGAGAAGGCTGGGGGTTACCGTGCGGAAGAGAAACCCGAGTATTATGATGGTAATCGGTATCTATTCTCCCAATGGTACCCACGATATTAAGTACCTCGACAACTATACTAACATTTTTGTACGCGATGCTCTTTTGCGTGTGAACGGGGTGGGTGATATTAATTCCCTGGGGCAGGATTTTAGTATGCGTATATGGCTGCAGCCCGATAAGCTGGCGCAGTATGGCATAAGTGCAACCGAGGTAACGGGAGCTGTTCAGGAGCAAAACCTGCAGGTGGCTGCCGGTACGGTAGGGGCCACCCCCCAAAGTGCCGACCAGTCTTTCCAGTATCCAATTACAGTTACAGGTCGCCTGCAAACACAGGAACAGTTTGGAGATATAGTGGTAAGAACCAATCCTGCCGACGGCTCTATAGTATATTTAAGAGATGTTGCAAGGCTGGAGTTTGGCCAGTTCGACTATGGCCGTTCCTCCACCATCAATGGAAACCCTTCGGCTATTTTACTTCTTTACCAGGCGCCCGGCAGTAATGCCGTGGAAACGGCAGATGGAGTATATGCAGCCCTGGAAGAAATGAAAAAAGGATTCCCTGCCGATGTGGATTATATTGTTTCCTTCGAAACAGTATCTGTGGTACAGGTATCTATTGAAGAAGTGGTGCAGACACTAATTGAGGCGCTTATACTGGTAATCTTGGTGGTATTCCTGTTCCTGCAAAGCTGGCGGGCAACTCTGGTGCCTATTCTGGCAATTCCGGTTTCCATTATAGGTACATTTATCTTCTTTATTCCGCTTGATTTTACCATCAATACCCTTACGCTCTTTGGTTTTGTACTGGCTATTGGTATTGTGGTGGATGATGCCATTGTGGTAGTGGAAGCGGTGCAGCATTATATAGACCATGAAGGTTTATCGGCCAGGGATGCGACCCGGAAAGCCATGAAGGATATTACTGCGCCGGTAATTGCCATTGCCCTTATTCTTGCCGCAGTGTTTATACCTGTGGGTTTTATTCCGGGTATTGTAGGGCGTTTATACCAGCAGTTTGCCATTACTATTGCAATTTCAGTGCTTATTTCAGCATTTGTGGCTTTAACCCTTACGCCGGCACTTTGCTCGCTTATGTTAAAGCCTACCACGGTAAACAAAAATTCGAAAGGCCTCAATAAGTTTTTCTATAATTTCAATAACTGGTTTAATAAAACAACAAACTCTTACTCCCGTGGCGTTCGCCAAAGTATCCGGGCTACGCCTCTGGTGCTTGTATTGCTGGCCTGCCTGTATGCAGGAACGGTTGGTTTATTTGCAACCAAGCCAACAGGCTTTATCCCTACTGAAGATGAAGGCCGCTTGTTTGTGGCAGCTGAATTACCGGAAGGGGCTTCTGCTACCAGAACAAGGGCAATACTGGCAGAAATGGGCGAAGTAATGGCGGAAATTCCGGCCATAAAAAGCTATACAGCCATTGGAGGTTTAAATGCCATTAACTTTTCCTTTAAGTCAAACAGTGGAACAATCTTTTTGCAGTTGCAGCCATGGGCGCAGCGTAAAGACCCTGAGCAGCAGTTGGAGGGAGTAATGGCTACGCTTAACCAGCGTTTTGCATCCCTGAAAGAGGCTAACATACGTGTGGTTGCACCTCCGGCAATTCCCGGACTTGGTAACTCAGGCGGTTTCAGCTTTATGCTGGAGCAAAGAGCTGCCGGCGATATCAGGCAGCTGGAGCAGGTAATGGGGCAGTTCCTCGCCGCAGCCAATGCACGGCCGGAAATAGCCATGGCTTACAGCTTTTTCAATACCCGCACACCAGGATACCACCTGGAGGTTGACAGGGTAAAAGCAAAAAGAATGGGTGTATCAATTTCAGATATATACGGTACCATGGCAACCTATATGGGAAGCCGCTATATTAATGATTTTACCCGCTACGGCCGTAATTTCAGGGTAGTGGCCCAGGCAGATACTTCCTACAGGATGGACATAGAAAGTCTCAGGCAATATTATGTAATGAACAGGCAGGGCCAGTCCGTTCCTCTCAGCGCATTGGTAACTTATAATGTGGTGGAAAACCCAGCGGTAATATCGCACTATAACCTTTTTCGCTCGGTAGAGATAATGGGAGCGGCAGCACCGGGTTACAGTAGCGGACAGGCACTGCAGGCTTTGCAGGAGGTGGCGGCAGAAGTGTTGCCAACAGGCTATGGCTACGACTTTTCCGGGCTGAGCCGGGAGGAGCTGGCAGCAGGGAGCAGCACGATATATATTTTCTCCCTGTCTATTATCCTGGTGTTGCTCCTGCTGGCAGCCTTATATGAAAGCTGGTCAGTTCCTTTTTCCATCCTTTTTGCTATTCCCTTAGGTATGTTTGGTGCTATTCTGGCGCTTACCTTCCTGCCGAAGCTGGACAATAATGTGTATGCGCAAATCGGTATGATCACGCTTATTGGTCTGGCAGCTAAAAATGCCATCCTGATTGTGGAGTTTGCAAAAGAGCGTGTCGACAGGGGCATGGAGCTGATAGAAGCAACTATTGAAGCTGTAATTCTGCGACTGCGCCCTATCATTATGACCTCAGCAGCATTTATACTGGGAGTTGTGCCGCTGGTGCTTGCCTCAGGAGCAGGGGCAGTATCGCGCCAGACGATTGGCTGGGTGGTAATTGGAGGTATGCTTGCGGCTACCTTCCTGGCTATTTTTGTAGTGCCGGTACTTTTTGTGGTAGTCACCAGACTTGCTTATGGTAAAAAAGGGCTTGCGGAACTGCAGGCGAAGAATAAGCCCGGAAAGGCAGATGACGGGCTTGATCCTGCTTATGTGAACCCGCATGAATAATATTTTTTTGGTTTAGTTGATGATTGGTGAAGAGTCCTGCCTGGCACGGCAGGGCTTTTTTTTAATTAAATTAAATGAAGAAAAGATTCAAAGTTATTGTAAATGCCTTAGCTGCCTGGCAGATTTTTGGCGGTTTCCTGGGGATCGGTCTGGCGATAAGAATTATGCCCGGACTAAAAGGCCTTAGCGGCACCGGTTCCGGTATGGTGTTTTTAGCAGCTGTGTTTTATCTGTTTTCTGTTGCCTGCGGAATTATCCTGTTCAAAAACCGAAAATCAGGATTAAACCTGTCTTTGCTCAATCAGGTTTTACAGGTCCTGAACTTTGCCATCGGCTCTTATGCTTATAATTATGTGGCCGGGTTTAAAATTGGTTTTGGAATAGATTTTATGTCCGGATGGCTCCTGAAGTTAAATCTTTCCGTTTCTTCTTTCAGGCTGATCCTCAACTCCCCGACAGGAAGTTTTTTCATGGGCCTTAACCTGCTTGCTTTGGTGCTGGTTTATGTAATTGAAAGACTGAAAGAGGTGCAGGCTAAAAACGAAGATTATCCTGCTGCCTGATGGAGGTAAAATATAAGGCATCAGGGGCAGGGTGCATGGCTTCGTATGTTGTGAATGCAAGGTTACAGGCTTTCACATTAATTTGTGCTTTTTTTCGTTATCTTTCAAAATGAGTGTATTCCTGTCTCTGTTTTGAAAATAAACCCGATACCGTGTATTCCTTTCTTTTTTAAATTTCCGGATTTTTTTCCGGGGAGAAGATCTGAATTCCGGCTTTTTCCGGCAGGGATTTCTTTTTCCGTTATCATTTGTTGTTTGGCCTTCCTGTTATTTCCTTCTTTTTTAGCTGCCCAGCAAATCAGGGTGGAAGGGAGTGTTAAAGATACAGGCGGGGAACTGCTTCCATTTGCCACCATATTATTTCTGCCAGATAGTACTGTGGTACCCGCAGATATGGAAGGGAAATTCGGCCTGAGTCTGGAACCGGGTGAAAAGCAGGTTCTGGTAACCTTTACGGGTTATAAAGTTTTGGATTTAACTGTCAACCTGCGAAACGATACCACCCTTACATTTACGTTGCTGCCGGGAATGGGGCAGTTAGACGAGGTTACTGTTCTCGGGGAGCGCATACAAGGGAATGATCAGGTGCTGTCTGTGCGGACTGGTACTACTAATATCAGTAAAAAAGATGTAACAGGTATTCCTGTGTTTGGAGGCGAAGCTGATGTAATTAAAACTTTGCAACTGCTGCCCGGGGTTGTGCGCGGAGTGGAAGGAAGCTCTGATATTTTCGTAAGAGGAGGGGCGGCAGACCAGAATCTTGTGTTACTTGATGGGGCAACCATTTATAATACCAGCCACCTTTTCGGATTTCTGTCAGTTTTTAATTCCGATATACTGGAAAATGTGGAGGCTATTAATGGAGGATTTCCTGCTGAATTCGGCGGCCGGCTAAGCTCCGTTCTGAATATCACTTCCAATAACAGCATTGCGGACAGAACCCGTTTTTCGGGTGAGGTCGGGCTGATTGCTTCCCGTATCTATCTTGAACAGCCCATCCTGAAAGACAAAGCAGGTTTATGGCTTAGTGGCAGGCGGACCTATATCGACCAGGTTTTAAAAGGAATAGGAGAGGAACTCCCTTATTTTTTTTATGATTTTAACGGAAAGCTCCTCTTAAAACCATCCGGCAGGGATTTCATCAGCCTCAGTCATTATAGTGGCGAAGATATACTGGATTTATATACTGATTCCAATGATGATGGACGGGGCTTTATTTCTTCTTATGCATCCGGAAATTCAAGCCAGTCTTTCCTGTGGCACCGGAACCTCCCCTTCGGCTGGGAAAGTAAGCTCTCCCTGGTCCGCACTGCTTTTACCTACGATATCCGTAATGTTTTTCAGGACAATGAATTAAGAGCATTTTCAGATATTGAAGACTACGGGGCTCATCTTACTTTCGAAAAAGATTCCTTACTGGAAAAGTTCAGGGTAAAAGCAGGTATAGACTGGATCAGGCATGAAGTAAGCCCTAACATAATAAATTCTTCAGGCTTCTTTTCTGATTTCCTTGAGAGTAGTACCTCTCCCGGAAAAACAGCGCATGAAATGGCAGTTCATTACCAGCAGGAGTGGGATCTTTCAAAAAGGATTCTGGTGAATGCGGGATTCAGAGGATCTATGGCTCTGCTGCGGAATAAAAAATATTTTATACCGGAGCCCAGGCTATCCTTCAGGTATAAACTGGACGATGATCAGGCGTTAAAGCTGAGTTATTCACGGATGGGGCAGTATATGCACCGGATTTCCAATTCAGCTATTTCAACTCCTGCTGATATCTGGTATCCGGTTACAGAAAGTATAAAACCCCAGCGTTCGCACCAGGTTTCTGCTGCCTGGAACAGACTGATGGCCAACCGGAATGTGTTCCTGAGTGTTGAAACGTACTATAAAACAATGGATAATCTTATAGGTTACAGGGAAGGTACTAACCTGATTTTTAACGCTGATTTTGAACCGCGCTTGATCCAGGGCCGCGGAGAGGCCTATGGATTGGAGATTTTGCTGAGAAAGGAAACGGGCAGGCTGAGAGGGTGGTTAAGTTACACTCTGGCCAGGTCCACCAGGCAGTTTGATGAGATAAATATGGGGAACCCTTTCCCGGCCCGTTATGACCGCCGGCACAACGCTGCAATAGTAGGGCAGTATGCCTTGCATAAACGCTGGGCAGCCTCTGTGGTTTGGGAGTATATTTCAGGTTCAAGGTTTACCCCGGTCATAGGGCAGTATATTATGCCCGCGCCAACACTTACCGGAGTTGATCTGGTTCCTGTTTTCTCCGCTGTAAATGCCGTTAAGCTGGCCGATTCGCACCGGCTGGATCTTGGTATAAAGTTTATGAATAAGCCGGGAAGCAAATGGGAATGGCATTGGTTTGCAGGAGTAAATAATGCATATAACAGGGCCAGTCCTGTGGGTATTATTATTGAGCAGGATGAAACAGACAACTCTCTCCGATATGCCCAGCCAGGCCTTTTTGGTTTGCTCCCTTTTATTAGCTACGGTTTCAGTTTTTAAGTTATGAGTATACTTAAACAGAAGAAAAGAATATTAACTGTGCTTTTTGCAAAAGTGCAAATCCTTGCGCTTAGCTTGTTTATCACCTCCTGTTTGCCTGATCCTTTAGAGGTTAAGGATATTCCTGCTGTGGAACCCGAAATAGTTGTTGCTACGCAGATTATTCCTGACGGGGGATTACTGGTGCTGCTGACAAAAACTTTTGGCGCACTGGAAGCCGGGGATGGCAGCGATCCTGTGGATTTGCTGAACAAGATAGCAGTCAATGATGCAAAGGTGATTCTGCAGGGACCGGATGGTTCCTATGCTTTAAATTTTGAGGAAAGAGGAATCTATACAGGACTGGAAATTCCATTCAGGGAAGGAGAAGAATATACTTTGCGGGTGGAAAGCGCCAGCCTCGGATCTGTGGAGGCTACCACCACTGTTATGCCTCAGGTACGTTTTGATAATTTAAGAGCAGATCTTTTTTACAATGATGCGGGAAATTCTTTTGCACAGATAGCGTATTCCCTTCGTGACCCCGAAGGATTTAACTATTATATGATCAATGTCCAAGAGGTGGAGCTGGAGGATGTGAGGAGGAATGCCATCAATCCACGGGCCTTCACCAGAATATTTGAGGATAAAGAGTTTGCCGGCGGGGTGGCAAGTGAACAGTTCCGGGTATCTTCGAGGGGCTATAGTGAGGGAGACTCCATTGCTGTATCTCTTTTTAATGTTAGTGAAGAATATTATCGTTTTATGGAAATGCGACTCGATAACCGCTATAGTTTTCTGGAATTTGTAAGCGAACCGGTTAATTACCCTTCCAACATAAAAGGCGGGAGAGGATTTTTTAATTTAAGTGTTCCTGATTTCCGGTTCTTTGTTTTAGGAAAAGAGATTGGGGAAGAATAATTTTCAAGGCAACAATGGTCCTTTTCCGTTTTTACTCTTCCCGGGCTGGTGCCGGATTTTTAGTTTCCTTCATGATAAAAAAAACAATCCTTTTAATAATACCGGAGCGCAGGGAAAGAAATTTCAATTCTTTTTTAATATGATGTTTATCGGGCTTTTTGTCCCTTTATATGGTTAATGCGCCAGCTGTTTATCGGTAATTTTCGGGCTGGCTTTTCCGTGGCTCTTTTTTTACTGCCTGCTTTGCTGTGTACCTTTTATCAGGATCAAAGAAGATAATAAGGGTTCTGATTTTTTTTAGGCAACCACAGCTCCATATCCTTACACAGTTGAAGCACTGATATTACCGGTATTTTTATGAGATGGAACCTCCGTTAATAAGTTGTATAAGGGAAAATCCTCTTTTATGAAAAATATTTCAGGAGAAATCACAAACAAGTTCTGTTGTTATTGTTTATCTACTTATAAGCTTCTTCTTATTTTCGTGTGTTAATTAATTAAAATATTACACAAAATTATTGAAAAAATTAGGTGTAATATTTTGATTATGTCTACCTTAGTATAAGCTTAAGAAGTTGGTAAAGAGGTTGTTGAAAAAGCTTTTTTATCTATCAGTATTAAAGATTTCAGATAATAATTAATCCTTCAATGAAAAAAAATTACATTTTACTTTTGCTCTTTACAGGGCTTATTTGTGCCGGTACCGTTCAGGCTCAAAGAGTAGAACCCAGAGAGTATTATTCCATGCTTCCCTGGGATACCTCTCCTTACAAATCCTTTCGGTTTTATCGTCCCAACTGGCAATGGATGAACTTTCGGTTGTTATATCCAAATGGGTATGACTCTCTGGCTGAAGATGGAAAAAAGTATCCGTTGGTAATAATGCTGCACGGAGCAGGTGAGTCGGCTAAAATGGAATGGAATAACACTGTGAAATCCAATACTCCTTACCCGGCCGGTGATCCCCGTATTAATAATAATGATCACCAGCTTTTGTTTGGGGGCAGGGAGCATTTGAATGCGGTTAATTCCGGCCGTTTTCCGGGCTTCGTTATGTTTCCGCAAAATGATTGGGGAACCTGGTTTAGCGGTAATGGAGAAGCTGACTCCCAGATACGGGACGATATGGTTAAGCTTTTTGAATTGATCGAGTACCTGACTGATGAGTTAAAGGTGGACCCGGACAGGATATATATTCATGGATTATCAAATGGTGCGGGTGGTTCCTGGTATGCGGCATACAAAAGACCTGATCTTTTTGCCGCCGCTCTCCCAATGTCGCACAGGGGGGATCCTGCTATGGCTGAAAGGATTGCTGAAGTTCCGCTTTGGGTGTTTCAGGGAGATCTGGACACAAATCCCCGCCCACAATTTACAGAAGAAACTATTGCAGCAGTACGGGCTGCGGGAGGGACTGTACGGTATACTAAATATGTAAATAACGGCCATAACACCTGGAGTGGTAAAGCCTATTCTGAGCCTGATTTTTTTGAATGGATGCTGGCACAGAAAAAAGGAGACAGCACAAATTCAGCTCCTCTGGTGGATGCTGGCCCGGATGCAGTTCTGATGCTGCCTGCCGATTCCATTACCCTGACAGCAAAGGTATCGGACCCGGATGGATCTGTAGACAATATTTTATGGGAAAAAGTAAGTGGACCTGCAGCGGTTCTGGTTAACCCCGCATCTTACCGCTTAAAGCTGGAAGGACTGGAAGCAGGAAGCTATACTTTCAGGGTTACTGTTACTGATGACGAAGGAGCTGTTGCATCGGATGAAATTAACCTTATAGTAGAGCCGGTTTCCGGCCAGAACCAGGCACCAATGGTAAGTCTTGGGGATGATCAGGAAGTAACACTGCCGGTGGATACAATTTCCTTCACAGCTCTGACCTATGATGAGGATGGTGAAATTGTGGCCTATAAATGGGAGAAAGTAAGTGGCCCCTCAGTAATGCTTGCAGGGGATACCACAGCTACTCTATATGTAACAGAACCGGAGACAGGAAGCTATACTTTTAAAGTTACAGTAACAGATAATGATGGTGCTACCGCCTCTGATATGGTAAATCTTACCGTAAATGCTGCACAGGCTCCGGAAAATCAGCTGCCTTTGGTAGTAGTGGATAATGATACCACTCTTACACTTCCGGTAAATTCTTACTCATTCACAGCTTTGACTTACGATGAAGATGGAGAAGTTGTGTCGTACAAATGGGAGAAGGTAAGCGGCCCTTCTGCAGTAATGGCAGGAGATACCACAGCCACTCTTTATTTAACAGAACTGGAGGCAGGAAGCTATACTTTTAAAGTGACTGTAACAGATAATAATGGGGGTACTGCTTCTGATATGGTAAATCTTACCGTAAATGCTGCACAGGCTCCTGAAAACAAGCTTCCTGTGGTAAATGCAGGTTCAGATATAAATATCACTCTGCCGGACAATACTGCAGGGATAACTGCTGAGGCCTCAGACGCNGAGCTGGAAGCAGGAAGCTATACTTTTAAAGTTACCGTAACAGATAATGAAGGAGCAACTGCTTCTGATGAAGTAAATGTGAAGGTGAATGCAGCTACTCCTGGTAACCAGGTTCCGGTGGCAAATGCGGGAAGGGACAGAACACTTACCCTGCCGGTTAATTCCATTAACCTGAGTGGTCAGGCTTTTGATGCTGATGGCCGCTTCGTGGCTTTCCGCTGGGAGAAAGTAAGTGGTCCTTCTGTTACCATGGCAGGACAAAACTCTGCGAATGTAAGACTCACTGATCTTGTGGAAGGAGAGTATGTGTTCCGGTTCTCAGCTACTGATAATGGTGGAGCTACAGGAACCGATGAAATGACGCTTACTGTAATTAATCCTGATGCGCCACGTAATGCGGTGCCGGTAGTAGATGCAGGTTCTGATAAGAACATTACCCTGCCGGCTAATGCCACCAGCATAACAGCTCTTTCCTATGATGAGGACGGAGAAATTGTATCGTATAAGTGGGTAAAAGTAAGTGGACCTTCTGCAGTAATGGC
>JAFMYY010000004.1 GCA_017948555.1 Cesiribacteraceae bacterium YIM B00369 | reverse complement strand
GTCCCGAACTTTCATTTACACAGTTTTATAAACGCTGCCTCAAAAAAGTGCTTCTCCCGATGAACTGCACTTTAGCAAAAGTATAACTCCCTTACAGAAGAGCTTCAAAAGCAGCAGGATAATTTTATCCGGATAAAATGCGGAACGAATTCCTCTGATTTCCTTATTGAAGGCTAATCTTTATTGAAGCCATGGAAAGCTTTCCGAAAAAAATGAGAAGAATTTCTTTAATACTTCTGTTTTAGGGCTGATCCATCCTTGCCTCAAAAATCAGCCTTATGACTTGCAACAAAAATCCCTGACTATGAATAAATCACCTAAAGGCTATAACTAACTTTCAGGAGACTAAGGAAAGAAATCAGTTATCGGGTAAGGAATGTTGGGTAGGGAGGGTAAAGGGTGCCAATATTAAATACTACTGATGACTCAGTTGATCAATTTTTTGCTTTTGTATCTAAATGATAACATTCTCTCAATATGCGATTAATTTAAGGGATGTAACTTTGTACCCGTGTAATGTCAATTAAATCCGATTATGTGCAAAGAATACACCGATGAGATCCTGATTAAATGTCTTCGGAATTCTGATGAAGAAGCTTTTGTGGAATTGTACCAACGATACTGGAGGAGGCTTTATTCCAGCGCGCTGAAGCGTATTAGCAGTGAGGAGGATGCAAAAGATATTATACAGGAACTATTTGTTAAACTCTGGGTGCGACGTGCTTCTATTCCCGAAGAAGCTATAGCCGGAGAGTATCTTTTTACATCTTTACGGTACAGGATCATTAACTATATCCAGGCTGATCAGGTGAGGGTAAAATATGCAAACTCCTGCCTGGCAGAAAAGGGAAATTTATCTGTTTTCCCATCGGTGGAATCTAATCTGGCACTCGAAGAATTAGAGTCTGTTATACAGGAGGCTGTAGAAAACATGCCTGAGCGTATGCAGGAAGTTTTTATCTTAAGCTATAGAAAAGGACTATCTCCCAAAGAAATTTCTGTTCAACTCTCACTTTCTGTTCAGACAGTGAAAAATTACCTATCCAATGCACGTATGCTGCTAAAAGGCAGAATGGCTAATCAAAACAATGAATTCTATGCCCATATGTTGCTTGTGTTAATATATCTTTCAGCTTCTTAATATAAAGGTAACCTAAATCTCAGGTACGTTGGGCCGGCTTAACTGATATGTAAGTAAAAGCGCCTGAATTGTGAATCTGAAACAGCAACAAGAATTACTAAGAAAGTACCTGCAGGGAACTGCTTCACCGGAAGAAAGAGAATGGGTTGAAAAGTGGTACGATGCATTTGAAAATACGGAGCCGGATTTTGCCAGGCAAAGCATCACCTCATCGGAGGGGGAAGAAATGCAATCTGCCATTCTCAAAAGAATTAGGAGAAGAAAAGTTGTGCAACTCTGGCAGACTGTGGGGAGTGTTGCTGCAGCCTTTGCAATTATATTGCTTGGTGGATGGTACCTGTACCAGCAGAACAGCAATAATCCGGATAAAACATATTCCTATATAACATCAGAAGTAGGGGAAAACCTACAGGTTATATTACCTGATAGTTCGACCCTTTGGCTTAACGGGCAAACATCCATAAAATATATCCAAAATAGCTTTGGGAAAAACTCAAGAGAAATATGGCTTGAAAGTGGAGAAGCATTTTTTGATGTTAAGCATGATGACTCACAGCCTTTTATAGTTCATACAGGTTCCATAAGTACCAAGGTTCTGGGAACATCCTTCAATATTAAAAGCTCAGCGAAATATCAGGACATTCAGGTTACTGTTACCAGGGGTAAAGTACAGGTAAATTCAGGAATTACCACTTTAGGCTTGCTGACCAGGGGAAAACAAATAAACTATAATGTAAATACTGCACAGTATGCATTAAGTGAGGTAAACCCCGATTATGCTATAGCCTGGCAGAGAACTGATATAAACCTTGAGAGAGCCTCCTTTGAGGAGCTGAGTGAGATTTTTTATAGCCTCTATAACACAAGGCTTAGAGCCGAAAAAGAAAGTATCAAGCAAAACAAATATACGCTTTCCATTGGAAAAAACATATCAGAAGATATGGTTCTGGAGATTGTTGCAGCAATTCACCAGCTAAAATATAAAAAGATAAATGGAGATATAATATTGTACTAATCAGGAATTCAGCTGCTGTTGCTGGCCATAATAGCGGCTTTGGATCCTGAATGTTTCAAAAATGAACATAATCCTTAATGATAAATTTTACCATTCCCATCAGTTAAGACATGAAAAAAAGAATATATACGGCTAATAAATTATCATCGGCTGTATTCACCACTACATTTCTGATTTTGTCCTTGTTGTGTGCTTCCGTTTATGGAAACGAGCAGGATAAGATAAATAATCTGGACTCAAGTATAACTATTACCTTCCAGAAGGAAAATTTGCAAGCGGCAGTCAATAAGATCAGGACCCGGACTGGTATAAAGTTCGCATACGATCCGGAGGCTCTTCAGTTGGAAAGGTATTTTTCACCTGCAATTGAATTTAAAGAAACACCACTTAATCAGGTTCTTGATAAACTTTTGGTCCCTGCAGGAATTGGCTATCGTGAAATCAATGGTACAATCGTACTTCATAAACTGAATAATGCCGAAAGAGCGGCTTCCTCTGATAGTCTTTTGAACATCAAAGGAAGGGTTTTCGATACCAATGAACCTCCTAATGCTTTGCCGGGTGTAAATGTGAGGCTTATAAGAAACTCAGATACAGATTCTGACAGGACAGTGAGTGGCGTAATTACAGATTTAGATGGAAACTTCAGTATTATGGCCGGCAAAGGAGATGTCCTCATGTTCTCCATGATTGGTTACCAGGTGAATGAACACCTTGTCTTGAAAAGGAATCAGAACCTTACAATTTCCTTAAAAGAAGATGTAGCTCAATTGAATGAAGTGGTTGTTGTAGGCCTTACTGAGCAGGAAAAAAGACATATGGCCAGTTCTGTGGCCTCACTTAATATTGAATCTAATATTACAGGCAAGCCCATAACTACTATATCGCAATCTCTTCAGGGTGGTGTTACAGGTCTTCAGGTAACCCAGGGTTCGGGACTTCCGGGAGGGGATGCCGCAGCCATAAAAATCAGGGGTATCAGTACATTAGGAAATTCTGATCCCCTGGTATTGGTGGATGGTGTGCCGATGGACATGGACCATATTGACCCCGTTACAGTGGAAAGTGTTACTGTTTTGAAAGATGCCGCAGCCGCTGCTATTTATGGTGCAAGAGCCGCCAACGGAGTAATAGTAGTCACCACCAAAAGGGGAGTTCCGGGAGAGGTTTCAGTAACGTATGACGGGTATTACGGATTTCAGACTCCGGCAAGCTTGCCGGCTACAGTTGATGCGCCTACCTATATGAGAATGTACAATGAAGGGGAGATAAATTCAGGTAAAGCGGCTTATTACCCGGAGGAAGAAATCAGGGCAACTGCCTTAGGGCTTAATCCTGTTGCTTACCCGAATACCAACTGGATTGATTTGATGGTGGATAAGCAGGCGCCAATCACGAGTCATTCTCTTGCTGTAAGTGGAGGAAATAGTGTGGCAAGGTTCGCAGTAACAGGAAATTATATTTACCAGAAAGGCATGATCCCTCATAGCCTTATGGAAAGGTTCAATATAAGGACCAATACCTCTATCACTTTGAGTGATAATTTTATGGTAAACCTGGATCTGCTGGCCATTAAAAGGAATACCAGTGAACCAAATAAAAGGACAGGGGCCGGGGGAAACAGATTCCTGGAAGATATTTACCGGGTGCCTCCTACTGTTTTGCCCAGGTATCCTGAACTATATGGAGAGTCTCACTACGGGCATTATGTCGATATTGTAAATCCTCTGGCTTATGCAGAAAGAGGTGGCTCCAAATCCAATGAAATGAGTCAGGCCAGCATTAATCTTCAACCTAAATGGGAAATTATTCCAAACCTCAATTTAAACGGGCAGTTCAGCTTCCGGTTGAATAGTGAAGCGGGCAGAATAGTACGCGACAATACTAACTTTTATGATTATTACACAGGTCAGCTGATAAGGACCTGGGGCACTCAAAGGGAGCCTTCAATAGCAAGATCCACATACCTTTATATGGCGGCTAATGCGGATTATACTATTGATGCAGGAGACCATTACCTTTTTGCATTGGCGGGTTATTCGCAGGAAGAAACCAATAGTGGGGAATGGGACATTTACTCAATGCTTTCAGGTTATGCCAAAATGAATTATTCTTTTAAGGATAAATATCTTTTAGAAGGAACCTTCCGTACCGATGGATCATCGAAATTCGGCCCGGGAAAGAAGTTTGGTTTTTTTCCTTCAGTTGCAGTCGGCTGGAATGTTCATAACGAACAGTTCCTTAAAGGCTCCGGAGTAATAAGTAACCTAAAGCTTAGAGCATCTTACGGACAACTGGGAAATGAAAATATTGGCCTATATAAATACCAGACAATCATTAGTCCTACCCATGGGCTCGAGCAAACCTACGGAAACCCTGATATTACCTGGGAAACAGTTACAATGCTGGACATAGGAGCCGATTTAAGTTTGTTTAGAAACAGGTTAGACATAACGGTAGATTATTACGATAAACATACTGAAGATATTATCCTGACTCCTTTATTACCTTATGTAGGTGGTTTCCAGGGAGAGGTTCCTGTAAATGCCGGCGAAGTAAGAAACAGGGGATGGGAAGCTTCTTTAAATTATTATAATGCTATAAATCAGAATATTAGCCTTTCTGTTCGCCCGGGGGTGTCCTATAATAAAAATGAAATTATTTCTCTTGTAGGAGGTCCGTATATTGATAATAATGTTATTGATGAAGTTGGATCCAGTATAGGAAGTTTTTACGGCTATAAGAGCGACGGCCTATTGCAGGAAAGTGATTTTGATGAGGATGGAAATGCGCTTGTGCCTGTGTTAACAAACGGTGGTCAGCAAGCGGGGGATATCAAATACCTGGATATAAATGATGATGGTTTTATTGATTCAAATGACCAGCAAAACATTGGTAATCCTGTTGCTAACCTGAATTACTTTTCCAATTTCCGGGTTGCCTGCAAAAAATTTGATCTCGAGTTTCTGTTACAGGGGAAAGGAAAAAGTGATGCTATTTTGAGTGATATGTTTGCTCTTCCACTTAATATGAGTGAAGATGGCGGGGTTCCAACAGTTTATTATGCTGAAAATTACTGGACTCCTGAGCGTACAGATGCCCGTTTCCCCAGGTTATCGACTAATCCGGCAAATAATAAGTTGCCTTCAGATTTCTGGTTCCAGAATGCCTCTTACCTGCGGGTAAAGTATATTCAGCTTGGCTATAATTTAAATAACAGGCGCATGAAGCAAATGGGGATCAAATCAGCCAGGATTTATGCTAATGCTCAAAACCCATTAACCTTTACCTCAGTGAAATTAACAGATCCGGAAAGCCGTGGAAACCAATGGACATACGGACTTATGAAAACCTACACCATTGGCGTAAATATTCAATTCTAATCAGACAATGATGAAAAAGCAATACTTATTTTCCTTATCTGCAGCCCTGATTTTGTTATTATCCGGCTGCGAAGATTTTCTGACACACGATCATCCGGTGAGTGTAACTGATGAATTGTGGTGGAATACAGAATCTGATGCTACTAATGCCCTTGACAGAGTTTATGTAGGTATTCCTGATGGAGCATCCGGAAGGCAGTTAATGTTTTTGTCTGCTTTAAGTGATGAGCTGGTCGCCAGGCAAAGTACCAGGGGAGACTATGAGTCTTATGTTCTGGGATTGCAGGACCCTACCTGGAATAAGTCTGAACATATCTGGATAGATGATTTTAAAACCATCCGGAGGGCAGGGCGCTTTCTGGAGAATATAGACGGGGTTTACATGGATGAAAGCTTAAAAACCCGCTATAAATATGAGGCAAGAGCATTAAGGGCCTATTACCATATGGAGTTATTTATGCTTTTTGGTGCAATCCCTATAATAAGGGAGGCCGTGGCGCCTAATAACAGTTATCTGGCGAAAGATACTGAAGAAGATGTGTATAAATTCATTGTGGAGGAATTAGAAGAATGTGCCGGGGCTTTACCTTTAGAATATACTAACGCGGAGATTAAACGAATTACAGCCGGCACCTGCCTGGCATTGATATCAAGACTTGCCTTGTTTCACAACGATTATGAACTTGCCCAAAAGGCTGCTAAAGAAATTATTGACCTTGGTATTTATGAATTGTATAAAAGCGGTGATGATGGAAAAAGTTATGAAGAGCTTTTCCGATATACGGGGGAGCTCAATAAGGAACGGATTTTCTTCAGACCGGATGGTAGCTCCGGAGTGTGGAATACCTTTGCCCCCCAGGGTGTAGGTGGTAAAACTATACTTTCCCCAACAGCCGCTATTGTAAATGCTTATGAAACGAAACAGGGTAAAACTATTTGGGAGCTGGGGCCTGACTCTTTGGCATTATACATGGCTAACCCTGATTATAACAATAACCGGGATCCCAGGCTTACTGCTTCAGTTCTTTTGCCGGGGCAAACTTTTATGAATCATCCGCTTACTCCTTTTTCCACAAGCCAGGGCTATCGTGATAAAATCGGAGGCCAGAATTCAACTGCCACAGGTTACTGGGTCAACAAATATGTAGATCCCAGGGACAGGAACGGCACCAGGAACCTGGACTTCATGATCATCAGATATGCGGAAATACTGTTGAATTATGTAGAAGCCCTTGTTGAAACAGGTCAATGGCAGCATCCGGATGTAGTTAAATATCTGAATGAAATAAGGAAGAGGGCAGGAATGCCGGATGTGGATATCAGTACCTATAACTCGGAGAATAAAATGAGGGAGCTGGTCAGGCGGGAGCGGCAGGTAGAACTGGCTTTTGAAGCAGTTCGGTATTATGATATCAGACGCTGGGGAATTTTTGAAGAAGTTATGAATGGGCCTGTTTATGGCGCTGTTAATCCTGCAAACAACCAGGCTGTACTGGTTGAAGAACGGGTAGCCAGGAATGACCGTGATTATTACTGGCCAATTCCGCTGGGAGAAATATTATCAAATCCCAATATGAAACAAAATCCAAATTATTAATTAAAAAGCGAAACAGGAGCAGTCCTTAAAAAATATGGCTTCAACCTAAATGAATTATCAATGAAAAAAGAACTTAAATTATTAGTTATCCTACTGTTGCTTTTTACAGGATGTGGTAAAGATCCCTGGGAAGATTACCAGCCACCTGCCGCATCTAAACCACAGGAGGAAGAACCTCTGAAGGAGGAACCTGTAGAAGAGGAACCCGTAGAGGAGGAACCAAATGAAGAAGGTCCGGGAGAGGAGGAACCTGTAGTGAAGGAACCAGGTACCGGAACATATAATTTCACTGTAAAGGTGATGTCATTAGGTATTTATAACAAAAATGCTGATTACGAAGCTGTTGCTGCTTTGGTAAAAAAGCATAACCCTGACCTCGTAGTACTTAGGGAAGTGGATAGTTACAATACCCGTTCGGGGGTGGAAGTTGACAATGGAGAAGAAATTGCAAAACGAACAGGAATGAATTATTTCTTTGCCAAAGGTTTCGATTACCGGGGTGGTGCATATGGGGCCGGTGTTTTGTCCCGATTCCCCATAAAAGAAAGCAAAGCATTTGTATTACCCGTCCTTTCAGAGGCTGATGGAGGAATGGGGGGAGAAGAAAGGCCAATGGGAATGATAACAGTAGAATTGGAAAATGGCCAGGAACTGGTTTTTGTCGGTACCCATACCGATGATGGAAGTAACGGTAACCGGCGGGCCATTAATCGTCCTATACAGGCGAGCCATATTTTAAACCATATTGAAGGTGTTGAAAGCCCGATGGTGGTAGCTGGCAATTTTAGGTTCCAGTCTATGGCAGGAGACGAGATGTTTGACATTTTACATAAAGAGTTAACATCTGGCTGCACAGATTGCGCACCAAATTACCCTGCAGATGCTCCTGATTTTGTGGCAGACCATATTATGTTTAAAGCAGGTAAGGATGCTGAGGTTAAGGTGCTGGGATATGAGGTAGGATCCGAAGCTTTGAACAACAGAGTTCCTGTAATAGCTGAAATACAATTTGTAAAAGAATAAGTGCAGCCTCAGGTCTGTTTTTATAAATCCGCCGGAATATAATTTTTACTTTTCAATTATTAATTAACAAATAAATTTTTAAAAATTAAAAGAATGAAAAAGACTGGACAACTCCGTTTTATTTTTCTTATGCTCTTCATCGCAGGTATTTTCTTTATTGCTTGTAGTGATGACGGGAACATAAGCCCTGAACCTACAGAAGAACAGAGGGAGGAGCCTAAAGAAGAAGAGCCTAAGGAAGAGGAACCAAAAGAAGAGGAACCCAAAGAGGAGGAGCCTGTAGAAGAGGAACCTAAAGAAGAAGAAGCAGAACCAATCATTCTGAATGTGATGTCATTTGGAATTTACAACAAGAATGCGGATTTAAATCAGGTAGCAGAGTTGATTAAGGAATACAATCCTGACCTGGTGGTACTTCGGGAGGTGGACAGGAATAATACCCGTACCGGAGTAGACATTGACCAGGGGAAGGAGGTTGCTGATCTTACAGGTATGAATTATTATTTCGCATCGGGTTGGTCATATAGGGAAGGGGAGTATGGGCCTTCCATTTTGTCCCGTTTTCCTATAACAGACTCTGAATCCAGAGTTTTGTCCGTTGGCCCTGAACTTGGCGGGCAAACCCGCCCGTTTGCATGGGTTACAGTGCAGGTAGAAGAAGGCTTTGAATTAGTTTTTGCCTCCGCTCACTTGGATGATGGATCTAATGCTAACCGCAGGGCTGAGAATCTGCCTATTCAGGCTCAGGAGATTATAGATATTTTCACCGGAGAAGACAGGCCTGTTATAATGGGGGGAAACTTCTATTTTGAAACTCCGGAAGACGCTCATCTGGGTATTCTTTACAATATGTTTACCCCTGCCTGTACAAATTGCGATTTAACTTATCCTGCCGATAACCTGGGTTTTGTTGCCGACCATATTATGTATAAGGCAACTGATAATACAGAAATGGAAGTTGTAAGTTATACCGCAGGAAACGAGGTGCTGAACAACCGGAAACCTGTGCTTGCTGAAATAAAGATAAGCAGAAAATAAGTTTGGGAAACCCCTGCTGCTCTACTGTTAAAAGGAGGGCTGCAGGGGTTATTAAATATGTTTTTGTAGGCTGACCGTTATCGTGTTTTCTACCATTCAAGGACACTCTTTCTGAAAAAGAGTGGTGAGTTTTATGAATAAATTTAATTATTATTTTATAGTTTTTCTGCTGTTCCTTGTAGCCTGTAGTAAGGATAAGGATGAGTTGGTTACTGGCATGGAAAAGGAATCCAGGGCTATGATTTCTCTTCCTGAGGCTATTTTTACGGAAACGCATAAGGTGGCGAACAGGGAATCTTCCACTGTTATTATGGACAGGTTACTATCCTTAATAGATGCCAGTCCGGAGAATGCTTCCATTCACCTTTCTGTTGCAGGCTTTAGTTACCCTAATTTAATAAGGTCTCTTAAGGTTGCGGGAGAAAGAGGAGTAAAGCTGCATATTATGGTGGATATGAGTTCTGAAGATAGTTATGCAGAAAATATGGGGGCAATTAATGACCTGAAACGATCTTTAAAATCCAATGCTGAAATTGTCCTGATAGACAATGATGCCGGTAGTATAGCCATTAATCATAACAAATTTGCTCTTTTTTCTGAAGTAAATACTTATTCCGGAAAAGCAGTTAATCTTGTTTTTCAGACATCTCATAACTGGACAATTTCCGATACACGAAAAGTTCAGGATGCAATTACTATTAGTCATGAGGGGTTGTACGATGCCTTTGTTAAATACTGGGAGGATATGAAAACAAATGCTTCAGAAGGAATGGTAAATTATTATTATAAAGAATTCAATGATCCTGAAGCGGGAATTTCTGCATTCTTTTTCCCAAAAAGAAGGTTTGGAGGATTTTATGGAGGAGATACCATCATTGAAATTTTGAATGGAATTGATGATCCTTCTTCCGCAACTATTAAAATAGGAATGTCGCTCTGGACCAATACCAGGATGAATATTGTGGAGAAACTGGAAGAACTTTTGGCCCGGGGGGCAACTGTGGAAGTAATTACCAAACATGGGGGCGCAAGTACGGAAATTCAGAATCGCCTGGAAAAAATGATTGAAAAAGGGGCTAATATAAAAGTTTATTCCAGAACAAATATCCACTCAAAGTTTATGCTTATAAAAGGTAGCTGGAATGGCAGCAAATCGAGTCTTATTGTAACGGGATCGCATAATTATACCCGAAATGCCCTGCGCTACAATAATGAAACAATTCTGCTGATAAAAGAAAATGAACAGCTTTTTAAAGTATATGAAGATACTTACCAAAAGTTATTAGCTGTACCGGAATAAAACCGGGATCCGGTAAATTTTAATGAAGTCAGACTTTCCAGAATATTTATAGTGCACACGCCCATTGAATTAACCGGATCAGTTGCTTTCCTCCGGCTCCTTTTTGGATTCGCTTTCCTGTTTTCCTGCAACAATGAGCCGGAGCAGGCAGCTACTCCTGCCTTACCCAAACAGGATTCTTTATCTGAATCACTTTATTTTAACGTAATGAGCTACAATATCCTGCAGGATGATCCGGGCAGGCCAAAGGGCTACTCCTGGCAAGAACGCAAAAGTGAGGTTATTTCTTTGATTCGTTCTCAAAAGATTGATGTTTTATGTGCCCAGGAAGATTACCTCAACCAGGGAGAGGATATATGCAGGGCAACGGGTTTCTACAAAATTGGTGTTTCCAGAAACGAGGGAAAAACCAATGGCAAAGGAGAGTTTGTTGCTATTTATTATAAAAAGGAACGCTTCCGGCAGGAAGCCTGGGGGAGGTTCTGGATGTCTGAAACTCCTGATGTACCTTCTAAAAGCTGGGATGCTGCCGTTTTGAGAATTTGTAACTGGGCAAAGCTGTACGACAGGCATACAGGCCGGAAGTTTTATGTTTTTAATACTCATCTGGACCACCATGGCAGCGTTGCCAGGCTGGAAGCGGCAAAACTGATCAGAAAAAAGATACAGGAAATAGCAGGAAATAATCCGTTTATTCTTGCAGGGGATATGAATACTGCTCCACAAAACCCTCCTGTTAAGGTATTTACAGATTTTATGAAAGATAGCAGAGAGGTTAGCCTCCAATCTCCATCAGGTCCGGTGGGTACTTTTAACGGAATGGACTGGAACAGGGAATTGAACTGGCGAATTGACTATATCTTCACCAGTGAACACTTTCAGGTTTTAGAGTACCATACTTTAGATAATTCAAAAGATGAAATCTACCCGTCTGACCATTTACCAGTGCTTACAAAACTGGAATTGTCAAAAAATTGAGAAAATAATTTAACATCATCACCAAGAATATAAATGTTTACCATGAAAAAACCAGTATTCCTTATTGCTATAGCCGGTTTATGTTTCTCTTTTAACATTCAGGCACAAACAAGCGCAACAGGTTATGTATTTGAGGACACTAATTCTAACGGAAAAAAAGAAGGGCGGGAGAAAGGTTTAGCGAACGTAGCCGTTTCTAACGGGCAGGAAGTTGTCCTGACCAATGAAAAGGGCCGTTACGAGCTGCCTGTTGGGAATGATAATTCAATTTTCGTAATTACTCCTTCCGGATATAAACCAGCGGTTAATGAAAACAATCAGCCTCAGTTTTATTATTTGCACAAGCCACATGGATCTCCTGAATTAAAATTTCCAGGAGTTAAGCCAACATCTAAACTTCCCCGATCTTTAGATTTTGCATTGACACCAACAAATAATGGGGAGGATTTTAAAGTACTCATTTTTGGTGACCCTCAGCCATACACAAAAGAGGAAGTGGATTTTTTTAGTCGTGGAGTAGTGCAGGAAGTGGAAGGAATTGAGGGAGTTTCTTTTGGCTTAAGTCTTGGAGACCTGGTTGGAAATGACCTGGCTCTTTTTAACCCTTACATTCAGGCTGTAAAGAAAGCAGGAATCCCATGGTTTAACCTGCTGGGCAATCATGACCTGAACTTCGATGCTGAGGCAGATTCTTTGTCTGATGAAACTTATGAGGCTCATTTCGGGCCGGCCAATTATGCCTTCAATTACGGAAAGGTGCACTTTATTGTGCTTGATGATGTGCTCTATCCGGATCCAAGGGATGGAAAAGGTTATTGGGGCGGTTTTAGAAAAGATCAGCTTGACTTCGTGGAAAATGACCTGAAGTATGTGCCTAAAGACTACCTGGTGGTTCTGGCCTTCCACATCCCACTAAGCGAACCTGATAATGATGATTTCAGGGATGAGGACAGACAGCGCCTTTTTGATCTTCTTGAAGAATTTCCACACACATTGTCTCTTTCCGCCCATACTCATATTCAGAAGCAGGATTTCTTTTCCAGAAAAGATGGATGGAAGCAGGATAAACCACATCATCATTATAATGCCGGCACCACATCGGGTGACTGGTATTCAGGAAAGTTAAATAAAGATGGAATACCTGAATCAACTATGCGCGATGGTACTCCTAAAGGATATGCTTTTTTAAATTTTAAAGGAAATGAATATACTATAGATTATAAAGTAGCCGGATATCCTGAAGATTACAGGATGGAAATATTTGCACCCAAGGTAGTGCCGCATAAGGGTAGAACTACGGCCGGTATTTATGTGAACTTTTTTATGGGTAGCCCTGATGATGAACTGATGTACCGTGTGGATGAGGGTAAATGGACCAGAATGGTTTTCCAGCCGGATTATGATCCTGCTTATTTTTATAAGTTATACGATTGGGACTTTTCTGATGAACTTATACAGGGAAGGCGGCCAAATAATCCTGTTACATCCCGGCATTTGTGGAGGGGGAAAATTCCAACAAACCTGTCTCCGGGAGAGCATACAATTGAGGTAAAAGCAAAAGATATGTTTGGAAGAACATTTGTACAGAAAAGCAGGTACAGGATTGAGGCTGAAGAAACAGCACAGTAAACAAAGGTAATTTGTAAAAAGGTTGAATTGTAAAGATCCGGAACATGCGCTGCAGTTGCAGGTCCTGTAAATCAGGGAAAAATTATTTTTCCCGAAAGGACTGGCTGTAGCGCATTTTTAGTGTTACCACATTAAATTCCAATACTATCCGATTCCTGAAGAACCCAGGACTAATTTTGAACCGTAATCAAATGCTTTCCCCTTTTCCTTAACTTTGTGCTGCATCATATTACACGTTAAATAAATGAAAATTCTATACTCAATCACCCTGTTCGTTCTTGCAGGTCTTTGCGAAATTGGAGGAGGATATTTAATCTGGTTGTGGCTCAGGGAAGGTAAATCGTGGTGGTTGGGGGTAATTGGTGGAGTTATATTGGTTTTGTATGGAGTAGTAGCGACCTGGCAGCCGGCTGATTTTGGAAGGGCTTATGCGGCATACGGAGGTGTAATGATCAAAGATTTAAAAGTTGAGTGGAAATAATAGTGCCGGAGCCTTTGGGATTGCAAGATCTTACCGGAATTGCGGTTCCGGAGGTTTAAAAATCTGAAAAAAGATAACCAAACAGGTTTTTATTTATTGTTTAAGGTGAAACAGACTTAAACAATAAATATGATCTTCAATCTTCAGGACCTTCCGCTGGTATGGAATATTGTTATTTTTGCTTTATCAGTAGCCCTGGTTTGGGGAGCCGGTGTACGGCTATCTAAGTATGCAGATAAAATAATTGAAAAAACAGGAATTTCGGAAGTTTTTATCGGTACCTTAGGATTGGCCGTTATTACTTCTCTGCCCGAAGTGGCAACAACCTTGTCTGCCACACTTGCTGATAATGTCTCGCTGGCTGTAAATAACTTATTTGGCAGTATTGCCTTACAAATTACTGTGCTGGCAGCAGGGGACGCCCTGATTAAAAACACCTCTCTTAGCGGTTCCCTGAACAACCCTGTGTCAAGGCTGCAGGCTAATTGCCTGTCTTTTTTACTTGCATTAGCCGTAATAGCCATTCTTTATCAGGATATGGCTGTTTTTCATGTGGGGGTATGGTCACTGGTTCTGTTTGGTGCTTATGTGGGGCTTTTTTTTGTTATCAACTACTTTAAAAGGATGAAGTGGTGGCTTACCGAACCCGAAGAAAGAGAAAGTATAGGTCAGGTAAAATCTATTGTCTCCGAAAGAGTAAGAGAAATGGAAAAAGACAAAGAGGAGAAGGAGAATCAGGAGAGTGCTGAGCCACAGGAAAAAAGAAAGGCCTCTGAAATATTGCTTTCAAAAACAGGACTGTTGTCGCTGCTTTCTGCAATTGGCATATTGGCGGGAGGTTTTTTTGTGTCAAACTCAGCCGATGCAATAGCTGAACAGACAGGAATAGGCTCCGGCTTTATGGGTTATTTCTTTGTTGGTCTTTCCACTTCCTTACCTGAGCTAAGTACCACCATTAGTGCTGCAAAGCTTAAAAGGTACCGGATGGCTTTCAGTAATATCTTTGGCACCAATTTGCTTAATGTAGGTCTGGTGTTACTGGTTGATCTGCTTCACTTCGAAGGGCCTGCTCTGGATGAGGTAGGAAGCTTTGCAGCAGCAGGAGCTGTTTTGGGCATCCTGCTTACCTGTATTTATCAGATTGGATTAACCATCAGGTTTAAAAAAACATTCTTTCGCCTGGGGTTTGATTCCCTTCTTGTAGTTCTGTTTTATATAGCCGGAATGATTATCCTGTTTAATATGCGCGGGGCATGAAGTTTAGAAGTATAATAGTAGCCGGGATTCAGGTCATGAAGAAAGATGCGCATATAAAGTGCTCAGACAATATATTTGTCAAAGCTACCTCTTTTATCCTCAACTTTTCCTTTAGGGAAGGATAATGCAATTAGGACAATTCCTGTAATGATTCCATTCCACATGGCAGTATCATTCTCTGTACCTAATATCCAGGGGGCGGCGATGAGCCAGAGGCCAAACAAAATATTTAAAAAGCGAAGAGAACGTGCCACCTCAGACATTGCTATAACCGCAAAGGTTACTACTATAGCACCGGCAAGGTGGTTACTGTCAGCAATGGTGCCCGTATACCCTAATACTCCCGGGGCAGCCATAACCCACATACCTGTAAGCATAATAATAAACAGGTTCCAGGGGCGGAGTAAAATATCCCCTGAAACTTCCTTTAAAGTGTGTTCAAGCAAAGTGGATGGGTCTTTCTTTTCTTCAAAACTGCCTCCTTCCATGGTGCCGCCAAACCAGAGGAGCTCCCAATAAGACTTTCCCCTCTTTTTTTCCTTTTTCATCATTTGTATCGTTGCCAATACTTCATCAATGGTAAAAGGAATCATAATAAGGGAGATCATGGCACTTGTAAGGCAAAGGGAGCACCAATGGCCTACGGCTACCGGTTGAAGGATTACAAGGGTAATGCTAACAATACCAAGTGGAATAATCATAATACCAAAAATAATTACCACCCAAGGCATTGTACGCCAGCGGTGGGTGCCTCCGGCATAGCCGAACAAAACATCCATTATATAAGAAAAGGCGCCTAATGTGGCATCTGATACAGGGAAGGAATGGGATACATCTGAGGTGAGCACTTTCCGGGTACCATCGCCAAAAAAAGGATCCCAGACAGTATCTATAAAGCCAAACTGGAAGGCACCCATATAGCGTGCCACAAAAAAGCCGGCCCAGGCAAAAAGGATTACCGGTACCCGCTGGTTCCAGGAAGATGGATTATAATTCCAGCCTGCCGGAACATTAGGCCCCGGTTGTGCAAATAATTTTATGCCCGGTTGCCGTGGAATTACAATGGCAAATGCTACTGCAAGAGTCCCTATTAAAAAATCTCCCTGAAAACCGGCACCTTTCTCCGCCCAGAAAAGCATTGGGGCCAGAAGCAGCCAGACTCCCACAAATACAATTCCCCACTGCGCCCATAATTTATAAGGTTTCAATGCAAAATAACTAAGAGCAATCAAAAAAAATCCTGATAAAATGTCGCTCCATATCATTGCAGGTACTTTATACCCAAATGTAGGAGGAGACGCAATAAGCCAGAATCCCAAAACCATTGTACAGTAGTAAACCCAGGCTGTTTTTTTATGATGCTCTTCGTGCTTACACTGTTTTTCTTCCGAAAACATTTCTTTATCTACAAAAAAAAGGTTTCCAAAACTGAAGCTCATAGTTTTATTTTTAAGATTATTTATCTGCTACTGCACATAGTATGACTATAGCTTTTACAAGGGAGGGCAATACTTTGTTTAAAAAATCTTATTTCAGGGATTTACAGCCTGTACTTTTGCCGGGGTGAAGATCTTAATTTTTTAAAACCGGAAACAGAAAGATTGAGGAATTAAAACTTTTATGTAGATTAAGAATATTAACTATTTCCGGACTTTCTATAACCAGGCAACGGCTGAGCATTGAATATGAAGAAAATTTCTTTCAGTTTCCGGTTTTAAAAAATCCTTTTACGGGATGTATTCTATAGCCCCCGGGTCATAAGCTTTCCCCCGTGGCCTTTTATTCCCACAATAATCTTTATCTACACCGTAAGAGCTAACGTCCTTACCTGTATCAATTGCTTTACTGCCTTTTTTTAGCCTGAAATCTTCCTTTGCGCTATTTACAAAAAGAATATCAGGTACATCGCTCAGTAAATTATTTTCCAGTTTCCAGTCGGTATAAGGTTTCAGCTGGTTCCAGGATGAAGTGCTGCCTGTAATGAGGTTATTAAAAAATACATTGTTCTGAGCGGGGTTTACATGCTCTTTGATTACAGCATGGCGGGCATCTATTACCGTATTATTAAGAATATATACTCCTTTTCCCGGTTCAGGCTCCCTGGTGTTTATATTAAAAGCCTCTGCCCCGGGAGAAATAATAATGTTGTTGTAAATGAAATTATCTCCTGTTCCCTGTATTACAATTGCGGCACCTTTTCCTTCTTTTATAAAATTATTATACACCCTGCCGGTAGTGCCCAAACCAAGCTGTATACCATTATTCTGGGAGCTTTTATTTTCAGCTCCGTAATTCCTTATTTTGTTATTGTATATCTCGCAGTCTTCGGTGGCAGATCCTACCTGTATGGCTTCCCAGCCGGTATTTTCCACAATATTATTGTAAACCCTTACCCCTTTTACCTCATGGGGAAGATGAAAGCTATCGCAATACACCTTTGTTCCTGTATAAAAACTGTTGCCCAGGTAAATACCTTCCCCTTTTACATCGTGAATATAATTATCGTGCAGGTGCACATTATACATAGTAAACTCACCCCTGTCTGCCGATCCGTCGCAGTAAGGATCTGTTTTTGCCATTATACCTGCAAAACCGGCTTTTTCAATTTCAATATGGTCAATTTCCACATCGGAAGTAAAGCGGGTAATGGCTATGCCCTGGCTGCCGGGTTTGGATTCCACAATATGGATGCCATATTGATGCAGCTCCGGAGTACCTGAGCCGGTAAGCCGTATATACCGGCTGCCGAGCAGTTTAATGCCATCATTGACTGCCGGGCCACCAAGGGTAACTTTCCCTTTGCAGTTTATAAATACAATTGGCTTTTCTGCGGAGCCCCTGAAGTTCTCCAGCCTCAGGAAAGGCCTTCTGCCGGCTTCAATACATACCGTATCACCGGGCTGAACCTTCATACGTTCACCGTCAGCCTCAAACTGATCAGGGCCCAGGGTATGCCGGCACTTATGGAAAGCCTGTGTCTGAATACTGAAAAGAAGGAGCAGACTGAAAAATAAGCCTGTTATTCTATTGATCATTTTTACGTGTGTAAACTTCAATATACGAATCGCCCAACACCCTTGGAGCAAGGAATCTGTCCTGCAGCTCATAATCTTTTTGCAGCTGTTCCCGCACCTCATAAGGGTAAAATTCGGTAAGGCTGGGGATATCTTCGAACAGGACCAGGTCATAAGTGCCACCGGCTATTTTTTGCTTAAACTCCTCTGCCTGTTCTTCGAACATACCTATATTCAGGTGATACCACAGGGGTTGCCCTGTCATAGGGGTATAGCCAATTTCATGCGCCAGCGGAGTAAGCTCCGACATGTTGAGTACTTTCAAATCTGCTTTGTTCTGAACTACAGGAAGTTTTTTGATCCTTTCGATACCAGCGACGGTTTTTTCGGGCAGGTATACCTTTTTAAAAGCTCTGTAATTTGTCAGTTGCCAGTTTATCTGTGCTTCAGCAGCTACAGGGGCATCCCCCTCATTCCGGAAATTGACAAATTTGCCGGCATACTTCCAGAAAACCCCCGACCACCAGAAAATAACCAGAGTGCCCATAACAGCAAGGTAAGGCAGGGTGGAGGTGCGTGTTTTTTTAGTAAAGCTGTCGGCCAGGTATGCAAAAGCAAAGGCATGGAAATAGGTAGAGGTATCGGCAGGGAGGCGGCTGGTTACTTTTGTAATCAGGGCCATTAATACCATTCCTGTTGCCAGCAGAAAGAAAGTGCCTTCCTGTTTGTTGTATAAAAGGGGTTTAATGGAGGAGTACCGCAGGAACAGTGCAAACCCGATAAAGAGCAGGTACATTTTTTCATAGAGCGAATCTCCTATAATTTCATTGGCAAAGCTTACAGGGTGCAGGCGGGAATCATGTGGTGCCTGGCCGTAATTAAACCAGTAAAGGAAATCGTAAGGCAGAAAGGGTACGATAAAAACAGCCAGAAAGAATACGTATGAAGCAAGGTAAACCAGTATTCCTTTATACTCACCGTCAACAAGGCTGTTATAACCGAGCAGGACAAAACCAAAAACAAAGGCCAGGCCGCCATAATCCTGTTTTGTCAATAAGGCAAATGCCATAAAAAAGCCGGCAGCCACCAAAAAGAGCCACTTAAGTTTCTTTTCCTCCCTGAATTCATATAACAATATCATGTTTAGACCGAACAGGCCATATACAAAGGCAGAATTATTATACCAGGGCCAGAAGTTGATGGGGAATGTAAAGGTAAGGCACATTACCACAATTGCCAGCAGCACATTAACCGGCTTAACTCCCAGCAGCTTAAGAACAGAGCGGAGGCTGAAGAGGGTAAGAATATTAAGGAAAGCCTGTGCATATACCAGGCTGAACAGATAAGGCCCGAAAATTTTAAAAAACACAGCAGGAAGTGCAAAGTATCCGAATCCCAGTGGCATACCAAAATCGCGGAATGGCACCTGCCCGAGGTAAAGCCTGTAAGCACCTTCCCAGGAAAGGAAAATATTAACCCTGTAAGGAAGGTTGACAAATACAGGAAGAAGGCTGAATAATAAAATGGTTCCTGCCTGAAGCCAGTTTATTGTTTTTGGATTCAGTAGTGAAGCTGCTGAGCCTGCACCATGCTCATACATATTAGTGGAGGACGGAGTCTCTTCAGGTGCTGTTGCCCTGCTCCCGCGGGCTTTTCTGGAGTGGAAAGTAATCATAGCTTTGGAAACCAAAAAAAAATATTGCCGTAAGGCTAACATTATTAATCTGACGGAGTAATTATGTAGTACAGCAAGTCTAGTAATAAACTATCTAAAGGGAATAAGTTTTGGTATAATCTTTTGTTTATTTTGAATCCCTGATATTTAAGTATTATTTTTAAATCTTTTGATGTTTCTCCTTTATCATGCAAACTTCAAGTTTAACCCTGGTGAAAGTTCCAGCCATTTTTCGATTAATCCGGGTTCAGCAATGGGTGAAAAACCTGTTCCTATTCCTGCCGATCTTTTTTGCCGGTCAGTTGTTTAATAACGTTAATAACCTTTTTCAGTTGTGCTTAGGTTTTCTTTCTTTCAGCTTTATTGCCAGTTCCATTTATATTATAAATGATTACCAGGATATAGAGGAAGACAGGAAGCACCCTGTAAAAAAGACCCGGCCATTAGCCTCCGGAGAGGTTTCTGTTCCTGTAGCCGCCCTCACTTTTGCAGCCCTTTTTATAGGAGGCTTTGCAATTGCCTGGTTTTTAGATTTTTACTTCCTTATTATATCAGGCATTTACTTTGTTTTCAATATTTCTTATTCAATGGGCCTGAAGAACTATCCCCTGGTGGATATTTTTATTATTGCCCTTGGTTTCCTTTTCAGGACCCTTGCAGGCGGAGTAGTGGCAGAGGTACCAGTTTCGCAGTGGCTGATGATTATGGTGTTTCTGTTGGCCTTATTTCTTGCCTTAGCCAAAAGACGCGACGATATTGTACTGAACCTGGCATCGGGCAAGCATATGCGTAAATCGGTAAGGAATTACAATCTCGAGTTTTTAGGATCTTGCCTTACCATGGTTGCCGGGATTATTATTGTGGCATATATTATGTATGCTATTTCCGATGAGGTAACCACAAGGTTAGGTACTCCCTACATTTACTTTACCAGTATTTTTGTTATAGCCGGCCTTATGCGCTACCTGCAAATAACAATGGTGGAAAACGACAGCGGGTCTCCCACAAAGGTTTTGTATAAAGATACATTTATCCGGATGACGATAGTGGCCTGGATTATAAGCTTTTATGTAATTATTTACCTGCCAAAAATTTAAAATTGAAATGAGAAAGAAACTGGCAAACTGGGGTAACTACCCTGTCGCTGAGGCTGAGGTACGTTCATTTCAGTTTCGGGACGAGCTGGAAAAGGCAATTAACAGTTTTTCGGGAAATTTAATTGCAAGAGGGAACGGCCGGTGTTATGGCGACGCCTCTCTGGCTGCTAACGTTTTATCCACCCTTAAGTATAACCACATCCATTCCTTTGATGTGGAAAAGGGAATAGTTTGCTGTGAGGCAGGGGTGACTCTGGATGATCTTTTAAAGGTGATTGTACCTAAAGGCTGGTTCCTGCCGGTTACCCCTGGAACAAAGTTTATTACTGTAGGGGGAGCGGTAGCTTCTGATGTGCATGGAAAGAACCACCACAAAGATGGCTCCTTTTCCAGCCATGTTCATGAAATTGAACTCCTGAACGGCGAAAGTGAGCTGATAAAGTGTTCTCCGGGCCACCAGCCTGACCTCTTTGCAGCCACCTGTGGCGGAATGGGCCTCACCGGTGTAATCAGCCGTGTTACTTTTCAGCTAAAAAAGATTGAATCCTCCTATATTACCCAAAAATCCATAAAGGCCCGGAATTTAGATGAGATTTTTGATCTCTTTGAGGCTAACGAATCTTATACTTATACCGTAGCCTGGATTGACTGCCTCGGGAAGGGTAAAGATTTGGGCAGAAGTGTTTTACTTGCCGGGGAGCATGCAGGATCAGAAGAGCTGAATGAAAAGCAAAAAAAGAACCCGTTATATATTCCGGACGGCAGAAAACTATCGATTCCTTTCAATCTGCCGGCAATTACTTTGAATCCACTTTCTATAAAGGCATTTAATTTCGCTTATTATAATAAGCAATTGTCGCGGGAAGCTGATGGATTAGTACATTATGAGCCTTTCTTCTATCCGCTGGACAGCATTCTGCACTGGAACAGGATGTATGGGAGCAGAGGTTTTCTGCAATACCAGTTCGTTTTGCCTGTGGAAAAGAGCAGGGAAGGGCTGATCAGGATTCTGGAGAAAATATCAGATAAAAAGAAGGGCTCCTTTCTGGCTGTGCTGAAATTGTTCGGGGAACAGGAAAGCCTTATTTCCTTTCCTAAAAGGGGCTATACCCTGGCGCTTGATTTTCCTGTTCAGGATGGCATATTTGAATTTCTGAATGAGCTGGATGAAATTGTTATGCAGTTTGAAGGAAGGATTTACCTCTCCAAAGATGCCCGTATGCAGCAGGAACTGTTCTGGAAGGGGTATCCGAATGCTGAAAAATTTCAACAGATAGTGAATAAATATAATCCGGAAGCTAAATTTAACTCTATGCTTGCCCGGCGACTTTCTATTTTACCATGAAGTACATTTTAATTTTAGGAGCAACCTCAGATATTGCTGCTGCCACTGCGTATGAATTTGCCCGTAACGGTTTTGGTATTTTACTTGCCGGCAGGGCTCCGGAAAAGCTGGCTGTAATTGAAAAAGACATAAGCAGCCGCTTTGAGGTACCTGTCAGCTCACACCTTTTTGACGCGGAGGATTTTGCCGGGCATGCCTCATTTTTTGCAAAGCTGCCACACAGGCCCGATGTTACCCTCTGTGCATTCGGGTATTTGGGAGAACAGGAAAAAGGGCAGAATGAATGGGAGGAAGCACAGCGGATAATTCAGGTAAATTATACCGGAGCAGTTTCTGTTTTAAACATAGTGGCCAATTCCTATGCAGAGCAGGAATATGGTGCCATTATAGGTATAAGTAGTGTAGCCGGCGAGAGAGGCCGGCAGAGCAATTATTTATATGGAAGTGCAAAGGCCGGTTTCACCGCCTACCTTTCCGGCCTGCGCAACAGGCTTGCTAAAAAAGGGATTCCTGTTCTTACTGTTAAACCCGGTTTTGTCCGTACCAGAATGACTGAGGGGCTCCCGCTACCCAAACCGCTTACTGCAGAACCTGAACAGGTAGGTAAAGCCATTTACAAAGCCTTCCGCTCCAAAGAGGATGTAATTTATACCCTGCCTGTCTGGAAACTCATTATGCAGAATATCCGGATGATTCCGGAAGGCATTTTTAAAAAAATGAATTTATAATGAAGAGGCTGGCTGTTTTTGATTTTGACGGGACCTTAACCTACAAGGATTCCTTTCTTGAATTTATTAAGTACTGCTATGGAACTAAAACCTTTTATGGGGGTATGTTAAAAGCCTCCCCCTGGCTGGCAGCCTATAAGTTAAAGCTGTACCCGAACTGGAAGGCAAAAGAGAAAGTGCTCCGTTTCTTTTTTGCAGGGATGCCTGAAGGTGCTCTGAAACAGAAAGGAGAAAGTTTTGCCAGGGAGGTAATTCCGGGAATGCTCCGCCCAAAGGCAAAAGCAGCACTTGAAAAGCATATTGAAGCCGGGGACAGGGTGGTAGTTGTGTCAGCCTCAGCAGAACAATGGCTGGCGCCCTGGTGTAAGAAAAAGGGGATTGAGCTCCTGGCCACCTGCCTGGAGGTAAGAGAGGGAAAGATTACCGGACGGATCAGTGGTAAAAATTGCTACGGGCCGGAAAAAGTTAACCGCCTTGAGAAGCTGGTGCGAACCAAAGATTTTGAGGAGGTTTATGTGTATGGGGACAGCAGCGGGGACAGGGAAATGCTGGCTTTGGCTTCTCATCCTCATTATCGTTACTTTTAGTTCCGCTTTACTACCTTTTTGCAGGGTAATGAAAGTTTGAGAACGGGCTTGAACAGGCGGTTTTGTAAGGGTTGTAAAAGGCAATATAATTAACCGGCAGGTTTGGGTTCATTTTATTTGTGAAATAGTCGGTGGAGAGTAAGAAGTATCCTATAACCTGACTGCGGTATTGGTTGTACTTTACCTTATAAGGGAGTACCTCTAAGCCCAGCCATGTATGGGCCACTATAAATCCTTTTTTCGTCAGGTCATACTGCTCCCAAAACCTTTCTGCTTTAGCATCGGCCAGAAACCTGTCCACATCCTTTTCCTCAATACCCATTCCTTTAGTATCTTCAAGGATCATGTTTTTTAGGGTGGTCTGGAAAGAGCTTACTCCAACCACTCCCAGGGCGGCCAGGACTGAGCCTGCTCCAATATACTTTAAAAACCGCCTGCGCTCCATACAATATTGAATTAAGAATTATAAATTTATAATCAAAAAGGTAAAATCAGGCACCTCAAAAGCGGATACCAGGAATTAAAACTGAAAATAAGCCTGTTAAAAACTAAGTTCGGCGGCTCTCAGGGAAAGGGCCGAAATTGTTAGTGTTGGGTTCGAGGGAGTAATAGCAGGGAATGAACTGCCTCCCAGTACAAACAGGTTCCTGTATTGGTGGTGCGATAGTTTATGGTCCACTACTCCATCCTTAATGGTTTTACCCATTCGTACGGTTCCGAGAATATGTGCTTCCGTAGGTTGATTGAAATCATCAAGATCAATTTTTTCAACAGGTAAAAAACTAAAAAGTTTTTCAATGTTTGCATGAAGAAAATCGATGCCTCTTTGAGTATAAGCCGAGTGGGTTTTATATTCTGCCGAAGGTATTAATTTATCACTTTCCGATACAGATACCAGATTATCGTTCTGAGGAAGATCTTCAAAAACAAATTTTAATTTCATCATTTGTCTCCAGCGGCCCCTTTCATTCCTTATAAAAGGGTCGTTATGATTTTCGATAATGCATGCTGCCCGTTCTTTCCTGTGTGGCCCGTCGTACCACATAAAGCCATTGGCTGTAATTGTGGAAGAGCCTCCCACATTATCCATACCATGGCCAAGGTAAACATACGCATAAATACCTACCTGTTCGCTTAAGCCTTTTCCTGTTAATGGATGGCTGTCGCCTGAATTCAGCAGGATATGGCTGTTGAATATGGCATTGGTACCCAAAGCAACTACTTCCCCTTCTGCTTTTCTTTCCTTATTCTGAGCAGTATAATGTACTGCATTTACTTTATCATTATTAAGGTCGAGGGCATACACCTGGGATTCATATTGAATGTTTACCCTTGGGTCGGAATAAAGGTGTAAAAAAGTATTTTCGATAGTAAACTTGGCATTAACAGGGCACAAATGGCAAATAGAGGTAGTGCAGCAGGTGCCTCTGTTTCCTGTGGCACGGCTTGCACGTGCTGTTGGCTGGCTTATGTACAAAGGGCCATAATGCTCCTGCATAATTTTATCGGTAGTACTTAAGGCATGCGCAGGTAAAGGGTATTTCCGCGACATTGGGTAGGGGGTTTGCGAAGGCCCTGAAATCTGCATCAGTTCTTCAGCCTCGCAATAAAAAGGTTCCAGCTGAGCATAAGAAAGGGGCCAGTCTTTTCCAATTCCATAAACAGAACGCAACTTAAAATCGTTAGGCATAAAGCGCGGAGTACAGCCTGTCCAGCAATTGGAGCTTCCTCCAAAGTTGGGGTCAAAAATCCAGGGTTTGCTGGATCGGGTATTATCGAAGGTGGGGTTTTGTTGGCTGAGGCTGCTGATAAATGAGTTTAGTCCGTATTTTTGTTCCCTGGCAAATGAGAGTCTTTGCGCATGAGAAAGCATTTTACCTCTTTCCAGTACTAAAACCTTAGCAGTAGATGGCGCCTTTTCAAGGTATTTTTTCAAAAAGAAAGTGGAGGCAAAAGAAGTGCCTGCCATTATCAAATCGTATTTTTCCTTCATAGTGCCATTATTTGAAATTGGGTACAAAAATGCAGTAAAATAAATTTAAGTGCAGCTTATACATAGAATAGAATTTCTTCTTTCTATTTTAATTGGATTGGTAGTGTTTTGTGTTCCGGATTTTGGCTTGAATCCCTGTAATCGCCTGGTGTGAATTTAAATATATTTTTTTAATAGTTAATCGGTTATGTCTTTAACAACAGAGGTAAAATACGAATCAGCTTTGCGAAAGCTATTGTTTACAGGCATTATAATTATTTTAAGTGTTTATGTGGTGTATGAGCAGGTTAGCAGTTGTATTGGCGTTGGAATGGAAATTCAAATGGAAAGACATGCCCGGTTTATAGCCGGTGATTCCGAATTTTTCAATCCTTGGCAATACAGGGTGTTTTCCGGCTTTGTTCTCGAAGGGTTTATAAAAATGTTCAGGGCGCTGCCTGTTAGTTTGCACCCTTATGCCCCTTATGTAGCCTTGCGGTTCCTTCAGAATTTTTTAATTTTTTATGTAGCATATCATTTTTATAAAGCACTGCGGCTGAAAAGCTGGTTTCTGCTCCTTGCCGGAATTATGTTGCTGGCTTTTAATATGAGCAACAGTAACTGGCAGGCCGATCTTGCTTTTAATACCTATTTCGATATTTTATTTTATTTGCTTGCCGGGTATATAGTGCTTAAGGCTCATCCGGCATGGATTATTCCCCTGACAGCCGTTGCAGTTTTAAACAGGGAAACCAGTGGTTTCATTCCATTTATGCTGCTTTTAACTGCTTTTGATTACCGCCCGTTCCGTCTGGTCAGGAAAGACAGGATTTGGTACAGTATAGCTGCCCTGGTGGTGTATGTTTTTCTGTTTGCAGGGGTAAGGATGTTTTACGGACTTCGCCCTTATGGAGCCATTCATGAAATAGATACCCCGGTAGAATTTTTCCTTTTCAATATTTCCTTTTTTAATATGTACCCTCAGCTAATTGGCACCTTAGGAATTGTGCCTCTGGTCGCTTTGGTGTGGTTCAGGCGCTGGCCCTTTTTTCTGCAGGCCATAGGCTTGCTTATTGTACCGTTCTGGATTCTTGTGCACCTGTTTAAAAGCATGGCAATGGAAACCCGGCTGTTTCTGGTGCCTCAGGCGCTTATTTTTATCCCTGCCTTTCTTTGCCTGATTGAGCATGAACTGAAAAAGCTTTATTCAGATCCTCTGTCTGATTCTTCCGGTTCACGGACTCAAAAGGAAAAGCATCCTCATTTATAGCGTTTACGGCTAAGTACCGGAGAAGAATCTTTTCATCAGGCTGTTCACCGTATCTGCCTTTTCGTAGTTTACGATGTGGCCTGCTTCCGGTATGGTATATACTTCCAGTTGGGGCAGGAGCTTTCTGTAGGTAACTGCTTCATCTGCCTGCACGTATGGGTCATGCTCACCCAAAACCAGGGCAACAGGAACGCCTGCCTTTCCAATTTCCCCTATTTCCGGTTCCATATTGTAAGTAAGCGTATTTACCCAGGTGGAATAGTTAGAATCTTTATATCCTCTGTAGCGGACCATATCCCTTAACTTTTCTTCATATTCAGGAAAGTTTTCAGGCTGGTAAAATTCATTCATCTGATTGTCTACAGTACGGGGGAACCAGTAAGCCGCCATTAACAGATCGGAGAGGAGGGGGATTTTTAAAACAGGCCGTAAATTAAATTTGCCACGGGCAGCAGGGGAGAGGAGCATCAGTTTGCTGACTTTTTCAGGATGCCTGCGGGTGTATTCTATTGCAACCATACTGCCAAGGGAAAGCCCTGCCAGTGAAACGGGTTCTTTTATACGGAGGGAGTCCAGTAGTTCTTCAAACTGAGCGAAAAGCAACTGTGGTGTATATTCTTCCTGTACACGATCTGAATATCCGCGGCCATAGAGATCGTACATTAATACCCTGAACCCCTTATCTGCTAAATATTGCCGGTTTTTTTCCCATGCATACATGCCTGATACCATGCCTCCATGGATGAGAATTACAGTCCTGCCACTTTCGGGGCCTGAAAACCTGTAGTGGGTAATGCCCCTGCTCAGGTTAACAAACTGGCCCGGAGCCTTACTGCGGGCACCTTTATCCATTACCAGCGGTTCCTGCCCCTGATCCAGAATCCAGTAAATTACAGGGAGGGAGGCAAGGCAAAAAAAAATAAGAATGGCAGCCTTTTTAACTGAAACCTTCATCTTCATATATCGTAAAATCTAAAAAGAGGCAAGGTACTAAACAATTTCTTAAGTAAGCAAAATTTCAGAAGACCTGAGCAGGAAAAGGGTGCGGCAGGTTTCTTTTACCAGGGAAAATAATGAAAGAGGGAGCATTAACATACAGGTTTTCCAAAGCAAAAAAAAGAGGGTGCCCCGCGGGAGACAACCTCTTTAATACTGTTGAAAAAGATCAGAAATTAATGCTTCATAATCTTAATAACCTGTTCTTCCTCTGCGGTCTGTACTTTAAGAAGATATATACCTGCAGGGGCATTAATATGGCTGATGTCCAGACCAGCCTCAGAAGATCCTGCAGAACCATTGATAGTTTCGTTAAGTATGGTTACTCCGTTAAGGTTGATCAGCTGAACCTGCGCATCGGCAGTTAAAACTTTGCCAAAACGAATGTTTAACTTATCAATAACCGGGTTAGGATAAACCGTCATTTCAGTGCTGGTTTCTCCGGCCACCTCAAGTGCTAAAGAATTGCTTTTTGCAGCAGATGGTGCCGACATTGTTGTGTTGCTGTTTTGAGCAGGCAGGATTTCAATTCCGTTGATTTGCGGATTTCCCACTTTGCGAACAAAATCAATATCAAGGTTTCCGTCGGTTACAGTAATAAATACTGTTTTCTGTAGCGCATTCATTCCTGCTTCTTTGTAAATGTCAAGGTTTGAAACTTTGGTTTGTCCTTCCACTTTTACATCGAAAACCCTTTGTCCGGCTGCTTTAACACCTCCTGAATAAGGAGTCTCGGCAAAATATAATCTTACTTCATAAGAGCCGCTTTTTACAGGAAGGCTGTACTTCATTGCACCACCCCAGGTAAAATCGAAGCGTACAGGGCCAAACACAGCATCAGGAGCGTTTGTTTTATTAGTTCCGCGCCAGTTGTTACTTCCGGCCGTGTTATTTGAACTGCCTGCAGACAGGTAGCGGGAAGGATTTTCTTTTGTATCCATATCCCACTGGATAGGCGATGCACTTAAATTAGATGTACCACCTGCATTTATCCTGTAAATCGGGTTGTAAGAAACAGTTCCGGTGCTGGCAGGCTGTGGCTGAGGAACAACAGTGGTAACTGGTGTTGCTGCTTTATTTACTCTTACCATCACTTCATCTGTTCCGGTAGCTCCCTTATTGTCCTTAACAGTTAAGCGGAAAGTATAGCTTCCTTCAACCATATTAGTAACACTCAGGTTAGCAGTGCCAGTACCAGCCAGGTTAGCAGAAGGACCGCTTATTTTAGCCCAGCTATAAGAAGCAATGCTTCCGTCTTCATCTGTTCCTGATCCGTTAAGCGTAATGCTGTTGGATGGCAGTGTGATGGTTTTGTCAGAAGGTGCGATGGCTCTAGGTGCCTTATTAGGAACAGTGGTAGTTGTGGTGTTGCCACTTAATACAGTTACTGTTACATGGTCATGGGCCTCACCTTTATTATTATCTGTAGCTGTTATCCTGAATACATAAGTTCCTTCCACCATGTTAGTCAGATTAAGATTAGCCACATTCGCTCCGCTCATTGTTACAGATGGTCCGCTTACTTTAGTCCATCTGTATGAAGTAATAAACCCATCTTCATCTTTTCCTGCACAGGTAAGTAAAGTGCTGTTAACAGGCAGTGTAAGTGTTTTGTCATTACTTGCTTTCACCAGTGGTAAGAGGTTGCCTGGTACAGGGTTAGTAACAGTTTCTGCAACATCTGCTACCGGTTTAACCACCTCTTTGATTTCTTCTTTCGGTTCAGGAGTGGTTGAGGTTCCGATAACTTTTACTGTAACTTCATCATAAGCCTGTGCACCTTTATTATCCGTTGCTGTAATTCTGAATACATAAGTACCGGCCACCATATTGCTCAGGTTAAGGTTGGCCACATTTGTTCCGCTCATTGTTACAGATGGTCCGCTTACTTTGGTCCACCTGTAAGAGGTGATAAATCCGTCAGCATCTCTGCCACCACAGGTTAATAGGGTGCTGTTAGTTGGTAAAGTAAGGGTTTTATCACTTCTTCCTTCTACTGTTGGAGGTATATTTCCATCAGTTGCAGGTACCGGGGCTGGTGCCGGCTCTGCAGCGGGTTTTTCTTCTTTTGGTTCTTCCACTGCAACAGCAGCTGCTTTAACCGTAACCACTACATCACTGGTAGCAGCAGCGCCTTTATTGTCTTTAACAGTAAGCCTGAATTTATAAGATCCTTCAACCAGATTGGCTGCCTGTAATTTATTTGTGTTAGCTCCACTGAGGCTGGCATTCGGGCCACTGATTTTGGTCCAGTTATAAGAGGCTATGGTTCCGTCACTGTCAGAGGCTGATCCTGTTAAAGTAACAGAATTAGTGGGTAACTGGATAGTCCGGTCAGAACCGGCATTAACAGTTGGTGCTTTATTTTCAACGGTGGCAGGGGTGGGAGTAGCTGAAGCAAATTCAAAGGCACCTGCATCTGTGGCTGCCCCTGATTTTCTTGGCTTACGATCCCAATCAAGGTTAATGCCTAATCCTGAAACATCCTTACCGGCATCAATTGCAGGAGAGCCCTGCTGGATTCTATAGTCTTTGTTCCCCGGGTTGCTGAATTTTGCTTCAGAAGCACTTTTGAGAATCACATTTTTCTCTATCTGCCAGCTGGTATAGGTTTTTAATTGTTTCCAGTTAGAGTTTCCGGATACAATGAGGTTATTGTGGAAGGAATTATTTTTGGCGTCATTCACATATTCATTTATTGCACCGGAGTTCTTTGTATCGATGATAGTGTTATTGATAATGTGAACACCACCTAAAAAGCCTCTTGAAACCACATCAGATGATAGGGGAGTGGGACGCACATTTACATTGAAGGCAGGATAACCGGCACCTACGATTACATTGTTATAAACCAGGTTGTTGCCTATGCCCTGTATTACTATACCTGTACCGTAACCGTTTTCAATATAATTATTGTAACATTTTCCTGTTGTGCCAAGTCCCAGCTGAATACCGTTGTTTTGCGAGTCTTTATTAGCCTGGCCATAATTGAAAACCTCGTTATCATATATTTCAACATCATGAGTGGCGGCTCCTACCTGTATGCCTTCCCAGCCTGTATTTTTTACGATGTTGTTATATACTCTTACTCCTTTAACTTCATGAGGGTATTTAGTGGTATTGCAGTAAACGGTTGTTCCATTATAAAAGCTGTTGCCAAGATAAATGCCTTCGCCGCCAATATCATGAATATAGTTATCATGAATTTTAACATTGTACATGGTAAATCTGCCTCTGTCAGCAGATCCATCGCATTTAGGGTCTGTTTTTGCCATAATACCTGCAAAACCAACGCCTGTTATTTCCAGGTGATCGATTTCCACATCGGATGAGAATTCAGATACTGCTACTCCCTGGCTGCCTGCTTTCGTTTTATCTATTTTAATCCCGTATTCCATTCCGGAAACACCGGTTCCTGTTATGCGGAAGTACCGGCTGTTCTGGACCATTATACCATTGTTTACATTGGATCCTCCTAAAACAACCTGACCACCACAGTTTTTAATGGTAATATATTTGCTGGATGAACCTGTAAAATTTTTAATCAGAAGGTTAGTGCGTTTCCCCGCTTTAAGGCAAACGACATCTCCCGGTTTTACACCAAGTTTGCTGCCGTCAAGAAAAGTGGTATTTACTTCCACTACATGGTCGCAGCCACAATCCTGAGCCTGCGCTGGTAAACTAATTAAGGAACTTAAGCCAATGATTGTACACAGGATTGTCCTGAAAAAGTTTTTCTTTCCTTTTTTCATTCTACACACACGTTTATTCATTTGTAACTCTGAACTTATCAATCTCAGAAATTTTCCCTTTATCTGATTTTGAATGTTACAAAGATAGGTGCCATGCGGAGGATAAGAAGCTCTAAAATTCTCTTAACTTACATAAATTGGCTTATAAGTGATATTGGACTATTCGGGCGAGCTTTGTGGAATTGTTCCACAATTCTGTAAGGATGAGTGTATAAATTTATAGGGTATATTAAAAAAACAGGAAAAGAAATGAAACCATGAAATATAGTGATACGTAGCAGATAGCCGGGGTTTTTTCAGATAGTGCTCCTTAAATATATTTCTGACCGGGGAATTTTCCACAGTTTCAGGTGATTGTTGTGACTGGTATTGTTATAGATTGGCAGAGGGGAAAGCGGGAAAAAAAGTTTAAAAATGACAAAAAAAGTACATGGTATTTTTTCTCCCGCATCAATTTCAGGGTAGGATTCTCAGGATTCACTCCTGTCTGTCAATAGTATTTTTGGTTTAGAATAAACTGAGCTTGATGGATTTAGCCTGCCGGAAAAAGCGCTTTCTTCGTTCTGTTTCAGGTTTTAATCCTTCCTGTAATGAGCTTGTTATCTCTCTGGATCGAAATATGTCACAAAATTTTACATTGCTAAAAGCTCATTTTACAGAACATTGATTTTTGGTATCCCATAAAATAATGAAAGGATTTTGATTTATGTTACACACACGGTTTTTAAGAAAACCCTTATTCCTGTCAGATTTTAATTGTAATTTAATATTCGTTAAAAATGTATCCTTTTAAATATCAGTGGTTTGCGTGCGAACCGTTGCATTATGATATGAAAATAACAAGATTGAAAAGAAGTGTACGGATAAGATTTTCTTTTCTTTTTGAATCTGTAATTACATTGGATTAAATGATTTTCCGGTCATTTGGATCCTGTCTTACTGCCTGATTTAAAAACCTATGGCAGAAACGGCTTAAAAAATCCTTTCCTTATTTAAATGCCAACAGTACATTTTTTTAGATTCTTTAAGTTAATTCAGTTTCCGTATAGGTTTTGCAGGAACTCCTCCAACAAGGGTATATGCAGGAACATCTTTGGTTACCACAGCTCCCGCAGCCACCACTGATCCTTTTCCAATATGAACACCCTTCAAAATAGTTGCCTTTGCAGCAATCCAGACATCATCTTCAATAATAACAGGGCTTTTCTTCCCGTCCGAAAAATGATCTTCAACATGGTGGAAGTCATTATCCATAATAAGTACATACTGCCCTACACGAACGTTTTTGCCAATAATAATTTTTTCGCTTGCAGATATATGGCACCCGTTTATGCGTGAATTGGCTCCTATTTCAAGGTAGCCTCCTTTCCTGACAAACAGCCGGGCACGTACAATACTTGACCAGATACGTACCTGGTCATGGAGCACGAGTTTTCCTCTTATCTTTAATTTTGGAACGCCGTTCATGCTAACCCATTTTCCTGTCTCTGCACGCCCTCTCAGTACAAGTCCGGCAAGTACAACCCTCCATGCCATGCCTGAAAATCTGCCTGCTATTTTGGCGTAATCGCTGAGGGAAGCTTTGTCTATTCCTTTTTCCTGATAATATTCCTGTAACTTAAGCTTTACAACATTCATACTTCAGTAGCTTTAAAAATGGTGTTATTTGGTTTAGGATTTCTGTTACTTAAAAAGTGGCGCTTTATATTCCAGCCCGCTGCTTTTAATAATGCTCTTGAATGTTCTTTTTCCCCTGCCAGAGTATGTTTTACCAGATTCTTAGGAAAGGCCACGAACAGGTAGAAAAGCTTTGCTATAATTTTTTGCAGGCCCCGTGCATTCCGGTCAATAAAAAGCAGGCGGTTTCTGTTCATGTAATAGGTTTTCATTGGGTTGGCTTTGCCTACAGAAACAGATTCCTTGTGGTATACCCGTGAGAGCCCCTGAAAATAAACTTTATAACCCGCCCTTTTGCAGGCTTCGCACCAGTCATGCTCCTCATAATACAGAAAATACTCTTCAGGTAAGTAACCTATTTCTTTAAGCAGGTGTTTCGGGAAAAGCATAGCCGCGCCATGGCCAAGTTCGGTCGGGTAAGCCTTCTCAAAAGCCTGGTTTATAATTTTTCGGTGCCCGATTTTTTTACCTCTTCCAGTCAGGTAATTAATTGATATGGCGCCTGCATACTGTACTATGTCTGAATCATGGTAAATAAGCAGGGGAGAGACAATTCCTAAACCCGGTACCTTATTAAAAAGGCTGATCATAGGTTCAAGAAAGTCAGGAGCAACCTCGGTGTCATTATTCAGCAGAAGGATATACTCTCCTTTTGCCTGTTTTAATGCCAGATTGTTGCCACCGGCAAAGCCAAGGTTAACAGGGCTGCTGATAAAGTGCACCTCAGGATATAAAGATTTGAGGTGCTGACAATCTTTGGAGGAACCATTGTCCACAACCAGGATTTCAACAGTGGGGTAGCTAATTTTCCTGAGCGAAATTAACAACTCCTCTGTTACCTGTGGCTGGTTAAAATTAACAGTTATAATACTAACAAGCGGGTAACCTTCGGTTGCCATTGAATTCATCGTCCGGATGTTTCAGTTCTTGAATGAGGGGTGTGGATAAAAGATTTATCTGCACCTTTCAGTTTAAACAAAAGGAGGAGCATAATGCCGAAAGCTTTTGGTATGCTGATTAGCGCACGGAAAAATTCCCTGTTGTAAAAATTACGTGGTACAGCGAGTATAAAGGACAGGCCAATAGAAGCCAGCAGGCTCCACCATACAAGGGTATGGAAATAAAGATACGAATTCAGGAAAAGGGTAATTATACAAATAAGAAATAACAGCCCCAGGTTTATAACTCTTGGTAACTGGATGTTACGCAGCAGAGCGCTGTTGGCATAAGCCCAGTGGTTTCTGAATAATTCCTTAACCCCTTTTTTGAAATATTTCCTGAGGTACTTAAACTGGCTGGCAATCCAACGTTTTCGCTGGTTGGCAAATACCTCCGCTTTTTCCACCTTTTCATCATATACCCTGGCGTTTTCCAGGTAGCATGATTTTATTCCTTTCTCAAGAAGCTTTACTTCCAGTTCACGGTCAAAACCTCCTACAGAGTTCATTGACAGCAGTATCGATTTCAGGATTTTGAAGTCAAAAGCCATTCCTGAACCTATGAGGGAAGATGAGCCGCCGGCAGCAAAAGTTCCTTTTCTGAAGATATGATTGTTTATGATTTCACTCAGGGCATCCAGTATTGCAAAGTTTGTGTTTTTGTTCTTTGCCACCCGCTGGCCCTGAATGGACCGATAGCCGGCCTGGTAAGCTGCATTTACCTTTTCAAGAAAATCATCTTCCATCAGGTTATCGGCATCTAAAATGAGTGAAAGACCGAATTTATTTTCCGGTAATTGCGCTAAGGCCTTATTTAGTGCCTTAACTTTAGTGCTTGTCTCAAAACTTACTTCTATAAGCCTGATTGGTAGTTCACGCAGGCGCCGGAGTGTTTCTTCCTGCAGGGAGTCCGCTATAACGATTACTTCAAATTTATCCTTCGGATATTTTTGCTGTAATGCATCCCTGGTCACATGATAAATAACAGCATCCTCCTTATAGGCGGGAATGAGCACCGCTATAGAAGTTTTGTGCTCGTCTTTGAACATCCTCAGAGGAGGTATAATACGGCCCGCAGCAGACAGATAAAAGGTATATGCTGCGACGTATGTAAAATATATGAGTAGTATAGATTCAATGATAACCATCATAAAAAAAATTTAAACGGATTCCTTTTGTAGTAATGCCGGAACGGTTCTGGCTACAATCTTAAGATCGAACCACATTGAACAGCGGTCAGCATAGGCCATATCCAGAGCAATTCTTTCTTCTGCCGACATTTCTTTTCTGCCTCTTTTAGTTACCTGCCACAGGCCTGTAATGCCGGCAGGAGCCAGAAAGCGCTTAGACCAAAGGTCTCTTGTTATTTGTTCTGCTTCGTATAAGGGGAGGGGGCGGTTTCCTACAATGGACATATCGCCCCTCAGAACGTTTATTAACTGCGGCAATTCATCCAGACTTGTGTTCCGGAGAAATTTACCTATCGAAGTTATCCGCGGATCATTATCAATTTTTATGAAAGTAGCCCCTGTTTCAGACTTATACTGGTTCATATGGATGAGGTCCTTAATCATTTTGTCCGCATCAGTTCTCATGGACCTGAACTTGTAAAAATTAAAAATCCTGTAACCGGTGCCCACTCTTTTGGAGATGTAAAAAACGGGTCCCGGCGATTCCAGTTTTATGGCAAGGGCAATAAGCAGGAAAGCAGGACTGAAAAGAATCAGTAACAGGGAAGAGATCAGGATGTCGAAAAAACGTTTTGATCCTGATATCCGCAGCTTCATATAAGAAGAGCCGGACACCTTCTCGTTCAGGTACCGCTTTTTAGTGGAATGCAAAAATTCCAGCCTGTCGAGCAGATCGTTTACAGGAAAAGTGCCGGAGTAAAGGTCATCAGCTCCCGACAATTTGGCCTTCTTTATATTGGCGGTTACGGAATCCGGATTGTACAGGATATTAGGAACCTCATTTAATTCATTGCATTTCTGTAGATTATTAATAAATTTATAAGCTTCCTGCCGGGGAATGTCTTCCCTGCAAATAAAAGCGTACGGAAGCGGCTTTTTACTATATACCGCAGAAAGAGAGCCAACGTATGCAAGGAATGGGTCCTGGTATACAATTAATTGAAAGCCATTTGCCTGCAGTTTAAGGGGCAGGTCATCATCAGGCCTTCCCACATAAACAATATGCTTTTTTTCTTCTGTATCAGAGCTTATATGTAGAGCAGATGTATTAAGCATTGTTCGTTGTGTTATGGATACTTTCTTCAGTTTTCTCAAGAACAGAGTTTATGGCATCCAGCAGGTCCGGTGGATTAAATGGTTTAGAGAAAAAATCAGCTGCTCCGGATTTTAAACATTCCAGCTTAACTTCAGGGTCGCTGTGCCCGCTCAAAATGAGCACAGGTATATTTCTGTAGTAGCCACTTTTCCTTAAATGGTTTAAAAGATTAAAACCATTGATTTGTGGCATATCCCAGTCAGATAGGATAAGGTCAGGAATGTTTCCTTTATCCAGCCATAACATGGCTTTAAATCCGTTTTCTTTGGCTACAACTTCAAAAGTGTCATTTAATAAAAAATTCAGAAGTGTGCGTACAAAGTAATCATCTTCTATTACAAGTATGGTTTTTTTCATCTCTTCAGTTCAACAATTTTTAAAATCTTTCTTGTTTAGCTACACACACGAAAAAATCAGGATTGTTTATAAATATTCCAAAAATAAAATGTACCGCCGGCTTATGTTTTAAACCAAAGGTAAGCTGTAATTATTTAATTGTAAACCATTATGGTTAAATAAGTTACAAAGCTTAATGCTTAAAAAAATAAAAAATTAAACTGATGTTTTTTTAAGGTAACTACATAGAAAAAACAAAAAAAATAATGTCCGGTAAGGATCTTATATCCGGTACATTTCCGGTAAAAATGTTTCAAAGTTACAGTCTATAGTACGGCAGGTAAGGGGCAGAGTTACTTTTTAATTCTCTTTTTTTTTGTAAAAAAACTCTGAATTTTTTATGGAAAAGTATCACTGACGTAATGTATTGGTAATGAGAAGGTAACACCGGGCCCCTTAAGGGGGTAATTTCTAAGAGTTGTCGTAATGCTTTGCAACTCATTCACCTTAACCCTATATGTTCAGCAGATTTTAATATTCTGTTTTCTGTTGGAGATTATTGCAAACTGAGGATAAATCAGGTGTCCGGCCAGGGTTGGTGTGGTTATTTAAATTAATTCTAAATTGTGAGGTGAGGCAATTGAAGGTATGATAAATATCAGGAAGTCAGTTGATTAAAGTATTTTTATTCCCTGGTTATTTCCTGTAAAAGAAGCAAATAAGAAGTTGTTTAGAAAATATTCACATAGTACATTTGTGCTGGAAAAATGATCGAGTCTAATTCAATGACAAAACGTAGCGTTAAAATGTCTTTTATAGGAAAAACAGGTCCAGACTTAAAAAGTTTGGCTCCGGTGGCATGGCTGATATGCCTGCTGCTTTTTAATGGCATGGAAGCCTTTGCACAGGACGGGGACGGAAATGTGCCTCCGGCTGTAGAACAAGATTCTGATGCGGCCATTGAGCCATCTGATTCCCCGCAGCCGGTAGCTGCAGCGGGAGGGATTCCCGATTCCGAGGAAGCTATTACTCAGGGGCGGCAGTTGTTTAACGGTAACTGTAAGGTGTGTCATGCAATTAATGAGGTAGTGGTTGGGCCGGCACTGGCAGGTATTCATGAGCGCAGACCGGTGGAGTGGATTCATGCCTTTGTTAAAAATTCTCAAAAAGTAATTCAGAGTGGTGATACGTATGCGGTTAACCTGTTTAACCAGTATAATAAGACCCAGATGCCTCCCTTCAACTTCAGTGACGAGGAGATCAACTCTATTCTTGCTTACATAAAGAACGAGACAGATAATCCTGTTCAGGCAAACTCACCAGCCGAAGCGGTGGATGGTAACCAGCAGGGAGGCTCAGGAGGAGGTTCAGGTATTTCTTCTGATTACCTTGCTATTATTGTAGCCGCATTGTTAGTGGTGCTTTTACTGGTATTGGTGGTGCTGATATTGGTAGTGGCGGTATTGAACAAGTATCTTGGTCAGAGAGCTGATCTTGATCCCGCAGATAAGGAGATCGTTCAGGGAGGTGTGAAGGTAAGTGATATTGTAAAAAGCCGGCCGTTTATAGCTTTTGTAATTTTCCTTTTTGTGTCCATTCTTGCTAAAACTGTTCTTGACAGCCTTTTCCTTGTAGGTATTCAGCAGGGTTATCAGCCGGAGCAGCCAATAGCATTCTCACACAAGCTTCATGCAGGGCAGTACCAGATTAACTGTAATTATTGCCATACAGGGGTATATAAAGCCAAATCGGCAAATATTCCTTCTGTAAATATTTGTATGAACTGCCATAATACTATTAAAACCGAATCACCTGAAATTCAGAAGTTATATTCAGCGGTTGAAAATAATAAACCTATTGAATGGGTGAGAATTCACAACCTTCCGGATCTTGCTTATTTTAACCACTCACAGCACGTAAATGTAGGTGGCGTTGAGTGCCAGACCTGCCATGGTCAGATTCAGGAAATGGAAGTGGTTTATCAGCATGCGGAACTGACAATGGGCTGGTGTATTAACTGCCACCGTGAAACCGAAATAAATGCTGAGGGGAATGAATATTATGATAAGCTGGTGAAGTTGCATAATGCGAATACCGGTGAACCATTCCGTGTGAAAGACATTGGCGGTTTAGAGTGTTCAAAATGCCATTACTAATTTTCTAAAGAACCTTCTTACTTATAAATATAAAATGAAAGATAATCAAAAGAGATATTGGAAGGGACTGGAACAGTTGTCTAACGATCCCGAATTCGTTAAAAACAGCGAAAAGGAGTTTCCGGATTACCTGCCTATTAACTCGAACAGTGGTGAGGGAGGAGGTCCTTCCCGTCGTGATTTCTTGAAAATGATGGGCTTTGGTATAGCTGCAGCTTCCCTGGCTGCCTGCGAAGCGCCTGTAAGAAAAGCAATACCTTATCTCAATAAACCGGTAGATGTAGATCCTTCCATTCCAAACTACTATGCATCCACATATGCAAGTGAAGGAAACTACTGCAGCATAGTTGTTAAAACAAGAGAGGGCAGACCTATCAAAATCGAAGGTAACCGCTTCTCAACAATTACAGAAGGAGGTACAGGTCCTCAGGTTGAAGCTTCCGTTCTTTCACTTTATGATTCTGCCCGCTTAAGGCAGCCTAAAGTTAAGGGAGAGGATGCTGACTGGGCAAGTCTTGACCGTGAGGTGCTGAACGGCCTTCGTGGTGCGCGTAACCTGAAAATTGTTAGTAACACAATTTTAAGCCCGTCAACAAAGGCGGTTATTAATGAATTTACAAGCCGTTTTGGCGGAGAGCATATAGTTTATGACAGCTATTCAAGCTATGCACTTATTGAGGCTCACCGCGAGAACTTTGGTCAGCCTGCTGTTCCTTCCTACAGGTTTAACCGTGCCAATGTAATTGTTAGCTTTGGAGCCGATTTCTTAGGAAACTGGCTTTCTACTGTTGAAATAAATAAGCAATATAGCAAGACACGTAAACTGGGGCCGGAGAAAAAAACAATGTCCCGGCATTACCAGTTCGAGTCTGTTCTTTCAATGACCGGTTCTAATGCCGATTATCGTTCTCCTATCCGTCCTTCGCAGGAAGGTGCAGCCATTGCAGCCTTGTATCAGCTGGTTTCAGGTGGTAACGGTGGAGCTATTGCGCAGGAAATTCCTTACCTGCAAAAGGCAGCCAAAGATCTTCTTGCTAACAGAGGACAAAGTCTTGTGGTAAGCGGGTCAAATGATATTGCGGTACAGCGGATTGTTAATGCGATCAACAGTACTTTAGGTAACTACGGTACTACTATAGATATTAATCAGCCTGCATATTACCGCCAGGGTAATGACCGCCGGATGGCTCAGTTTGTAAGCGATGTCCAGGCCGGAAATGTAGGAGCAGTTGTATTCCTTGACTGTAACCCTGTTTATGATTATGCAGGAGGTTTAGCATTGGGGCAGGCCCTTGAAGGAAATAAAGTAAAGGTGAAAATTTCCATGTCTGACCGCATGGATGAAACAGCTGCTTTGTGTGATTATGTGGCTCCGGGCCATCATTATCTGGAATCATGGAATGACTATGAGCCAAAGCAGAATATGTTTAGCCTTGCTCAGCCTGCTATCCGTCCGATATTCCAGACGCGCCAGGTGGAGGAAAGCCTTCTCAGCTGGAGTGGTGCGGCAGAAACCAACTACTTCAACTATCTGCAAAACAGGTGGAGAACGGATTTATTTGGTCAGCAGCAGGAAATAACAGATTTCCAGCAGTTCTGGGATACTGTATTATATACGGGTGTATTTGTTCCGGGCAGGCCACTGAACCTGGAACCAAATATGGACCAGCTTGAGAATACTGCTCAGACTGTGGACCAGACAGGTGCGGCTCCTGTATTTACAGGAAATACAAATGGGGATATCCGTCAGGTACAACAAACTTATAAAACCGACCCTGAACAGGTGGAACTTGTAATCTACTCCAAGGTAGGTATAGGATCAGGAAAGCAGGCAAACAACCCGTGGCTTCAGGAAATGCCTGATCCGGTTACGAAGGTAACCTGGGAAAATTATATGACCATTTCTATGGCTATGGCTAAGGAATTTGGTCTTGAAATGAATGAAGGCAAATCTGCTATGGTGAACCTGACAGTGGGCGATACCACTATGGAGGTTCCTGTAGTTATCCAGCCGGGTCAGGCAAATGGAACAGTAGGTGTTTCCCTTGGGTATGGCCGTTGGGTAGCCGGTAAAGTTGCTGATAACAGAGGCTTTAATGCGTATCCTTTCATCAGAATTGTAGATGGTGTGTGCCAGTACAATGTGATTTCCGGAGTAAAAGTAGAAAATGCAAATAAGGCTTACAGAATAGCACGCACCCAAACCCATGAAACCTTTATGGGCCGCCAGACTGTAATCCAGGATTCCACACTGGCTGAATACCAGGAAAATGCAAAAGCAGGACGTTTTGAACCTGTTATTGCAACAGCCGACGGTCCTAAAGATCCTGAAACCCTTAGCTTATGGGACGGGCACCTTTACCCGAACCACCACTGGGGAATGGTAATCGACATGAACTCCTGTACAGGATGTAGTGCCTGTGTGGTAGCCTGTCACATTGAGAATAACGTGCCTGTTGTAGGTAAAGATGAAGTGCTGAACCGCAGGGAAATGCACTGGCTCCGCATCGACAGGTATTATAGCAGCAATGCTGAGGTAGGTGATTATGCGGGACTTGAAGAAGCTTCAGAAAATCCTGAGGTTACTTTCCAGCCTATGCTGTGCCAGCATTGTAATAACGCACCATGCGAAACTGTATGTCCTGTTGTGGCTACAACCCACAGCTCTGAAGGTGTTAACCAGATGACCTACAACCGTTGTATCGGTACCCGTTATTGTGCAAACAACTGTCCGTATAAAGTACGTCGTTTTAACTGGTTCAAATACCACGACAACAAGGATTTTGCAGACACAAATACTCAGATGAATGATGATTTGGGTAAAATGGTGCTTAATCCTGATGTAACGGTAAGAGCCCGTGGTGTAATGGAGAAATGTTCCTTCTGCGTACAGCGTATCCAGGGTGGTAAGCTTCAGGCAAAACGTGAAGGCCGCAGACCGGTTGATGGTGAGATCATTACTGCCTGCGCCAGTTCATGCCCTACCGATGCCATTGTTTTTGGTGACATGAACGACAATGACAGCAGGGTGGTGAAATTGCTTAAGGCAGAAGCCAACGGAAGAGCCTATAAGGTACTGAAGGAAATTGGTACACGCCCGAACGTTTTCTACCTGACTAAAATCAGGAATAAAGATTCAGAAGAAGAAGTTACCGCTTAGTTTAATTATAAAGAATTAACAAATGCAAATCTCAGCACCCGTAAGGGAACCATTGGTTACCGATGGTAAGACTATAAAAGATGTAACCCAGGACATTAGTGTGCGTGTGGAATCCAAACCCACGCCACTTTGGATGCTGGCTCTGGCCATTTCACTAGCCCTCCTTGGTATTGGTACCTATGCAGTTTTTCGTACCCTCTGGGATGGTATTGGTATGTGGGGAAATAACAAAACAATTGGCTGGGCCTGGGACATTACCAACTTCGTATGGTGGGTAGGTATTGGCCACGCAGGTACGCTTATTTCTGCAGTACTTTTACTTTTCCGCCAGAAGTGGAGAACGTCTATTAACCGTGCTGCAGAAGCGATGACTATTTTTGCTGTAATCTGTGCTTTACAGTTCCCGGTATTGCACATGGGGCGCCCCTGGTTAGGTGCTTACTGGGCACTTCCGTTCCCTAACACCTTTGGTTCGTTATGGGTGAACTTTAATTCTCCTCTGCTTTGGGACGTATTTGCAATCTCAACCTACTTTTCTGTTTCTTTGGTTTTCTGGTATATAGGTTTAATTCCGGATTTTGCCACAATCAGGAACAGGGCTACAGGACCAATTGCAAAAGCAGTTTACGGAGCATTAAGCCTTGGCTGGGATGGAGCAGCAAAAACATGGCAGCGTTATGAAACAGTTTCCCTGATTCTTGCCGGCCTTGCAACTCCTCTGGTACTTTCAGTACACACTATCGTATCTTTTGACTTTGCAACATCGGTAATACCGGGCTGGCACACCACTATCTTCCCTCCATACTTTGTGGCAGGGGCGATTTTCTCAGGCTTTGCCATGGTACTTACGCTTATGATCATAACCCGTAAGGTTTATGGTCTGGAAAGTTATATTACCATTACACACATTGAACTGATGAATATCATTATCATGGTAACAGGTTCAATAGTAGGTGTGGCCTATATTACAGAATTGTTCGTTGCGTGGTACAGCGGAGTTGAGTATGAGCAATATGCATTCCTTAACAGGGCTACAGGACCATACTGGTGGGCTTATGCCACAATGATGACCTGTAATGTGATTTCTCCGCAAATGTTCTGGTTCAAAGGCCTGCGTACCAATATTGCGTTCACCTTTGTGCTTTCAATTGTAGTAAATATCGGTATGTGGTTTGAGCGCTTTGTAATTATTGTAACCTCACTTCACCGTGACTATATTCCGTCAAGCTGGGCTATGTTCTCACCAACTCTTTATGATCTGGGAGTATACATGTTCACTTTTGGTTTATTCTTTACCCTCTTCTTCCTTTTTGCGAAGTTCTTCCCGGTAATCAACATGGCAGAGGTAAAAAGTGTATTGAAATCTTCATCGGCAACAGAACAAATTAAACGCTAAAGATGGCAGCATCACAGAATTATATTGTCGGTCTATTTAACGACGAGGATGTCTTAATGGAGGCAGTCCATAAGGTAAGAAAAAGTGGCGTAAAAATAGAAGAGGTATATTCGCCCTTTCCTGTTCACGGTTTAGATGAGGCTCTTGGGTATAAGCGCTCACGCCTTCCTGTAGCTGCCTTTCTTTTTGGCTTGCTGGGTACAACGCTTGCCCTTACCATGCAGATTTATATGCTGGCTATTGACTGGCCAATGATAATAGGTGGTAAGGACTTTGCTGCTATACCTGACTTTATTCCTGTTACTTTTGAGTTAACAGTACTTATATCGGCATTTGGTATGGTGGGCTGCTTTTTTGTGGTAAGCAACCTGAAGCCTTATGGAAAGCCAAGGATTTTTGATTTGCGGTCTACAGATGATATGCACGTAATGGCGCTTAATCTGGCATCAAATCCAACTCCGGCAGATCAACTTCGCCAGATTCTTAAAGATAGTGGTGCGGTTGAAGTGAATGACAAAAGCTTTGAATAATAACACTGAAAAGAAAATGTTATATAAATCTGAACTGAAAAGCTTGGCAGGTTGCATTCTTGTAGTTGCAGGACTATCGGCCTGTAGTGCAAACGGAGATTATCCTGGTACAGAATATGCTCCGCAGATGTACCACTCTGTTCCTTATGAGCCTCTGAGCCAAATTACGGATGAATCAGCAGGAGGATGGTTATCTTCTTCAGGAAACCAGACAGCTGAATTTTATAATTCAAATCCTCACAACCCAAACCGCATGACTATGCGGGAACCGGCTGAAAATACTGTTAAAAGGGCCGGTTCGCTTCCTTACCGCTATCCTAAAGATACAGCAGGAAGTACATATTATCTTGACCTTGCTGCTCAGACGCTGAGAAATCCTCTTCCTGAAAATGAAGAAATTCTTGCCGGCGGAAGGCTGTTATATGATAACTTCTGTTCCCCATGCCACGGTGGAGCGGGCGCTGGCGATGGTCCTGTGGGTGAAGTCTACAAAGGTGTTCCTAACTTTTCGGCAGGACGCTATGCTGAAATGACAGAAGGTCATATTTTCCATGTGATCACCCATGGACAGGGTCGCATGTGGCCTTATGCTTCACAGGTAGATCCTGAAGAAAGATGGAAGATCGTACGTTATGTTCAAACACTTCAAAAACAACAGTAAGTTTCATGGAAATTCATATTACGAAGGAAGAGCAATTTATTTTTACTGCTAAGCTTAAGAAGATTTTAGGAATACTTCTTGTTGTAGGGCTGGTAATAGCAGGCCTCGGAATCTGGCAGTCAATGGCCGGGAGTGACCATGGAGCTGAAGGACATGGAACTGAAGGTGCACATATAGAAATGGAAGCCAGTGATGGCCGTTCCAATGAAATAGCGCATGATGGTACGGGTGACCCTACTGTACATGACGAAGCGGCGCATGGGGGAGAGCATCCGGTCTGGTTAAGACGCCTGTATGCAAACCTCTGGATAAACAATGTATACTTTACCGGTTTTGCAGTTATAGGTTTGTTCTTTGTTGCTATACAATATGTGGCACAGGCTGGCTGGTCTGCAGGTATTTTAAGAGTTCCTTTAGCTATGGCTGCCTGGCTTCCTATAGCAGGTGTGCTTATGCTTGTTGTATTCCTGTTAGGTGGACATGACCTGTTTCACTGGACCCATGAATATCTTTTTGATCCTGCCAGTCCTGATTATGATGAAGTCATAGCAGGTAAGGAAGGGTATCTAAATACCTTCTTCTATATCGGAAGAATGGTTGCATATTTCGTTATCTGGACAGGAGCCTTCTTTATTATCCGTAAACAATCACTTCAGGAAGATTTACATGGTGGAACAAGCTACTGGTATGCCTTAAGAAAATATTCAGCCATCTTTATTGTTTTGTTTGCTGTAACATCTTCCACATCTGCCTGGGACTGGGTAATGTCTGTAGACCCTCACTGGTTCAGTACCATGTTTGGCTGGTATGTATTTGCCAGCTGGTGGGTGTCAGGTCTTGCTTTAATTACCTTCCTGGTTGTAATGTTAAAAGACTATGGATATCTTAAAATAGTAAATGCAAACCACCTGCACGATTTAGGTAAATTTGTTTTTGCTTTCAGTATTTTCTGGACATATATCTGGTTTTCGCAGTTCCTGCTGATCTATTATGCCAACATTCCTGAAGAATCTATTTACTATATAGAAAGGTTGAGCAATGATAAATATGCACCGGTATTTTTCCTTAACCTGATTGTGAACTTTGTGTTCCCTTTCTTTGTGTTAATGACAAGAGATGCTAAACGCCTTCCGATATTCCTGAAGATTGTTTGTGCAATCATTATCTTCGGACACTGGCTTGATTTTTACCTGATGATAACACCGGGTGTAATGAAAGACGAGGGAGGTATTGGTCTTTTAGAAATTGGAATGCTTATGGTGTATGGATGTGCTTTCCTTTTTGTTACATTTGTAACTCTTTCCAAATCAGCTCTTGTGCAAAAGAATCACCCGATGCTGGAAGAAAGTATTCACCATCATATTTAATTTAGTTCAGGTTTTAACACTAATTCTATAAAGGCATGTTTGGTATATTATTAGCTTTAGGTGCTGTTGTTCTTATTGCCGTTCTCCTGCTTATCTTCCGGATTTACTCTCTTGTTAACGTTGCAAGAGGTACCGACAAGGTGAGGGTGTCGAAGAGTAATAAGGTCAATGCAATCCTTTTCCTTGTGTTTCTTGTTGTTTTTGGCGGATGGTTCTTTTATTACTCTTTTTCAGCGTATGAAAGTTATCAGTTGCCATTTGCTTCGGAACACGCAGATGATTATGAATCAATTTTCTGGGCTACAACCTGGATTACGGTTTCTGTATTTATCCTGACTCAGATTTTACTGTTTGTTTTCTCTTTTAAATATCAGTATAAAAAAGGACAGGTAGCTACCTTTTATCCCGATAACACTAAACTGGAAGTTATCTGGACTATTATTCCTGCCATTGTATTGACCATACTGGTTTTTGGCGGATTTAAGGTATGGAATAAAATTACAGACGCGGCTCCGGAAGATGCAGAGGTAATTGAACTTTTGGGCTATCAGTTTGCCTGGGCTTTCAGGTATGCCGGTGAAGACGGACAATTAGGCGCCTTCAACTACAAATTAGTTGATCCTACTAACCTGATGGGAATTGACTTTGCAGATGCAAATGCCTTTGATGATTTTATGCCAAGGGAAATTACTTTGCCAAAAGGACGTCCTGTTGAAATAAAAATCAGGGCAAGGGATGTGCTTCACAGTGTTTACCTTCCACACTTCCGTCAGAAAATGGATGCAATGCCCGGAATGCCTACCAGGATGTGGTTTATTCCAACAAAGACTACTGCGGAAATGAGGGAAGAACTTAAAAATCCTGATTTTAACTATGAACTGGCCTGTGCAGAGGTATGTGGTCGCGGCCACTTTTCTATGAGGCTTACTGTAGTTGTTTTAGAGCCTGAAGAATATGCAAAATGGTTTGCAGAACAAAAAGAGCAAACTTTCCTGAAAACAAATCCTGAATATCTTTCATTTGTACCGGCAGAACTGCGTGAGCTGGCAAAAATAAAATCAGGAATGGAAACTGACGTGAAGGAAGCAAAGAGTGTAGAATTAAGTCAGAATTAAGCAACAGAGCAAAATTTTAAGATATGGCGACCATTAATGTAGAGAAAACACATACTGGAGGGCATTCTGATGCACATGCTCATGATGATCATGCGCACCATCAGTCCTTCATCAGTAAATACATTTTTACTACTGATCATAAAATGATCGGAAAGCAGTTTCTTGTTTCCGGTATCTTCTGGGCAATAATAGGAGGAGGGCTTTCAATTCTTTTCCGTTTGCAGTTAGGTTTCCAGGACATGAACTTTGCTCCTTTACGCTGGCTTTTAGGAGACTGGATATCCAGCACCGGCAGCCTTGATTCGGAGTTCTACCTGGCAATGGTAACAATGCACGGAACCATTATGGTGTTCTTTGTGCTAACAGCAGGACTAAGCGGAACCTTTGCGAATTACCTTATTCCTTTACAAATCGGAGCACGCGATATGGCCTCTGGTTTTATGAATATGCTGTCGTTCTGGTTTTTCTTCTTAGCCAGCGTTGTCATGTTCTTTAGTTTATTTATTCAGACTGGTCCTGCTGCAGGTGGCTGGACATCTTACCCTCCATTGAGTGCCCTGCCTCAGGCTATGTCCGGTTCTAAGCTGGGTATGACGCTGTGGCTGATTTCAATGGCTATATTCATTGCTTCACAGTTATTAGGTGGTATTAACTATATTTCCACCATTATAAACCTTCGTACCAGGGGAATGTCATTTTCCAAAATGCCATTAACAGTATGGGCGCTTTTATTAACAGCCATACTTGGTTTGCTTGCTTTCCCTGTGTTACTATCAGCTGCCTTATTACTGATCTTTGACCGGAGTTTCGGTACATCCTTCTTCCTTTCTGATATTTATATTGCAGGAGAAGCTTTACCTCATGTGGGTGGAAGCCCGCTGTTGTTCCAGCACTTATTCTGGTTCCTTGGTCACCCTGAAGTATATATCGTAATTCTGCCTTCTTTTGGTATTGTATCAGAAGTAATGGCCACTAATGCAAGAAAGCCTATTTTCGGATACAGAGCTATGATCGGCTCCCTCTTAGGTATTTCGGTTCTTTCATTCGTGGTATGGGCCCACCATATGTTTGTGTCAGGTATGAACCCTTTCCTTGGGTCAGTATTTATGTTCCTGACCCTTATTATTGCGGTTCCGTCGGCGGTTAAGGTATTTAACTACCTTACAACCCTGTGGCGTGGTAACCTTATCTTTACTACAGGTATGCTTTTCTCCATTGGTTTCGTATCTGTATTCATCTCCGGTGGTTTAACGGGTATTCACCTTGGTAATGCGGCCATTGACGTTCAGTTACACGATACTTACTTCGTAATTGCTCACTTTCACCTCGTAATGGGTAGTGCGGCATTCTTTGGAATGATGGCAGGTATTTACCATTGGTTCCCGAAAATGTTCGGCCGAATGATGGATGAGAAGCTTGGTTATGCCCACTTCTGGGCCACCTTTATCGGTGTTTATCTGGTGTTCTTCCCGCTTCACTACATTGGTATAGCCGGTTTCCCGAGAAGGTATTATTCATTTACCAATTTCGATGCCTTCAGTGGATTTACTGATTTGAATATGTTCGTAACTGTTGCCGCTATTCTAACCTTCTCAGCGCAGGCAATATTTATATTCAACTTCTTCTATAGTATGTTCCTTGGTCGCAGGGCTTCTGCAAACCCATGGAAATCCAATACACTCGAATGGACTACACCTGTTGAACCAGGTCATGGTAACTGGCCGGGCGAAATCCCTACTGTTTACCGCTGGCCTTATGACTACAGTAAGCCAGGTGCCCGCGAGGATTATATTCCACAGAATATTCCTTATGCTATGACACCGGAATCCAATCTGCCTCATGAGAATGAAATGATTGACAGGGAGAAAGATGATGATTCTATAATCGTGGATGACGAAACAAAACATTAATAAGCAAAAACATCAATATGGTAAACTTGCTGTAATTACCATTGCAGCAGTTTACCTGTTGATTTTAGTCGGGGGAATCGTGCGGAGTTCCGGTTCCGGAATGGGTTGTCCTGACTGGCCAAAATGTTTTGGGAGCTGGGTTCCGCCTACATCGGCCGGCCAGCTCCCTTCTGATTACAAAGAAATTTATTCCCGGAAGCGGGATCAGAAGAACCAGAGGTTTGCTGATATGCTGGAAGTTTTTGGTGCTTCCTCATTAGCAAAGGAATTGCGGGAAGATGAGTCCATTTTACAGGAAGCAGATTTTAACCCAGTAAAAACCTGGATTGAATATGTAAACAGACTCGTGGGGGTATGCATTGGTTTTTTAATTATTGCAACCTTTTTCATGTCTGTTAAAATCCGCAAAAAATTACCTGGTGTTTTTTGGGCCTCTCTTGCAGCTCTTTTACTTGTTGTTTTTCAGGGTTGGTTAGGATCCATTGTTGTATCTACCAATTTGTTGCCCTGGATGGTTACAGTGCATATGTTGCCTGCACTGGTAATTGTGGCTTTACTTATTTGGGGAGCCTACAGAGCCAGTGGGAGTGCTGAATCAGAAATACCTGAGAAGGCAGGGAAGCAGCTTAATCTGTTATTGGTGGTGTTACTTTCTTTTTCAGTTCTACAAATTGTACTTGGTACGCAGGTAAGGGAAGGGATTGACGAGGCAGCAATAACACATGGGTATATGAACAGAGAGGTCTGGATTCAGGAATCCGGGATTTCTTTTTACATTCACAGGTCCTTTTCCCTGTTAATTTTCATTTTACATCTGCTATTGTTTTATATAGTTCGTAAATTTGGGGCATCTGGTTCGCAATTGGTTAACTGGTCAGCAATATTACTTGCGGTTGTAGGGCTGGAAATCCTTAGTGGTGTGATAATGGCCTACTTTGCCATACCTGCATTTATGCAACCGTTACATTTGTTATTTGGCACAGTGCTGTTCGGAATCCAGTTTTACCTGGTATTACTTGTTAGAAGTAGTATTAATCGAAATAGAAACTTATTAAATTCAGAAGCATGTTTATTGCAGGAAGTGGGGAGATAGGAACAGGAAGTTACCTTGCAGAAAAAGCGAAAGCCTTTAGTGAACTTGTTAAATTCAGGCTTTCATTTCTGGTAGCTTTTTCTTCATCTTTCGGATTTGTACTGGCATCTAAAGGACCAATTGACTGGTTTACTTTAACTGTTTTGAGCATTGGGGGTTTCCTTGTGAGCGGAGCTTCCATTACGCTTAACCAGATAGCTGAGAAGGATTATGACAGGCTGATGGAAAGAACTAAAAACCGTCCGTTGCCAACGGGCAGGCTTAGTGTTTCAGAAGCATATGCATTTGCTGCATTAATTGGTGTAACCGGTTTAGGATTACTTCTGCTTTATACCAATTTGCTTACTACCCTGCTATCTGTTATTTCTATGGTGTTGTATAGTTTTGTATATACACCCATGAAAAGGGTAGGACCTCTTGCTGTTTTAGTGGGGGCTATCCCCGGAGCACTTCCTCCGCTTTTAGGTTGGACCGCAGCTACAGGGGTTATTTCAGCTGAAGCCCTGATAATATTTGGAATTCAGTTTATATGGCAGTTTCCTCATTTCTGGGCAATTGCCTGGGTTGCTGATGAAGATTATAAAAAAGCCGGATTCAAAATGCTTCCGCTGGGTGGCGAAAAGAATTTTAATACGGCCGTACAAATAATGACCTATACACTTTTCCTGATTCCACTGGGCTTATTACCTGCTAAGTTTGGTATAACAGGATTCGATTCAGCTATTGTGGTTACAGTTTGTGGTGTTCTGTTTCTTGCGCAAACTTTTCAGCTTATGCGTGACCCGGGCAGGAAAGCAGCTTTGAAAATTATGTTTGGTTCCTTTTTGTATCTTCCGGTTGTACAGATTGCCTTTTTGTTGGATAAAATTTAATGTTGGAAATGGCTATGGAAAATAATCTTAATTTAACGCAAGCAGAGCAGGCTCAGGCCCCTCTTTCCATGCACCCGCAAAAATTCATTGTATGGTTATTTATTGTAACCACAGTTATGATGTTTGCCGGGTGGACAAGTACGTTTATCGTTGCTCAGGCTGATGGTGCAGGAATGGCTGTGGAATTACCGGGGGTATTTACGGTATCCACTGTTTTACTGGTTTTGAGCAGTATCAGCATGCATCTGGCTTATCGCTCAGGAAAAAAGGATAATATAGGACAGGTTAAAGCATTTACTGCGGCAACTTTCATATTAGGCGTTATATTTCTCGTGCTGCAGTTTCAGGGCTTTGACAGCTTAAAAGCTAATGAAGTGGAATTTGTGGGAGGCACAGTAATTGATTCTTTTACCTATGTATTACCGTTTATGCATGGACTCCATATTACGGCAGGTCTTATTTTCCTTCTGGTTGTTCTGGTAAAGGCCTTCAGGTATAAAGTGCATTCCAGAAACATGGCTTCTATGGAAATGTGCGCCACCTTCTGGCATTTCCTTGACGGGCTTTGGCTTTATTTGTTCTTCTTTTTGCAATTCAACTAATTACCTTGTATAATCGTATCAACTTGTATTAAACTTTAATTATGGCAACGGAGGTTTCCTTAAAAAATCCGAAACGAAGTATTTGGGATGGTGGACAATCGCCTTTTAAGGCGAGTTACGGAAAGCTGATGATGTGGTTTTTCCTTCTTTCAGATGCTTTCACTTTTTCAGCATTCCTTATTGGGTATGGATATATCCGGTTTAGTAATCCTGCCTTCCAGGGTAGTCTGGAAGATTATGCACCTTCACAAAGTGTATGGCCGGTACCTGAAATGGTATTTGATGCCGTACCTTTCCTGCATGTGCACGCACCGCTGGTGTTTGTAGGTATAATGACCTTTATCCTGATCATGAGTAGTGTAACAATGGTTCTTGCAGTGGAGGCAGGTCATAGAATGGACCGCGCAGCTGTAACCAAATATCTTCTCTGGACAATTGTAGGCGGAGCCACCTTCCTTGGTTGCCAGGCATGGGAATGGTCTCACTTTATCCATGGTACTGAAAATGGGCTTACCCTTGCCGATGGTACAGTTATACATGGTGCTAATCTTGCCGTGAATGAATACGGGCCTCAGCTGTTTGCCGATTTGTTTTTCTTTATTACCGGTTTTCATGGTACCCACGTACTAAGCGGTGTTATTCTGTTGATGATTATATTTTATCATACTGCTGTAGGTACTTACCACCGCCGCGGGCATTACGAAATGGTTGAAAAAGTAGGTTTGTACTGGCACTTTGTAGACCTTGTTTGGGTATTTGTTTTTACCTTCTTTTACCTGGTTTAATAAAATTAAAACATTACTATAATGGCTCATCACGAAGATACACACGACGAACCTGGGGTTATACCAGCTAATAAAGAACACATAAAAAAAATATGGATGACGGCCCTTATCCTTGGGGTTGTTACTGCCATCGAATTCCTTCTTGCTTTTACTATGCCAAGGGGAACACTGCTTGTTTCAATATTCATCGGGCTTACCATTGTTAAAGCCTTTTATATTGTAGCAGAATTTATGCACCTTCGTCACGAAATGAAAGCTTTGATATGGTCGATATTGATCCCAACCATTTTTGTAATCTGGATGATTATTGCATTCCTGATAGAAGGTGGTGAAGTTTATGGGGCTCGCTATTAAAGTATTTTGATTTTCAAAAAAAATGTAAAAGACCGGAATTTTCCGGTCTTTTTTTTTGTCATTTCTGTTGAGCCACAAGGTTTATAAACCCTTACGAACTAACTTTGCATAGGGTAAAATTATAATAGCAAATCAAATTTCCTTTCTTTTTTCTGTAATGGCTGATATAAGATTACCATATTTTCTATGAAAAGAGCTAAACAGTTTGTAGGGTTAACACTTATGCTTATTTTTCCGGTTTGCATTATTTACTTTTTGCGGATGTTCGGTGAAAATAAGTTTTCTATACCCGTATATCACCAGAATGCAGCTGAACTGTCATCTGAGTATTGCCAGTTCTCCGAAGGGCAGCATCATATTCCTGATTTTGCTTTGGTCAATCAAAAAAGCCAGCCGCTTTCGGCAGCTTATTTTGATGATCATATCACTGTTGTAAATTTCTTTTATACCAATTGCCCTGCTACCTGCAGGGAGGTAAATTCAGAGCTTTTGCGTGTTCAGGGTAATTTCTTCCATGACCAGAACGTAAGGATTTTGTCTGTAACACTTGATCCTGAAGTGGATCAGCCTGATGTTCTGGCACAGTATTCTGTTATGGCAGGGGCTCATGAAATGCAATGGAATTTTGCTACCGGAGGAAAAGACCGGATTTTTGAATTGCTTCGGTGCGGGTTTGTGCTTCCGGCCACCGGAGAAGGTAATTTGACTGTTGAGGATATGCATAGTGACCGGCTTGTTCTTGTGGATAGCCAGCGCAGGATTCGTGGTTATTATTCCGGCACAGACCGGGAAGATGTTGACCGCTTAGTTACTGAAATGAAAATTTTATTACAGGAAGAAAAGTTTGAATTATGAGTCAGTTAGCAACGTTTCCAAAAAATGATAAGCAAATTTTACGGGCCATTACAGTTATTTCTGTTGTAGTTCCTGTTCTTGTAGGTGTTTTATTGTTTATGCCATATAAAATAAGCCTCTCAACTGAACTGGTCCGGTTCCTGCCCAAACTTAATGCCATAATAAATTCCCTGACCAGTGTTTTGCTGGTGGCCGGACTTTACTTCATTCTCAAAGGTAAAGCAGAGCTTCACAAAAAGGCTATGTTGGCAGCGGTAGCCCTGGGTGCAGTTTTCCTTGTTTCTTATGTCCTTTACCACTCCTCAGCCACCTCTGTAAAATATGGCGATGTAAACGGGGATATGGTTGTTGATGCTTCTGAAAAGCTGGCAGTAGCTTCTTCATCAGGGTTCTATTATTTTATTTTGCTTACCCATATTGTATTAGCTGCTATTGTTTTACCGTTTGTTTTATTGGCTGTTTTCTTCGCTTTAAGTGGTAAGCTGGTTAACCATAAAAGAATTGTGAAGTGGGCATACCCGATATGGTTGTATGTTTCAGTTACCGGTGTGGTAGTTTACCTGATGATTAGTCCTTTTTACCAGTAAGCCATAGTTCAGGCCTGATGTCCGTTTAAATATAAAAGAGATGAAAAAGTACCTGATTCTGTTTTTTCTTAGCTTAATATTGGTTTTTCAACATTCTGCTGTGCAGGCGCAGTGTGCTATGTGCCGTTCTTCTCTTGAAAGTAACGTTAGCACCGGAGAAGTAGCCGTAAGCGCCAAATTAAATCTGGGTATCATTTATTTATTTGTCACACCTTATCTTCTGTTTTCTCTTATGGCTTTTTTCTGGTACAGAACAAGCAGGAAAAACGGGAAAAGCTTCAATCCTGCAAAATATTTTAAAAGCTGATTCATTTTAACATCAAAGCCTTACATGGTTTAACAAAATACTACTGCCGGTTTTTCCTGGTTATTCATGGGATTTGTTGTTAACCATAGCCGTAATCTCTTTAGGAGTGGGTGGAAAACCTTACATAAACTGAAGGTTCTATCATAGGGCAGGAGTCCCTTTCTTACTTACTGCCACCCTTTTTTTATTGCTTTTACAGCAAGCCTCCAATCAAAATCTCTATAGCTGCTGCTGTAATTATTTTCTTTTTGGTGCTGTTGTTTAACTTCCGGTATTTCAGGCTGTTGGCTTTTTGTGCTTTTGTCCGGATAAGGTACAAACCTTCTCTTTAATCAGGGAAATTTATTATTTTAACGCCTTAATTCCAGTGACTTGGCTTTTAAAACAGCAAAATATCGGTTTATTTGGTTAGGAATGCTCAGCGCCCTTGCCGGGAGCCTGCTTTATCTGTTGAGCAGCTGGTACTTTAGTCAGCCTGACAGATATTTTAAGCAGGTAGAAAGTAATCTGGAAGGACAGTTAGTTCTTGCAGAAGCCGGAATGGATCTTGTTTTGCAGGTGCTTTCGGGTGAAAACAGGGAACCATTCAGCGAATTGCCTGCCGGCCTTCCTTTTGAATATTATATTTTCCGTAACCAATCAACATGGTACTGGTCTGACTATCACTTTGTGCCATCCTACGAATCTCTGGCCGGAAAATTCAGGTACAGGTTTCTTGAATTACAACAGGGGCAATATATTGCCATTAAACAACAGAAGGTAGATGTTGCCAGGCAACAACTTTTTGAGGTGGTTATGCTTATTCCTTTAACCCGAACTGCCGAACAGGCGCCACCGGGGAACAGGTATAACAAGGAAATTTTCTCTCACCCTGATTTTACTGTTTCCCCGCCGCAAAATTTGGGAGAAGGAACAATTTATGTTGCCGGAGATACACCTCTTTTCCAGGTTTCTTTGGGTAAAGGTTATATTGCCGGCCCTAACCGGTATAAACTGTTTACCTCCCTCTTCCTGTTATTGTCAGTTGTTTGCTTTGCCATTGGTTTAAGCAAAATAAGCATTGATTTACTGAACTCAGGAAAAACAGCCTCCTCCTTTAGTCTTTTGCTTACAGGGCTTATCTTACTCAGGGGAGTAATGCTGTGGACCCGTTTTCCGTATTCTCTTTATCCTTTCGGGCTTTTCGATCCTGAGTATTACGCTTCTTCCTTTGTAAATCCTTCCCTTGGAGACTATTTGCTGAATACGCTTTCCTGGTTATTGGTGGCGTTTTTGGTTGTTAAGGTCTGGCAAAGGTACAGGAGTGAAATCCGGGAATGGTTTATTAACAGGGAAGGAAGAAAAGGATTAATACTGGGAATGGCGATTCTTCATTTCTCTTTGTTGTTGTTTCATTACCAGTTGTTACATGAACTGATCTTTCATGCCCAATACTCGCTGGATATAACCGGTAATGTGGAGGTAGATGAGTTTAAAGCAGTTTCCTGGTTTATCTTCTGTGTACTTACCTTTGTTTATGTCCTGTTCAATTATATTATAAGTGTATGCCTGCACAACCTATTTAAAACCTACCGTCAGGGTTTGGTCTGGTATTTCGGTATTGGACTTTTATTCTTTGTATCAGGGTTCTGGGTTCCTGTTTTACGGTACGTAAGTGCAGCTGTTGTGCTTTATTTCATAGTTTTTCTTCTGGTTCAGCGGAAAAACATTATCAGGCCTTATAATTACCAGTTATTTGTTTTCATTTTCTTCAGTGCTATTATCAGTGCTTTTGCCGGCTCCCTTTCTATATATGATTATTTCCGGCAAAACCGGCTCCTGTTAAAAGAACGCTTTGCCACTGTTATTCTTACCGAACATGACCTTATAGGTGAATACCTGCTTTCAGAAACGGTTAAAAAAATCAAGGAAGACCCTTTTATTAAAAGCAGGTTCTTCAGTCCGCTTTTCAGTAAGGAAGGAATTGAACAAAAAATAAGGAGGCTTTATCTCACCAGGTATTTTGATAAGTATGATGCTTCCGTTTTGTTGTTTAATGTGGACGGGAGTGTCATTAACCATCCTAACCGTTACCTGAATTACCATGCATTGGAAAGGAGGGCAGGGGAAGCCGGTAAGGAAACAGACTACCCCGGATTGTATCTTTTAAATGACCAGAATCCTGTAACTCCCGGAAAGAGGTATCAGCAATTTATTCCGGTAATGCAGGGCTCAAGACCGCTGGGTTATATAATTATAGACCTTGCCCTTAAAAGGTATTTATCCAATACCATTTATCCTGAACTGTTCTTTGGTCAAAGGTTGCAGGACCCGCAGAGCAGCCGCTTTAATTATGCCCTGTTCAAAAGAGGAAGAATGGAGTATAATGCCGGCGAATTCGATTATATTCATCAGCTGCCGGAGAATTTTCTCGGGAATCCTGATTTGTATACCAGTGGAATTGAAGCTGAAGGATATCATCATTTTGGTATAAAAGATCAGAAGGGGCAGGTGGTGATAATTTCAGATGTAGCTGAGCCGGGTTACTTTATCATATCAAATTTTTCGTTTTTGTTCCTGCTCAGTATATTTTGGGTAACCCTTGGGGTGTTAGGTTACATTGTCTGGTACGGTTTTTCAATGAACAGGCTTGATTTTACCACAAAAATACAGTTGTATCTCAATTTTGCTGTTTTTCTGCCCCTCTTTGCCGTAGGAGCCACAACATTAAGCCTGATCAATTCTTCATTTAAGAGAACAACTGAAGAACAGTATTTTGATAAAGCCGAGAGGATCAGCCGTACCATTGCCGATGAACTGGACAGCAGGACAACATTTTCACAGGATAATGAGTACCTGTCAAATACCCTTGCCGGTATTTCAGGTTATGCCGAAGTGGACATCCATCTGTTCAATACCAGTGGCCGTTTACTGGCCACTAACCAGCCTGTTATTTATCAGCAAAATTACCTTGCTGCTTATATTAACCCGCTTGCACTGGCAGAAATCAGGGAGCAGAATAACCGCCAGCTTATTCTTACAGAAACGGTAAATACCCTGAAGTACAAATCAGCTTATATGGCTGTCAGGTCATCCCGTACGGGTGCCCTGCTGGGTATTTTGAGCCTGCCTTTTTTTGAGTCCGGTTATGAGCTGCAGCAACAGCTTTCTGCCGTATTCAGCAATATTGTCAATATTTTTGCCTGGCTGTTTATTATATTCTTTGGTTTGCTGTACCTGCTTTCAAGGGAATTAACTGAACCTCTCAGGTACATTGCCCAAAAAATGAAGCAGGTGAGCTTAACCGGTAAAAATGAGCCTCTTCAATGGAATACAGATGATGAAATAGGAAAGCTTGTACGGGAATATAATTCTATGCTGGCCAACCTGCAGGAAAGCAAGGAAGCTTTATCACGTTCAGAAAAAGAATCGGCCTGGAGGGAAATGGCCAAGCAGGTGGCCCATGAAATTAAGAACCCGCTCACGCCTATGAAGCTGAGCCTGCAGCACCTGAGCAGGATGCTGCGCGGTAAACTGGAAAGTGGCAGGGATGAAGAGCTTGTGGAGAAATCGGTGAAGTCTATCCTGGACCAGATTGATACGCTAAGTGATATTGCAACTTCTTTTTCTGCCTTTGCCAAAATGCCTGTTCCCAGGCTGGAGAAATTCGATATTGCCGTTGTACTTAAAGGAGTGGTAAGCCTGTACTCAAATCAGGAACATGAAATTGTAGCCTCCATTCCGGCGGGAAGCTTTGTTGTGCTGGGCGATGAGCAAATGATGCAGCGGACTTTCAATAACCTGATCCTTAATGGAATACAGGCAGTGCCGGATACAAGGGAGGCACACATAGAGGTGGAGCTGCAGGAAACAGGGGCGGGTAAGGTTTTTATTGAAATCCGTGATAATGGAGAAGGCATTGATCCTTCAGTAAGAGAAAAGGTTTTTGTGCCGAATTTCAGTACAAAATATACAGGTTCAGGCTTAGGGCTGGCAATTGCGAAAAGGGGCATTGAACATGCGGGAGGCAGGATCTGGTTTGAAACAGAATCCGGTAAAGGTACCTGTTTTTACATTGAATTACCTTTAGTGTAAAAAAATGTACAGGTTATGCCTTCTTATCCTTCTTTTTTTACCACTTTGGGTGGAAGGCCAGGTGGTGTCTGAAAAATGCAGATGGATCAGGCCCGGGGCAGGATCGCAAAGCCTGGATTCCCTGTCGGTTATGCCCGCTTCTGTATATGTTAAAGGAGCAGACAGCACCACTGTAATAACCTATGATTTAACTACAGGGCAGATTCATTTTACCCCCGGAACCCTGCCTGATAGCCTTTTAGTTTGCTATAAAACACTGCCATATGCGCTGCATCATTCCTTTTATAACCGTACCCTGCAGGAATACGATTCAATGGCATTGTTTGAATACCCTGCAAGAGAAAAGGTGGCCTCTCACCTTAAAGAGGAGTTGTTTGCCACCGACAGCCTGCAGAAGAGCGGGAGCATAACCAGAGGAATTTCCTTTGGCAACAGGCAGAACGTTTTCGTTCAGTCCACTCTGAACCTGCAGCTGGAAGGGAAATTATCCGACAACATCAACATCAGGGCAGCCATTTCAGACCAGAATATACCTTTTCAGCCCGAAGGAAATACCCGGCATTTGCAGGAATTCGATAAGGTTTATATTCAGCTTTATAATGAACAGCATTCTCTTACTGCGGGAGATATAGTCCTGCAGCAGCATGATTCTTATTTTCTTAAGTACCTTAAAAATGTGCAGGGGCTTTCTTTCAATACCGGGTACCCTTTACTGGGTAAGGGAAATTCCCGTACAGAAACTGGCCTTGCCCTGGCAAAAGGAAAGTTTGCATCGGTAAATGTTGAGCCGGTCGATGGTCTTTCAGGGCCTTACAAACTTCCCGGGCCCGGGGGGCAACAATTCGTGATGATCCTCTCCAATTCCGAAAAAGTTTACCTCGATGGCAGGTTGCTCAGAAGAGGGTTTAATTATGAATATATCATTGATTACAACCTGGGGGAGATCATATTTAATCCCGGAATTATTATTACCCGTTATTCGCGTATCCGGATTGATTATGAATATTCTGACCAGAGTTATTCCAGAAGCATTTTAAATGCTTCCCATGTGCAGGAATTGGGCAAATGGAAACTGTACAGTCATTTTTACCAGGAGAAGGATAATAAGCACCAGCCGCTTGCGGTAAACCTGAACGATCAGCAGAAAGAACAGCTCAGCCAGGCAGGTGATCAGCCGGAGGGAATTTTTGTGGCAGCAATTGACAGTGTGGGCTACAATGAAAATCTGCTGCTGTACCGGAAAGTTGAGGAAAAAGGACCTGCCGGGCATGCGAACGTTTATTATGAATTTTCCAATGATCCTGCAGCGGCATTTTACCAGCTTTCTTTTGCGGATGTGGGGCAGGGAAATGGAAACTATATATTTAAAGAATTTATAGGAAAAGGAAAGATATATGAATATGTAGCTCCTGTTGACGGGGAAAAAAGAGGACGGTTTGAGACTGTCCGTATTTTAACTCCGGCAACTATGCAGAATATGGTCGCTTCCGGTCTTAGCTACAAAATCGATCCTTACCAGAGCGTAACTGCAGAAGTTGCTGTTTCTGATAATGATATGAACCTGTTTTCTGACTTAAATAAGGCAGATGATAAAGGTGTGGGAGTGAAATCTGCTTATCGTATGCAGGGCCTGCCATCCTTTTTTAATGAAAAATATAAATGGGAAGCAGGTGTTGATTACGAATTTGTGCAGAGCAATTTTAATCCTGTTGACCGCTTCCGTACAATGGAGTTCGACCGCGACTGGGGCCTGGCAACCGTAAAGGGGTTTAGTAGTAGTGGCGCAGCGGCAGATGCTTACCATGACCACATCCTTACTGTGAACGCTGGTTTACGGAAAGATGAACTTAACTACTTTCTGTATAAGGTAGCAGGCAGGCAAAAAGGAAACCTTGTGAATGGCTGGCAGCAGGATGTGGGAGTAGCCAGACAGATCGGACTTTTCCGGTTAAGCAGCCAGCAGTTTTTGCTGCATAACCAACAGCCCGACAGGGATATCCGCTGGCTGCGCTGGCAAAGCACTGCGGCCCTTCATTTCCCGAAATGGGTTCCTGGCTACCGCTATACTGCCGACAGGCAGGCTACCCGCTCCATCGGTACCGATTCCCTTTTGAGTACCATGATGAATTACCGGGAGCACAGCCTGTTTCTGCAAAGCGGAGCCGCCACTCTTAGCAATGTGCGGTTTGAGTATAGCAACAGGGAAGACAGGCTGCCTGCTGAAGGGGAATTTGTTCGTGCCAATATGGCTCACACAGGTAGTTTAAGTTTTGAAAGTGACCAGATCAGAAATCAGAAAATCAGGTCACTCATCAGCTACCGCCATAGTACTTATTATGGAGATACCACCGGCGGAGATCCTGTGGAGAAAATACTGACGGGGCAAATAAACTGGCTGGGCAATTTTTTGAAAAATGGCCTTCGCTCTGAACTCACCTATACCGTTGGCAGCGGGAGGGAACTGCGGCGTGATTATGTGTATGTGAGAGTTCCGGCGGGGGAGGGCACGCACACCTGGAGAGATGGAAATGGCAATGGCATACAGGAGCTGAGTGAGTTCCATGAAGCAATTAATCCCGATGAGAAGGAGTACCTCAGGATTTTTGTGCCAAATTCTGATTTTATTCTGGCCTTTACCGGCGAATTGAATTATAGATTATCCTTCCGTGAAATAAAAGCGTGGCAGGATAAGCAGGGGGTAAAAAATGTGCTGTCACGTTTTTCGGGAAATGTAAGTGTGCGGGTAAGTAAAAAAGGAACAGAGGAGGGGATTTGGGAACGCTTTATGCCTTTTAGCGGAGCGGTGCAGAATGAGGACTTATTAAATACAAGGCAGTCGCTTCAGATGAATATCTTTTATAAGAAACCTGACCCTCACTGGGGGCTAGATGGTTCTTTACTTTCGCAGCAGCGTAAGCAACTGCTGTCTGCCGGATTTGAGACAGATCAGCGTAAGCAATACCTGCTCGGTTACAGATATAATATTGGCCGCAGCTGGGGGTTCAGGCTTGAAGCCATCCGGGGTAGCCAGGCTAATTTATCTGAATTCCTGAAGCAGCAGCAGTTTTATGTGCACACAAAAGAATTAGCCCCGGAGCTTAGCTGGACGCCGGGTATGGATGTTCAGCTGACTGCAGGAGGATCAGTGGAACAGAAGAAGAATACGATCAATACTGAAATGGCTGAATCAGCCAGGCTGTCAAATACGAATTTGAAAATCCGTTACAGCAGACTTGGAAATACGGCTGTCAGTACGGAAATCCGGCAGGTTCATATAAAATTTGCAGGGCAGGAAAATTCACCTGCTGCTTATAATATGCTTGAAGCCCTGCGTCCGGGGACGAACTGGGTATGGAGCCTCAATCTCCAGCAAAAACTTCTGAAGGGGCTGCAGTTAAACCTTACCTATGAAGGCAGGCAATCAGAAGGTCAGCCGGTGGTGAATATAGGCAGAATGATGGTGCAGGCCCTGTTTTAATTCTGAGGAGCTGACCGGGCCTTGTTCAGGCATTCTCCTTATAATTCTGGAGAAGTTTACTCGCAAAAACAAATTCTTTTAGCTGCTCTACTTTGGTATTTAAAATTTCCTTATTACTTCCTTCCCAGAGCTTTTCGCCTTTGGCCAGGTAAATAATATGATCTCCTATTCCCATTACCGAGTTCATGTCGTGGGTAACCACCACTGAGGTAATCTTCAGTTCTTTGGTTATTTCCGCAATCAATTCGTCAATCACAATAGAGGTCTGAGGATCAAGGCCGGAGTTGGGTTCATCACAAAAGAGGTATTTTATATCATCTACAATAGCCCTGGCTATTCCTACTCTTTTTTTCATTCCGCCACTGATTTCCGATGGCATCTTAGTATTAGCATTTTCAAGCCCCACACGTTTCAGGCACCAGTTTACCCGGTCAAGCTTTTCACTTTTCGACATCCCTTTCTGGAGGTTGAGCGGGAACATTACATTTTCCTCCACTGTCTTGGAATCGAACAAAGCACCTCCCTGGAAAAGCATACCAATATCGCGACGGATGTGGGTACGAAGCTTTTTGTCGCCCGTAGTAAAGTTTTGCTCATCATAATAAATGGCGCCCTCATCAGGTTCCACCAATCCTACAATTACTTTCAGTAAAACACTTTTTCCTGTACCGCTGGATCCGATGATCAGGTTCGTTTTTCCTGTCTTGAATTTGCCGCTTACGCCTCTTAATATTTCTTTGCCGTCAAAGCTTTTTTTGATATCCTTAAATTCTATCATTTGTTCTTCCTCTCTGTTAATTCAACATTAAGTCCGCAAGCAGGTAATCGGCCAGCAGAATTGCGATACAGCTGCTGGTAACCGCTTTCGTACTGGATTGGCCTACTTCAAGAGCTCCGCCACTTGTGTAAAACCCTTTATAGGCAGAAATAGTTGAAATTAAAAAAGCGAAAACCAGTGCTTTTATCAGCATGAACAAAACGGTAAACTCATTGAATCCATATCGGACTCCATAAATATAATCGGAGGCGGAGGAAAGGCCGGACAAGGTGGAAGCCAGGAAGCCCCCATAGAGCGAAAGAAAAGCGGCTAATATAACCAGGAGCGGGTACATAATCATTGTTGAAACAATCTTCGGAAGCACCAGGTAGGAAACGGAGTTTATCCCCATTACTTCCAGGGCATCAATTTGTTCGGAAATACGCATGGTGCCAAGTCCTGTGGCAATACTGGAACCTACCTTGCCGGCAAACACAAGAGCAGTAATAGTGGGGGCCAGCTCAAGTATGGTCATGTCCCTTACAATATTTCCAATAATATAATTTTCAATCAGCGGACTTACAATATTATAAGCAGTCTGAACTGCTGTAACTGCACCGATAAAAGTGGAAACAATGGCCACAATAAAAACCGAATCCACGCCTATGGTGATCGATTCATCGATGATCAGGCGGAAGTAAGTTCTGAAAGATTCGCGGTTGTTAAAAATGGAACCTAAAAAAATAAAATATCGTCCGAGTGTTTTCATATGTCAGGTTTATCCGCAGCGGCTACGAAAATACAACGAAGTTCTCAATTATTGGTGAATGATTTATATATTTCGGAAAATTAGCTAAATCTTTTCAGAACGCATAAAAAGCTTTTAATGAAGAATATGATTGTTGTATCAGGAGGTACAAAAGGAATAGGAAGAGCAATTATTCAGAAATTTTGCGGGAACGGCTTTGATGTTGCTACCTGCAGCCGTAATAAAGAAGACCTTGAAAAGCTGAAGATTGAGGTGGAAAGCGGTAATCCGGAAGTAACTGTCCATGTGATGCAGGCAGATTTGTCTGATAAAGCTCAGGTAAAAAGCTTTGCCGGGTTTGTAAAGGAAACCGGAATAACTCCTGCGGTTTTAGTAAATAATACGGGTGTGTTTTTGCCGGGCACCATTTTAGAGGAAGAAGAAGGGGCGCTGGAAAAAATGGTTGAAACCAACCTTTACAGTGCTTATCACCTCACCCGTCAGCTTGTTGATGATATGATTGCTGCAAAGAGGGGCCATATTTTTAATATGTGTTCCACAGCAAGTATTATGGCATATCCTAATGGAGGTTCATATTGTATCAGTAAATTTGCCCTGCTGGGAATGACCAAAGTTTTGCGCGAAGAGCTGAAGGAAAAAGGACTTAAAGTTACTGCTGTTATGCCCGGTGCCACATTAACAGCCAGCTGGGAGGGAGTTGACCTGCCCGAAGAACGGTTTATGAGATCAGAAGATGTGGCAGATGCCGTATGGTCGGCTTATAAAATGGGTGACAGGAGTGTGGTGGAAGAAATTCTGATCCGCCCGCAGCTGGGAGACCTTTAGAATTTTGCAAAACTGTAAACTTGTTTGAGACACATTCTGTTACTTTGGCAGATTGGCGTACCAACATCAGGTCCAAAGCACTTACAATACCCTTCCTGCTATTTTGGGGTGTATTAAATAGCACATTGTTTAATTAGCACATCAATACCATGAACGCTGCTGAAGCAAAGGTTTCTCAAGTAATAAAATATTGTAACAGCCTTACAGAGTATTCCAGGCGGGCAACCCGCGAGGTTAAAATCGGTGATCTGGCCATGGGAGGTAACAACCCCATAAGAGTCCAATCCATGACTACCATTGATACGATGGATACCAAAGGCTCTGTGGAGCAAACTATCCGGATGGTGGAAGCTGGCTGCGAATATGTTCGTATTACAGCTCCCAGCATTAAGGAGGCTCAAAACCTGCAGGAAATCAAAAAAGAATTGCGGAAGCGCGGCTATACCGTTCCTCTCATTGCCGATATCCACTTTACCCCTAATGCTGCGGAGCTTGCTGCCCGCATCGTGGAGAAGGTCAGGATCAATCCCGGTAATTATGCTGATAAAAAGAAATTTGAGCTCATAGAATATACCGATGCTACCTATCAGGCAGAGCTGGAGAGAATCAGGGAGCGTTTTGTTCCCCTTGTTAAAATATGCAGGGAATACGGAACAGCCATGCGTATAGGTACCAACCATGGTTCTCTTTCTGACAGGATCCTGAGCCGCTATGGCGATACACCCATCGGTATGGTGGAGTCTGCCCTGGAGTTTCTTCGTATTTGCGAAGAAATGAATTATTATGACATTGTGCTTTCCATGAAAGCCAGCAATACCCAGGTAATGGTGCAGGCATACCGCCTCCTGGTTCAAAAGCTTGAAGAGGAAGGGCTGCAGCCTTACCCTTTACACTTAGGGGTTACCGAGGCCGGGGATGGTGAAGACGGCAGGATTAAATCTGCCGTAGGTATCGGCACCCTGTTGGAAGATGGCCTGGGCGATACTGTAAGGGTTTCACTTACCGAGGAACCGGAATTTGAGGCACCGGTTGCCAAAGCACTTATTGACCGTTATACCACCCGTCCTGATCATAAACCTGTGAGGGAAATTCACCGGATTCCATTGGATCCTTTCAGCTACTCCCGCCGTTCCACCAGGGAGGTGGCTAATATAGGAGGGGGAAATGTACCGAGGGTAATTGCCGACATCAGCCTTTTAAAAGAGCCGGTTATTAAGGATTTCAGGGCCATAGGCCACTTTTACCTGCCTGAGCCGGATAAATGGAGAATGAACGACCTGGGAGCTGATTATATTTACAGTGGCGATAATGCCGTTTCTTTTATGCTGCCCAACGGGCTGAAGGAGATCCTTAATTATGCTGCATGGGAACAGCACCCTGAAAAAAACGGGAAATATCCTTTGCTAAGTGCTGCTCAGTATATAAATGCAGAAAACAGCAGGCATCCGGAGCTTAATTTTATTCGTCTCAATGCCGCTGAAAGATATGAAAAGCTATTGCAGGAGCTTCAGCAGGATCCTTCTGTTGTTATCCTGCTTGACACAGATAACCACCACGCCCTTGCGGAACAGCGCCGCTTCTTTTTCGATCTCCTGGATTTGAAAATTGATGTGCCTGTAATTCTTCTGCGGAAATATGAGCCGCTGTCACCGGACCAGCTGCAGTTATATGCGGCCACAGATTTGGGCGGATTGCTTATAGATGGCCTTGGCGATGGGGTGATGCTTGGTACAGAATTGCTGGAAGGCAGGACAGACAAGGAAAATGTAAATGATTTGATTTCCAGGAACAACAATATTGCATTTGGTGTTCTGCAGGCAGCCCGCACACGGATGTCTAAAACGGAATATATTTCCTGTCCATCCTGTGGCCGTACTCTTTTTGATCTTCAGGAAACTACTGCCATGATCAGGAAGCGAACTGACCATTTGAAAGGAGTGAAGATAGGGATTATGGGATGTATCGTAAACGGACCGGGGGAAATGGCTGATGCTGATTACGGTTATGTAGGGTCAGGAAAAGGTAAAATTACCCTGTACCGGGGCCAGACAGTGGTAAAAAAATCTGTTCCCTCAGAGCGTGCGGTAGACAAACTGATTGAAATAATAAGAGAAGACGGAAAATGGCTGGAGCCGGAAGAGATGGAACAGTAAATAACCGGAGGAAAAAAAGGATTAATTCTCCGGTCTTCTTTAGCTAATAATTACTACTTAATACTATTCTGATGGAAGATAAAGGTAAAAAATATTCGATGAAGGATTATTTTCAGTTAGGGGATGTGTTCGGATACTTTTTCAGAAAAAAAGATCCCGCCCGCCCGTCAAATTTTAATATCCGGATGATGCATGGAATCAATAAGATTTCAATTCTTATGTTTCTTGCAGGAGTAATATTTATGATTCTGAAGCGGGTTTTTTAATCCGCTTTTTTTATTTTCCCTATAAGCCGTTTTTCGCACAGGCTTCTATCTTTGCATAAAACGAAGAAAGCAAATGCATACTTTTTTAGCACTGGGAGATTCTTATACCATTGGAGAAGCAGTAGCTGAGAGCGGGCGCTGGCCGGTTCAGCTGGTGGAGAAATTACGGAAAAGCGGTATTAAAATTTCAGATCCTGATATAATAGCCACCACAGGCTGGACAACTGCTGAACTGCAGGAAGCAATTTTGCAGCAAAAGCCTGCTTCCGGTTATAGCCTTGTTTCCCTGCTCGCAGGGGTTAATAATCAATACCGGGGCTTGCCTGTTGCCCGGTACAGGGAGGAGTTTGAAGTACTTGTGCAGCAGGCAACAGGCTTTGCAGGCGGTAATCCGGCAGGGGTAATAATTATTTCCATACCGGATTATGGAGTAACCCCATTTGCCCGCGATAAAGACCCAGCTAAAATTGCCCGGGAACTTGATGAATATAACCGCATAAACAGGGAAATAGCCCGGCAGCATCATGTTAAATGGTTCGATATAACCACAGGTTCAAAATCCGCTGCAACAGATTTATCTCTTACTGCAGATGACGGGCTGCACCCCTCGGAGCGGATGTATGCACAATGGGTTGAAGTAATATTTCCATATGTAGTAAATTTGCTAAGAAACGACTAAAAAGAATTTTTTAAACTTTTATTTTTACTCATTGAAAGAAAGGCGCCCCGGCTCTTATGAGTGAGATTATCAGGTAAGTGAGCAGACGGAGATTAAGGCATAAAACTTTAATCAATCCATCAGAAACTAAAGAATTTAGTTTGCGGCTGTTCAGGGGCAGATTCCCTTTCTTTTTTAATGAAGTAAAGTAAAGCTGGATTTAGTCCAAAATAATTTTATGTTCAGGCGGAGTGGTATGTATGTTTTAACATCATTGTTTGTGGTGTTCTTTTTTGTTTCGTGCCAGGAGCGGATGGTTTGTCCTGCATACCAGTCTACTTATATTCTCGACGATAGTGTACGTTCTGTCTTTTTCTCCCGCTTCGAAAGCGACAGTACCCCAAAAAGGTATGCAAGGGTTCATAAAACAGATTATGGTATCATAAAAAAGAAAAAGAATAAAGAGAAGCACCGGCAGATGCGTACAGTGGCAATGAAGAATATCCTTCCACCAAAGCAGAAGCCGGATTCCACTCTTACCCGGGTAAGAAGTCTGGAAGAATTGAACCGGGTAAAAGATGAGTTAAATGAGCCGTCTTCCAGTCAGTAATATTACGGGAGGCCGGAGAACTAAAAAAAAGGGTTGCAGATAATTTTCTGCAACCCTTTTTTATTTTAAAGCCTGATTGTCAGGCAATATTTAGCAATTTACACCACGAGGTTGATGATTTTACCGGGCACGATAATTACTTTTTTAGGAGTTTTACCTTCAGTCCACTTCTGAACCTGTTCTGCTGCCAGAACTTCTTTTTCTATTTCCTCTTTAGGTTTGTCCAGGGCAAAAGACATTTTATGGCGCATTTTACCATTTATGGAAACCGGATATTCATGACTGCTCTCCTGTAAATACTTTTCGTCATAATCAGGGAATGCAGCACTGGTAATGCTCTCTTTATTGCCCAGGATGTGCCAAAGCTCTTCAGTAATATGTGGCGCATAAGGCGAAATGATCACCACCAGTTTTTCAAGCACCTCACGCTTATTACATTTTAAGCCTGAAAGCTCATTCACACATATCATAAAGCTTGATACGGATGTGTTGAATGAATAACGCTCAATATCTTCCTTCGCTTTTTTTATCGTGGCATGTAAAATTTTGAGCTCTTCTTTAGTAGCGGCCTCATCAGAGATTTTAACATTTCCCTGCTCATCGTGGAAAAGGCGCCACAGTTTTTTCAGGAATTTGTAAACCCCGTCAATGCCATTTGTATTCCATGGTTTAAACTGCTCAAGGGGCCCTAAAAACATTTCGTAAAGGCGAAGTGTGTCTGCCCCGTACTGCTCAATTACATCATCAGGATTAACCACATTATAGAGGCTCTTGGACATTTTTTCCACCTCAGCACCACATAGGTACTTCCCCTGAGATGCTCCTTCCTCTTCCACTATAAATTCAGCATCTGCAAAGTCCGGTCGCCACTTTTTAAAAGCTTCCAGGTCAAGTATATCATTATGGACAATGTTAACATCCACATGAAGGGTGCTGTATTCATACTTGTCTTTCAGCTGGTGCGAAACAAAAGTATTACTTTTTTTCAGCCTATACACCAGGTTGCTGCGACCCTGTATCATTCCCTGGTTTATCAGCTTTTTATAGGGTTCCTCTTTTGGAACAAAGCCCATGTCATAGAGAAATTTATTCCAGAACCTGCTGTACAGAAGGTGCCCTGTTGCGTGTTCCGATCCGCCAATATAAAGGTCCACATCCTGCCAGTAATTAATTGCTTCTCCGGAAGCAAAAGCATTATCGTTTTGCGGATCCATATAACGGTAAAAATACCAGCTGGAGCCCGCCCATCCCGGCATAGTGCTCAGCTCATACTGATATTTGTCTTTGTACTTCCAGTTTTCGGCACGGCCCAGCGGAGGTTCTCCGGTTTCAGTAGGGAGGTACTGGTCAACTTCCGGAAGCAGGAGCGGGAGTTCATCTTCTGAAAGGAGGTGGGGAACTTCCTGCTCATTGAAATAAACCGGAACAGGCTCGCCCCAGTAACGCTGGCGGCTGAAAACAGCATCTCGGATGCGGTAATTGATTTTCGCTTTACCAACTCCTTTTTTTTCTGCAACCTCAATAGCTTTCGCCATTGCATCCTTAACATGCAATCCGCTGAGGAAGCCGGAGTTAATAATAATATCATCTTTGCTGGCATAAGCTTCTTCTTTGCCTACATTTCCTTCCTGCACATCGCGGATCGGAAGGTTAAAATGTTTGGCAAAAGCCCAGTCGCGCGGGTCGCTGGAAGGTACAGCCATTACTGCACCGGTACCATAACCTGCAAGCACGTAATCGGCTATCCATACGGGTGTTTCCTCTCCGCTTAAGGGGTTAATGGCATAGCTGCCTGTAAAAACACCTGAAATAGTTTTTACATTGCTCATCCTGTCCCTTTCGGAGCGGTTTTTGGCTGTTTCCACATATTGCTCCACCGCTTCGCGCTGTTCTTCAGTGGTAAGTTTTGGAACGAGCTCGTGCTCTGGTGCAATAACCATGAAGGTTACACCAAATATAGTATCCACACGGGTGGTGAAAACCTTAATTTTTTCATCCTGTCCTTTTATATCAAAGTCAAGCTCTGCACCAATGGATTTTCCAATCCAGTTCCGTTGCATTTCCTTTACCGGCTCCGGGAAATCTATATCCTCAAGCCCCTTCAGCAGTCTTTCGGCATAGGCGGTAATGCGCATCATCCACTGGCGCATGCGTTTTCTTTCAACAGGATAACCACCTCTTTCCGACACCCCGTCTTTAACCTCGTCGTTGGCAAGTACTGTTCCCAGGGCAGGGCACCAGTTTACCACAGCTTCGGCAAGATACGTGAGCCGGTATTTCAGCAACATATCCGACTGCTCCTTTTTATTCATTCCCTTCCATTCTTCAGCAGAGAAAACAGGAGTGTCCTCGTCGCAGGCAGCCTGAACATTGGTGTTACCATTCTTTTCAAACTCCTGTATCAGTTCATCCACAGGTTTCGCCTTGTCCGCTTTCAGGTCGTAGTAAGCATTAAAAAGCTGTTGAAATATCCACTGGGTCCATTTATAAAAGGAAGGATCGCTGGTGCGCACTTCACGGTCCCAGTCGTAGGAGAAGCCAATGTTTTTAAGCTGCTCTTTATAGCGGGCAATGTTCTCTTCTGTAGTCAGGGCCGGGTGCTGTCCTGTCTGGATGGCATACTGCTCTGCCGGCAAACCAAACGCATCAAAACCCATAGGGTGTAAAACATTAAACCCCTGGAGCCTTTTAAACCGGGCTACAATATCAGAAGCAATATACCCAAGCGGGTGGCCGACGTGTAAACCTGCACCGGAAGGATACGGGAACATATCCAGTGCATAAAATTTTGGACGGGAAGTGTCTTCTTTTACTTTATAGATTTGGTGGTCGTTCCAGTACTGCTGCCACTTTTTTTCGATTTCCCTGAATGAATATTCTGCCATTGGAAAAAATATTAATTGTCTTATGGTTGTTGCAAATGCAAAAATAGCAGAAATACCCCTTTTTAAAAATTAAAAGCTAAACCTTAAACATTTAAGGAAAAAGGCTCTTTAATAAAAAAAGAGCAACATAATATTATAAATACTATGAAAACAGAAATATTTTCTTTCGATAAATTTAAAAATGTAAGCGTGAAGAATGCTGATGGGGACAGCCTGGGTGATGTTCACGATGTTTTACTGGACTCACAAACCGGCGAAGTAGCCTGTCTGCTGCTTGCTTCCGGTGGTTTTCTGGGAATGGGAGAGAAGTACCTGCCAATACCTTTTGAGGCACTCCGTTATAATCCTGATTCCGATACCTATTTTATGGACGTGCACAAGGATAAATTTAAAGAGGCTCCTCAGCTGGATATTGCCGACCAGTCCCGCCGGCCCGACAGAAGGTATATCACCGATGTTTATAACTACTACGGATATAAGCCACGTATTTAAGGTTGTTGATATAGGCGAATGAGCTGAAAAAAAATCCCCCCCCGGATTCTGTCTGTCAGGAACAGAAAAGAATCCGGGGGGATCTTATCTTTTTAAGGTTATGCTGGTTTTCTGTTTATGGTGCAGGATTGAAGGTGGTATTAATTTTCTGGCCCTGGAAGTTTACTTCGAGGCGCAGGAGGTTTTCTGTTAATTCCACTATTTTAGCATTATTGTCGATCCAGCCCATATTCAGGGATAAAGTTTCTCCGTTTTCTGAAAGCTCCCAGTTTCCTGTATTTATAATTTCAGGTTCATTATCTTCACACTTCACTTCACCACTTCTGTATTCTCCTGTGCCTTCAGGGTATAGCCTGAAAATGTTATCTAACTCACATGGGCGAAAAAAACCGGTAACGTCTCCGAGAAAAGAGGTGGCACTTACCAGAACCCATGATTTTCCTTCTGTGCCGGCAAGCATTTCTATTTTTTCATTCTTAATTTCTTCCTGAGTTACAACATCTTCAGTATTTGCTGAGTCATCTTTGCAGCTGCTGAAGCAAACAATAAAAGCGAGTAAAAAACAGGAGTATTTTAAAAATTCTTTCATCTTGATTTGATTGAGGGTTAACTGAAATGTAAAAAAAAAAACTAATAGATTAAATATAAAAGGAAAAATTCAGGCTCTGATTTAATTAACTCATAATTTATCCAAGTGTTATTTATTATAGGTTAAATTTTGTCTCACCAGGTAAATCTGCCCTGCATCTGTTTTAAAGCTCATTAACAGGATGTTTTCTTCCGGGTAAGAGGCAGGTTTATGAGTTTTTAAAAATTCTGTTGTCAGCAGGTTTCAGAGCCGGGTCAGCTTACGTTCGGTATATAGGGCGACTTAAAACTTTCCGTTGATAGAAGGGTGTAAATTCAGTGTTTATACCTTACAGATTTCTTTTCATGGGGTCCATAAAAAGGTTGGTGCTTTTTTATGAATGGTTAAAATACCGGAGATTCAATGGAAATCATTTTCTGTACAGGCTGTTTTAATTTAAAAATATGATGTTTTAAATATATTCCAAAGTAGCCTTTTGGTTTACTATATTTTTGGTTTATCCTTATTCTTATATTAATTATCATTAACACAATCTGATTCTGGGATTTAACATAAAAGAAGATTTTTTGTAAATTGCATTTTTCAGACATAAAAAAATATAATTTGGCTTTTTAATTACTATCAGATAAGATTTACTGCTTATTCTGACCCTCCTTCTTTTACCGTATAGTTTTTAGCGGATTCCTGAAATAAAAAAAAGATACAAGCTTTACTGAATTAAAATAATATGATGATTTTCAGACAGTTTTGTTTTTATTTTGGTGAATTGTTTCTAAATTAGATTTCAAGTTTAATCCGTATCTGATATTTTTATCCATGATAAGGAATTATTAATTTTTACACGGGTAAAATTATTGTTTTTTTAACATGATATTTTTTCAATGACGAATGGTAACAAATTTGTTTTTTTTGAAGTTGTAATGTCAATTTTCACAACCTGTTATTAATTTTTTCAGCAGTTACATTTTTTTGGTTGAGTGTAATCTGCTAAAACTTTTATCTGAAATGTGTATAGAGCATTATGTGCAGCTTTGGCTGTTTTTAGCATGCCTATGTACAAAAAAATACTACCCAGACTATTTATGGAGAGCACGAAATTTTTGAAGTTGGCAACACCGCAAATTAAGGTAAGTCCTTTACATCCCGCGCAGCAAGAAGTTTATTATGATCAGATTACAAACACCCATAGTTCCCATTATAATGTAGGCGGCTATTTCGTCCTGAATGGAGAACTTGAAAAAGAAAAGCTTCACCAGGTACTTAAAAGCCTGCCCGGAGTTTTTGATGCATTAAGGCTCCGCTTTATTGCCACCCAGGAAGGACCTGCCTGTTTTTATGAAGAAAATCCGGAGGAAGTGGAAGTGAAAGATCTTGATTTTTCAAATTCTGAATCTCCTGAAAAACAGGCGAAGGAGTGGATGCAGGCGCGGTTTAATAAGGCTTTTGATTTAAATGGTCCGCTCTTCGAACATGCCATACTTTCCATTTCCGATAATGAGCATTATTTATTTGGCCGCTACCATCACCTCATAACAGATGGATATGGCTTTTCTGTATGGTCTCAGTACGTGGCCTGGAAATATTCTCAGCTTACAGGTGCCCTTCAGGATGCAGAAGCGCCGGAATATTTCTCCTATCAGGAAGAAGCCACTAAGGCTGCTGAATATATAGAATCTGAGTCTTACCAAAAAGATGCTTCCTACTGGAAAGCTCAGTTCAGTGAACTGCCGGAACCGGTATTAAAAAAGAAGTACCTCCGGTTTGCTGAGGAGAGGCTTAGCAAAACCAGGGTAATTGAAATAACTGAACCGCAGAGAAGCTTAATTGAAGATCTGGTATCCCGTACCGGAGTAAGTCTTCAGCAATTAAGCCTTGCTGCCTTGGGTATTTATTTTTCAAGGGTTGAAAACCGCCGGGAACTGGTTTTTGGCATCCCGGTACATAACCGGAGGAATAAGCGCCAGCGGACAGTTGTTGGAATGTTTGCCGGTATGGTTCCATATAAAGGTTCTTATAATCCTGGGCAACGCCTCTCAGAATTTTTGCAGGAGGTTAAAAGCAGGCAGCGGAATGGTTACCGGCACCAGAGTTTCCCGATAAGTCATTTGAACAGGGAGTTAAAGCTAATGGCATCAGGCAGGAGTAATATCTTCGATATTGCCGTTAATTATGCCTTTCTTAACTTTAATATGTCCTTTGGTAAACTCGGGACCAAAACATTTGATATGGGCAGCCAGTCAGAAATGTATCCCCTGCATTTCTGGTGGAGAGACTACGGCAGGCAACAACCTTTACAATTAAGACTAGATTACCAGCTGGCCTATTTCTCGGATGAAGAAGCAGAGCAGCTGGGGAAACATTTTTTATTTATTCTGGAGCAGTTTCCGGCCGCCCTTGATAAGGAGATTGGTGAAATTGCTATTGTGCCTGAAGAAGAGCAAAGGGAGCTGATAGCCTTATCTGATCAGGTAAAGATGCCATTTCCGGAGGATAAAACACTTGTTGATCTTTTTGAAGAACAGGCAGCCGGAAACCCTGATGGAACTGCCCTGGTTTTTGGTGAGGAAAAGCTTACTTACCGTGAACTGGACCAGCGCTCAAACCAGCTGGCTCACTACCTGCAAAAAAGAGGAATTAAAGAAGAGAGCCCGGTTCCCTTGTGTATTAACCGTTCAGCAGAGATGATCGTTGGTTTGCTGGGTATAATGAAATCCGGCGGAGCTTACGTACCTGTTGATCCGGACCATCCGCTGGAGCGGATCAGTTACATCCTGGAAGATACCAAAGCATCTGTAATTGTAGGATCAGGCGAAACTCAGGCAGGATTATCAGCCTTGGCAGGAAGTTATGAATGGGTGCTCCTGGATAAGGACCAGAGTAAAATAGCAGCAGAACCTGTGCAAAAGCCGGGTGGTAAACTGCAGCCGGAAAACCTTGCCTACATAATTTATACTTCCGGTTCCACAGGTAAACCTAAGGGGGTATTGACGGAACATAAAAGTGTGGTAAACCTGGTGAGCTACCAAAGCAGGGAATTCGGGATAGAGAAGGACGAAAAAATACTGCAGGTTTCCAATTATGCTTTTGATGCCTCCATAGAACAGATATTTCTGGCGCTTTGTAATGGTGCCTCCCTTGTTCTTGTTTCGAAAGAAACCATGCTTGATTCCGAAAAGCTGGTGCAGCTAATTGAGGATCAGGGTGCGACACACCTGCATGCTACTCCTTCTTTCCTGCAACAGCTGATGCCGGGAAAATATGGCCGTTTGAAAAGGGTTATTGCCGGGGGGGAAGCCTGCCCTGCAGAACTGGCTGAAGCCTGGGGTGGCTATGTGAGTTTCTATAATGAATATGGCCCTACTGAAACTACTGTAACGGCAACAGAATACCTCTTTTCTCCTGAAAATAACCAGGAAGAAAAGCTGGTACCAATAGGCCGGCCGGTGGCAAATACACAGCTTTTCGTCCTGGACGGCAACAGAAAGCTGCTTCCTGAAGGAGCTGCAGGAGAATTGTATATTGGCGGGGTTCAGGTGGCAAGAGGTTATTTAAACCTTCCTGAGCTTACCGCGGAGCGCTTTGTCTCCAATCCTTTTTCTGATGATCCTGAATCCCGGTTATACAAAACCGGAGACCTCGTACGGTGGCTGCCCGATGGCAACCTTACTTACCTGGGCCGCCTGGATGACCAGGTGAAAATAAGGGGCTACCGCATAGAGACGGGTGAAGTTGAAAGTGCGCTGAACAGGTGTAAAGGCATCCGCCAGGCTGTAGTGGTGGCAAAAGGGGATGCTTCCGGTAATGCAAGGCTGGTGGCATATGTGGTTCCTGAAGGAACCCTGGACAAAGAATCTGTCATCAGTCAGCTGAAAGATAAACTCCCTGAATATATGCTGCCATCAATGCTGGCAGAGCTTGATGAAATTCCTTTAACATCGAACGGTAAGGTAAATAAAAAAGCCCTTCCTGATGTGGATGCTGCGGATAACATCAGCAGCCGCTATGTTGCACCGCGAAACGAAACCGAAGGGAAACTTACTGAGATGTGGCAGGATCTGCTCCGGACTGGCCGGGTAGGGGTGGAGGACAACTTCTTCGAGCTGGGCGGCCATTCTCTCCTTGCTGTGCGCTTACTTTCCATGTTGCGCCGTGAGTTCAAAGTAGAGCTGCAGATTAAAGATATATTCCAAAATCCTGCTATTGCCGGACTGGCAGGGAAAATAATGTCAGCCGGTTCAGCAGAAATATTGCCACCGGTTGTTCCTGTTAACCGGAAAGGAAAGCTTCCGCTGTCCTTCTCCCAGGAGCGCTTATGGTTTATTGATCAGCTGCAGGGGAGTACACACTATCACCTGCCTGCTGTTTACCGCCTTAAAGGTGATCTGAATAAAGAAGCACTGGGAGGGGCTTTCCGGCAGATTGTCCGCCGCCACGAAGTGCTGCGCACCGTTATCCGCCAGGAAGATGGAAAGGGATACCAGCAGGTGCTCGATGCGGACCTGGAGTTAAGTTTTATGGATGGTCATTCTTTTGCGGATGAAAAGGATTTAAATGCTTTTATAAAAGCAGCCATTATGGAGCCATTCGACCTGAACTACGATTTTATGCTCAGGGCTGTGGTGGTTGAGCTTTCTGAGCAGGAACATCTTCTGGTGGTGGTCCTTCATCATATTGCTTCAGATGGTTTGTCTGTTCCAATACTTGCGCAGGAACTGCTTCGCCTTTACGAAACCGGCGGAGACCCCGAACTGGCCGGATTGGAGCCTTTGCCTGTTCAGTATGGCGATTACGCCATGTGGCAGCGTAATTATTTAAAAGAGGTGCAGGATGCGCAGCTCAGTTTCTGGAAGGAAAAACTTCAGGGGCTTGAGACGCTCCGCCTTCCAACAGATTATTCCCGCCCTGCTGTAAAAAGCAATGCCGGCGGAATGCAAAGCCTGAGGCTGAACCGGAATCTGGTGAAGCAGCTGGAAAACTTCTCCGGGAAGGAAGGATCCACCTTATTTATGAGCCTTCTTTCAGCTCTGAAAGTGCTGCTGCATCGCTACAGCGGACAGGAAGATATTTGTGTGGGAATTCCTGTCGGAGGACGAAGACTTCCGGAACTGGACCCGATGATTGGCTTTTTCGTCAATAGCCTTGCAATACGTTCCGGTATAGATCCTGCTGCCGGTTTCCGCAGCCTGCTGCAGGCAGTAAAAGCAAATACCCTGGATGCTTATGAGCATCAGGATGTTCCATTTGAAAAGGTGGTGGAAGCTTTAGGCGTTCCCCGGAACATGGGCATAAGCCCTGTTTTTCAGGTAATGTTCTCACTTCAGGATACTCCTGCAGTACCCGACCTGCAAACAGACAGCCTGATTTTTAAAGGTGAAAAGCTGGAGAATACAACTGCCAAGTTTGACCTTAGCTTTAATGCGGAAGTTACTGGTGGTGAAATAGATATTAATGTTGAATACAGCAAAGATATATTCACAGAAGCTACCATAGAGCGTATGCTGGGGCATTTCGAAATGCTCCTGACAGGCCTGATTCAAAAGCCGGAAACGGCCATCGGCAAACTGGAAATTGTGAGGGAAGAAGAACAGCAAAAGCTGATCAGGGATTTTAACCCTTCCGCTGCAGCCTTTCCGGAAGACCAGAGCCTTGTATCGCTATTTGAGCAAAAGGCGGCCGAAAACGGGAATGCAACAGCAGTTTCAGGTCCGGAAGGTTCGCTTACTTACAGGGAATTGAATGCACGCAGCAATCAACTGGCCGCCTACCTGATAAAGAAAGGGTTGGCAAAAGAAAGCCTTGTGCCTGTATGTCTTAGCAGGTCTGCTGATCTCGTAACTGCTTTGCTTGGGATCCTGAAAGCAGGAGGGGCTTATGTGCCGGTAGATCCTTCCTATCCTGCAGAAAGGATCCGTTATATGCTGGAAGATACGGGAGCCTCGCTGGTACTGAGCAACAGTACCTATCAGCACCTTTCAGAAGGCATTTGTGATGTGGTGCTGTTAGATGCTCAGGCAGAAGAAATAGCAGCTGAGTCTGATCAGAATCCTGCCACAAACCTGCAGCCTTCGGACCTTGCTTATGTAATATACACTTCAGGCTCAACAGGCAAGCCCAAAGGTGTGCTTGTGGAGCACAGGGGAGTGGTGAACCTTTGCAGCTGGCATATTCAGGAATACAGCCTGAGCCGGGCAAGTAAATCGACCATGATGGCAGGGGTGGGTTTTGATGCCTCCGCCTGGGAAATATGGCCAGTTTTATTGTCAGGAGCCAGTCTTCACATTGTATCTGACGGGCAGCGTCTGGAAACAGAAAAGCTTTTGTCCTTGTATGAGCAGAAAGGCATTACCCACAGCTTTGTTCCTACCGCCCTGGTAGAGGGGCTGGCAGATGCAGAGCAGCCGGAGGGCCTGGCCCTGCAATATGTAATGACAGGAGGCGACCAGCTGAGAACCGTTTCAACAGCACACCTCAGCTGGAAGCTGGTGAACCATTACGGACCAACGGAGAATACAGTTGTGTCCACGGCTTATACCCTTAAAGGCAATGAAGAAGGTTTGCCTCCGATAGGTAAACCAATAAGCAACACCCGTGCTTACGTGCTTGATAAATGGGGCAGGATGGTTCCACAGGGCGTAGCCGGAGAACTTTGCGTGGCAGGCGTACAGGTAGCAAGAGGTTACCTGAACAGGGGAGAACTTACTGCAGAAAAATTCGTGCAGGATCCTTTCAGCGCGGATCCTGAAGCCAGGATGTACAAAACAGGCGACCTCGCCAGGTGGCTTCCTGACGGGAATCTGGAGTTCCTGGGCAGGGTGGATGACCAGGTGAAAATAAGGGGCTACAGGATTGAGCCTGGCGAAGTGGAAAACGTGCTGAAGGAATGTAAAGGAGTGGAGCAGGCAGTTGTGCTTGCCAGAAAAGATGCAGCAGGCAACAGGCGCCTTATAGGTTATGTGGTAGCAGAAGACCTCCTTGACAAGGATGCTGTTATCCGGGAAATGAAGAAAAGCCTTCCGGATTATATGATACCATCGGTACTGGTGGAACTTGATGCTATTCCTTTAACAGTAAATGGAAAAACGGACAGGAAAGCACTTCCTGATGTGGATGCTGCGGCTTCCATTACCTCCTCTTATGTAGCGCCACGCACAGAAACAGAAGAAAAGCTGGTAGCCATATGGCAGGATCTCCTGCAGCAGGAAAGAGTTGGTGTGGAAGACAACTTTTTTGAATTAGGCGGTGACTCCATTATCACAATTCAGCTTGTGAGCCGGGCACGTAAAGAAGGTTTCCACTTCCAGCCGCGGGATGTTTTTGAGCACCAGACCATCGCCTCCCTGGCTGGCGTGGTAACAGAGGAAGCTGGCATCCGCACAGAGCAGGAAGTACTGACCGGATCCGCAGGATTGCTTCCTATCCAGCAGTGGTTCTTTGAGCAGGGTTTTGATGAACCAAATCATTTTAACCAGTCCCTGCTCCTTAAGGTAGACAAATCGCTTACCTCTGATCAGCTTAATCAGGCATTTTCTGCCCTGGTAGCGCAACACGATGTACTTAGGTTTATCTATGAAAATAAAGACGGGGAATGGCAGCAGCACTATGGTGAATTCATTGATGAAAAAAGAAAAGTAGAAAAGGTTGTATTAAAAGAAACGGAAAGCGAAAAGCTGGCTGCTGAAATTACTGCGGCCTGTAATGAGTGGCAAAAGAGCCTCGACCCGGGCAGCGGTAAATTAATGCGCTTCGTATTGATGCAGACTCCTGCCGGTGAATCCCATAACCGTTTGTTGCTGGTAATACATCACCTTGCTGTGGATGGGGTTTCCTGGAGAATTCTGCTTGAGGATCTTGAAGCAGCTCTGCAGGCTATGGATTCCGGAATGCCCGTTATGCTGGGGTCCAAAACCAGTTCTTACCGTCAGTGGCATGAAACCCTTCAGCAGTATGCTGCTACAAAAGCAATCCGCCAGCAGGCGTACTGGCAGAAGGTTGCAGGTACAGACTTCAGCCTTCCTTCAGACCTGAATGAAACGGAAGCAACAGAAACAGGCAGTCAGCAAAATTTTAAGCTGCCATTAAACAGCTTCCTTACACAGGCTTTATTAAAAGAAGTACACCGCGCATATAATACTGAAATAAATGACTTCTTACTGGCTGCACTTGCAAAATCTTTAAGTGACTGGACCGGGAAAGAGCAGGTATTAATCGGACTCGAAGGCCATGGACGGGAGGATATTTCACCGGAAATGGATATCAGCCGCACAGTGGGCTGGTTCACAAATTTATATCCGGTACTGCTTGCACCTGATGCCTCCCGTTCTGCATCGGGAGTTATACAGTCAGTAAAGGAACAGCTCCGGGGAATTCCTGATAAAGGCCTGGGATTTGGTGCTTTACGCTATATGCATCCTGATGCCGGAGTGCGCGAAAGCCTGAAAGGGCTAAGGCTTGAAGTGGTATTTAATTACCTGGGCCAGCTTGATAATGCAGTGAATGGAAGTGAATGGTTTGCTCCTGCAAATGAATCATCAGGCGCAGCAACAGGGGAAAAGAATCACCAGACCACGAAGCTTGATGTCAGTGCATCCATTGTTGACGGGCAACTTCAGCTGGAGTGGCGCTACTCATCCCTTCTTTTTAAGGAGGATACCATAGAAGCCCTTGCGAATGCTTATTTGAAAGAGCTTACCCGCTTAATTATCCACTGCCAGCAAAAACCCGGCACCCAGCTTACTCCGTCTGATTATGGTTTAACAGGAAAGGCAGGCTATGAAGAGCTGGAGGATTTCCTTGAAACTGAGCTGAACGGAAAACCGCTTCGCGGGCAGGTCAGCAGCGTTTACAGCTTAAGCCCGATGCAGGAAGGATTATTTTTCCACGGTCTGTACGACAGTGAGTCTCCTGCCTATATGGAGCAGCTGAATTGCCGCCTTACAAATTTAAAGGTGGAGGAATTCCGTCAGAGCTGGGAATTACTGCTGCAAAAGCACAGCATCCTCAGGAGCTCCTTCCACCAGCAAATGAGTGTGCCGGTGCAATGTGTCCATAAAGCAGTAGAGCTTCCTTTTGAAGTGCTGGACTACAGTGGACTTCCGGAAAGGGAGCAGCAACTGGAGCTTGCCGCATTCCGTAAAGCAGATATAAGAAAAGGTTTCGACTTTGCACAACCGCCACTGTTAAGGCTAACGCTTATCAGGCTCTCCGAAGAGGTGTACCAGATGATATGGACCCACCATCACTTGTTGCTGGATGGGTGGTCCATGCCTGTACTGATGCACGAATTGCTTACAACTTACGAGCAATTAAAATCAGGGGCGGAGCCTTTGCAGCAGGAAGAAGACCGTTATGAAGACTTTATCCGTTACCTGGAGCAAAAAGATCCGCAGGAAGCAGAACAATTCTGGAAGGAATATCTTTCCGGTGTGGAAGAACCATGTTTACTTCCTTTTGTGGCTGATAACGGGAATAAAGACAGGGACAGAACCAAAGGGGGAGATGAATACCGCAACATGGAACTCCTCCTCGATGACTCTGCTAATAAAGAACTTCAGCAGTTCTGCCAGTCGCACCACCTGACGGTTAACACCATTGTACAGGGGGTATGGAGTTACCTGCTTTCTTCCTATACAGGGCAGGACGATGCGGTATTTGGAGTTACTGTTGCCGGCCGGCCAACTGAACTGGAAGGATCGGAAACGAGGGTTGGCCTTTATATCAACACCATTCCGCTACGGTCCGGTTTCAGGGCACAAGAATCTGTAAAAGACTGGCTCCTGGGCTTGCAGGAGGGACATACCCATGCAAGGGACTATGCGCATACACCGCTTCCGGTCATCCAGAAGTGGCAGGGAATCCGGGGCGATCTTTTTGACACCCTGCTGGTGTTTGAAAATTACCCTATGGGAGAAGTGCTTTCACCGGAAAGAGGTTTACAGGTGGATGAGCTTGAAATGGAGGAGCACACCAACTACCCGCTATCCATAATTGCAAAAAGCACTGAGCAGCTGTCTGTCATATTCAGCTATAACGCAGCTTTATTACAGGAAGAAGATGTAAAGAGAATAAAAGCTCATTTTGCTCTTGTAATGGAGCAGATTATCCGTCAGCCGGCTATTAAATTGGCGCAACTTGAGCTGGTAAGGGATGAAGAGCAACAAATTCTGATCAATGAATTCAACCCCGCCTCAGTAGCTTATCCGCAGGATCAAACCCTTGTTTCCCTGTTTGAAGCACAGGCAGCAACCAACCCTGCAGCCGTGGCAGTTGCCCATGGAGGAGCTTTCCTCACCTATGAGGAGCTGAATATCCGAAGCAACCAGCTGGCAAACTATCTGATTAAGAAGGGAGTAGGGGAAGAAACCATCGTACCGGTTTGTATGGAGAGGTCCATTGAGCTGGTAACGGCCTTGCTGGGCATCCTGAAAGCAGGAGGAGCTTATGTTCCTGTTGATCCATCCTATCCGGAAGGAAGAATCCGGTACATGCTGCAGGATACGGCAGCTCCCCTGGTATTGAGCAGCAGTGCTCATAAACAGCTGATCGCAGACGATTCAGGAGAGTTCTTATTGCTGGACTCCAACTGGGATCAGGTATCCGGGGAGTCAGTGAAAAATCCGGGCATTCAGCTACAGCCGGATAAGCTTGCTTATGTTATCTATACTTCAGGATCTACCGGAAAACCTAAAGGCGTTTTGGTAGAGCATGGTGGAGTAGTAAATCTTTGCAGCTGGCATATTAAAGAATATGGCCTAAATCCGCTAAGTAAATCAACCATGATGGCGGGTGTTGGCTTTGATGCCTCGGCCTGGGAAGTATGGCCGGTATTACTTTCAGGCGCCAGCCTGCACATTATAGACAATGAGCAGCGGCTGGATGTGGAGGGATTATTTTCGTTCTTCCATAGAAAAGGAATTACCCATAGTTTTGTACCTACCGCCATTGTCGATCAGCTGGTAAAGCTCAGGCAGCCGGAAAATCTTGCCCTGAAATATGTTTTAACAGGTGGGGATCAGCTTCGCGCCCTCTCCACAGCCCACTTAAGCTGGAAGCTGGTAAACCATTACGGACCGACAGAAAATACTGTTGTGGCTACCGCCTATACACTTACGGGTGAAGAAGGAGGCTTGCCTCCTATTGGAAAGCCTGTCAGCAATACACGTGCCTATGTGCTCGATAAAACGGGCCGTCTGGTACCTCAGGGAGTTGCCGGCGAGCTGTGTGTGGCAGGTGTGCAGGTGGCAAGAGGCTATCTGAACCGCCCTGAACTCACCTCAGAGAAATTTGTGCAGGATCCATTCAGCGGGGAACCGGAATCCAGGATGTATAAAACAGGTGACCTTGCAAGGTGGTTGCCTGACGGGAACCTGGAGTACCTGGGCAGGATTGATGAACAGGTGAAAATACGGGGTTACCGTATAGAACCCGGAGAAATAGAGAATGTGCTTACTCAATGCAAGGGAGTAAAACAGGCGGTGGTGCTGGCAAAAACCTATGAAGCCGGCAATAAGCAACTGGTGGCCTATGTGGTGCCTGACGGGGCATTCGACAAAGACCAAATCACCGGGCAGTTAAAAAAGAGCCTTCCTGATTATATGGTTCCTTCTGCACTGGTGGAGCTGGAAGAAATTCCACTGACCAGGAACGGGAAGGTCGATAAAAAAGCACTTCCTGAGGTGGATGCATCTGAAGCCCTTAGCACTTTATATATTGCTCCCCGGAATGAAACCGAAGAAAAGCTTGCAGCCGTATGGCAGGGCTTGTTGAACGTGGATCGTGTGGGCGTGGAGGATAACTTCTTTGAACTTGGAGGACATTCTCTTTTAGTGACCAAAATGGTGTCGGCGGTACGTAAAAACTTTGGAACCGAGCTACAGATTAAAGAGGTTTTTGCTCACCCCACACTGGGAGGGATAGCCGAAAAAATCAAATCCGATAAAAAATCCGGTTCACTGTTACCTCCAATCAACGCTGTTCCGCGCACTCAGGAAAGTAAATTCCCTTTATCTTTCTCACAGGAACGCCTCTGGTTTATCGATCAGCTGCAGGGCAGCAGCCACTATCATTTGCCCGCTGTTTTCAGGTTAAAGGGAAAAATCGATATTGAAGCTTTTGAAGATGGATTCCGTCAGATTGTGGACCGGCATGAGGCTCTCCGCACCGTTCTCCTGCAGGAGGGTAATAAAGCTTACCAGGAGGTAATGGAAGCCGACAGGTGGAAACTGAATTACATGGATTCTGATGCATTCCTGGATTCAACAGGTATGCAGGCTTATATTCAAAAAACTGTTCAGGAGCCTTTCGACCTGGGTAAAGACTATATGTTGAGGGCAGTATTGCTGCGCATTTCTGAAAATGAGCACCTGCTGCTGGTTGTACTGCATCACATTGCTTCCGATGGCTGGTCGGTAACTGTCCTGGTGAAAGAGCTTGCAGAACTTTACGAAGCAGCCCTGCAGGGCAGAGAACCAAACCTGCCTGAGCTACCGGTTCAGTACCGTGATTATGCACATTGGCAGCGGGAATACCTGCAGGGAGAAGTGCTGGAGCAGCAGCAGAATTACTGGAAACAGAAGCTGGCAGGCCTTGAAACCCTGCAACTGCCTACAGACTTTGTGCGCCCGTCGGTGCAGAGCATCCGTGGTGGCAGAATTGAGGTGAACTTTGACAGGAAGTTAACCCAAAAGCTGGAGCAGTTCTCTAAAAAAGAGGGAGTAACCCTGTACATGAGTATGCTGGCGGCATTTAAGGTCTTGTTGTATCGTTACAGCGGGCAGGAAGATATTTGCGTAGGCAGCCCGATTGCAGGCCGCACGCAACCTGCAGTGGAGCCACTCATCGGTTTCTTTGTAAATACCCTGGCCCTGCGCAGCAGGCTGGAAGGGAATGCTGGTTTCCGCGATCTTTTGAAGCAGGTAAAAGAAACAACCCTGGAAGCTTATACCCAGCAGGATATCCCATTCGAGAAAGTGGTGGAAGCTGTAGGGGTAACCCGCGATATGAGCCGCAGCCCGCTGTTCCAGGTAATGTTTGCTATGCAGAATACCCCGGCGGTACCATCCATTGAGTTAGAAGGTCTTACTTTTAGTCCTGAAGAGCTGAAGAACGCTACAACTAAGTTCGATCTTACACTGGATATAACCCAGCGGCCTGAAGGGCTGCACATGAACGTGGAGTATTGCTCCGATCTGTTCAGGGAATCAACCGTTATGCGGATGATGGACCATTATCAGCACCTTCTGGTAGAGTTAATGGAAGCACCTGCAACCGGGTTAGACCGGATTCCGCTCCTGAGCAGTAATGAAAAGAAACAGCTTATTGAAGGCTTTAATGAAACTGCTGTTGACTACCCTAAGGATAAAAGCCTGGTGGCAATATTTGAAGAGCAGGTGGCTAAAAATCCTGATGCCGTTGCTGTGGTTTATGAAGGCGAAGAGCTGAGCTATGAACAGCTGAACAGGCGTGCAAACCAGTTAGCGCAGTACCTCCGTAAAAAAGGAGTGAAAGAGGAAAGTCTTGTACCTGTATGTATGGACCGTTCTCCTTTAATGGTTATAGGTTTATTGGGCGTACTGAAAGCAGGAGCTGCTTATGTGCCCCTTGATCCTTCCTTCCCACAGGAGAGGATACACTATATGCTCGAAGATTCGGGTGCTGAGCTGGTGTTGGCAGGCAGTAACACTGCAGAAATGCTTGCAGGCGGAGGGGAAAGAGAGCTGGTGAAGCTGGATGAAGACTGGAGCATAATCGCCGAAGAGTCCACTTCACGTCCTGATGCAGAGGCAACACCATCAAACCTTGCTTATGTAATCTATACTTCAGGATCTACCGGAAAGCCTAAAGGTGTTTTAATTGAACACAGTTCTCTGGTTAACTTCCTGTTTTCCATGCGGGATATCCTGGAGGTGGAATCCTGCGCCAGCCTGCTTGCGGTGACTACCTATAGCTTCGATATATCTTACCTGGAGCTGTACCTGCCAATGCTGGTTGGTGGAAAAGTAATTATCGCGCCTAAAGAGTCGGCTGCAGATGGTTTCCGGCTGAAGGAAATGTTAAGCGAACACAGTCCGTCCTTTATGCAGGCCACCCCTGCTACCTGGCAAATGCTGCTCGACAGCGGCTGGGGAAATAACGAAGAAGTAACGATCCTGGTAGGGGGTGAAGCGGTAAGGGAAGAATTGAAGGATTCCCTCACCAGAATAAGTCCGAGGGTATGGAATATGTACGGGCCGACGGAGACCACCATCTGGTCAAGCTGTAAAGAACTCAAGACAGCTGAGAAAATTACCATTGGTAAACCTATTGCCAACACCAGTTTTTACATTCTCGATAAGGCCGGAGACCTGGCCCCTGTAGGGGTGGCAGGAGAGCTGTGCATTGGAGGAGATGGTTTGGCGCGGGCTTATCATAACCGCCCTGATTTAACGGCAGAGCGATTTGTCCCCGACCCGTTCAGCTCCCGCCCGGGAGCCAGAATGTACAGGACCGGCGATCTTGCCCGCTGGCTTCCCGATGGAGAGGTGGAATACCTCAGCCGTATGGATGACCAGGTGAAAATAAGAGGTTACCGTATTGAGCTCGGCGAAATTGAGAGCGTACTGCAGCAATGCGATGGGGTAGGTCGTGGTGTGGTGGTTGCCAAAGAAGATGGTAATGGGAACAAGCGCCTTATAGGCTATGTGGTGCCACAGGAAAGCTATCTTAAAGAGGCGGTACTTGCTCACCTCCGGTCAAAGCTTCCCGATTATATGGTGCCGGCCATCCTTATTACCCTTTCTGAACTGCCGCTGACGCCAAACGGGAAGGTTAACAGGAAAGCACTGCCTGAGCCGGATCTGAATGAGCTGCTTACCCATCAGTATGTAGCGCCACGTACGGAAACAGAGGAAAAGCTTGCCGGGATATGGCAGGATTTGCTTAAACTGGAACAGGTTGGAGTGAAAGATAACTTTTTTGAATTAGGAGGGGATTCTTTGCTGGTTGTAAGGATTGTCTCTCATATCCGGGAAGAATTTTCTCTTGAAATTCCGGTAAATACCTTGTTTAAATTCAGTTGTATCGCTGATCTGGCAGAATATATTGAGGCTGTATCCATAGATACCGATTCTGTGGATGAGGACGATGAAGACGTGGAGGTTTTTGAACTATAGTAAGAAATTTAATTTTTTTTAAACGAAAAAGGATTGGAAAAGTTCATTATAGGTATTCCCTGAGCAATCTGATATCATTTTTAAGATAGACCACCCATTGCTGAAGCCATGGGTGGTTTTAATAATTTTTCAAAACAGGAGGCTGTCAGGCTTATTTTATGTCTTTTATAGCCGCTGATCCGGAGATGCTTCCGGAATACAGGATAATGTTTAGAACTCAAAAATTTAAGCAGAACCCTTTTTTAATATAACGCAAATCCGAAACCACAGAACCGGAAGTTTAACAACTACAAACTATGAATAACAATTTTACTGAGGTTATCAATATTTTAAGCAGGGCAAAAAAAGAAGGTATCTCAATTTTTCTGGAAGGCGACAAACTGAAATTCAAGGTTGGAAAAAATAAAAAAATAGATAAGTTATTCATTGAAGAGATAAAGAGCCATAAGAAGGCTATTATCGGATTTTTAAGCAGCGAAGAAGGGAAGGTTAAAAAAGTAGATGGATCGTATAAAAAAATTGCACCAGTAAAAAGGGATGGCAGCACCGGGATCCCTTTATCCTTTTCGCAGGAGCGCATCTGGTTTATTGACCAGATGCAGGGGAGCAGTCATTACCATTTACCTGCTGTATTCCGGCTTAAGGGAGTGCTCGATGCACAGGGGCTGGAAACATCCTTCCGCCGTATTGTGGAACGCCACGAGGCGCTGCGTACCATTTACAGGGAAGAAGAAGGGGTGCCTTACCAGGAGGTGATATCTGCTGATGGTTGGAAGATGAACTATATTGAAGATGCTCCGGTGGATGAGCCTTCTGCCCTTAAAAAACTGTTCCGGAATGTAGTGGATGAACCGTTCATGCTGGATAAGGATTTTATGCTGCGGACGGTTCTTGTGCGGATTTCTGAGGAGGAGCACCTGCTTATTGTAGTGCTTCATCATATCGCTTCTGACGGTTGGTCTATAGGATTGCTGGTACAGGAGCTTACTGAATTGTACCAGGCAAAACAGGAGAAACGGGAGGCAAGGCTTTTCCCTCTTGATATCCAGTATCCTGATTATGCAGTATGGCAGCGCGATTTCCTGGAGGGAGATATGCTGAAAGAGCAGATGGATTACTGGAAAGGGAAGCTGTCCAATACAGAAGCGCTCCGGCTTCCAACTGATTTTAGCCGTCCGGCAGAGCAAAGCACCAGCGGTAATAAGCTGGAGTTAAATATTGATAAAGAATTAGGCCGGAAGCTTGAGCAGTTCTCAAAGCAGGAGGGAACCACCCTGTTTATGAGCCTGCTTTCTGCTTTCAAAGTCCTGCTGTACCGTTACAGCGGGCAGGATGATATTTGCGTGGGCAGCCCTATTGCAGGCCGTGTTCGCCCTGAAGTGGAGCCGCTCATCGGTTTCTTTGTAAATACGCTGGCCCTGCGCAGCGACCTTGGCGGCAACCCAAGCTTCAGGAATCTTTTACAGCGTGTGAAATCCACTACCATGGAGGCCTACAAACACCAGGACCTGCCATTTGAAAAAGTAGTGGAAGCCGTAGGCGTGCCCCGCGACAGGAGCCGCAGCCCGCTGTTCCAGGTAATGTTCACCCTGGACAATACCCCGGAGATGTCTAAAATAAAGCTGGGAGAGCTTACCCTTTCAGCAGAGGAGCTGGAAAATCCTTCCACCAAATTCGACCTTACGCTTAGTGTAAGCAATACCGCGGAGCAGATGCGCCTGCATGTGGAGTACTGTACCGACCTGTTCAGCGAAGCAAGTGTAAACAGAATGATGCAGCATTTCCGGTTACTGCTTGCAGAAATGGTGGCCCAACCTGAAAGGGGAATTGATGATCTTCCGCTTTTAAACGGGAAGGAAGAGCAGAAGCTGATCCGGGAGTTCAACCCTGCAGTAAGCCCTTTTTCCAATAAAGACAAAACCCTGGTGGAGCTGTTTGAAGAGCAGGCCGCCAAAACTCCGGATGCTGTTGCTGTGGCCGTCGACGGAAAATCTGTTACTTATGCGGAGCTGAATGCCCGCGCAAACCAGCTGGCCAGATACCTTCACAAAAAAGGAATTGGCAAAGAAAGTCTTGTACCGGTTTGCCTTGAAAGATCCCTTGAGTTGATCACAGCCTTGCTGGGCATCCAGAAAGCCGGAGCAGCCTATGTGCCTGTCGATCCTTCTTACCCTGCAGACAGAATTCAATACATGCTGGAAGATACAGGAGCTTCCCTTGTTCTCAGCAGCAGTAATTATAAGGAGCTATTGGGCGAAAAGGCAGAACCCGTTTTACTCGATACCCAATGGGAAACTATTGCAAAAGAATCAAAGGAAAAGCTTCCAATAGATCTGCTTCCGGTAAATCTTGCCTATGTTATTTACACCTCCGGTTCTACAGGAAAGCCTAAAGGCGTACTGGTGGAGCATCATGGAGTGGTAAACCTCTGCAACTGGCATATTAAAGAATATGGCTTAAATCCGCTAAGTAAATCCACCATGATGGCCGGCGTAGGCTTCGATGCTTCCGCCTGGGAAGTCTGGCCGGTATTACTGTCAGGCGCCAGCCTGCATATTGTAGCCAATGAGCAAAGACTTGATGCAGAGAAACTGCTCCGTTTTTACACAGAAAAAGGCATCACCCACAGCTTTGTCCCTACCGCCCTGGTGGAGGGGCTGGCAAGCCAGAAGCAGCCAAAAGAGCTTGCCCTCCAATATGTACTTACGGGAGGAGACCAGCTCAGGAATATTGACACCCAACAGTTAAAATGGAAACTGGTCAACCATTACGGACCTACAGAAAACACTGTAGTATCTACTGCCTATACCCTTAGCACTAATGAGGAAAAGCTTCCTCCAATTGGCCGGCCTATCTCCAATACCCGCGCCTATGTGCTGGATAAAAAAGGACGCTTAGTCCCTCAGGGAGTAGCCGGAGAATTATGTGTAGCGGGAGAGCAGGTAGCCAGAGGGTACCTGAACCGTGAAGAGCTTACTAAGGAGAAATTTGTAAAGGATCCTTTCAGTGGGGAGCCCAATGCCCGGATGTACAAAACCGGAGACCTTGTAAGGTGGATGCCTGATGGTAATCTGGAATTCCTGGGCAGGGTGGATGACCAGGTGAAGATAAGGGGCTACCGTATTGAGTTGGGTGAAGTGGAAAGTGTATTGAGCCAGTGCGAGGGTGTAAAAGGTGCTGTAGTTGTAGCCAAAGCAGATGCCGCAGGACATAAGCGCCTGGTAGGTTATGCAGTGGTTGAAGGCCATTTCGACAGGGAAGCGATCGCCAAAGAAATGAAGCGCACGCTGCCTGATTATATGGTGCCGTCCATCCTGGTAGAGCTCGAAAAAATCCCTTTAACCGCCAACGGAAAGGTAGATAAAAAAGCCCTTCCTGAAGTGGAAGCGGAAGATACTTTAAGCAGCAGCTATATTGCCCCACGCAACGAAACAGAAGAAAAGCTGGCTGCTATCTGGCAGGAACTCCTGAAAGTAGAGCGTGTAGGGGTGGAAGATAACTTCTTTGAGCTGGGAGGCCATTCCCTTTTAGCTACCCGTCTCCTTTCCATGATCCGTAAATCTCTGGAGGCAGAGCTGCAGATCAAAGATATTTTTACTTACCCTACTGTTGCCGGCCTTGCCATGCAGGTACTGAGCCAGGGGCATGGTAGCACTTTGCCTGCTATTGTTCCTGCCAATCGGGAAGAGAAGCTGCCGCTATCTTTTTCACAGGAGCGTCTTTGGTTTATCGACCAGCTGCAGGGCAGCAGTGCCTACCACCTTCCCGCCGTATTCAGCCTGAAAGGAGCACTGGATGTGGAGGCCCTTGAGGCTTCCTTTCGCAAAATCGTTGGCCGCCACGAGGCTCTGCGTACTGTTTTCCTCCAGGAGGAGGGAGAAGGTTTCCAGCAGATCATGAAGGCCGATGCATGGAGCATGAGTCTTTTAGAGGCAGATGCATCAGATGATCAGGCGCTGAGAACCCTGATCCGGCAAACAGCTGAAGCACCATTCGACCTGAGCAAAGATTACATGCTGCGTGCGGTACTGGTGAAGCTTTCTGAGCAGGAGTACCTCCTGATGGTAGTGCAGCACCACATTGCCTCCGACGGCTGGTCTGTGTCCATTCTGGTGGAAGAGCTTACCAAAATATACCTTGCCAAAACAGGGAAGCAGGAACTGCAGCTACCAAAGCTGCCGGTCCAGTATGCAGACTATGCAATATGGCAGCGTGATTATCTGCAGGGAGAGGTATTAGAACAACAAAAAAATTACTGGAAGCAGCAGCTTTCCGGCCTGGAAGCGCTGACTTTACCAACAGATTTTACCCGCCCGGCTATACAGAGTACGAGGGGGAACAGGATAGAATTCAGCCTGGGTAAGGAGCTGAAAAAGGAGCTGGATCAGCTCTCAGCTAAAGAAGGAAGCACCCTTTTCATGAGCCTGCTTTCTGCTTACAAAGTGCTTTTATACCGCTATAGCGGGCAGGAAGATATTTGCGTGGGTAGCCCGATTGCAGGCAGAGTACAGCCTGAAGTGGAGCCACTTATAGGCTTCTTTGTCAATACATTAGCACTGCGTACTAATCTGGAAGGGAACCTGAGTTTCAGCGAATTACTGAAGCAGGTGAAGGAAACCACCCTGGAGGCTTACAGGCACCAGGATATTCCTTTTGAGAAGGTAGTGGAAGCCGCAGGCGTATCCCGCGACAGGAGCCGCAGCCCGCTGTTCCAGGTAATGTTCTCGCTGGATAATACCCCTGAAGTACCGGAAATAAAGCTGGGAGAACTGAGCCTTTCGCCGGAAGTAATTGAAAATACTTCCACTAAGTTTGATCTTACCCTGAGTGCCAAAAGTACGGGCGATGATGTCCTGATGAGCCTGGAGTACTGCACCGATCTGTTCAGCGAAGCAACGGTTATCCGGATGATGGAACATTTTCAAAAGCTTCTCGGAATGCTGGTGGCAAATCCTGCTGCAGCTATCGACAGCCTGCCTTTGCTAAATGAGCAGGAGGCAAAGCAGCTGCTTGCAGAAACCACTGCCCCTGAAGTTGCTTACCCTTCCAAAACGCTTATTGATTTATTTGAAGAGCAGGCCATTGCTAATCCTGATGCTGTTGCATTAGTGTTTAGTAATCAGATAATTAGCTATAGGGAGTTAAATGAAAAATCTAACCAGCTGGCGCATTACCTCCGGAAAAAAGGAGTAGGGGAAGAAACGCTGGTTCCCATCTGTGTGGACAAATCCATTGAGATGGTTGTCGGCATTATGGGGATCATGAAAGCCGGTGCTGCTTATGTTCCTGTGGATCCTTCCTATCCTGCAGATAGAATTTCCTGGATGCTGGAAGATACTGCAGCAGAGATCGGCCTCTGCGGTAAGGAACATGCTTCTTTACTGGCAGTGAAAAAAGATATGGAGCTGGTGCTGCTGGATTCAGGTTGGGACAAAATAGCCGGAGAATCTACAGAAAATCCGGCTGCAGATCTTAAGCCTTCCAACCTTGCGTATATTATTTATACTTCAGGTTCTACCGGCAGACCTAAAGGAGTGCTGATAGAACACAAAGGAGTAGTTAATCTGGTATTGCAGCAAACAAAGGAATTTGGCATTGTAGAAAGCGAGAGAATTCTGCAGGTATCCAACTATGCATTTGATGCATCGGTGGAGCAGATATTCCTCGCCCTCTGTAATGGTGCAGGGCTGGTACTGGTTCCAAAAGACATGCTCCTCAACCCTGAAGAACTGACGCAGCTGATCAGCAGGGAAGAGGTAACGCATTTACATGCCACACCAGGGTTCCTGCAGCAGATAAAGCCGGGCAGGTACGGCAAACTTAAGAGAGTCATTTCAGGCGGAGAGGCATGCCCTGTATCGCTGGCCGAAAGCTGGAACGGATATGCCACCTTCTACAATGAATACGGGCCTACCGAAACGACCATTACGGCCACAGAAGTGGCTTATGCCCCGGAGCTGTTCCAGGGCAGCACTATCATTCCTATAGGTAAACCATTAGCCAATACTCCTGCCTATGTGCTGGACAAAAAGGGACAGCTGGTGCCGAAAGGAGTTGCCGGTGAATTATGTATTGGGGGTGTGCAGGTGGCAAGGGCTTACCTGAACCGCCCGGAGCTTACTGCAGAGAAATTTGTGAAAGATCCTTTCAGTAAAGCAGCAGGGGCCAGGATGTACAAAACAGGCGACCTGGTAAGATGGCTCCCTGATGGAAACCTGGAGTATCTGGGAAGGATAGACGAGCAGGTGAAAATAAGAGGCTACCGCATAGAGCTGGGAGAAATTGAAAGCGTGCTCAGCAACTGCGAAGGAGTAGACCAGGCTGTAGTCATTGCCAGAGCAGATGCAACAGGCCTTAAGCGCCTTGTTGGTTATGTAGTGGCGGATGGAGCTTTCGATAAAGAGGCTATCACCAGAGAGATGAAGCTTAAGCTTCCTGATTATATGCTTCCGTCCCTTTTGGTGGAGCTGGAATCTATTCCGCTAACTTCCAATGGAAAAATAAATAAGAAAGCCCTTCCTGAGGTGGATGCTTCGGAAGCACTCAGCAATAATTATGTTGCTCCGCGTAATGAAACCGAAGAAAAGCTGGCTGCCATCTGGCAGGACCTGTTAAAAGTGGAACGCGTAGGGGTTGAAGACAACTTTTTTGAGCTGGGAGGTCATTCGCTATTAGCTACCCGCCTGCTATCGATGGTCCGTAAAGCGTTTGAAGCTGAGCTGCAGATAAAGGATATTTTTGCTTATCCTACCGTTGCCGCTATGGCCGGGCAATTATTGAGCCAGGGCCCTGGTACGGTATTGCCGGCCATTCTGCCTGCTTCCAGAGAAGGCCAACTGCCTCTTTCATTCTCACAGGAACGCCTCTGGTTTATCGACCAGTTGCAGGGCAGCAGCCACTATCACCTGCCTGCCGTATTCCGCCTTACAGGGGATTTAGATGTGGATGGCCTGGAAAGCGCTTTCCGCCGGATCGTGGATCGCCATGAAGCCCTGCGGACTGTTTTCCTTCAGCACGAAGGGGAGGCTTACCAGCAGATTATGGAGGCTGAACAATGGAAGCTGAACCTCCACAGGGAAGCTCCTTCAGAACCTTCTTCTCTCAGAAATTTTATCGGGGAGTTGGTGGAGAAGCCTTTTGATCTAAGCAAAGATTTTATGCTGCGTGCCGAACTGGTACAGCTATCCGAACAGGAGCACCTGCTGGTAGTAGTGCAGCACCACATAGCCTCCGATGGATGGTCTGTATCCATCCTGGTGGAAGAACTAACAAAGCTTTACCTGGCTCATCAGCAGAAGCAGGAAGTGCAGTTGCCGCAGCTGCCAATCCAGTATGCCGACTATGCTGTCTGGCAGCGCGAGTACCTGCAGGGAGAGGTGCTGGAAGAGCAGATGAGCTACTGGAAAGGGAAGCTTAGCGGGGTGGAACCACTGCAGCTGCCTACTGACCTCGATCGCCCGGCGGTGCAAAGCACCAATGGCGGCAGGCTTGGATTTAGCCTGGATAAAGAACTCGCCCAAAAGCTGGAGCAGTTCTCCCAAAAGGAAGGGGCCACCCTTTTCATGAGCCTCCTTTCTGCCTTTAAAGTCCTGTTATACCGCTACAGCGGACAGGAAGATATTTGCGTTGGCAGCCCGATTGCAGGCAGAGTACTGCCTGAAGTGGAGCCACTTATTGGCTTCTTTGTCAATACTTTAGCTTTACGCAGCGACCTTGGTGGAAACCCTGCTTTCCGCGATCTGCTGGCGCAGGTTAAAGCCACTACTCTGGATGCCTATGCACACCAGGACCTTCCGTTCGAGAAGGTGGTGGAAGCTGTGGGAGTAGCCAGGGACAGGAGTCGCAGCCCGCTGTTCCAGGTAATGTTTACCCTGGATAATACCCCTGAGGTGCCTGAAGTGGAGCTGGGAGAGCTGAAACTGGCCCCTGAGCCTATAGAAGTTAATTCCACCAAGTTTGATCTTACGCTTAGTGCAAAAAGCACTGCTGAGGGTATTGAAATGAATCTTGAATACTGCACAGACCTGTTCAGCGAAACGACTGTGGTGCAGATGATGGAGCATTATCAGCGCCTGCTTTCCCACCTGGTGGCTGATCCTGCCGCAGGCATAGACGAGCTTCCGCTCCTTTCAGAAGGGGAAGAGCAGCAACTGCTGGCCGATTTCAATGCTCCGCAGGTAGCTTATCCAAATGATAAAACACTGGTTGACCTGTTCGTGGAGCAGGTTAAGAAGACTCCTGATGCATTGGCTGTAATATTTGAAAACCAGCAGCTTAGCTATAGGCAGTTAAATGAAAAGTCTAATCAGCTGGCGCATTACCTGAGGGCGAAAGGAGTGCAGGAAGAAACGCTTGTTCCCATCTGTATCGACCGCTCTTTAGAAATGATGATTGGCCTGCTGGGCATCCAGAAAGCAGGCGGTGCCTATGTGCCGATGGACCCAGCCTATCCGCAGGACAGGGTGAGCTATATGCTGGAAGATACACAGGCTTCTGTTGTATTGAGCAGCAGTGCGCATGCCGGTATGTTTAAAGAAACAGGCGCTGAGCTGATCCTGCTGGATTCCGGGTGGGAAAAGATAGCAAAGGAGCCGGTTAAGGAACCTGCAACAAAATTAAAGTCATCAAATGCAGCCTATGTAATCTATACCTCCGGGTCTACGGGACGTCCTAAAGGGGTGTTGAACGAGCATCGGGGAGTGGTGAACAGGCTGTTGTGGGCGCAGGATCATTATGGGTTAACTCCTGATGATAAGGTGCTTCAGAAAACCACTTTCTGTTTCGACGTATCGGTATGGGAGCTTTTCTGGCCTCTCCTGGTGGGATCGAAACTGGTATTTGCCAAGCCCGAAGGGCATAAGGACAGTGAGTACCTGAAAGCGCTGATCAGCAGCGAAGGTATTACCACCATGCACTTTGTTCCTTCCATGCTTGAGGTATTCCTGCTGAGTGTGGAAGCGGGAGATTGCCCGGGCCTTGTACGGGTACTTTGTAGCGGGGAAGCCCTGAAGCCGGCGCAGGTAAACCTGTTTAAGGAAAAGCTGCAGGAGACTGAGCTGCACAATTTATACGGTCCGACCGAGGCAGCTATCGATGTTACCTGGTGGAATGTACCTGCAGGTAAGGAGCAGGTAAAGCTTGTACCAATAGGAAAACCTGTAGCCAACACGCCTTTGTATGTGCTGGATAAAAAGTTGAACCTGGTTCCTCAGGGAGTGGCAGGCGAGCTTTGCATAGGGGGTATACAGGTAGCCAGGGGATACCTGAACCGTCCGGAGCTGAATGCTGAAAAGTTTGTGAAAGATCCTTTCAGCGTCGAAGCTGATGCAAAGATGTACAGAACAGGTGACCTAGTAAGGTGGATGCCTGACGGCAACCTTGAATACCTGGGGCGTTTCGATGACCAGGTGAAGATCCGTGGTTTCCGTATTGAGCTGGGTGAGGTGGAAAATGCCCTCCGCCAGTGCAAAAATATTCAGCAGGCTGTTGTATTGGCCAAAGAAGATGCTGTTGGTCATAAGCGCCTGATAGGTTATGTGGTAGCCGAAGGGGAATTCGATAAAGAGGCAACCATAAAGGAGATGAAGGGCAGGTTGCCGGAATATATGGTTCCTGCCATTATGGTGGCCCTGGATGAAATTCCAATCACCGCCAATGGTAAGGTAAACAGGAAAGCACTGCCAGATGTGGATGCCAGTGAAATAGTTACCGCTGCTTATGTGGCCCCACGCAATGAAACTGAAGAAAAGCTGGCTGCTATCTGGCAGGACCTGCTGCAGGTGGAGCGTGTAGGGGTGGAGGATAACTTCTTCGAACTGGGTGGCGATTCCATTATTACCATACAGTTAGTTAGCCGTGCAAGGAAAGCAGGCTTCAGCTTCCAGCCACGCGATGTGTTTGAGCACCAGACAGTAGCCTCCCTGGCTACCGTGGTGCAGCCGGATGTGGAAATAGAAACAGAGCAGGGCATGCTCACAGGAAAGGCAGGTTTACTGCCAATCCAGCAATGGTTCTTTAAGCAGGATCCTGAGAAGCCGGAGCATTTTAACCAGGCGCTCCTGCTGGAGGTAAATAAGGAACTTTCTCCTGAAATTATTGGCCAGGCAATTAAAGTAGTGGTAGCCCGCCACGATGCTTTGCGCTTTAAATACACAAAGGAGGCAGACCTATGGCTGCAGGAATATAGCCAGGTCGAAGGTAAATTACTGACAGAAGACCTGACTGCCGTTGCGCAAAAAGAACTATCCTCCCGTATCACAGAGAAAAGCCAAAGCTACCAGCAGAGCCTTGACCTGGAAAAGGGGGAACTGATGCGTGCCGTGCTGATGCAGACTCCGACAGCCGAAACAGCAAACCGCCTGCTGCTGGTTATCCATCACCTTGCGGTAGATGGTGTATCCTGGAGGATTATCCTCGAAGAGATGGAGCAAACCCTTGAGATGCTCCGGCAGGGTAAAGAAGTGGAATTGGGAGAGAAGGGAAGCTCCTTCCGCCAGTGGCAGCAGGCTATGCAGCAGTATGCGGAAACAAAAGCAATCAGGCAGAAGAAATACTGGCAGCGGGCAGCCAAAGCCCCTTTTACCCTTCCGGCAGATAAAGAAAGCGGGGAAGCTGCCCGTGTGGCAGATCAGAAAAGCTTTAGCATCGCCCTTGATCCTGCGCTTACGAATAGTCTCCTGCAGGATGTTCATCAGGCTTACCACACTCAGATTAATGACCTCCTGCTTGCTGCACTTGCCGGAACGCTGGGAGAGTGGAGCAAACAAGAGCAAGTAGTAATTGGTCTGGAAGGCCACGGCAGGGAAGATATTGCTGCCAGTCTGGATATCAGCCGTACAGTGGGCTGGTTCACGAACCTGTACCCTGTGCTGTTATCTGTGGAAAGGGGTTTATCTGCTTCAGCTACCATCCGGACTGTAAAAGAGCAGTTGCGGCAGGTGCCGGATAAAGGAATGGGCTTTGGAGCCCTGCGCTACCTGCATCCTGATGAGGAGATTAGAAGCAGCCTGAGTAACGGGGAGGAAACTTACCAGGTAATTTTCAACTACCTGGGCCAGGTGGACAATGCCCTGAAGGGAAGCAAATGGTTTGCCGGAGCCGCAGAATCTCCGGGTAATCTTGTGAGCCCTGCCAATAAAACCAGCAGCAAAATTGATATCAACAGCAGCATTGTAAACGGACAGCTCCAGCTGGAGTGGCGCTACCCCGGCAAGCAGTATGAAGAAGCTACCATTGCTACCTTAGCTGAGCGTTACCTGGAAGTGCTGGCAGAACTGATAGGGCACTGCAAACAAAAAGAAGCACCTCAAAAAACTCCTTCAGACTACGGCCTGACAGGCAGGGTGGGTTATGCTGAGCTGGAAGAATTCCTGGCAAAAGAATATAAAGGAAAGCCGCTTTCTGATCAGATAAGCAGCCTTTATGAATTAAGTCCGCTGCAGCAGGGCCTCTTCTTCCACGGCCTTTACGACAAGGAGTCGCAGGGTTATGTGGAGCAGCTGAGCTGCAGACTGGGCGGACTGGCACCAGAACCTTTCCGTGCCAGCTGGGAGTACCTCATGCAAAAGCACAGTATCCTCAGAAGCTCATTCCATTCCGACTTAAGCATCCCTGTACAGTGTGTACATAAATCACCGGAGCTTCCTTTTGAGCTGCTTGACTACCGTGATCTAACAGCGGAGGAGCAGGAAATTAAAGTGGCTGAATTCCGTGCTGCGGACAGCAAAAAAGGCTTTGACCTGAGCCAGGCTCCTCTGCTGAGGGTGACCCTTATCAGATTGTCGGAAGATAGCTGGCAGATGGTATGGACACACCACCACCTCCTTGTAGATGGCTGGTCCCTGCCTGTGCTGATGCACGAACTGCTCAGTACTTACGATCACCTGACCAAAGGCGGAGAACCTCTGCAGGTGGAAGAAGACCGCTATGAAGATTTCATCCGCTATCTGCAGAAAAAAGATCCTCAGGAAGCAGAAGGCTTCTGGAAAAATTATCTTTCAGGAGTGGAAGAACCAGGGCTTCTTCCTTTTATAGATAATTCCCCTGCCGGTAAAAACAGCCGCAATAAAGGCGGAAACGAGTATAAGCAGGATCGCTGGCTGGTGGAAGAATCCCTGATGGATTCCCTCCAGAAATATGCCCAAACCAACCACCTGACCCTTAATACCATGGTGCAGGGCGTGTGGGCATACCTGCTGGGGACATATACGGGGCAGGAAGATGCTGTTTACGGGGTTACCGTAGCTGGCCGCCCTACAGAGCTGGAAGGCTCCGAAACAAGGGTAGGTCTTTACATCAATACTATTCCTTTCCGTTCAAATGTTGCCGGAGATATTCCGGTTAAAGAGTGGCTCAGCAAACTGCAGGAAGGGCATACACATGCAAGGGAGCATGCACATACCCCGCTTCCATCTATACAAAACTGGCTGGCAATGCAGGGAGACCTGTTCGATACGCTGCTGGTGTTTGAAAACTACCCTGTGAGTGAAGCCGTGAGTGGCGACCGGAGTCTTGAGGTAGATAACCTGGAAGTAGATGAGCACACCAACTATCCGCTGTCGGTAATTGTCCAGACGGGCAAAAGGCTTAGTGTTGGCTTTAGCTATAATGCAGCCCTGTTGAGTGAAGAAAAGGTAAACCAGATAAAAACCCATTTCGCTCATGTTTTAAACCAGATTGTAAATCAGCCGGAACTAAGCCTTTCACAACTGGCTCTGCTAAAAGAAGAAGAGCAGCTCCGCCTGCTAAACGATTTAAATCCGGCTGCTACTGCTTTCCCTGCTGACCAGACGCTGGTTTCCTTATTCGAAAAGCAGGTAGCCAACACACCTGATGCTGTGGCAATAGCCCATTCAGGCCTGTCACTTACCTATAAAGAACTGGATGCACGCAGCAACCAGCTGGCGAATTACCTCCTCAAAAAAGGAGTGGAAAAAGAAAGCCTGATTCCTGTTTGCCTCGATCGTTCCTCTGAACTGGTAACAGCCCTGCTGGGAATTCTGAAAGCAGGGGCCGCCTATGTACCGGTCGATCCTTCCTATCCGAAGGAGAGAATTCAGTATATGCTTGAAGATACAGGAGCTTCGCTGGTGCTGAGCAGCAGTATTTATGAAGAGTTATTGGAGAATGAAGCAGGAGCATTTGAGCTTGTTCTGCTGGATACCGCAAGGGAGCAGATAGCAAAGGAAAAAGCAACTTCTCCGGCACTTCCGTTGCAGCCATCGAACCTGGCTTATGTCATTTACACATCAGGATCGACCGGTAAGCCAAAGGGCGTGCTGGTAGAACATAGTGGGGTGGTGAACCTCTGCAGCTGGCATATAGATGAATATAGGCTAAGCACAGCCAGCAAATCCACCATGATGGCCGGCGTTGGCTTTGATGCCTCTGCCTGGGAAGTGTGGCCGGTAATGCTTTCAGGAGCAAGTCTGCATATCGTGGAAAACGAGCAGCGGCTCGAAGTGGAGAAACTGATGTCTTTCTACAATGAAAAAGGCATTACGCACAGTTTTGTGCCTACCGCACTGGTAGACCAGCTGGTAAAGCAGGAGCAGCCAAAAGGCCTGGCTCTGCAGTATGTGCTGACAGGTGGAGACCAGCTCCGGACCCTTTCCACTGCTCACCTGAGCTGGAAACTGGTAAACCATTACGGACCAACAGAAAATACCGTTGTAGCAACAGCTTATACCCTTAAGGATACTGAAGACAGTTTACCTCCGATTGGTACGCCAATCACAAACACCCGTGCCTATGTGCTTGATAAGTGGAACCGGCTGGTTCCGCAGGGTGTGGCCGGGGAGCTTTGCGTGGGAGGTGTGCAGGTAGCCAGAGGTTACCTAAACCGCGAAGAACTCACTGCAGAAAAATTTGTAAGCGATCCGTTCAGTGGCGAACCGGAAGCAAGAATGTACAAAACAGGGGACCTGGTAAGGTTGCTTGAAGATGGAAACCTAGAGTTCCTCGGAAGGGTGGATGATCAGGTGAAAATCAGGGGCTACCGTATAGAATTGGGCGAGGTGGAAAGTGTGCTCAGCCAGTGCGAAGGAGTGAAACAAGCTGTGGTGCTTGCCAAAGCAGATGCCGCAGGACATAAACGCCTGATTGCTTATGTCGTGCCGGAAGGCCTTTTCGACAAAGAAGCTGTTATCACAGAAATGAAGCGCAGCCTCCCGGATTATATGGTGCCTTCGATAATAACAGAGCTGGAGGCTATTCCGCTTACCGCCAATGGTAAGGTAGATAAAAGAGCCCTGCCTGAAGTGGATGCAGGTGCAGCTTTGGCCTCAACCTATGTGGCACCACGCACGGAAACAGAAGAGAAACTGGCCACCATCTGGCAGGATCTCCTGCAGCTGGAGCGCGTTGGTGTGGAAGATAACTTCTTTGAATTAGGCGGTGACTCTATCATCACTATTCAGCTGGTGAGCAGGGCAAGGCGGGAAGGTTTCTCTTTCCAGCCACGCGATGTGTTTGAGCACCAGACTATAGCTGCCCTTGCAGGGGTGGTTGCACAGGAAGCAGCAATACAAACTGAACAGGGCGTACTTACAGGAGCTGCAGGATTGCTGCCTATTCAGCAGTGGTTCTTTGAGCAGGATTTCAAGCAGCCGCAGCACTTTAATATGTCGCTCCTCTTTGAGGTCAGCAAAGCTTTATCTGCAGAGGATATAAATAAAGCTGTTAAAGCCCTTGTTGCACAGCATGATGCGCTGCGCCTTAAATATTCAGAAGAAGGCGGCGTATGGAAGCAGGAGTATACCAGCCGGGAAGGAGACCTGATTGTGGAAGATCTTTCTGCTATTCAGGAGGACTTTTCTGAGCGAATTGAAGCCATATGTGGCGGATACCAGGAGAGTCTGGACCTGGAAAAGGGAGAGCTGTTCAGGATCGTATTGCTGAAAACCCCTGAAAGGGACCAGGCTAACCGTTTATTCCTTCTGGTGCACCACCTTGCGGTAGACGGCGTAAGCTGGAGGATATTACTGGAAGACCTGGAGCAGAGCCTCCATGCTATCAGCAAAGGACAGGAACCAGCGGCGGGAGAAAAGAGCAGCTCTTACCGCCAGTGGCAGCAGGCCCTTCAGCAATATGCTGAAAAGAGGGCAATCCGCCAGAAAAAATACTGGCAGAAAGTGGCGAAAGCCCATTTCCTGCTTCCTGTGGATGGGGAAAGTGCTGAAGGTTCCCTGGTGGGCGATCAGCAGTCAGTGAAAATAGTGCTGGATAAGGAAAAAACAGCGGCCTTGCTTAGCGGTGTCCATCAGATTTATCACACCCAAATCAATGATTTCTTACTGGCCGCCCTTGCCCGTACGCTCTCCGAATGGAGCAAACAGGAGCAGGTGGTTATCGGCCTGGAAGGCCACGGCAGGGAAGATATTTCTGCTGAAATGGATATCAGCCGCACAGTGGGCTGGTTCACAAACCTCTATCCGGTTCTGCTTTCCCTGGAAGAAGAGCTTCCTGCTGCTGACCTGATCCGGACGGTAAAGGAACAGCTTCGCCAGGTAAGTGACAAAGGTATGGGCTACGGCGCCCTTCGCTATCTGCACCCGGATGAGGAGCTGCGGAACAGCTTAGCGCTGGCTCATCCATTCCAGGTGGTATTTAATTACCTGGGGCAGCTGGACAACAGCCTGAACAGCAGCCAGTGGTTAGCCGAGGCAGGAGAGGCCTCGGGTCGCCAGGTAAGCGCTGCTAATAAAGCCGGCAGCAAGCTGGAAGTAAACAGCAGCATTGCCGGCGGGAAGCTGAGCATCGACTGGCGCTTCTCTGTTAAACAGTATCATAAGGAAACCATAGAGGCCCTGGCAGATCTTTATATCACCCATCTCAGTGATTTAATCAGCCATTGCCAAAACATAGCGGTTCCCCGGCCTACCCCATCTGACTTTGGCCTTACAGGAAAAGTGGGATATAAGCAGCTGGAGAATTTTCTCAGGGAAAGAGCCGATGAACAAATAAGCCGTGTATACGGACTAAGTCCGCTGCAGGAAGGTTTGCTGTTCCATGGCCTGTACGATAAAAGTGCAGTTGCTTATGTGGAACAGATGAGCTGCCGCTTTACAGGGCTCAACCTGGAGCGCTTCAGGCAATCATGGGAATCCCTGCTCAGGAATCACAGCATCCTGCGTACCTCCTTCCATTACCAGGAACTTGATGTTCCGGTACAGGCAGTCCATGAGCAGGTGGAGTTACCATTTACTGTTCTTGACTACAGCCAGCTTCCGAAAGAGGAGCAGGAGCAACAGCTGAAGGCTTTTGTGGAAGCCGATAAGAAAACCGGCTTTGACTTTGCGCAGGCACCACTGTTACGCCTGACGCTGGTACGGCTTGCCGGTGAGGATGTTTACGAGATGATCTGGACTTACCATCACTTACTATTGGATGGCTGGTCCCTTCCAATCCTCCTACAGGAGCTGCTCACTACTTATGAAGCCATGCAGCAGGGCAAAGAAACTGCGCTCCCGGAAGAAGACCGCTATGAGGACTTTATCCGCTACCTGCAGAAGAAAGATCCTGTGGAGGCTGAGGAGTTCTGGAATAAATACCTCAGCGGAGTTGAAGAAGCCACGTTGCTTCCGTTTATGGATCCTGCACAGGACCGCAATAAGGGAGGCGACCAGTATGGCGAAGAGAAGTGGATGCTGGAAGATGAGCTGCAGGAAGAACTGCAGGGATTTGCACAGAAGCAGCGCCTGACCCTCAACACCCTTGTACAGGGAGTATGGTCATACCTGCTGTACCGCTACACTGGCCGGGAAAATCCGGTTTACGGGGTAACGGTAGCCGGCCGTCCGACAGACATGCCTTCTTCAGAATCAAGAATAGGACTCTACATTAATACCCTGCCACTGCATGCAGCCATAGACGAAAACCTGAGTGTAACAGACTGGCTCAAAGGGCTGCAGGAAGGCCATAGCCGGGCAAGGGAGCATGCGTACACTCCATTATCTTCTATCCAGAACTGGTTAGGCGTGAAGGGTGACCTTTTCGATACCCTATTGGTATTTGAGAATTACCCTGTGGGCGAGGTATTCTCCAAAGACTGGGGACTGCAGGTGGATGGGCTCCTGATGGAGGAGCAGACCAACTATCCGTTAACCATTACGGTGCAAACCGGCAAAAAGCTTTCGGTGGAATTCGGCTACAAAGCCAGTCTGCTGAGCAGGGAAACCATACTCCGGATAAAGTCGCATTTTGCACAGGTGCTGGAGCAAATCATCCGCCAGCCGGAAGTAAGCCTTGCAGCGTTGGATCTGCTGAGTGCACAGGAACGGACTAAGCTGATGGAGCAGTATACTACAGCTGAAATGGCTCCTGCACCGGATATTACCCTTGTTGACCTGTTTGAAAAGCAGGCGGCGGCTACACCGGATGCCCCTGCAGTAATATTCAATAATGAGCAGCTTAGCTATGCTGAGCTGAACAGAAAGGCTAACCAGCTGGCAAATTACCTTCGTAAAAAAGGAGTAGTGGCAGAAACGCTGGTTCCACTCTGTGTGGAAAAATCCACAGAAATGATCGTGGGCATCATGGGCATCATGAAAGCCGGTGCTGCTTATGTTCCGGTAGATCCCGGCTACCCTGCAGAAAGGGTTTCCTGGATGCTGGAAGATACCGCAGCAAAGATCAGCCTTTGCGGTAAGGAACAGGCTTCCTTACTGGCAGTAAAAGAGGATATGGAGCTGGTGCTGCTGGATGCAGACCGGGACAAAATAGTTGGGGAATCTGCGGATAATCCTGCTGTGGAACTCACTCCATCGAACCTCGCCTACATCATTTACACTTCCGGATCTACCGGCAGGCCAAAAGGTGTGCTGATAGAGCATAAAGGAGTAGTGAATCTGGTAGAGCAGCAAACAAAGGAATTTGGCATTGCGGCAAGTGAGAGAATTCTGCAGGTATCCAATTATGCTTTCGATGCATCGGTGGAGCAGATATTCCTTGCTCTCTGCAATGGTGCAGGACTGGTACTGGTGCCAAAAGATATGCTGCTTAATCCTGAAGAACTGACGCAGCTGATTAGCCGGGAGGAGGTAACGCATTTACATGCTACGCCAGGCTTCCTGCAGCAGATAAAGCCGGGCAGTTATGGCAAACTCAAAAGAGTTATTTCAGGAGGAGAGGCCTGTCCGGTTTCGCTGGCCGAAAGCTGGAACGGATATGCCACCTTCTATAATGAATACGGACCTACCGAAACCACAATTACAGCCACAGAAGTGGTGTATAGTGCCGAGGAGTTCAGGGGGCAAACTATTGTTCCTATAGGAAAGCCAATGGCCAACATCAGCACCTATGTGCTGGATAAGAAAGGCAGACTGGTGCCGGAAGGTGTGGCCGGAGAGCTTTGCATTGGAGGTATACAGGTGGCCAGAGGTTACCTGAACCGTCCGGAGCTTACTGCAGAGAAATTTGTGCAGGATCCTTACAGTGCTGAAGCTGAGGGCAGGATGTACAAAACCGGTGACCTTGTTCGCTGGCTCCCTGATGGTAACCTGGAATACCTTGGAAGAATAGATGACCAGGTGAAAATAAGGGGCTACCGTATAGAACTGGGCGAGGTGGAAAGCGTGCTCAGCCAGTGCGAAGGTGTGAGAGGGGCTGTGGTGCTTGCCAAAGCAGATGCTGCAGGCAATAAACGCCTCGTTGGCTATGTGGTAGCGGAAGGTGAATTCAACAGGGAGACTATCACCAGCGAGATGAAAAAGAGTCTGCCGGAATATATGGTACCGGCAATGCTGCTCGAACTGGAGGCAATTCCATTAACTTCCAATGGCAAGATTGACAGGAAAGCACTTCCTGAACCGGATGCAGCTGAAGGCCTTTCTTCCAGCTATGTTGCTCCACGCACAGAAACAGAAGAGAAACTTGCTGCCATCTGGCAGGATCTCCTGCAGCTTGAAAAAGTTGGTGTTGAAGATAACTTCTTCGAACTGGGTGGAGATTCCATCATCACGATTCAGCTGGTGAGCAGGGCAAGGAGAGCAGGCTTTAATTTCCAGCCACGCGATGTATTTAAACATCAGACCATTGCCGCACTTGCAGGAGTGGTTGCTAAAGAAGCAGCCATCCTTACAGAGCAGGGGGAGCTGAGCGGCGCTGCCGGCCTGCTGCCTATCCAGCAACACTTTCTGAAACAGGACAACCGGGAGCCGCACCACTTTAACCAGTCATTGCTGCTCGGTATAAGCAAAGAGCTTTCGGCCGAAGCAATTAATAAAGCCATAAAAGCTATTGTTTCCCGACACGATGCACTTCGTTTCAAATACAATAAAGAAGCAGGAGTGTGGCAGCAGGAATACGGCATCGCAAGCGGAATACTCCTCGTGGAGGATCTGAGTAAAGTTCCGGTAACAGGCTTTTCATCAAGGGTAGAGTCGATCGGTAACCAATACCAGGAAAGCCTGAACCTTGAGAAAGGAGAGCTGCTTCGTGCAGTGCTCATAAAAACACCTGAAGGGGAAACAGCAAACCGTCTGCTCCTGGTGGTACATCACCTTGCGGTAGATGGCGTAAGCTGGAGGATTTTACTGGAAGAGCTGGCACAAAGCTTCGATGCCCTTCAGCAGGGGAAAAAGATCCAGCTTGGAGAAAAAGGCAGCTCTTACCGCCAGTGGCACGATACGCTGAGGAAATATGCAGCTGAAAAAGCAATACGGCAGCAGGCCTACTGGCAGAAAGTGGCCAACGCAGCATTCAGCCTTCCGACAGATAATGAATCCGGAGCGGTTTCTGTAGTGGCCGACCAGCAGACCTTTAGCCTGGAGTTTGAAGAGTCCCTGACGCAGGCTTTACTGAGCGGTGTGCATCATGCCTATAATACGCAGATCAACGACTTCCTGCTGGCTGCCCTTGCGCAGACACTTGCCGGTTTCAGCAGGCAGAGGCAGGTAGTGATTGGCCTGGAAGGACACGGCAGGGAAGATATTTCTGCTGAAATGGATATCAGCCGCACAGTGGGCTGGTTCACCAACCTCTATCCTGTCCTGCTTTCGCTGGAAGAGGAGAAAACCCCATCTGCGGTTATCCAGTCAGTGAAGGAACAGCTCCGGCAGTTGCCCGATAAGGGAATGGGCTATGGAGCCCTGCGCTACCTGCATCCTGATGCAGCCGTGCGCAATAGCCTGGCAGCTGCTGAAAAAGATCCTTTCCAGCTGATTTTTAACTACCTCGGACAGATAGATAATTCCTTGCAGGGAAGCAAATGGTTCAGCGGGGCGGGAGAGCCCTCCGGTCAGCAGGTGAGTCCTGCAACCAAAGCAGGCAGCAAGCTGGAGGTAAACGGTAGTGTCAGCAATGGTAAATTAAACCTTGTATGGCGCTATTCCGGCAAACAATATAACGCCGATACTATAGAAACACTGGCAGCTGATTATAAGAAAAACCTTGCTGCTTTAGTTGCCCACTGCCAGGAGGCGGAAGTGAGCCGCAAAACACCAAGCGATTATGGCTTAACCGGAAAAGTTGGATACGGGGAGCTGGAGCAGTTCCTTCAGAAGGAATACAAAGGACAGCCGCTTTCCGCTCAGCTGAGCAGCATATATGGATTGAGTCCGTTGCAGGAAGGGATGCTTTTCCACAGCGTATACGAGAAAGATTCAGCAGCCTACATTGAGCAATTGAACTGCAGGCTTACAGGACTTAATGTGGAGCCGTTTAGAGCCAGCTGGGAGTACCTGTTAAAGAGACACAGCATTCTGCGGAGCTCCTTCCATCAGGAGCTGAGCATTCCTGTGCAGGCAGTTCATCCGGAGGTTGAGCTTCCGTTTGAAGTACTGGATTACAGAACCCTGTCAGAAGAACAGCAGAAAGATCAGCTGGCAGCCTTCATAGCAGCGGACGGCAAAAAAGGCTTTGATTTAACCCAGCCGCCACTGCTGAGAGTTACGCTTGTCAGGCTTTCCGATGAGGTTTATCATATGGTCTGGACACACCATCACCTGCTGGTCGATGGCTGGTCAATGCCGGTACTGATGCAGGAGCTCCTGAGTACTTACGATCATCTGAATAAAGGCGGAGAGCCCCTGCAGTTCGAGGAAGACCGTTATGAAGATTTCATACGCTACCTGCAGGAGAAAGATCCTGTGGAGGCAGAGCAATTCTGGAAAGAATATCTCTCCGGTATAGAAGAGGCCAGCTTCCTGCCTTTCGTTGACAACACCTTAGCGGAAAGCAGCAAAGAACGGAATAAAGGAGGCGATGAGTATCGCCACATCAACCTGCTGGTAGAAAGTGAAGAGCAGGAGCTGCTTCAGCAGTATTGCCAGAAAAACCACCTGACTACCAATACAGTGGTGCAGGGGGTATGGGCTTACCTGCTGGCGGCTTATACCGGACAGGACGATGCTGTTTACGGAGTTACAGTGGCAGGGCGTCCTACAGAGCTTGAAGGATCTGAAACCCGTGTCGGGCTATATATTAATACCATTCCGCTGCGCTCAACCACCTCCGGGGAACAGTCAGTAAGTGAGTGGCTTGCAGCTCTGCAGGAGGGACATACTCATGCAAGGGAGCATGGACATACCCCGCTTTCATCAATCCACCAGTGGCAGGGAATAAAGGGCGACATGTTCGATACTCTGCTGGTATTTGAAAACTACCCTATGGGAGAGGTTTTTGCTCAGGAATGGGGCCTGAAGGTGGATGGTTTACATATGGAGGAGCATACTAATTATCCTTTATCCATTATCGCCAAAAGTGCAAAACAGCTGTCGATAGAATTCAGCTATAATGCAGCCCTGCTCAGCGACAGGAATGTAGAGCGGATCAAGGCTCATTTTAAACAGGTACTGCATCAGATTATTCACCAGCCTGAGCTTGACCTTTCCCGACTCCAGCTGGTAACAGAGGCGGAGCAGAAGCAACTGACGGTTGATTTAAATGATACCGCTGCTGACTGGCCTGAGGAAGAAACCCTGATTACGCTTTTCGAAGCGCAGGTGGAAAAGAACCCTGATGCTGTTGCCGTAGTGCATGGAGGAGAATCCATTACTTATAAGGAGCTAAATAAACGTGCCAATCAGCTGGCTCATTATCTTAAGAAAAAAGGAATAAGAGAAGAGAAGCTGGTACCTGTTTGCATTGACCGCTCCCCGGAGCTGGTGGTGGCCATACTGGGTATCCAGAAAGCTTGTGCTGCCTACGTACCTGTCGATCCGTCTTACCCTGCCGACCGCATATCATATATGCTGGAAGATACTGCTGCGGAAATTGTAATTACCACCGAAAGCTATGTGCATTTGTTGGCAGGCAGTAAAGCAGAACTGGTATTGCTTGACAGAGACAAGGCTGGTATTGAGCAGGGACGTCTGTATAACCCGCCCTGCTGGTTAGTGCCTTCAAACCTTGCCTACTCTATTTATACATCAGGCTCAACAGGTAAACCTAAAGGAGTGCTGGTGGAGCATAAAGGAGTGGTAAACCTCTGCAGCTGGCATATAAAGGAATATGGCTTAAGCACAGCCAGCAAATCGACCATGATGGCCGGGGTAGGTTTCGATGCCTCTGCCTGGGAACTATGGCCGGTATTGCTATCCGGAGCCAGCCTGCATATTGTTGACAATGAGCAGCGCCTGGAGGTGGAGAAACTGATGCATTTCTACAATGAGAAAGGCATTACTCACAGCTTCGTGCCAACTGCTCTTGTAGACCAGCTGGTGAAAGCGGAGCAGCCGGAAGGGCTGGCCCTGCAGTATGTGCTCACAGGAGGAGACCAGCTCAGAACGTTTTCAACAGCTCATTTGGGGTGGAAACTGGTGAACCATTATGGCCCGACAGAAAACACTGTGGTAGCAACAGCTTATATGCTTAAAAAGGAGGAAAGGGGACTGCCACCAATTGGAAAGCCAATAAGCAATACAACAGCTTATGTGCTGGATAAGAGCGGTCGTTTGGTGCCACAGGGTGTGCCAGGAGAACTTTGTGTAGGTGGTGTGCAGGTCGCAAGAGCTTACCTGAACCGCAAAGAGCTAAGCGCAGAGAAATTTGTGAAAGATCCGTTCACTACAAATCCTGAAGCAAGGATGTACAAAACAGGTGACCTCGTAAGGTGGCTTGAAGATGGTAACCTGGAGTACCTGGGAAGAATAGATGACCAGGTGAAAGTCCGCGGTTACCGTATAGAACTGGGCGAGGTGGAAAGTGTGCTCAGCCAGTGCGAAGGAGTAGCGCAGGCAGTGGTACTTGCCAAAGCAGATGCCGCAGGCCATAAACGCCTCATTGGCTATGTAGTGGCTGAAGGAGCCTTTACCAAGGAAGCCATCACTCAGCAGATGAAAAAGAGTCTGCCTGATTATATGGTGCCACCCATGCTTGTAGAGCTGGAGGCGATTCCTTTAACAGCCAATGGAAAGGTAGATAAGAAAGCCCTGCCGGATGTGGATGCAGGTGCAGCCCTTGCTTCATCATACGTGGCACCACGCACCGAAACCGAGGAGAAACTGGCAGCCATCTGGAAAGATCTTCTGCAACTGGAAAAAGTGGGTGTGGAAGATAACTTCTTCGATCTTGGAGGAGATTCCATCATCACAATCCAGCTGGTGAGCAGGGCCCGTAAAGTCGGCTTTACCTTCCAGCCGAGGGATGTGTTTGAGCATCAGACTATTGCCGCTCTTGCTGCAGTGGTACAGGAAGGAACTGCCATAAAAGCGGAGCAGGGTATACTGACAGGAACTGCAGCTTTAATGCCAATACAGCAGTGGTTCTTCGAACAGCATTACCGGCAGCCAAACCACTTTAACCAGTCTTTATTCCTGTCGGTAAGCAAGGAGCTGGAGGCAGGAACGCTGGAAAAAGCGGCGCAGGCTTTAATGGCCCGCCATGATGCCCTGCGCTTCACCTACTCTAAAGAGGAAAATATCTGGAAGCAGGAGTACAGCACCCGGGCAGGAGCACTGGTTGTGGAAGACTTCACAAGCGTGAAGGATAAGGAGCTTTCCGGCCGCATTGCAGAAAGCTGCGAAAAGCACCAGCAGAGTCTGGATCTTGAGCAGGGAGAGTTGATGCGGATGGTACTGATCCGGACACCGGAGAAGGAGGAGGCCAACCGCCTGTTTATCCTGATCCACCACATTGCTGTGGATGGTGTAAGCTGGAGAATCTTACTGGAAGACCTGGAAGGGATCCTTGAAATGCTTGTACAGGGCAAAGCAGTGGAACTGGGAGAAAAGAGCAGTTCTTACCGCCAGTGGCAGGAAGCTTTGCAGTCCTATGCCACAACCAAAGCGCTGCGGCAGAAAGGCTACTGGCAAAAAGTGGCCAAAGCGGAATTCAGCCTTCCTGTGGACAGGGAAAGTGCGGAGGAATCCACCCTGGCAGATTTGCAGAATTATACCATTTCCCTGGATCCGGAACTGACCAAATCGCTGTTAACAGATGTTCAGCAGGCTTATCATACACAGATTAATGATCTCCTGCTGGCCGCTCTCGCCAAAACACTGGGCGACTGGAGCAGGCAACAGCAGGTAGTAATTGCGCTGGAAGGACACGGAAGGGAAGATTTCTCCTCTGAAGTGGATATCAGCCGCACTGTAGGCTGGTTTACCAACCTTTATCCTGTGCTATTGGGCATGGAAGAAGATCTTTCCCTGTCTCATTTAATACAGTCGGTGAAGGAGCAGCTGCGCCAGGTGCCTGATAAAGGACTGGGCTATGGAGCACTTCGCTACCTGCACCCGGATGAAGAAATCCGTCAGAGCCTGAAGCAGGAGCCATTCCAGGTACTGTTCAATTACCTGGGGCAGCTGGATAATGCACTGAACAGCAGCCGCTGGTTTGGCGGAGCCGGAGAATCTTCCGGCAGGGACGTAAGCCCTGCAAACAGCATGGGCAACCGCTTAAGCGTGAGTGGAAGTGTATCGGCAGGCAAGCTAAACCTTAGCCTTTCATACTCCGGCAAAGAATATAAGCCGGAAACCATAGAGGCCCTCGGGAAGAAATACCTTGAGGTACTCACCGCGCTGATCAGCCATTGCCAGGAAATAGCCGTTCCGCGCAAAACACCTTCAGACTATGGGCTGGGAGCTAAGGTAAGCTATAAGGAACTGGAGAGCTTCCTGTTCTCTGACTATAACGGAAACCTTTTGGATGAGCAGATCAGCAGCCTGTATGGATTAAGTCCGCTGCAGGAAGGATTACTGTTCCACGGATTATATGAAAAAGGATCTCAGGCTTATTTAGAGCAGCTTAGCTGCCGCATTACAGGTCTGGAAGTGGAACCATTCCGCGCCAGCTGGGAGTACCTGGTAAAGAGGCACAGTATCCTCAGAAGTTCCTTCCACCAGGATTTGGGCATGCCGGTACAATGTGTGCATAAGGATGTAAAGCTGCCGTTTGAAATACTGGACTTTAGTGATTTGAGTCAGGAAGAACAGCAGGCTGAGCTCCTGGAATTTCAAGAAGCGGATAAGCGAAAAGGCTTTGATTTCAGCCAGGCGCCACTGCTGCGGATTACCATGATCAGGTTAAGCGAAGAAGCTTACCAGATGGTATGGACTCATCACCACATACTGGTAGACGGCTGGTCGATGCCGATACTTATGCAGGAGCTCCTGAGCACTTACGATGCCCTGAGCACAGGTAAGGAACCGCTGGAGCTGGAAGAAGACCGTTATGAGGACTTTATTAAGTACCTGCAGAAGAAAGATCCGTTTGAGGCAGAGGAATTCTGGAAAGGCTACCTCGCCGGAGTGGAAGAACCAACGCTGCTTCCATTTGTGGAAAACAAGCAGGACAGGACCAAAGGCGGGGATGAGTACCGGAAGGAAAAGCTGGTGCTGGAAGAAAGCATTCATGCGGCACTGCAGGATTACAGCCAGGCAAACCGCCTGACGCTGAATACCATGATGCAGGGTGTTTGGGCTTACCTGCTATCAGCATACACCGGCCGGCAGGATCCTGTATACGGGGTAACTGTTGCAGGGCGTCCTACAGAACTGGCCGGCTCTGAAACAAGGGTTGGTTTGTATATCAACTCACTTCCGTTGCGTGCCACTGTTGCAGGAGACAAAACTGTGAAGGAATGGCTGGCCGGCCTGCAGGAAGGCCATACCAACGGAAGGGAATATGCGCATACACAGCTTGCCTCCATCCAGAACTGGATAGGCGTTAAAGGCGATCTGTTCGATACCCTGATGGTATTTGAGAATTACCCTGTAGGAGAGGTATTATCGCAAAGCCAGGGGCTGCAGGTCGATAGCCTGGAAATGGATGAACATACAAATTATCCGCTTTCGGTAATGGTACAGGCAGGCAGGGAACTGAGTGTTGAGTTCGGCTACAATGCTAACCTGCTTCCGGAAAGAACTGTAAAGGAAATTAAAGGGCATTTTGCCTGGATATTGCAGCAGATAATCAGCAATCCGGACATGAAGTTAGGGGAGCTGGAGCTGGTAACTGAGCAGGAGCGCGAACAGCTTACTGTAGCCTGGATTGATACTGCTGTTCCATACCCGACGGGCATAAGTCTGGTGGATCTGTTCGAAGAGCAGGTTTCCAAAACACCTGATGCAGATGCTGTATTATTCCGTGGTGAGAAGCTGAGTTACCGGGAGCTTGACCGAAGAGCAAACCAGCTGGCCCATTACCTGCGCTCAAAAGGAGTAAGGGAAGATAGCCTGGTGCCACTTTGCCTTGACCGCTCTCTGGATATGATGGTGGCGCTGTGGGGTATCCTCAAAGCAGGAGGCGCTTATGTACCGGTAGATCCTGCCTATCCGCAGGACAGGATAGACTTTATGCTGCAGGATACAGGTGCGAAACTGGCCATTGCCGGCAGCGCAACTCAGGATTTAGTTGGAAACGATAAAGCACGGGAGCTGGTGGTCCTTGACCGGGAGTGGAGCGAAATAGCGAAAGAAGCTGACTCCAGGCCAGAGACTGCACTGCAGCCATCGAACCTTGCTTATGTAATTTACACCTCCGGTTCAACAGGAAGGCCAAAAGGCGTACTTGTAGAGCATAAAGGAGTGGTGAACCTGGCATTAAGCCAGGCAGATATGCTCCGTTTAAAAGCGGGTGACCGTACACTGCAGTTTGCCTCTATCGGTTTTGATGCATCCTGCTATGAGATATTCAATACCCTGATGAGCGGAGGCTGCCTTGTCATTCCTACCAAAGAAGATGTATTATCGGTGGAATCTATCGGAAAGCTAATCAATGAAAATAAAGTAACGGTAGCCGTTCTGCCGCCATCCTATCAGCATGTAATAAAGGATGAGCTGACTTCTCTTAAGCTGGTGGTGTCCGCAGGTGAAGCGCTTAATGTGGAACTTGCGCAGCTGATCCAGTCGAAAGGCATACGCCTGGTGAATGCCTACGGACCAACTGAAAACACGGTTTGTGTGAGCATATCGGATAAGCCGCTGATGAAGAACGGAGCAGTTACCATTGGTACCCCAATCCATAATGTAAAAACTTATGTACTGGATGGGGCTGGAAAACTGTTGCCTGAAGGCGTTCCCGGAGAATTGGTAGTTGGCGGAGTACAGGTAGCAAGAGGTTACCTGAACCGGCCTGAGCTGACGGCAGAGAAGTTTGTGAAGGATCCTTTCAGTAAGGATCCGGAAGCAAGGATGTACAGAACCGGCGACCTTGTGCGCTGGTTGCCGGGTGGTAAGCTGGAATTCCTGGGCCGGATAGACGATCAGGTGAAGATCCGCGGTCACCGTATAGAGCTGGGCGAAGTGGAAAGTGTGCTGAGCCAGTGCGAAGGGGTCCACCTTTCGGCGGTGCTGGCGAAAGCAGATGCAGCAGGCAACAAACGCCTGGTAGCCTATGTGGTTCCTGAAGGAGAATTCAGCAAGGAATCTATTCTTTCTCAAATGAAAGAAAAGCTGCCTGAATACATGCTGCCATCGGTGCTGATTGACCTGGAGGAAATGCCTTTGACCACCAATGGTAAGGTAAACCGGAAGGCCCTTGCTGCCATGGATACAGAGCAGGTTAGAACTGCAGCTTATGTAGCGCCGGCCACTGAAACCGAGCAGAAGCTGGTGGAAATCTGGCAGGAGCTGCTACAGCAGGAGCGCATAGGTGTTGAGGATAATTTCTTTGAACTGGGTGGGGATTCCTTAATGGGAATCCGCCTGGTAAGTAAGGTGAAGCGGGCATTCGGGATTCAGGATCTGCCAATTGTTCACCTGTTTAAGAATCCAACCATTATACAGCTGGCGAGGGTAGTGGAAGAAACAGCTTCCGGAAACATGAAGCCTCAGCATGAGCACCTGCTTTTACTGCAGCCGGAAGGCGAAGGGCGGCCGGTATTTATTGTGCCGGGAGTATTCGGGATCAGCGATCAGTACCACCAGCTTGCCAGCGCTTTAGGCAACGACCAGCCGGTATATGGTATTACCATGCAGGGAGTGCTGGAAGGGGAGAAACCGCTGGAAAGCATAGAGGAAATAGCTGCTAATAATATCCGGTGGATCAAAACAGTTCAGCCTGAAGGGCCTTATAACCTTATGGGACACTCTTTTGGTGGAGTTGTGGTATATGAAATGATAAAACAGCTCGAAAAAAGAGGAGAATCCATAAAAATGGCCACTGTTCTTGATTCCACACCTGCCAATAAACTGTCTGATGAAGAGAAGCGGGAACAGATTCTTGGCATGGTTGAAGGAGTAATCCAGCAGGAATTTGGAGTGAGATACCTGCCGCGAAAGCTGAGAAAGAAAATAAGGAAAGAGCTTCCGCTGGGTAACTTTGAGGAGCTGCTGGGCTATGTAAAAGGCCTGATCAGTACAAGTGGTGTGCAGTTCAAGGATATGGAAACACTGGAAAGACTTTTCCATGTCATCTATGTGAATATGCACATTAAGTATCGTCCTGAAGGCAAGATCAATAAAAAGCTGATCCTTGTTAAAGCGAAGGACAGTGACTGGAACGGTTATGACCCAAGCCTCGGCTGGGCTAATATTACCCGGGTGGTACAGGTATTCACCAGCCCGGGTAACCATGAATCGATGCTGCAGAAAAGGAACGTGAGGCAGCTGGTACAGGAGTTGCGAAAGCAAATGGCAGCTCCGGAAAAAGACATCAGCAGGAAAACAAAGACAAGCTGATGTTGACCTTACTCTCAGCAGCAGGACCACGGGCTTCAGAAGCATCGGCGGGGGTTTTTTAAGAGATCCGCTTATGCTTCTCTGGCACCCGGGGCAGGCCGGTAAAGGCAGACATTATAGGCTGCCAGCGGCAGAAGGAAAAAAACAGAGATAAGATTTTTTAATTTATAGAACCAGGATAATGATAAAGCAGCAAAATAAAGTTAAAATCTTTGCATTCCCTTTTGCGGGAGGAAGCAAATATTCTTACCGTGTATTACATGATTACGTACCTGCAGATTTTGAATGGGAAACCATAGAGCTGCCCGGAAGAGGAAGCCGTATGAACGAACCTCTTTTGTCTGACTTAAAAGAAACAGCAGAAGATGTTTTTCAGCAAATAAGGGCGAAAATTAATGAAGGTGGTGAATATATTATTTATGGCCACAGCATGGGGGCTCTATTAGGATATGAGCTGATGAAGAAAATTATGGAAAAGGGCCTTAACAGGCCCCTTTGTTTGTTTTTAACCGGACGTGGAGCCCCTTCCGTGGGTAAGGAGAAAAAAATTTCAGATTACAGCAGAGAGGCTTTCTGGAAGGAAATTCATGATCTTGGAGGATTGCCAAAGGAAATTCTTGAGAATGAGGAGATGAAAGACTTCTTTGAGCCTTTTTTACGCTGTGATTTTAAAGCAGTGGAAAACTACCAATATGAAGGTATGGAAAAACCTTTTCCTGTTCCCCTGTTTATCAGAACAGGTAGTGATGAAATGATCTATGGAAAGGATGTAATGAAGTGGCAGGAAGAAACAGAATACCCGATAGATCTTAAAGTAATGCCAGGCGACCACTTTTTTATTTTTCAGCATCCGGAGTACATTATTATGCAGATAGTTGACGCCTGCAAAAAAGCAAGGGCAAAGCAGGTAAATGCCATGGAAACCGGAATTGCAAGGGCGGTCTGAGCTCCTGAAGGACCCAAACCCGGCAGGTTCCGGTAAGCGGTGAGGTATAATGCTCCTGTCCGGTCCTGCCATAATTATTACCTGCCGCTGCGATAGAATTAATTAAAATTTTTATTTTTTACCTGTTTTAAATGAGTAAGCAAAATAAGCTCTTTAACAAAAACTTTTTTTTACTTTGGCAAGGCCAGCTGGTCAGCCAGCTGGGGTCCCAGGCCTTTGCCATAGCAATGATATTTTGGGTGAAGCACCAGACCGAATCCGCTACCATTGTTGGAACAATTTTAATGCTTTCCACCATTCCGCAAATTTTGCTGAGCCCTATAGGAGGAACGTTCGCGGATCATTATTCCAGAAGGAACATAATTGTGGCCTGCGACTTACTGGTGGGAGCTTTTATGGTGGCGCTGGCCTGTGGGTTTTTCTTTTTTCCTGAGGCAGAAGGCTTGTTGTTTACAGGAGTGATAGTGGCTTCCGTTACGGTATCTGTATCAAAAGCTTTTTTTAATCCCGCAGTAATAGCCGCTATCCCGGATATGGTCCCAAAAAAGAAAGTTGCTGCAGCCAATTCATCTATGCAGGTATTGGTGCAAATTTCTGCTCTGCTCGGGCAGGGTGTAGGGGGTGTTCTCTTCAGAATATTGGGAGCACCTTTACTGTTTTTTGTGAATGGGATTTCCTACCTGTTTTCCGGTATTTCCGAATTATTTATAAAGATCCCGCCGGTTGTAAAAAGCGATGAGGTGGATGCCCAAAAGACCTTCAAAAAATTTAAGCAGGATACTGTAGATGGTTTCAGGGCTATAATGGATAATAAAGGATTAAAGGCAACCTTTATCATGTTTGCTCTGCTGAACTTTTTCGTTGCCCCGGTTTACGTAATTCTTCCTTTTTATGTGGAAGATGTATTGCAGGCTCCCACAGACTGGTATGGCTATATTGCAGGCGTTTTTGGCTTTGGTTCTGTTATAGGATACTTAGTTGTAGGGATTTTTAAATTCCAGGGTAAAGCGAAAAGGAATGCCATTGTTTTTTCTTTTCTGAGTAGTTCACTGCTGTTCCTTGCCCTGAGTGGAATCAGCATCCTGTGGATGGCTTTAGTTTCTTTCGGTCTTATCGGGGTCCTGAATGGCTTTATCCAGATAAATATTATTACCCAGATTCAGATGAGTATTAAATCTGAAATGAGGGGAAGGATATTAGGAAATCTGATGACCTTAACCTCCGGAGTAGTGCCTGTAGCCCTTGCCATTTCAGGTATTATTATTGATTTATTAAATCAGCAGGTAAGGCTTATGTTTATGGCCTGCGGAATTATTTTAGTATTACTCTCAGTGGTTATGATGTTTAATAAAAATTTCACCGGATTTATAGCCTCCAAACCAGTGGAGGAAGAAGAGGATGAAAAAAAGGTGGGGCTTGAGAAGGAAGAAGAAATTGTGGTGCAATAGAAAGTGAAAAAAGCTTAATCAAAGTTTATCTCATGCAGGCTGACAGGGGAGGCTTCTGAATTTGTAGCAAGGAAGGAGACGTAATCCGGACTTAAAGGCAATTGCACAAGGTGCCACTGCTCATTGCTTACTGAGGCTTTGTCTTCCTGTATGGATACCTCTTTGAGCGGAATGCTTAAGCCTTCGCCGGAGGCTTTAATAATAGCTTCTTTTTGTGTCCAGAGAGTATAAAACTCCTGCAGCCCTTTGTTTGAATTAAGCACCTTTGCCCATTCCTCCCTGGTAAAAAAATCCTGAAAGTCGCTTAGCTCTGTGGTTTTTAATTCCTCAATATCCACTCCCACTTTTTGTGTAGTGCTTATGGCGCAGATTACATAATCTCCGGAATGAGCAATGTTAAAATCCAGGGAATGGTCAAAATAGGGCCTTTGGTGAGCGGTGTATTTTATTTCTGATAAATCATATTGGTCCAGCCCCAGAATTTCCAGTCCATTTTTTAACAGCATTTTGCCTAGCAAGCTTCTTTGGGCATCTTTCCAGTCCCTGTATTTTAAAATCTGCTGCTGAAAAGATTTCGGCATTTGATTAAGATACTTTTGAAACTGAAGCCTGTTTGAAGCGCTTCTACTATAAAAAACGTAAATCATGGGAATTAAAAAATATTATCCGCAGATGGGAAAACTATGGACATGCATCCATTAAGCCATTCTTTTATTGAAATTGATATGCTTCTGCCGGTTACCGGAAAGGAAAAAATAAGTTCCCGTGTTATTTAATGATCCTGAAGACGGGGCGGGGCTAAGTTGAAAAAAATTTAAACCCCGGCAGCCAAATTTCTCCGGATTCACTGAAAGCCACCAATTAAAAAAATACTTCTGTAAGTAGTATAAATCCTTTTCAGCGATAATGTTTTTTAATTTCAGCTAAAATTTTCATTTTCTTTATTTTAAAAAAAAGTTTAAAAAATAGAGCCAATCACTTCATATACCATATCAGGAAGATATATTGTAATCGTTTAGTTTTACCCAATGATACGCCTGTCGTGGTTATTGTTAAAGTAATTTTGTTCTTTTGCTGATAAAAGATCAGCGGATTAAGGGCTTGATCCTTACTTTCGATATTCAACGCTAAAAAAACAAGCCTGACAGCTTCGGTGTTATATGCAGAACGTTTCTGATGCAAAAAAATCAAACATAAAAGCTTATCAGGAGTTTTATAACAATGATTTTCTGCTTTGCCGGGTCTTTACCAGCCTGCTTCTCAATATTTCACCCATGTAACTATTTTACCATTTATAAATATAAACTATAATAATTTCTGATAATTATATAGTTTTGAATTGTGAAGGTAATCTCACGGAGATTAAAAAGGTGTAATTTTTTAATAATAAGGTAAAGGGGAAATACTTAATTCTGTTGAGGACTTTCTGTAATTTTTTAAGCCGGAGAGTAAAGAAGGGGATAGGATTAAGTTTTTTCAGATTGTAAGACTGAAAATTTTTACGATTGCCCCTGGTAAGTGCAGCCGGATTAAGGTGGCTACAGCACTTCCATTGTAGTTCTTTATTAAGGAAATGAGAGGTAAGTAAAGAATTCGTAATTAAATAATTAAACCCTTCATCTGAAATGAATTGAAGCCATTTATTAGATCCGGATATTGATTTTTAAAACTCTTTTTTTATGAGAAAAATTTGTTTCATTGTTCTCGCCTTTTCAGGTATGAGCCTCCGTGGATTTGCCCAGGAGCAGAATCGCCCTACCTATCAATGGACGCTTGAGGAGTGCATTGAATATGCAGAGAAGCATAATTTACAGGTTAAGCTTAGTGAATTAGACTTAATGTCAGGCAGAGTGGAACTCGAGAGGTCCAGGGCAGATCTTTACCCTACCCTTAATTCAGGGGCTGGATATAATTATTCTGTAGGACGTTCCATTGACCCATATACCAATGCTATCACAACTGATCCACTGGAATCGCATAGCTATTTTTTATCCAGTGAGGTGGTATTATTTGCGGGTTTTAATAAAATGAACACTATTAAAGCCAATAAAGCTGATTTTCGGGCAAGAGAATTCCAGCTGGGGGCCACTAAAAATAATATTACCCTCCAGATAATTACTGCCTACACCAATATTCTGTTTAATCGTGAATTACTTGCTAATGCCGAGAACCGTCTCCGGGCTTCGGACTTGCAAAGGGAAAGGACAAAAAGGCAGGTAGAAGTAGGCACATTGCCGCAAGCCAGCCTGTATGAACTGGAGGCCCAGTACGCAAGTGATGAGCTCGCCGTTACCAATGCTTATAACAATCTGGAGTTTGCAAGGTTAAATTTAACGCAGCTGCTGCAGTTACCTGCTGAACAAAATGTTCAAATTGTAGTGCCTGAGCTGGAAATTGAATCTGCTGAAGAATATCCGGTAAGTGCACAGGAGGTTTTTGAAAGAGCAGAAGAAACCCAGCCTGTTATACAGGCTGCTGATGCAAGGATTGAAAGTGCCAAATATGGATTAGAAGCAGCAAAAGGAAACCTTTACCCAAGACTTACTTTAGGGGGAAATTTATCAAGTGCTTATTCCAGTGCAGCTCCTGATGTTCTGCCAAAAGAGGGTTCGGATGTAGAAGCCAGAGATGATGAAAGTGGCATTGCAATGGGGTATCTGGTTGGTGCAGATGGGGAACGTCAGCAAGTTTACCGTACTGAGTATGTACCAACGGAATATAGGGAGGTAACTTACTATGATCAACTTGACTTTAACTTCCGCAGGTCGGTACAGGTTAATTTAAATATCCCCATTTTTAATGGTTACAACACTAAAAGTGCAGTAAGCCGCGCCCGCATTGCAACTGACCAGGCGAAGCTGCAGGCAAAAATTGAACGGCAGCAATTAAGGCAAACTATTGAGCAGGCAGCCCAGGATGTAAAGGCAGCTGCGCTTACTTACCGGAGCAACCTGAACCAGGTAAGGTCTTTACGTGAAGCCTTCAGAAGTGCGGAGCAGCGTTTTAACCTTGGAGCTTCCAATGCAGTGGATTATAATGTGGCAAAAACAAATTTCGATGTTGCTGAATCTAATCTGATCCGCGCTAAATATGATTATATCTTTAAAACTAAAATTCTGGATTTTTATCTAAATAAACCGCTTTCATTTGATTAATTATGGCTAAAAAGAAGAAGTCGAATCGTTTAATTTTTATTTTGGCTGGTGTGGTGCTGGTTGGTGTAATAGCTGCCGTTATTGCGAAATCTGCAGGATGGATAGGTAACCCGCCTGAAACGGAAGTGGAGTTTGCCCGGGCAAGCCGGTATACTATTGTTGAAAAAGTGAATGCCTCCGGAATGATACAGCCTGAAACGGAGGTGAAAATAAGTCCTGATGTGCCGGGTGAAATTATTGAGCTGCCCATCCGGGAAGGAGACTCCGTGCAGCCGGGACAATTATTATTGCGAATTCGACCTGATAATTTTCAGTCTGCACTGGCCCGTCAGCAGGCTGTTTATAATCAGCAAAAAGCAAATGTTTCCAGTTCAATGAGCCGCTTGTCTCAGTCTGAAGCTCAGTTCGAAAGAACAAAGCGTGATTTTGAGCGAAGCCAGCAGCTTTATGAGCAGAACGTAATTTCAGATTCTGAGTTTGACCAGGCAAAGGCTAACTTTCAGGTTGCCAGGGAAGAACTGGAAGCCGCAAAGCAAAATGTACAGGCAGCCCGTTATATGGTTGAAAGTGCCGGAGCCAGTGTACGCGAAGCCCAGGAAAATCTGAACCTTACTTCTGTTTTTGCTCCTATGAAAGGAATTGTTTCGAAATTAAGTGTGGAGCAGGGCGAGAGGGTGGTAGGTACTTCTCAGATGGCTGGTACGGAAATGCTCCGCATAGCTAACCTTAACAGAATGGAAGTTCGGGTGGATGTAAATGAAAATGATATTATTAGGGTAAGTCTTGGAGATACCGCCATTATTGATGTGGACAGTTATTCGCACATGAACCGCAAGTTTGAAGGTGTGGTAACCTCAATTGCCAATACCGCAAATTCAAAGTTAAGTCCGGATGCTGTTACTGAATTTGAAGTAAAAGTGCGGATACTTAACAGTTCGTATGATGATCTTATTAAAGAAAGAGGCATGAAAGTACCTTTCCGCCCGGGAATGACCGCCAGTGTGGAGATTATTACCAATAAAAAGGAAAATGTTTTATCTGTTCCTTTGGCTGCTGTAACTACCCGTACCCCCGGTCAAAATCAGGGAAATGCTTCCGGGGAAGGTGAGGAAGAAGAGGAAGGAAATGGCGCGGCGGAAAACCGGCCGGCGGCTCCTGCACGGAATCAGGAAATTAAAGAAGTGGTATTTATCAATGAAGGTGGCAAAGCCAGAATGGTTGAAGTAAAAACAGGTATCAGCGATTATGAAAGGATTGAAATTGTTGCCGGACTGGAGCCTGGTCAGCAGGTTATTGCCGGTCCGTACCTGGTAGTAAGCAGGCGCCTGAATGAGGGGGACCCAATTACGGCCCAAAGCGCAGAAAACCTGCAAAACAGCAGTATGCGCCCCTGATATATTAATAGGAATCAGCAATAAAATGAGAGATTAGCAATAGTCTCTCATTTTTTGTTTTAATCTGCCATAAAAGCCTCTAAGTGCTGATAAACCTTATGAACCGGCAAGCCCATAACATTGTAATAAGAGCCTTCAATTTTTTCGATTCCCACCATGCCTATCCACTCCTGAATTCCATAGGCTCCTGCTTTGTCAAAAGGTTTATAATGTTCTATATAGTACATAATCTCCTCTTCCTTTAAGGTGCGGAAAAAAACTTCGGTGGTGTCGTCAAAACTGATAATGTTGTTTTTGTGGAGCAGGCTGGCCGCACTCACCACTTTATGGCTGCGGCCGGAAAGCAATTGTAACATAGCAAGCGCTTCTTTTTCATTTTCAGGTTTTCCTAACACCTGTGTGTCCACCAGAACAGTAGTATCGGAGGTTAAAAGTATTTGCTGGTCATCTATCTCTCCCCTAAATGCTGCAGCTTTTTTTTCTGACAGAAAGCGCGCCACAGAGTGGGCTTCCAGTTCAGCAGGATAACTCTCGTCTGTATCTTTAGTTTGTAAACTGAACGGGATTCCTGCCATGCGGAGGAGCTCCTGGCGGCGGGGCGATTTAGAGGCCAGTATAAGGGGGTATTTTAAATTCATCATCTTTAATAGAGCTGAAAAGGTAACCACAAATAACTTTAGGGTAAAAATAAGTTGATTTCTGTGGCATGGTATATCCGCTATAACATACCTGTTTTATATCATCCATAGAAATATCTTTTATGATAACAGCAAATTGTGCTTCCTGCTTTATTACCTGAGCCAGACAGCTGGCAAAATTACGTTCAAAGCTGATATTCTCAGACCTTCGCTGCTCCTTTCCCGGAATGCCCAGTGCCTTTTCTATTATAAAATAATGAAGAACAGTCAGGTCCAGTTGCTTTACTTCCGGAGGCATTTTCCAGCTCAGCTGCCCGAAAACTTCAGGCTTGAGACGGATAATATAGGCATTGTCCTGTAACAGTAAGCCAAAAGCCCACTGTTTACCCAGAATAATGGTATTGATATCGTAAGGGCTGTCCAGTTCCTGTACATTGAAGTAAACTTTAAGTTTTTCCAGTAAAGCAGGCGCATCAAAATCTTGTATTCCGGAAATGAGCCTGTGCGTTGGCATAATCCGTAAATCGTCTGCTTCAGTATTGGTCAGGTACATCATATGGTAATTATATCCCTCTTTACCGGTATGGGCCGGGTTATCCTTTAGCTGCTCCTTTTTGTACAGGAGTGAGCCTTCATAACGGTGGTGGCCATCGGCCAGAATTACCTGCTTATCTTTCAGTACCTCTAAAAATTTCCTGATGGCACCCGGGTCTGAGATAATACTGAACAAATCCCTGACACCCTGGTAATCCTCTGTTTCATAAACAGGAGTGTTCATGCTTTCATCCATCAGTTGCTCCAGCTGAAAATCAGGGTCGGTATAAAGGCCGTGGGTGGGGCTTACATTCAGCTGTGTTTCTTCCAGTAGTTCCACCCGGTCGGCCACAGATCCCGGGATGGTATTCTCATGCCGGAGGATAATTTTTTCGCTCCAGTCATATGCCCGGATATTGCAGATAAAGCCTTTCCGGCAGTATTCTTTAGCTGATCCCGGCAATGAAAAATACTGGTAATACACATAGATGGAAGGCTGCTCATCCTGTAAAATAACACCGCTTTCTTTCCAGTTTTGTAAAAGGGAGGCCGTGTTGGCAGTTTTTTCCGGTACAGAAAGGTGAATGCTGTTATAGGGATTCCTGTAAAGTAGTTTTCTTTGTTTACCGGAAACAACATCAAAGAGAGGGGAGGTAAGCTCATCAATAACAGGAAAAAGTGCGGGATTGTACCTCCACGCCCTGAAAGGCAGGATTTCAGCCATAATTAGGAGTTAATTTTTGGACATGAGACATACGACAAAAGAAATCAGACCTGTCTGCCTCTCCTTTTCCATTTTGAGAAATTTGCAGCTACCTCAGCTTGTTCTCCCTGCTTTTGTTCGTTCTTAGCCTGTTCAAAGAGGTAAGCAGCAAAAACAGCTGCTATTTCTGTTGTTTCGGAATCGGGAGTTTTTTGCAGGTATTCCGGTTTAAAGTTTTTCTCAACGAACTTTGTCGTAAAGTTCCCGCTCACAAAATCCGGATGTTCCATTACAAAGCGGCAAAAGGGGAGGGTTGTTTCTATTCCTGTTACCTCATATTCGTCAATTGCCCTGATCATTCTTAGCCTGGCTTCTTCACGGTCAGCCCCATAGGCCACCAGTTTAGCAATCATAGGGTCGTAATAGATCGGAATGTCCATTCCCTGTTCAAAGCCATCATCTACCCTGATGCCAGGGCCCTGCGGGCGTTTGTAGGTAGTGAGGGTTCCAATGTCCGGAAGGAAATTGTTGGCAGGGTCTTCCGCATAAACACGCACTTCAATGGCATGGCCGTTAATGCCTAAATCGCTTTGCCGGAAGGAGAGTTCCTTTCCCTCCGCTATATAAATCTGTTCTTTTACAAGGTCTGTGCCTGTTATTTGTTCCGTAACGGGATGCTCCACCTGTAAGCGGGTGTTCATTTCAAGGAAGTAGTAATTGAGCTCTTCATCCACAATAAACTCCACTGTTCCTGCGCCATAATAATTGCAGGCTAAAGCAACTTTTACCGCATCACGGCCCATGGCTTCCCTTATTTCAGGAGTAAGTACAGAGGAGGGAGCCTCTTCTATTACCTTCTGGTGGCGGCGCTGCACAGAACATTCCCGTTCAAAAAGGTGCACTATATTACCATGCTGGTCGCCCAGTACCTGAATTTCTATATGGCGGGGCGAGGTAATGTATTTTTCTATAAACACAGCTCCGTCACCGAAGGAAGATTTTGCTTCGCTTACCGCCCTCTGCATTTGTTCATCGAACTCTTCCGGCCTGTCCACTATACGCATTCCTTTACCACCACCACCGGCACTGGCCTTAATGAGTATGGGGTAGCCAATTTCTGCGGCCCTTTCCTTAGCTGCAGCCACATTGGTAATTGCTGTTTCCGTGCCCGGAACCAGGGGTATATTATAAGTGGAAACTGCTGCCTTTGCTGCCAGTTTGCTGCCCATTACCTCTATCGATTCCGGAGACGGACCAATAAAAATAAGTCCTGCATCACTGACTTTTTGCGCAAATTGTGCGTTTTCGGAAAGAAAACCATAGCCGGGGTGGATAGCATCAACATTTAAATCTTTGCAGACAGATATTATTTTATCTGACAGCAGGTATGATTCGGCTGATGGCGGAGGACCTAAAAGAACAGCTTCATCTGCATACCGGACATGCAGAGCGTTCCTGTCAGCCTCACTGTAAACTGCAACTGTTCGAATACCAAGTTCCCTGGCCGAACGTATAATGCGCAGAGCAATTTCCCCACGGTTAGCTACCAGTATTTTCCTGATTTCCGGCATAGTTTTTATCTTTTTTAAACAGATGGTGCTTTACAAGGCTTACAATGCTAAAAAATATTACGTAAAAACTGAACTCTTTAAGGCCTTTTTTGTGGCATATTTTTGAACAGTCGGGAATTAATTTTACTTTTGTTTGTTTATGAGCATATTTGCTATGAAATTGTACAACTTAAAGAATAATAGTTGTGGATCTATTTGAAAAATTATTGCAGGACAGGGGCCCCTTGGGCAGACACTCAGAAGTAGATGAAGGCTATTTCATGTTCCCTAAATTAGAAGGAGAAATTGCTCCACGTATGGTTTGGAGAGGTAAGGAAGTGCTTACCTGGAGTTTGAACAACTATCTGGGACTGGCCAACCATCCGGAGGTGCGTAAGGCAGATGCTGATGCAGCAGCCCGCTGGGGTGCCGCCTACCCTATGGGAGCAAGGATGATGTCGGGAAACACTGATCTCCACCTCAAACTGGAACAGGAACTTGCCGACTTCGTACAAAAAGAGTCAGCCTACCTTCTTAACTTCGGCTATCAGGGTATACTATCCATTATCGATGCATTAGTGGACAGAAAGGATGTGATAGTATATGACGGGGAATCTCATGCCTGTATTGTGGATGGTGTTCGCCTTCACATGGGGAAAAGATTTGTATATCCGCACAATAACATTGAAAACCTTGAAAAGCAACTGCAGCGTGCTGAGCGTATAGCAGGTGAAACAGGAGGTGGTATACTTGTTATTACCGAAGGGGTTTTCGGGATGTCAGGAAATATGGGTAAACTGAAAGAAATTGTTGCCCTTAAAGAAAAATACAACTTCCGTTTACTTATTGACGATGCCCATGGTTTTGGTACTATGGGAAAAACCGGAGCAGGTGCAGGAGAAGCTCAGGGTGTACAGGATGGAATAGACTTGTATTTCTCTACTTTTGCTAAATCCATGGCTGGTATTGGTGGTTTTATTGCCGGTGACCGTGCAATAATTGAATACCTGAAATACAATATGCGTTCCCAGATATTTGCCAAATCTCTGCCGCTGATTTATGTGGAAGGCGGGCTTAAGAGATTGCAAATGCTGCGCGAACAGCCGGAGCATAAAGAGAACCTCTGGAAAATTGTGAACCATCTGCAGTCTGGTCTCAGGGAGAAAGGCTTCAACATTGGTACTACAGAATCGCCTGTAACTCCGGTTCTTTTGAAAGGAGCACTGAGCGAAGCTACCATTCTTAATAAAGATCTGCGCGAAAATTACAACATTTTCTGCTCAGTGGTAATTTATCCTGTGGTGCCTAAAGATGTAATTATGCTAAGGATAATACCAACAGCTGTACATACTCTTGCCGATGTGGATCAGACTATTTCTGCATTTACCGAAATCAAGAGAAAGCTGGATACGGGAGAGTATAAGAATCACGAATATGCCGCCCAAATGGCCGGTTTTGATGCGTAAAAGTGGTTTTTAATTGCTTTTTAAGAAACTATTTAATTATATTGCTGACCATAACATTAAAATTTTTATCAATTAAACCAAAATTTGTTTCTTATGAATCGTTTTGACCAAATCAGAGACCTAGTAATGTCTTTGGAAGCTGATTTCCAGAAATTTTATGACAAAGAGAACCAGGCTGCCGGTACCCGCGTTCGCAAAGGAATGCAGGAACTGAAGAATCTGGCTCAGGAAATCAGAATCGAAGTTCAGGAAAAGAAAAATACCGCTGAGTAAGCAGTTACAGTATCTTCTAATAAAAATTTTATATAAAAAGCGGTAAATATTTGCCGCTTTTTGTTTTTTTACCTTGTCCGGAAAATGCAATAAGTGTATTAAGCTCCTTCTTTTGATGCTTTTGCATATTATCCTTCTGATATTCCGACCGGAACTTTAACAGATTTTTTCATTTTTTGCAGACTTACCCAGGTTGTATGTTAATCATGCTGCTCTTCGGATGAGTAACCGGTCCTTAGGACGAGCCACCCGATATTTTTATTTAGCTGATCCGTATATCTTATAGATAAAACGTAAGGTGATAGAATTTTTTAAGGGGGGCTATTAAATTATTATTCTATAGTTGCTTATTTTCCGGTGCTGCTACCGTAAAACCATTTATTCTTCAGGCAAAATTCTTACGGTTGAAAAAAATTCTTTCGACTGTTATTTATAAGTCATTATTTTATTTGGCATATAAGGGAATGTCAAATGAATATGCTGTAATAAATTATTTAGCAAATCTGAAATAATTTTGTATATTTTCGGTTGGGCTAAATAATCTTATTCATGAAAGTTGTTAATGAAAAAAATTTAGTACTGGAGTACGACCACGGGTTAAAATGTATTATCCAAACCTGGAAAGGCTTTTTCAATTCTGACTATTTTAGGAAGGGAGTAGAAAAGACAAATGAATTATTTGCCCGTGAAAGTCCTGTAAAGAAGTTTCTTGTAGATTTAAGCATGTCTTCTGTTATAAAAAAGGAAGATACTGACTGGGCTGCCGGAACAGCCATTCCAATAGCTGTTTTACACGGTTTGAAGTATTATGGTTTTGTGCTGCCGGAAAACGTTTTTACCCGGGTTTCACTGGAGAATTTTACGGAAGAGCTCAGGCAGCCTGATCTGGAGATAAAAATATTTGTTAATATCGAAAGTGCTAAAAGCTGGGTGGAAAGCCTTTGATGTTAAAAAAAAGGGACGCCTCCTTTACCTGCGGAAGCGTCTTTTTTATTGCTAAAACGACATCCCTCAATTTACCGGCTGCTGTTAATTTCCGGGTATTACATCCAGAGCTTTGATTTGATCATGATGCTCAGGGGGCAAGACAATTGATTTTAACAGCCAGTCCATTTTGAATTTCCGGCTGATTTTGTAAATATGCAGGACAGGTGTGAGAAACGAAAAGGAGCGGAGCTTCAGTAGTTTATTTACTTTTGCCGGAACTACAAGTATTTGTGCTTCAAGGAGTAAGTAATACCTGATAAAGCCGAGGTGTTTTCTGTATTGCCTGTATAAGTCCAGGGTAAGCCTGCTTTGTTCTATATTTTTTTCAAGATGCTCAATACGCATTGTATTCCATTCGGGGAAGGTAGCAGGTAGCCCTGTAATTTTCATTTTATTTCCGAGCCTGATGAATACATCAAATACTTCCTTTTTTTCTTCATAGGTGAGCTTTCGTTCAATAAGCTCAAAAGAGCGGACAGAATAATCGATCAGCATAAAAAGTACATCCCTGTAGGCCCACATTGGAATGCGGGATTCCCTTTTTTGCTCGACTCCTGAATGAATTGCGTTAATTTTGCTTATTGTCCGCAATGCTTCCTCTTTTTCAGAAAAAACGATTTTTCTCGCATAGCCTACCGTGGAAAACAAACGGGCTAATGGGGCGGAAGGAAGTTGGCCGGTGAAGTAAAGCCAGTCTACAGCTTTATTAAGGGCAAATTCTGCAGAAGCTCCTGCAAAGATGAAAAGGATAACATCACTCTTTCCCCAAATTTCTCTGACGATTGATTCTTTTTTTACAAAGTATTCCATACCAACTGAACAAAATTATATGGAAAATTGTGCGGTATGGAATAAAATTGAGCGAAAAACAGAAAGTGAAAATAAAAAGAAGCAGGGGCGGCCTGCTTCTTTTAGATTATTATTTCCCGTTAATTTGTATAACTTCTGTCAGTACAGCTTTTAAATCGTCGCAAAGTTTATTGCTTGCTTTTACTAAAGGGAGGCGCACATGGGATTCACAGATGCCTGCTTCCTCCAGTACCTGCTTAATTCCTACAGGATTTCCCTCGCAATAAAGTAAATTATTAACTTTTAAAATTTTGAACAGGGCATTGCTGGCTTCGGGGTAATTACCTTTAAGTCCTTCATGAACCATTTTGCAGAATAATGAAGGCAGACCATTGGCAAGGACAGAAATTACGCCTGCGCCTCCAAAAGATAGCATGGGAACAGTGAGCATATCGTCGCCACTGATGAGGAGAAAATCCGCTGGTTTCCCGCTGGCAATTTCCATGCTTTGGGTAAGATCTTTACAAGCCTCCTTGGTGCCTATTATATTTTCATGTTCAGCCAGGCGCAAGGTTGTTTCAGCGCATATATTTTTACTGGTCCGGCCGGGAACATTATAAAGAATCACAGGCCTTGGGGCTGCATCGGCAATTGCTTTGTAATGCTGGTAAATGCCTTCCTGGGTAGGGAGGGAGTAGGCAGGACTAACAGAAAGAATGGCATCAACCCCTTCAAGATCAAGGTTTTTCATTTCCTCAATTACCCCATAGGTATTATTCCCGCCAAGGCCATATACAACAGGCAGCTTTTTGGGATTGTTTTCCCTGATATAACGAAGTATTGCGGCTTTTTCTTTGGCAGTAGTTGTTACTGATTCACCTGTGGTGCCATGTACCACATAATAATCAACACCTCCGTCGGCTGTATGCTTTAACAGCCGGCCAAGGCCGTCAAAATCCACATCTCCGTTTTTGGTAAACGGTGTAACCAGGGCGGCACCGACCCCTTTTAATTGATTAAACATCACAACTCGTTGGTATAATGGTATATTTGGTTAATAAGTTCTGAGAGATCACTCTCTTCCGGTGTCCTTATCATAAGCTCAAAAAGATTTTCCCTTTGGCTGATATACGGACCTATTCTGAATCTGGCAGCACTTGCAGCCATTAAATACTCAATATAAATATTAAGGCTTCTTTCCAGGCAAATCAGCAAATCAAATTTCTTCTGCAGAAAACTGATCACATTACCTGAAATAAGGCTTCCTGCAAAATTAAAATCTTTCCGGTTGAAAAAATCGTAATGAAAATCGAAGTTTTCAACATTGGCAGGTAAATAACTTAGTACATGAACCTCTTTCCCTTCTTTTTTAAGCTTTGCCTCAAATTTCCTCACCGTTTCAAAGTCATCAAGGTTGTTCATTACGAAAATGATTCCTGCTGTGCGGGCCTCTCTGTAATTCATACTCCTGCGTCCTTTACTTTCTTTGCTCAGGAGGTTTTTAGTCCTGTAAGGAATGAGCGTGTTATGCAGCAGTGTCATTATCGAACCAGCCCGGCCATTTTAATAAATTCCTCCTCTGAAAGAATGGGAATGTTCAGGCTTTCTGCTTTTTCTTTTTTCGCAGGACCCATTTTATCTCCGGCTATCAGGTAGTCGAGTTTAGCTGAAATAGAAGAAACAAGCTTGCCGCCATGGGCAACAATTACTTCTTTTATTTCCTCGCGCCCGAAGTTCTCAAAAACCCCACTTACTACAAAGCTTTTGCCCGAAAGTGTATCGGAAATTTGCACATCTTTTTCTTCCTCTGCTAATTCAAACTGTAATCCGGCTGCTTTTAGTTCATTTATCAGCTGCTGATGGTCTGGATCCCTGAAATAACCAATAACACTGTCGGCAATCCGTTCTCCTATTTCAGGAACCGCAACAAGAGCTTCTTTATCTGCTTTTGCTATTTCATCAATATTTTTAAAGTGCCGTGCAAGCTTTTCGGCCACAGTCCGGCCAACGTAGCGGATACCAATAGCGAAAAGCACATTTTCGAAAGGGGCTTTACGGGAGTTTTCAATTCCGGCCAGGAGATTTTGGGTCGAGAGGTCCTTAAAACCTTCCAAAGCATAAATTTCATCATACGTAAGCTTATAAAGATCTGCAACTGTATGTACAAGTTTCTTGTCCAGCATCAATTCAATGGTCCGCTCTCCAAGGCCATCAATGTTCATGGCTTTGCGTTGGATAAAATGCTCAAAGCGGGCCTTAATCTGCGGCGGACAGCCAAAATCATTGGGGCAGTAATGGGCAGCCTCGCCTTCCTGCCGTATCAGTGGAGTATTACAGGCAGGGCAGTGGTCAGGATAAACCACTTCCTCCGCTTCCGGAGTGCGCTTGCTGAAATCCACACCGGTTATTTTAGGTATAATTTCGCCTCCTTTTTCCACGAATACCGTATCGCCCAGGCGCAGGTCCATTTCAGCAATAAAATTGGCATTATGAATCGATGCTCTCTTAACCACTGTACCCGCGAGTTTTACCGGCTCAAGGTTGGCTACAGGAGTAACGGCACCGGTACGGCCAACATTATATTCTATAGAATGAAGAGTGGTGGCAGCGCTTTTTGCTTTGTATTTATATGCAATAGCCCAGCGGGGGCTTTTTGCGGTAAAGCCAAGCGCTTTTTGCTGGCTGTAACTATTTACCTTAATAACAATACCATCTGTTTCCAGGGGTAGCTCAAGCCGCTTAAATTCCCAGTCCTCAATATATTTTATTACCTCCTGTATATCTTTGCACTTCCGGAATGTAGGAGAAACATTAAACCCGGCTTTTTCCAGCAGAGAGATCGCTTCGGCATGGGTGCTCACCACCTCCTCATCGGCCAGGAAGGAATATACATAACAATCCAGCTGCCGTTTAGCTACAACGGATGAATCCTGCATTTTCAGGGTTCCTGATGCAGCATTTCTCGGGTTAGCTAAAAGAGCTTCTCCATTTTCTTCACGTACTTTATTTATTCTGGTAAAAGAGCTCAGGGGTAAAAATGCCTCTCCCCGGACTTCAAAAATTCCCGGCAGGCCCACCTCTTTTATTTTGAGGGGTATAGTACGGATAGTGCGGATATTTGCAGTTATATCGTCTCCACGCTCACCATCACCACGGGTTACGCCGCGTGCCAGAATTCCGTTTTCGTAAGTAAGGCTTAAGGCTACACCATCGAATTTGAGTTCGCAGATATATTCCACCGGCTGGTCGGGCAGTGCCTTCCTTACTCTTTTGTCAAAATCCACAAGCTCCTGCTCCGAATAGGTGTTCCCCAGGGAAAGCATGGGGTAGCGGTGGTAAACAGTTTCAAAACTTTTGGTTATGGTGCCTCCAACTCTTTGAGTAGGGGAGTCTGATGTTTTGAACTCAGGGTAGCTGTTCTCCAGCTGGTTAAGCTTTTCCAGCAAATGATCAAATTCAATATCTGAAACAACGGAAGTATCATTCTGATAATACTGTTCATTGTAGTAACTGATCTCTTCCCTGAGTTTTTCGATGGTGTTTTTAGCTTCTTCCCTGGTCATGAAACACGCAGTTTTTTGCAAATCTACATAAAGATATGAGTTTACGGAACTGCCATGATGAAATCGTTACCTTTTCTTTGGCTGCAATAATTTAAGTTGCTGATTTTCCGGTTTTTGATTTTTATTAAATCAGTCAGGGAGATAGCGGGAGAACACCTTGAAAAAGAATAAACAAATGCCACTTTCCTGTAACAATAATGAGCATAAAAGACAGTTTATCCCCGGTTGAATACGTGAAGGAGCTTAATCTTGCATGGTGGTTAAACATTGGTGGCGGGAGTTTCATTCAAAATCAGGAAATACCAGAGGGTATTTCTTCACTTTCACCGGAATATGGTTCTTTTAATATCCTTTCAGATCAGATTTCCTTGAAATGTAACCTGCTGCTCAGGTGCAAAAAAGGCACAAACCCTACATAACCTATTTTTTACCGTTGTTTCAACTCTTCCGGTTTTTGAATTCCTCTACCTTTCAACCTGGATTGAATTAAGAGTGATTTTGTATTTTTTTTATTTTCAGAATAAAAATTGGTGTTATGAATAAAATTTACGATTCCAAAAACTTGTGGGGCTTTTTTCTAATCTTCAGCTTAACTGTAGCTGAGGCTATGGCCTTTGGCGGTAGGGTGGCTGAATTGAAAAGTACGGAATCCGTACCGGAAATCCAAAGCTTAACTATTGCACCAGCTGCATTAGCGGAACCGGACGGATCTCTCCTGGTTCTGGAAAATAACCTTAGCTCTGTTATTGTCAATGAGTCCGCCTCCAGTGAAAAATCTGCTGGTATCTCAGGTTTTTCTCTCATGAAATTTAAGTTGTCTGATGTAGGGGGAGATACTAAACCTACGAGCCTTACCCAACTGGTTTTTACCGGCAAGGAAAATGGAATTGGAATAAAAGATGCAGATGGCTATCGGCTGAAAGATGTACTTGAAAATATTAAATTTAAACTTTATAAAGGGGAAGAGGATGGTACTGATGTAGCTCCGGTTTCCGTAACTTTTTCAGACTATAATACCCTTGTACTGACTTTTACGGAAGGAACAATTCAGGTACCGGAAGAAGAAACCTATTCTTTTGAACTCGTTGCTGCGTTAAAAGCAACTGCCTTTATATCTGATCACGCCACTTTTTCATTGGAGGCACAGGTGGAAGATTTTCAAACCGGCGCTTCCTCTTCAGGACTTTCCCCTGCCAATAATAATTTTGAAGGCACTGTTATAGAATTTGATATATCGGCAACAGCCTTAGCTATTACAGAGGAACCTGCCTTGGTGGTAGCTGACATGGCCGGTACAGCTGCTATTGAAGGCGAAGCATTTTCAGTAAGAATTTTAGCAGTAGACATTAATGGCAGGACAGATACTGATCATGTGAACAATGCTACAATTAGTTTAATTGGCGAAGGGGAAGAGGGAAGGGAGCTTATGGGGGAAACAAACCTGGAAATAATAAATGGTGAAGCCATAGCTGCTGGTTTAATATATAAAACCAACACTCTTCCGGAGGACTTCTTTCTGCAGGTTCAGGCTCAGGACCTTATTTCTGCCGGAAGCAAGCCAATTCATGCCGTGGCTCAGCATGACAAGAACTCGCAGGTAAGTGCTGTGACCGGAAGTGGCACAAACAATATCAATTACCTCAGCTTCAGGGAAGCTGAGAACCTGGATGTTATTAATTCAGTGGAACTTGGAACTTTTGAATTTAAAGACTCTCCGGGAAAAGATGGTCTGGCAACCATTGTTACCGGTCTGGAAATACATCTGTCAAACCCCCAATACCTGTTAGCAATAGGGTTGTTTCATGGAACAGAAAAATTAGCGGAACAGGTTGTTCTGCTGCAGGAAAACGGAATCATCAAATTTGATAATCTGGATTTGAATATCGCTGATAATTCCATTGAAAACCTGCAGGTGAGAGCCAGTTTTCGCGATAAAGTAAAGGATAATGAGAAGATAGCTGTACGAATTCACAAAATCCATGCAGCAGCATCCGGCTCTCAGTTTGGTTATCCTGATTCGGGAATCCCTGAGTCGGAAATGATTGTAGTCGGCAATAATCCGGCAGACGATAAAAACAGGATAGAGGTTATCGGTAAATCTTTGAATGTTTTAAGTTTACCTGCTAAAGCAGAAACCGGAACCTCGTTTTCCTTAATTGTGGAGGCCGTGGATGAAGCAGGAAACAGAGACCTGGACGTTAGCTCTGTTCTTGAGTTTAAAAAGGCAACTGGTCCGAGTGCTTTAAGTCCCGAAAGCCTCCTGCTCCAAATGGCCGCAGGCTATCTTGAAGCTGGTGGTATGGAGGCAGATCAGCCAGGCTTGTATAGCCTATTGATAGTTGACAAAAGTACAGCCATAAGTTCTAAAACAACGGATAAATTTCAGGTTTATGCTCCATATACTTATAATGGTGTATTTATCAGTGAAATAAGCAATGGACCGGGAAACAGACCAAATTTTCTGGAGCTTTATAATGCCTCTGCAGAGCATGAATACGGCCTGGAAAATCTTGAGCTCAGAGTATATGAAAACGGAAGTACTACCCCTTCTCACCGGATCCATTTTTCAGAAGGTGCAGGCCTTGGCCCGCAGGAGACCTACGTAATAAGCAACATTCCGTTTTCAGAGGAGTGGGGAGAACCTTTTTCATACAAAGAGCAGCAGGTCAATACCGGCCTTACGGGTAATGGTAATGATGTATATGAATTGTATGATGTTTTCAGGGAAAGAACTGTTGATGTTTTTGGCATAAAGGGAGAAGATGGAAACGGGAAAGACTGGAACTACCGCGAAAAACTCGTGAACCGCCGCAGAGGTATCACTGAAGGGAACGGTGGTAACTTCGGTGTGGAAAGCTTTACCATCGTTCCCTATAGCCATTCAATTGCCAGCCCTGGTACTCCGGCTGAAAAAGATGAAATATTACCTTCTTTATTAACTGTAGCACCGGAGAACGGCAGTGAAGCCGTGCTGGAAAACAGTGCTTTCACCCTTACCTTCAGTGAAGTAATTAACCTTGAAAATAAAACAGTTTCGTTCAAAAGAAAAGATACTGACGAAACAGTATATTCGGCCATGCTGACCAATACAGCGGTGGTAAGCGGAGAGGGCAGCAGCATTCTGCTTATTCAGCCTGCTCAGCCCCTGCCTGGTGCCACAGAACTATATATTACTTTTGAAGAAGGTGGCGTAACAGACCTGGCGGGAAATAAACTGCCTGCCGTGGATTATAGCTTTAAAACCACCGACAGCACTGATCCTTTTCTTGTTTCTCTGGAACCTGCAGATAACAGAAACGATGCTGTGCTGGAACCGCTGTTCCGGATGACCTTTAGCGAGAATGTGTTAAAGGGAAGTGGAATGATAAGCGTTTATGAGCTTTCCGGCGAATTAGTCTTCACTTTTCCTGTTACTTCAGGATTAGTGTGGCAGTCAACCCCTGATGTGCTGGAATTTGAATTACCTGATCGTTTAAGCAAGCTTACAGAATATTACGTTATGGCTAGCCCGGGGATTGTCAGGGATGCGGCGGGTAATTTATTTGCGGGGATCACAACGGAAGATGGATGGAATTTTAAAACCACTGATCCGTATATTAACTCGCCCAAAATAGTAAACCTCAGCCCGCTGAACGGAGAAAAGCATGTGGCACGGGATCATAAGCCCCGTATCAGCTTCCATGAGGAGGTATTCTCCGGCAGAGGTACAATTGACTTATATGAAAACTCCACAGCTACTTTAAAAGCAAGGCTGGATGTTGAAGCAGGAAACGGAATTACCATTTCCGGAAGGGAAGTACAGCTGGATTTTGGAGATCTGGATTATAATACTGCTTACACAGTAAGGATTAGTGCAGGTGCATTTAAAGATATTGATGGAAATCCTGTTGAGGGAACAAGCGGTAATATGGTGTGGATATTTACCACCGTTGCTGATGGTAACCCTCTGATTGTTCTGGAAAGTAATACTGATCCACTTTATTTTGGCAATATCCCGGCGAATAATCTCAGCCCTGAAAAAATCTACAAAATAGGCGGAAGAAACCTGCTGGAGAATGTGGAGCTGAAAATTCCTTCCGGCTTTATAGTTTCTGCCGATGGTGGTAATACTTATAAGAAGGAAAGTCTTTCCCTTACCATAGAAGGATTAAAAGGCTTTGCTGAAATACTGGTGAAGTTTGCACCGGAAGTGGCCGATGGTAATTTGTACCAGACGCATCTGGAACATATTTCAGAAGGAGTGCCGGTTCAGAAATTAGCAGTTCTGGGCAGGGAGGGTGCAGCACCCGCCATCCAAAGTATTGCTGAAGTGAGGGCCCTTGGGACAGGAGCAGAAGTTAAGATCAGGGGCATAGTTACAGATGGGGATGCATTTAGAAATGACCGCCGTTTTGTTCAGGATGCAACCGGAGGTGTGGCAGTTTATAAAACAGGACATGCTGTACTGGCTTCTCTCCAAAAGGGAACCAGGGTACTGATAAGCGGAAGACTCATGAAAAGTACGGAAGGCCTGCTCCAGATTAGTGGAGAAAATCTTCACATAGAGGTGGTGGAAACGGATCAAATTCTGCCGGAAGCACAGGTAGTATATGCAGGTATGCTCAACAGCCATGTGGAAAGCCGCTTAGTGGAACTGAAGAACCTGAAATTTACGAAAGAAGGAGAGCGCTTCCGCCTGAACCAAACCTATGAGTTTACTGATACCAGGGGGCAGGCCGGAGCACTAAAAATAGAAGGATCAGATAATTCGCTGATTGGAATAGAAATTCCTGTAACAGCCTCTATAAGGGCTATTGTAGCCCGCTCTTATGAGCAATATGTTTTATTGCCAAGGGGCAGGGCAGATCTTCGCCTGATGGATCCTCAGATTATTACGGGACTGCCTGATGGAAAACTGAATTTTGGTTTTGTGGAAGCAGGAAATAAATCCGGGGCTTTACGCCTGAGAGTACAGGCCCGTGATCTGGCGGAGGGTATAAAAATAAGAGTTGCAAAACCATTTGAAGTATCAAGAAGCAGTGTAATGGGTTTTAGCGGGGAACTTACACTTCCTGCCACAACAGAAGCTGTGGATGTATGGATTCGTTTTGCACCGGATGTGCAGAATGGTAATATTTACCAGTCGATGGTTGAGCTAAGCAGCAGCAGCGCTAATTCTGTTGCTATACCTGTAGCCGGAGTGGAAGGCACAAAGCCTGAATCAGTAACAATTGCTCAGGCGAGAGTAATGCCTGTTGGGGAAAGTGTGCAGGTAAGGGGAGTAGTTACCAGTAGTAATTCAATTTCTTACCATGAGCGATACCTGCAGGATGCTTCAGCCGGTATAGTTGCTTACAGGCAAAATGACAGCGGCTTTTCAAATATTCCTGCAGGTGCTGAGATTATTGTTTCAGGTGTTTTACAGGAGTTTAATAACCTTCTTCAGATAGGAGGGGATTTAGAATGGGAAATTGTAAATGAGAACGCAGGCGAGGTACAGGCGCTGGTAGTGGATGAATCGGGAATAGGAGAAGGGAATGAGGCAAAGCTTCTTAAACTGAAAGGGATTTTGTTTTCAGGTGAAGGTAATTTTGAAGCAGGAAGAAATTACGAATTCCTGTTCGGATCCGGTAAAAAAGGATGGATGAAAATTCCAGCAGGAAACCACCCGCTGGCTGGCAAAAGAATCCCATACAAGGCAAATTTAACGGCCCTGCTTTCACATTCCGGCGAAAATTACTATATGGTTCCCCGTGAGGAAAGCGACCTTCAGCCTGTTGATGCGGTGGTAACAACCACTTTCCCTGAAGGGCCAATGGAGTTCTTCTTTGTTCCTGCCAATTCAGTCAGTCAGTCAAAATATATTTTAGTGGATGGTTATAATCTGGAGGGATCTGTAAACCTTTCTGTAAGTCCGCCATTTCAGGTTTCTGTTAACGGCACCAATTATGGAATATCAGGAAGTATTTCTAAAGAGAATGCCAGGCAGGTAAAAGTATACCTCCGTTTTAATCCTACCCTTAGCGGAGGTGGTGTTTCTGAGGATTATCTTGTTATGAATACTGCTAACGGCAGAACTGTAAAAGTTCCGCTAACAGGGATAGAAGGCCTGCGTCCGGAGGTTCTTCCGATCGCTCAGGCAAGAGCATTAGGCGCAGGAGAGAAGGTGAAGGTACAGGGCGTACTTACAAGCGGTAGCGGATTTTTAAGAAACAGAAGGTTTATTCAGGATGGAACTGCCGGATTGGTGATAGCTGCAAGCTCTGAAGTGCTCCTGAATCCGGAAGCTGGCGATAAGGTAACAGTTGAGGGGAAATTGGCTTATCATGATGGGCTTCTTCAGCTTGAGGAAATTGAGAGCCTTACAATTATTCAGGAGAATGCAGGAATTCCTGCTCCCGTAGCTGTTTCTGCTGCCAGCCTTATTGCTGAAGGTAATGAAGCAGAGCTGATTTCCCTTGCTGCTGTAAGGTTTGCAAGCCAGGGCTTTTTTGAGGCGGGGAGAAGGTATACGGTTGTGCTGGAAAACGGGGAAGAAGCCAGTATCAGGATTGCAGGAGACAATCCTGCTCTTGCAGGGAAGATAATACCTGACAGTGCAAACCTGGTGGGGGTTCTGGCCCGGAAAGGGGACAGATATGAAATATGGCCACGACAGGAAGAAGATGTGCAGCCCCTTAATTATAGTATGGCCATTTTAACTGAGGCACCTGCCAATGGCTTTAATTTAGGAATTACTGAGGCGGGTGAAGTAAGCAGATGGGAGGAATATTCGGTTACCGGGGTGGAGCTGAACGAAGCTATTACAATAGCTGTTTCTGCACCTTTTGAAATTTCTTCCGACAGAACCAACTGGTCACGTGCCTTATCCATTTCTGAAGAGGCTGACAGGGAAAAGGTTTATGTGCGGTTCAGCCCGCAAACTGCTGAGGGAGAAGTTTATTATGGTGAGATAATTCATTCTGCCGGAGGCATACGATCTGTTATACACCTGGAGGCAGAGGAGGGCACAAGCTTACCGGCTCAGGGAACTGAATTTCAGGAGAACTTTGATCTGTGCCTGGACCTGAACAGCTTCAGTCGGTATGACAGATCCGGAACGGCCCAATGGGAGTGCGTGGCAGGAAGAGGAGTGGGGAACACAGGTGCAGTGGGTATTTTTCAGGATCTTTACGAAGCAGAACAAAATGAAGACTGGCTGATATCTCCCGCCCTCACTGGCAGGAAGGGGTCGCGGGTAAGTTTTGATGTTGCCCGCCGGCAAAATGGTCCGGAGCTGGAATTGCTTGTTTCTTCTGATTACCCTGGTTCAGGAAATCCTGCTCATGCGGTCTGGGAGAAACTTCCGGTAACTATGCCTGTGCCATCCTCTGATTTATCTGCTTTTGAGAAATTAAGAGGTGTGGATCTGAGCAATTATGCCGGGCAGGAAATTTATATTGCATTCAGGTATACAGCTACTTACGGGGAGGCCTCTGCATATCTGATTGATAACTTCATGCTGCAGGATCTTCCTGAGCTAAGTTTTGCTGAACAAACACATAGTGTTCAGGAAGGACAGGCAGCTGAAATTAAGCTTGTACTCAGCCATCCTGCTTCCGGTGACCTGAATATTATGGTAAGTGTCCGCGAGGGTAATGGTGTTAAATATGGTGAGAATGCCGACTATCTGACAAATCCGCCTAAAAGCGGGACCGGATTGAGTGTGACAGTACCTGCAGGAGAGCGTGAGGTTACCATCGCTTTTAGTGCACTGGAGGATTTACTTGAAGAAGCTGACGAGCAGGTTATTTTATCCATTTCAGAAGAAGCAAACAGCTATCTGACCAGGGAGGTATCAGCATATACTACTGTTACCATCAGGAGTAACAATGCTGCTGTAATGAGTATTCCTAATGCAAGAGAAGTGGGTGAACAGGGAAAAATGTTCCATGTGAACAGGCTGGTGAAATTAACAGGCGTTGCGTATGGACCTGATTTTTCTCAAGGAAATACGGGCCTTGAATTCCGTTTAATTGACCATTCAGCAGAAAGCTATGCAGGTATCACTGTAAAAACAGAAAGGGCCGGTGCAATAGCCTATTCATTCAGAGAAGGTGACAAGCTGGAAGTAACAGGAGTGCTACGGCAGTTGAATGGTTTAGCTGTTCTGGAGCCTCAGCAGTTTACAGTTCTGCAGTCAGATGTTACTCTTAAAGAGGCGGCTTCAGTAAAAGTATTAAGCGAAGAGTGGGAATCGGCCCTGGTAAAACTGGGAAATGTGGAACTGGTAGATGGCTGGCAAAATAATCCTTCCGGTACGTTCAATGTAAATGTTAGGGATGAGGAAGGGAATCTGTATGCTGTACAGATCAGATCAGGCTCTGACCTTTATGGAGCACCGCAACCAGCAGGTAAATTTACAGTAACAGGTTTTGTGGCACAGCAGGATACAGAAGCTCCTTTTACGGAAGGTTACTATCTGCTCCCACGAAATAAAGCAGATATAAAACTGCCGACAGGTTTTGCGCCGGCTTCCGGTTTCCGTGATCTGGTCCTTTATCCGAATCCTGCTGCAGCAGAGCTCCATATCAGCTCTGCAGAAAGCCAGAGGTTTGAACAGGTTGAGGTGTTTTCCATCAAAGGAAACCGGGTGCTTAGCACACCATTTAAAAGAGGGGATATATTAAAGCTGGAAAGTTTGCCTTCTGGTATTTATCTGCTAAAAGTTACCTTAACAGGTGGAGAGTATAAAATGATGAAGTTTTCAATTATAAAATAATTTTATCGGGCTCCTTTTATGGTCCCGGATAATCTGCAATCATAATAATATAGCCCTGCTGCTTATACCAGTCAGGGCTTTATTATGGATGGGTAAGAAAAAGCTATAAACCGGGCAGGGAAACAAAGCAGCCTGTTTATTGGTAATAATAGTATTTAATAAAGACATTGAATTTAAATTTCAATATCCATATGGCTTAATTATGGAATTTTTATAATTGTTTTGCCAATGGTGATTATCCTTTATTAAAATTCCATTAAATTATTAATTACAATCGTTTGAATCGTTTTTTCTCTTATCTTTAAGAGAAATCTTGTCTGATTCCGGAAAAATAAAAATTTTGTTATGGAAAAGTTTCCCTGGGTTGAGCAATACCCTAAAGGAGTAGAAGCAACAGTTGATTATAGCCAGTTTCCTACTATTGTAGACCTGTTAGATACGGTTTTGAAGAAGTATGCAGACAGGCAATCCTTTGAGAATATGGGTAAGTCTTTTACCTATAAGCAAATTGATGAGGCCTCCGGTAATTTTGCTGCCTATCTTCAGTTTGAATTAGGATTAAAAAAAGGTGACACAATTGCAATTCAGATGCCCAACTGCCTGCAGTATCCTATAGTAATGTTTGGTGCACTGAAAGCAGGTATAATTGTGGTAAATACAAACCCTTTATATACCCCACGGGAAATGAAGCATCAGTTTCAGGATGCCAAAATAAAAGCGGTGGTAATTATGAGCATGTTTGCCCATAACCTGCAGGAGGTATTGAAGGAAGTAAGTATAAAGCACGTTATTATTACTAATCTGGGCGATATGCTTGGAGGCCTTAAAGGTGGCATTGTAAACTTTGTGGTGAAGAATGTAAAGAAGATGGTTCCTTATTATAACCTTCCGCAGGCTGTTCCCCTCAAAGAAGCGTTAAAAAAAGGAAAAGCATATACGTATAAAAAACCTGAGATATCTAAAGATGATATAGCCTTTTTGCAGTATACAGGGGGTACTACAGGCGTTTCGAAAGGGGCCATGCTGACTCATGAAAATATTGTTGCCCATACCCTTCATATTGCAGAATGGTTTAAACCTTTACTTCAGGATGGTGTGCAGGAGGTAATGATTACTGCTATCCCGCTGTATCATATTTTTGCACTGTCGGTAAATGGTATTTTCATGACCTATATTGGAGGCAGGAATATACTTATTACCAACCCAAGGGATATGAAGGCCTTTATCAAAGACCTTAAAAAACAACCTTTTACTCTTATTACCGGCGTAAATACCTTGTATAATGGATTGCTGAACCAGCCTGATTTTTCCACTGTGGATTTCAGTAAACTTAAAACAGCTATTGGAGGAGGTATGGCCGTACAAAGGGCGGTGGCCGAAAAGTGGAAGAAAGTAACAGGCGTTTCTTTGGTTGAAGGCTATGGCCTTAGTGAAACATCTCCGGTATTGAGTGTGAATCCCCTTGATGGAAGGGAAGAACAGGGAACAATCGGAGTGCCGGTACCAAATACTGAAATGGCTATTTTCGATGAGGAAGGAAACCAGTTGGGTACAGGAGAAATCGGGGAAATCTGTGCCCGTGGTCCGCAGGTAATGTCCGGCTACTGGAACAGGCCTGAAGAAACAGAAAAGTCATTCTTTAAAAAAGAATGGTTCAGGACAGGAGATATAGGGGTTATGAGAGAGGACGGCTTCTTTAAGATTGTAGACAGGAAAAAGGATATGATCAATGTATCCGGATTTAATGTATACCCCAATGAGGTGGAGGATACCATTGCCTTACACCCGAAAGTTCTGGAAGTGGCAGCAATAGGTGTTGCTGATGAGCGGTCTACAGAGGTTGTAAAGGTTTGTGTGGTTAAAAAAGATCCCGGACTGACAAAAGAGGAACTGTTAGCTTTTTGTAAAGAAAATATGACCGGCTATAAAATTCCAAAAATAGTGGAGTTCCGGGACGAACTGCCAAAATCCAATGTAGGTAAAATTTTAAGAAGGGTTCTGAGGGAAGAAAGCCAGAATATTAAGAAATAGAAGAATTTTTGTAAAATAAGCGTAAATGAAAAGCCGGACATCGTCCGGTTTTTTTTGTGCCTGAAAAAAAATATTTAAACAGAGGAGGAGGAATGTTCCTGAGTTTCAGTAGTTAATGACAGATAAATTTTTTGCAATATGGTAGTTAATAATATGATAATATTCACTTTCCCGTGATTATTCAATTATATGGTACATTTGAAAAAAAAATCTGAATTACATGAATCTGCTGAAAAAAAGCATAAAGTTAAAATTACAGGCATCCTTCTTAGTCCTGATCATTTTATCCCTTGCCGGGGGAGCAATTTCTTATAAAATTCTCAGGGACGTAATTTCTTTCCAGGAAGCTAAAAGCGAAACCGATAAGCTTATAAACCTTTTGGCTGATGCCAGGAAATATGAAAAGGATTTTATTTTGTACGGAAGAAAAGAAGTCTCTTTTTTAAGGGATAACAATAGTTCCAGCGTTTATTTACACAAACAGGCTGTTGATAGCTTAAGGGAAATGTTGGAAAAAACGGCCAATGATCCTGTTATAGTAAATGCAGGCCTTGACCATGAGTTAACTGTAATTAAAAATGCAGTAAATGCTTATAACTATGCCTTTGGCTCTCTTGTGGAACTATATAAGCAGAGAGGATTTAAAGATTATGGCCTTGAAGGCCAGATGAGAGGCCTTGTACATGCTTTACAGGAATGTAAAGCGAAAGAAGAACAGTTATATGCGCTCACGCTTCGCAGGCACGAAAAAGATTACTTTCTCCGCAGCGATCTGAAGTACAAAGATAAACTGAACGGGACTGTACAGGAGTTTCAGCAATTTGTGCAGGAAAGCGGAATGGACCATATGACTGAAGATTACAGGAAGAAAACAATTGCAGATATTGAAGCCTACAGGAAGCATTTTTTAAGAATAGTGGCTATCGAGCAGAAAATAGGTTTAACAGAGCAGGAAGGAGTACTTGGCGAAATGAACCAGCAGGCAGGTATAGTAGAGCCTTTTGTTAATATTATGCAAAAGAAAATTAATGACAAGAGTGCAGAGCTGACAGGGAATTCATTTCTGGTATTACTGGTTTCCTCTGCTTTTATGCTCGCTTTTGCAGCGGCCTTGGGAGTGGTGCTGAACCGGCAGTTAACCAGACCGGTTATTCTTCTGGATAAGGTAATCAGGAAAGTTATGAAGGGAGATGAAACAGCTCTTAATTTATTGGACGGGGTAAACCGGCAGGATGAGATTGGGGGCCTTATTTCTAACTTTACGGAAATGATAACTGATAATCAGGGTAAGGTAAGAGAGATTTCTCATAAAAATATGGAGCTCCAGGCAGCTTCAAGGAAAGAGAAAGAGAGAAGCTGGATTACCACAGGTATAGCACGTTTTGAGCGGATTGTTATGCAACATCATAATGATCTGGAAACCCTTTCTGATGAATTTTTGCTTCAGTTAGTAAAATATACAAATAGTTCGCAGGCAGCATTATTTATACGGCAGGAAAGTGAAGAAGAAGGGCATGAAATGATGCAGCTGGTAAGTTGCTATGCAGGGGATAAAAAAAGGTTTCCGGAAGCTGAATTTATGTATGGGGAAGGAATAATCGGGGCGGTTTGGCGTGAAGGGGAACCTGTTTATATTAATGATGTTCCTGAATCTTACAGTAAAATACGTTCAGGGCTGGGGCAGGCTAAACCACGCTCCCTGTTTATTGTGCCTGTAGTAACAGACCAGCAGCAGGTAGAGGGAGTAATAGAAATAGCTTCTTTATATGAGTATTCAGAAAAGGAAAAAGAATTAATTGTTCAGGCAGGAAAAGGTCTGGCAACTTCTATAGCTACCGCACGGATGCAAAAACAAACTAATTCTTTACTGGAACAGGCCACTACCCTGGCTGAAAGCCTCAGGGCTAATGAAGATTTCTTACGGAAGAATATGGAAGAACTTCAGAACACCCAGATGGAAATGGAAGATAAAACCTGTTATCTGGAAAATCAGAATCATCTTCTTCAGAAACAGTTAAGTGTTTATGACCTTTTAGTCAGCAAAGTATATAATGGAATTATTTTAGTGGATGAGAATAATTGTATTGCTTTCCTGAATTCTTTTGCGGTTAATTTCCTTGGCCGGGATGCAGAAGATCTTACAGGAAAAAATGCTGATGAAATTTTAAAGGTATCAGTAAGCAGTAAAATAAAAAACCTGAAAGGGGACCCTCAGTTTGTATTTAATGGAGTATCATCCGAGACAATTTTAAAAGTGGTAAGTCCGGCAGGAACTGACAGCCGTTTAAGGATGGTGATAGTTAAAATGGGTGAGGCTGATGGATTTTCATATGGTTTACTTTTCAATCATTATGATACAAGTGAAATGAAGGTAAGGCTGACAGGAAGTTTAAGTACTGCAGTTTAAAGGCAAGGTAATAAATATTGAAAACGAAAGGCTGATTGCACATCAGCCTTTCGTCATTTTCGAAAAGTAATTTGGGGGAGGTAACTGACCCCGGTCAGGAATATATTATACAAAAAAGCAGAGCCAAAACATTTGAAAGAACAAAAGGTTAAGAAGGTATATTGAACCCTTAAACCAGAAAATGATGAGTGGAAACAGTTTAAAATTAATGTCAATAGACAAGCTCAAGGAAAAAATTGAAGATATTGAAATATGTATGTTTTCAACTGTTGAGCCTGATGGTAAAATTGTAAGCCGCCCGATGTCTACCAGAAAAATGGATCCTGACGGAACACTTTGGTTTTTTACCAACGAACTTTCTGATAAGGCTGAGGAGGTTGATCTTTATGCTAATGTAAACCTTGCCTATTCTAACGTAAGCAACCAGTCTTATCTGTCTGTTTCCGGCAGTGCCGAAATTGTCAGAGACCAGATGGTAATAGAGAAATTGTGGAGTCCGATATTGAAGGCCTGGTTCCCTAAAGGACTTGATGATCCAAACCTGGCACTTATTAAAGTAATTCCTCATACTGCCGAATACTGGAATGCCACGTCCAGTAAAATGGAACAGATTATTAACGTTGCAAAGGCCATTATGCAGGGAAAGCAGTATGAATCAGGAGAACACGGGCAAATTAAACTGCGGTAGAATTATGCTGCGGCAGGGGAGGAGAATTGTATTTTAATAATATCAGTCAGTCTGGATTATTAAAAATAAAAGACTCTCCGGTAATCCTATCCTCCGGCAGCAAACAAACCAACAGGCTTTTTCAAAAGTAATTTTGAGAAAGCTTTTTTTTTGTGCCATGTTAAAATGAATACTGATGAGGTATTCAGAAAAAGAACAGTAAAAAACTGCCGGAAAGCCCGTTACTGATTACGGTTGTTTTTAAATGGAAGGACGGAAAGCAATTTCAAATTGCTCCAAAGGATAACAATCCGGATACATAACAGACACTTTTTCTTTAAATAAATGTAGATTTAAGCCAAAAAAAGAGCCCTCCCAATTAAGGCAGAGCTCTTTGTATATCCAGTTTTGATGAATAAGGATAATATTATTTTTTTAACTGAACGCGACCATCTTTAGCTCTTTTCTGTAGGTCTTCATTCGCAAAAATAGCTACTTCCACACGGCGGTTGGCTGAACGGCCTGCCTCAGTAGTATTTTCAGATACAGGCTGATCTTCACCGTAACCTCTGGTAGTTATCCGGCTGGCACTAACACCAATGCTTTTCGCATAATCGGCTACTGCCTTTGCTCTTCTTTCAGATAACTGCTGGTTGTAACTTTCTTTTCCTACATCGTCAGTATGTCCTTCAATAAGGATATTAGTATCTTCGTACTTTTTCAGGGTTTGGGCCATCTCACGGATGTTTTCCTGTGCCTTTGGTGTTAACTGGTAAGAATCGAATCCAAAAAGAATTCCGCTGTCAAAGGTTACACGAATACCTTCGCCAACCCGTTCAACAGTTGCACCTTCAAGTTCTTCGTCCAGTTCGCGGGCCTGCTTATCCATATAAGCGCCTATGGCCGTACCGGCAGCACCACCAATTACGGCACCTAAAATAGCACCCTTGGCTGTGTTACCTGCCAGGGCTCCTACACCTGCTCCTACTGCAGCACCACCGGCAGCACCACCGGCAGCACCTTTTCCGGTGTTACTCCATGAGGCACAAGAGGCAATAATGCTTGCACATAGTAAAAGAACTATTGAAAATTTTACAGTCTTCATAATAATAAAAATTGGTTCTAAAAAGGTTAATCAAAAACTCTACCAAAAATTTCTGAGCTATTATACGGCCTGTCTAATATTTGGTTTATTAATGTGGAAAAGTAATAAGATAACTGAATGCTGTTAAAGCGAATTGTATGGCCTGTAGTTTTCCATTCGCGTAAAACCCGAACGGAAACAGGGTGCTATGAAAGTTATAAAGGCCTGATTTTCAACACCAGGCCTTTATAGCTAATCTTTCCCTGACGGAAATTTAAAAACCTAGTTCATATCCAGTATCTTAAATAATTCATCCAGTTTCGGGGTTAGAATAATTTCGGTCCGGCGGTTTTTTGCTCTTCCTTCAGCAGTTTCATTGGAGGTTAGCGGAGAATGCTCTCCTTTACCTGCGGCAGTAACTCTCTCAGGGGCAACTCCTGCATTGGTAAGAATATCAACAATGGAAGTGGCGCGCATTACACTCAGGTCCCAGTTGTTTTTCATGTACTGCGAAGATCTCCCTAAAGGAACGTTATCTGTATGTCCTTCCACCAGAATCTGTATGTCCTGATTGTCTTTCAATACGCCTGCCAGCTGTTTTAGCGCATTTATACCTTTAGGGTCTACCGTTACACTCCCTGATTTGAACAGGAGCTGTTCAGCAAGTGAAACATATACCTTACCGTTTTTTACCTGAATGGTAAGGTCATTTTCTTTAAAGTTAAGAAGAGCATCACTTACTTTTTTCTTCAGCAGGTTTACAGCTCTGTCTTTCTCCTCCAGCACCTGCTCAAGCTCCCTTACTCTTTTTTCACGTTCCTGCAGGTTGAGGTTTAGTTCCTGGTTCTTTTGTCGTGCCAGTTCAAGCTCTTCGCGGGCAGTTAAAAGTCTTTTTTGCTGTTCTGCCAAATCCTGGGTAAGCTTACCGCTACTGTTTACAAGGCTGTTATAATAGCCTTCCAGCTCGTTATAAGCATCGGTTTTTGCTTTCAGATTATTGGTGCTGGCAGTTAACTCCTGTTCCATGGTCGCTGCCTCACTTTTCATTCTTTCCAGATTGGAATTTAAACGGTCTAAAGTGTTCTGTGCAATTTCTAAAGCTTCATCACATTCATACTTCTGAGCTTCAAGTCTTACTTTATCCGATAATAGCTGGTCGTATTTTTTCTGTGAAACACAGGAGCTGCCGGCAATCAGGAGAAGTAAGCCCAGGCTGAGGCCATTGAACATTTTAAATTTCATAAGATGAGGGGATTCTTTTTTTTTCTCTAAATTAGAAAAAAAGGAATCTAATTTTAAACAGAATTACAAGGAATCAAACATATTTTTTTATTTGAGGATGCAGGAGTTAAATATTATAAAATTTTAAATAACAGGAAATGCAATATACTGAGGGAATGCTCCGGGAAGGGGCCTTAAAAGGAAAAAACTATATAGTTACAGGTGGAGGGACGGGTTTAGGCCGTTCGATGACTAAATATCTGCTGGAGCTTGGGGCGCAGGTGGTTATTACCAGCCGCAAAATTGATGTTCTGCAATCCACAGCAAAGGAACTTGAAAAGGAAACAGGGGGAAAGGTACTTCCTGTTGCCTGTGATGTACGGGAGAATGAGCAGATTGAGGAAGTTATAAAACAGGCAGAAGCCGAATGGGGACAAGTTCATGGTTTGCTGAACAATGCAGCAGGTAACTTTATAAGTCCTACAGAAAGGCTTAGTCACCGTGCTTTTTCGGCTGTTCTGGATATTGTATTAAAAGGAACCGCCCAGTTTACCCTTGCCATGGGCAAAAGATGGATAGACCAAAAACAAACAGGTGTGTTTTTAAACATTGTAACCACTTATAGCTGGACAGGATCAGGTTATGTGGTGCCCAGTGCCTGTGCCAAGGCAGGAGTGCTGGCATTAACACGGTCTCTGGCTGTGGAGTGGGCCAAGTATGGTATCCGGAGCAATGCTATAGCGCCGGGGCCTTTTCCTACTGAAGGTGCCTGGAGCCGCCTGCTTCCCGGTGACCTTGCCGAAAAATTTGATCTTGCAAAACGGGTACCCCTGAAAAGAGTGGGGGAACATCAGGAACTGGCTAACCTCGCCGCATACCTTTTATCTGACTTTTCTGCCTTTGTAAACGGAGAGGTTGTTACCATAGATGGCGGGGAGTGGCTGAAAGGGGCCGGTGAATTTAATATGCTTGATATGGTATCGCCGGATATGTGGGATGCGGTTGAAAAGATGAGGGGAAAATGAGGGATATGAAAAAGCATCTGCCGGTTTGGGCAGATGCTTTTTATGGTGCCTGTTAAACTGTTTTTGTTTATCTGACTTTGGTTTCTTCAGCTTCTTTCTGATCTTCTTCCTCCTGTTTTTTCAGGTACAAATCTTCTGCAGAAGTGGCCTTGCTTCCTTCTGCATATTTTACTGTTTTTGGTGCAAAAAAGAAATCTGCAGGGTGGCTGAAGAATAGCCGCGCCAGATTTCCAAAAAGTTTTCTGGTGAACCTGAATTTTGTTCTGCGGGATTTAATGGCCACAAACAAGGCAAGGCCAAAGCTGACAATGAAGTTCATGAATCCAATGCCGGCAATTCCAAGGCAGGAGGTGAGGATATCATAACTTGTTAATTCCGGTCCGAGGGTATAAAGAGCTATTCCGAAGTTGCCGCTTGAAAAGGTAATGTGCCGGATATCCAGCGGAAGCCCCAGCAAGTAACCTATGGTACCGGTAACTCCTAAAAAGATACCGAAGAAAAAATTACCGGCAAGGCTTCCCAGGTTATGGTCAATATAATCAGCCAGCCGGATTAACCTTCTTGGTGGTAAAATTTTCCTTAAGAAAGGATGCTTCTTCAGGCGGAGTGGGATGCGGTTAAAAGTGCTTTTATTATCATAATATCCTGAAATAAGACCTGCAAGAAAAAGGTAAACACCTGCAATGGCTGCATGAAACAGGGCAGGGCTATGCCATGGATGTAGCTCATGGATCATGTGCCAGGCCTTTTCTTCTCCGGCCACATAATTTCCGGTTAAGTAGTAGTAACAGGCGGTAAGCAATAAGGCAACCGGAAATGCTACCAGAACGTTGCCGGTAAATGCAATAAACTGGGTTCTTATCACCTTCACAATTAAGTTTGCAAGGTTTTGTATGCTGTCCGCTGATTCCTCCACATCAAGTGACCTGGCAATATTAGTGGCTGTCATGGCCGGCTGTTTTGTGGCCAGCGTACTATGGCTGAGATGGATGAAAATAAAGCCAAAAGAATAATTCATGCTATATAAAAAAGCCTGGCCAAAGGGTGAAGCTTTTAAATAATACAGACCTGTTTTAAAAAGGGTAAGAAAACCAACAATGACACCTCCTCCGGCTGCAGACAAAAGCATTCTCCAGTATTCTTTTCGGGTGGTGGTTATATAATGTTCGCCTGTATTGCCTGCATTTTCAGTGACCTGGAATGCAAGGAGGCTGATGTTTTCTCCAAAAAACTCCCTTAAGCTATGTTTTTTGTTTTCAGCCTTCACAAGTTCCCTCAGCAGGTTCACCTCATCTTCAAAAGGAATTTTTCCCTGTTGTTGAATGATGATCCTGAGAAGGAGCTGGATGCGTGCTATATTCTGGTTCAGCCTGATCATTAAGTTCGTTAACTTCAGGCTTGCCCCGAATTTATGTTTATTCCGCCTGATTTCGTTGGTGTAGGTCAGGCATTGCTGCAGCATTACCAGAATGTGTTTGTAGTCCGGGTTGTCTGAAGAACGGTCGAAATTTTCTTCATTAAATTTCTCCAGGTAAGTCCTCACTTCCTTATTCTGCGCAAGAAAAGGAGATTCAAAATCTTCCAGCTCAGGTAGCTTTTCCAGAAAAGCCCTTTCAAGGCCAATAGCTGTTATCCGCTGGGAAATTACGAGTATGGAATTCAGCACCTGAGATAATACAGGATTGTCCTCCTTCGCTTCTGAAAGGGGCCTCAGCTCAAGCAGTTTAAAAAATGCTGCCCAGTCTTCATATGGAATACTTTGAAACCAAAGGTGATCAGTTCTTTTTGTAAATGCCAGATCAACGACCACCATTAAATCGCGCCCCTCCATAACCGGAGGTAAAATATCGTGGGAAATTTTATTGATGGTTTCACTGAAAAAACCATCGCTGGAGGAAATGCCCAGCTCTGTAAACAGCCTTATTTGTTTCTTTTGGGCTATTACTGCATCAAGATAAGCCCTTAAGCTTAACCTGTAGTTAATGTTTTCTCTTAAAAGACGAAGTAGGAAACGGAAATTATCGTGTGCTTCTTCATAATTTTTACTCTTTTGGGGTCTGATTTCCGCAATTAAATCCACCAGATGCTGTGGATTCCTGCTTTTTTCAGTATAGATAAAATCCAGAATCTCTTTCATAGGAAGTATGCCGGTAGAAATTAATTTTGCCGGTAAAAAGAAATAATATTTTAATCAGGAAAATAAGTTGATGTTTCGGATTATTGATCAGTTGAAGAAACAGCGGATGTGGTGCCTGAAAAAAAAACGGCAGCCTTATAATTATAATCGTGACAGAATTATCAGTAAATACGTAAAGCGGATAAACTTGTTGATAGGTTTGCCGCCGATTTTTTTCGGGTAAAAAAATTAAACAGCCTGAAAAAATCAGCTACACGGGTTATTTTCCGGATGTGGGAAAAAAAAGCGGCTAAGGAATTCCTTAACCGCTTTTGTTACAGCTTTGCGTAAAGCTGTTATGTTTTATATTCCTGCCTAAACAGTGGTTTCTTTCATGCCCATTCTCTTCCTCTCCGTTTCGTCAAGGTAAATCTTACGCATCCTGATAGACTTTGGAGTAATCTCCACATATTCATCTTTCTGAATATATTCCAGAGTCTCTTCAAGGGAGAACTGCTTTTTAGGAGCAATTTTCACGTTATTGTCAGAGCCTGAAGCACGCATGTTGGTAAGCTTTTTACCTTTCTGAATGTTCACCACAAGGTCATTGTCACGGCTGTTTTCACCAATTACCTGACCCATATAAACATCTTCTCCCGGATCAACGAAAAATACTCCGCGGTCCTGCAGCTTATCAATTGAATAAGCAGTACCAGGGCCTGTTTCCATGGAAATCAGGGAACCATTGATACGGCCGGGAATAGTTCCTTTATGTGGCTGGTAGCCAAGGAAGCGGTGGGTCATAATTGCCTCACCGGCAGTAGCTGTTAAAACGTTGTTTCGCAGACCAATAATACCTCTGGCAGGAATTTCAAATTCCAGGTGCTGAAGGTCGCCTTTAGGCTCCATAATCTTAAGCTCGCCCTTGCGCTGGGTAACAAGTTCAATTACTTTACCTGAGCTTTCCTGAGGTACATCCACCACAAGGTGTTCAATTGGTTCGTGCTTTTGTCCGTCAATTTCCTTGAAAAGGACCTGAGGCTGGCCTACCTGTAATTCATAGCCTTCGCGGCGCATGGTTTCGATCAGTACAGACAAGTGAAGAATCCCACGTCCGAAAACCAGGAATTTGTCTTCAGAAGAAGTTTCCTGAATTCTTAAAGCAAGGTTCTTTTCTGTTTCTTTGAAAAGACGGTCGCGCAGGTGGCGTGAGGTTACATATTTTCCTTCTTTGCCAAAGAAAGGAGAATTGTTAATTGTAAAGAGCATACTCATAGTAGGCTCATCAATTGAAATCCTTGGCAGTGGCTCAGGATTTTCAAAGCTGGTAAGGGTATCACCAATATCAAATCCTTCAAGACCTACTACAGCGCAAATTTCACCACATTCAACCTCACTTACCTTCTGCTTGCCAAGTCCTTCGAATAACTGTAATTCTTTTACTTTAACTTTCTTTACTGAGCCGTCTTTTTTAGTCAGGCCAAGCGTTTCGTTTTCCTTAATGGCACCCTGATAAATACGTCCGATAGCTATACGGCCAACAAATGCAGAGTAATCCAGTGAGGTAATCTGCATACGGAGAACACCCTCCTTTTTCGGGGCTTCCGGAACATCTTCAATAATGGTATCCAGAAGGGGAGTAATGTCTTCTGAAGGGTTTTTCCAGTCGTGAGCCATCCAGCCGTTTTTGCTCGATCCGTAAAGGGTACGGAAATCAAGCTGGTGTTCTGTGGCATCAAGGTTGAACATAAGGTCAAAAACCTGCTCATGAACCTCGTCAGGGCGACAGTTTTCTTTGTCCACTTTATTTACAACCACAATAGGCTTAAGGCCTAAAGCAAGTGCTTTTCCTAATACAAAGCGGGTTTGAGGCATAGGACCTTCAAAAGCATCCACAAGGAGAATTACTCCGTCTGCCATTTTAAGTACACGCTCTACTTCACCACCAAAGTCGGAGTGACCGGGCGTGTCAATAATATTGATCTTTACTTCTTTATAGGTAACGGAAACATTTTTTGATAAAATGGTTATTCCCCGTTCGCGTTCAAGATCATTGTTGTCCAGAATAAGGTCGCCAGACTCCTGGTTTTCCCGGAAAAGCTTGGATGCATGAATAATTTTATCCACCAAAGTGGTCTTTCCGTGGTCAACGTGGGCTATAATGGCTACGTTTCTGATGCTTCTCATAATATGCTGCTAAGAATTTAAAGCGCAAAGGTACGCAATTGAATAACATAAATACATCAGGTTGTAAAATTTAATTCCATAATTTATCATAAATTCAATCTGAATTTTGTATTTGTTAATACAGGTAAAGGCAAAAACTTAGAAGGATTATGTTTTTTGCTGCCTGCCGGAAGAGAATTTGAGGAAAAAAATATTAAAAGATCGCGTTTTCAGGTTTTTTTGCGCTATCCGTGTAATATTACTTATATTATAGTATCCGGAAAGCATAATAAATTAAGGATTATCCCGCTTAGTGCCGGTGTTTTTGTTCACGGATCTTTTTGTGGCTTTGTATTTAATAAGATTTTAAACTGACTCCGGATTTAAAACCGGGCTTTTCTGCCGTAATCCTCAGAAGTAAAGGATATATTTTTTTACCTTTGGAAAAATTTTTTATGATATGTCAAAATCCAGTAAACGATATACTGTAACGGCAGCATTGCCGTATGCCAATGGGCCGGTGCATATAGGCCACCTTGCGGGAGTTTATGTACCAGCCGATATATTTGTGCGGTACCTCAGGAGCAGAAAGAAGGATGTTCTTTTTGTTTGTGGTTCCGATGAACACGGGGTGCCTATTACCATTAGGGCGCAAAAAGAGGGGGTAAGCCCTCAGCAGGTGGTAGATAAGTACCACCGGATTATCGGGGATTCTTTCCGGGAATTTGGTATCTCATTCGATGTATATTCCCGCACTTCAGCCCCTGTCCACCACCAGACGGCCTCCGATTTCTTCAAAAAACTTCATGCAGATGATGCTTTTGAGGTAAAGGAATCGGAGCAATATTACGATGAGAAAGCCGGGCAGTTTCTGGCCGACCGTTATATAAAAGGAACCTGCCCTAATTGCGGGTATACAGAGGCTTACGGGGATCAGTGTGAAAGTTGCGGAACATCCCTGAGTCCTTCGGACCTGAAGGATCCGCGGTCGATGTTGAGTGGAGCGAAGCCGGTAATGCGGAAAACCACTCACTGGTACCTTCCTTTAAATGATTATGAAAGCTGGCTGAGGAAATGGATTCTTGAAGGACACAAGGAATGGAAAAGTAATGTTTATGGCCAGGTAAAGAGCTGGATAGACCAGGGGCTGCAGCCAAGAGCGGTAACCCGCGACCTTGACTGGGGAGTACCTGTTCCCCTGAAAGAAGCAGAAGGCAAAGTGCTTTATGTGTGGTTTGATGCTCCTATAGGCTACATTTCAGCTACCAAGGACTGGGCTGAAAAATCAGGAAAATCCTGGGAAGAATACTGGAAGGATGAGGATACAAACCTGGTTCATTTTATAGGGAAAGATAATATAGTGTTCCACTGCATTATTTTTCCGGCAATGTTAAAGGCCCATGGAGATTTTATTTTGCCTGAAAACGTGCCTGCCAATGAGTTCCTCAACCTGGAAGGAAATAAAATTTCCACCTCCCGTAACTGGGCAGTGTGGTTACATGAGTACCTGCAGGAGTTCCCGGAAAAGCAGGATGTTTTACGCTATGCGCTTTGTGCCAACGCTCCTGAAACCAAGGATAATGATTTTACCTGGAAAGATTTCCAGGCCAAGAACAATAACGAGCTGGTGGCAATCCTGGGTAACTTTGTTAACAGGGCACTTGTACTTACCCATAAATTTTATGATGGTAAAGTGCCTGCTGCAGGGGAGTTGTTCGATATTGACAATGAGCTGATAGCCAAAATAAAGAAGTTGCCTGCCCAGACCGGTGAAAATATTGAGCAATATAAGTTCAGGGAAGCTTTAAATACCATGATGGAACTGGCCAGAGCAGGTAATAAGTACCTTGCTGATACGGAGCCCTGGAAGCTGGTTAAGGAAAACCCGGAAAGGGTGAAGACCATTATGAACCTTGGCCTGCAAATAGCCGCTAACCTTACAATTGTTGCCGCTCCGTTTATTCCTTTTGCCATGGATAAACTGCAGAAAATGTTAAATTTAAGTGATCTTTACTGGAGCGAGGCCGGCCGTACTGATTTGTTGCAGGAAGGGCACCAGCTGGAAGCGGCACAGCTGCTTTTTGAAAAGATTGAAGACCAGAAGGTAGAGGAGCAGGTTAAGAAACTTGAAGATACCAAAGCAGCAAACGAAGCTGAAAACATAAAAGCGGCTCCTGCTAAAGGTGAGGTAACTTATGACGATTTCATGAAAATGGACATCAGAATAGGGACCATACTGGAAGCAGAAAAGGTAAAAAAATCTAAAAAACTGTTAAAGCTAAAGGTTGACACAGGTATAGACCAAAGAACAATTGTAAGCGGAATAGGGCAGTACTTTGAGCCGGAGAAGATTATCGGGCAGCAGGTGAGTGTGCTGGTAAACCTTGCGCCGAGGCCTATAATGGGTATTGAATCGCAGGGAATGATTCTTATGGCCGAAGACAGTGACGGCAGCCTTACATTTGTATTGCCAGGTAAGAAGGTGGCGGATGGATCAGGAGTAAGTTAATCTTCCTGCTTTTGTTTTATTATAGGAAAAAGGGATGGTAAAGCGCTGTCCCTTTTTTTGTACATGCACCTGAAAAACTGAAGAATTTCATTTCCTGAAAAGATATGAAACAGAGGAAATATAAGTTTTTAAGAAAAAAATATATTACCGAAAGGTTAAAATAACATAAATTTTATTTTTGTTATTAAAAATACATTACATGAAATGCTTTATTTCACTGCCAGAGATTGTTTATCAAAGGTTTAAGATTGTATTATTGAGTATCTGCCAGATATGTTTTGTTTTAATTCCATAGAGTTTTTAAGTATAATCAGTACTGCTAAAGGAATCCTTCCTGATTTTCAAGAGGTACATACCAATAGTAATAAAACAGGATTTAAATACTGGTGTTCAAACATCAAAATTGAATTTCTGTTTACTTGATAATCTTTTATGTTATAGTCTGTAAATGAATGGGTTGATTCCAAAATGAACGTAATTTGTTCCTCTATTTCATTTTTTTAGTCCTCATCTTTGTTTTCCTTGAAGAGTACAATATTTTGTAGATAATTTGTTGTTATGAAGGGAGCGTTATTAAAAGCTTCCTGAGTGCCAGGCTTACATCTGCAATGAAAGGAAGAAGATATCTGCTCCTGCATCTTTTTATGGCTATACCTTTGCAGTTATATAAAAAGTTTGAAAAACGATGAAAAATCTCAGGAGAGCATGTTTGCTGGCAGGAAGCATGCAGTGGTAAACCCAGGTGTGGAGCCTACCAGCAATACCCAAACAGAAATAGGAGTTCGTGCGCAGTTAAAAGGAAACCTCCAGGCTGATTTAGGTTTGTTTACCCAGAAACTTGCTCACCCTCTGAACCTGGTGGCAACAGGCAAATTTGATGTTCTTCCTGATGGAATGGTACTTGCAGAATACCAAAACCAATCGCTGCCGGTTACTGCACATCAGCTGGGCCTTACCGCTTCTGTTAACTGATTGCCCAACAGGCAGTGGCAGGTACGTCCGTTTATAACTTTACAGAAAACAAGGCTCCGGAACTTCGACTTCTATAACAGCCCGCAATTCAATGCTCCTGCTGAAAAAGACCACGAAAGCACACCTGTTTTCTTTGGAGGATGGTTTGTGAATTATGCTCCTTTCAGCCGCCTGAATTTTAATACCTCCTCTTACTTCTTTAGCAGTCAAACCCATTATCACATGCAGGATTTAAGCTTTGAAAATAATGAGGGTGAGATTAGGGGAAAGATGCTGCTAAATGCTAAAGCCTCTTATCTTGTTTATGATAAACTTACGGTATTTGGAGGAGGTAGAAACCTGTTGAACCAAAATACCCGGGAGTTTTATGCTACCGACCGGAATGGCAGCACCTGGTTTGCCGGTTTAAGTTACAATTTTTAAGTTGCAGTGAGCTCAGGCTTTAATTATACAACAATAAAGGGTCTGGTTCCTTCTCAGGAGCACAGGCCTTTTTTTATGCCTTCTGTATTTTATACAGGGAAAAGAGAGGGGGGAAGAGATTATATAAATGGAAGCTGAGGTGCCGGTTGGGAGCTGAAAATAACAGCAGGAGTAGCCGGTACAATTATTCCAGTTGCAAAACTTTCCGGAGAATAATTATAAAGTCAGCAGTATCCTTTAACCTTTTTTCATTCTCTTTTGCCCCTTCTTCTGTAACATAGTAGTACTTCCGGGCTCTCCCGTCTACTATTTCTGTTCTGGTGGATAAAAATTCCTGTTGTTCGAGTTTATGGAGGGTGGGATAGAGGGCACCTTCGGTAATACGTATTTGCCCGTCTGAGAGGCGGCGGACCTTTTGAGTAATTTCATATCCATACATGCTGCCGTCGCGGCGGATGAGCTCAAGAACAATGGTGCTGAGGCTTCCTTTTAATAATTTCTTATCCATTCCTAAATATAATAAATTTATATACATAAGGGTATTACATATATATTTAATATACCATATAATTTTAAAGAGGCTGCATGCATACATATCGGATTTGATCGATGGCAGTATTACCTTAAAATTCTTTCGACATATCTTCATCTTACATACATAATTTTATTATGTATGTAAGATGATTAATTAATCCGAAGTGCTTTGGTAATGGGGCTCCTGGAAATATATTTTAAGAATTAATCAACAATGTAAAAAAGAGGAAGAAGCCAGCGACCCTCTGCATGAAATAATTTAATCGTTAAACTGGTTCATCGTTCTTTGTATACCGATAGTGCAGAAGCCGCTTACCATTTCTATTGCTTTATCCATAACTTCCGGAAGCTGGTCCATTTCTTCCCTGGTGAAGTTGCTGAGCACATAATCCACCTGCTGGCCCTGGCGGTAATTATCACCAATGCCAAAGCGAAGCCGGGCATAATCTGCACCAGCTGTTACTGCTTCAATATTTTTTAAGCCGTTATGGCCGGCTGCGGAGCCTTTTGCACGCATGCGTAATTTCCCGAACGGCAGAGCAATTTCATCCACGATCACCAGCAGGTTTTCTTTGGGAATTTTTAATTCCTGCAGCCAGTAATTGATGGCTTTCCCGCTAAGATTCATATAAGTTGTAGGTTTTATCAGGTGTATACTTCGTCCTTTATGCTTCCATTCGGTTTTGAACGCATATCGTTCAGTACTAAAGCTCAGCCCTTCCTGATCCGCCAGGCGGTCGAGGGTAAGAAAACCGATATTATGGCGGGTCAGCTCATACTCTGCGCCAATATTTCCTAAGCCTGCAACCAGATATTTCATGAGTAAATGTGCTTTTTAGTATTAACAAAAAAATCCTGCCAGTGTGGTAAACCGGCAGGATTTAAAATTTATTTTGAAGTTTTTATTATTCCTCTGCACCGGCAGTTTTACCGCGAAGTGCTCTTGGAATTTCAACAGTTGCAATAGAGTTTAGCGGGCTGTTCAGTATTTCGTAGTTCTCAGGCTTAATTTCGCTCACTTTAACAGACTTACCAAGCGCAAGTTTGCTGATATCCACAGGGATAAAATCAGGCATATCCGCAGGAAGCGCCTTAACAGTGATTTTGCGTAATTTAGTAATCATTTTACCACCAGCAATAACACCAGGGGAGGTTCCTTCAAATCTAACAGGAATATCCATTTTAACCGGCTTGTTTTCAAACAGTTGAAGGAAGTCGGCATGAAGAATATATTCACTTACCGGGTGGTACTGAATGTCCTGCAGGATGCATTTATAAACAGTTCCTTCAATATTCAGGTCTACCATGTGGGCATCAGGAGTGTAAACCAGGTCGCGGAAAAGAATCATTGGCGCATAGAAGGTAATTTGTTCTTTGCCACCATACATTACACATGGTACATTGCCCTCTGAACGTAAATCTTTCGATACTTTCTTTCCGAGATTTGCTCTTTTAAACCCTATAATCTCTACAGTTTTCATAAATTGTTTAATATAAATTGTGAATAGTTACTTGTTAAATAAAAAGGGAGCTGATGGAACCATGGGTCTGCAGCTTGGCTATGGCTCCTGCAAAGAGGTCGGCTACTGATAGAACCCTTATTTTATCGCTCTCACCTTTCAGTGGAATGGTGTTCGTTACCACCAGTTCTTCCAGTACTGAATTATTAATATTCTCATATGCATTCCCCGATAACACAGGGTGGGTGCATATAGCCCGTACTGAATTCGCCCCTTTCTCCATAATAATATTGGCGGCTTTGCAGATTGTGCCTGCTGTATCCACCATATCATCTACCAGGACCACATCTGCCCCTTCCACATCACCTATAATCTGCATCGAAGCTATTTCATTTGCTCTTTTACGGTGCTTATCACATACCACCATTTCGGTATGAAAATAACCGGCGTAAGCTCTTGCCCTTGTTACACCTCCAACATCCGGGGAGGCAAACAGCATATTCTTAAGCTGTAAAGACTGAAGGTAAGGAACAAATATTGCGGAGCCATCAAGGTGATCAACAGGAACATCGAAGAACCCCTGTATCTGACCTGCATGCAGGTCGAAGGTCATAATCCGGTTTGCACCTGCTGCCATTAATATGTTGGCGGTAAGTTTTGCTCCGATAGCCACCCTTGGCTTGTCTTTTCTGTCCTGCCTTGCATAACCAAAGTATGGCATTACCACCACTACGGTAGCGGCAGAGGCTCTCCTAGCTGCATCTATTATGAGCAGAAGCTCCATCATGTTATCCGCAGGAGGGAAGGTGGACTGAATAATAAAAACATCACTTCCCCTTACAGATTCAGTAAAGCTGGGTGACATTTCACCATCGCTGAATTTTTGAATCACTAAGTTTCCCAACGGTTGTCCGTATGATTCTGCGATTTTTTCAGCCAGATATCGGGAGGAGGAACCGGAGAAAATTTTTACAGTAGACATGGCAGGGGAGGATTGCAGGTGACTATAATCGCTTTAAAACAAATAATCCCGAGCTTAACAGATCGGGATTGTACTTTAGTTGCCCGACTAGGGCTCGAACCTAGACTCTTCTGAACCAAAATCAGACGTGTTGCCAGTTACACCATCGGGCAGTATTTTTAAATTTGCGTTGCAAAAGTAGTCATTTCTACTTTAGAAGCAAATTTTTATTGCTTATTTTTATCAATCTTTCAAGATTCTTACCGGCGTTTCCGATATTGTGATGCAAATATAGGAGGTCATTTTCTTCCATGCAACACTTAAAAACAAAAAGATTGAACCTTTTTTCTGATTTCGACCTAACCGGCTGATTTATAATTTATTTAACTATAAAATTTTTGTCCGCCAGGAGAGGCCTGTGCTTAAAAAGTAGCTATTACTCATGAAATCCTGATATAAATCCATGCCTCCTGAAAGGTCAAATTGCAGCTGTTTATTCAATAGAAACATTCCCCATTAATCTTATGATAGGCTTTACATGCTTTTTATTGGTAAGAAGAAGTTATTTCTTAAATCTATTTATGGGCATTCTTTAGCGTAAATTTTAACATTTTCAAATTACTGCTGTTATAAAACCAATTCAATTTATAACCAAAACTTTTCTGACTTATGAAAAAATTCAACTACTACTGGGGTATCTTATGTCTGGCAGTTATCTGCCTCTTTTCCTCCTGCTCCACCACTAAATACGGAGCTCATTTCGCACCCTCCCAACACGGGCCATCGAACTATTCTAAAAGTGTTAAAGCCGACGAGCCTTTATTAGCTTTGGAAGAGGAAGATAAGACAGAAGAAACAGCTGAAACCTCCGGTGCCGCAGAAGTGAGTTCAGATGCACTGCCTGAAGCAGTTGCACTCAAAAAAGTAATGACTGATGTGAAAGTTGTTGATGAAGTTGAGTTTACTGAGCGTCGTGAGCAGGCAATTGCAGAAGTAAAAGAACGGGTTGCAAACATGAGCCGTAAAGAAAAGCGTGCTTTAAGAAGAGAAATTAAAAGAATTAATCTGGCTGAGTATACCAAAGACCTGCCGGCTTATGCCAATACTATGGATCCTTTACAGGACAGGGGTGGCGCTGTAAACATCCTTGCCCTTATCCTTGCGTTTTTACTTCCTCCATTAGGTGTGTTTATTCATCAGGGTGAAATTAATAATAAATTCTGGATAAGCTTAATCCTGACCTTACTTGGTGTACTTCCGGGTGTTATTTACTCAGTATTAGTAGTATTAGGTGTTGTATAATCCGCTTAACTGTTAATAAATAAATGCAGAGGCTTGCCTGGAGCTTCTTTAAGAGAAAGGCTGTTCTTTATGAGCAGTCTTTTTTTTGCCTGTACTCAAAAGTTTGTTTGTACTCATTAAAAAAAGATCGGGTGGCGGTTACCAGGTTATTGTGGGCATTCAGCAGGGCTTCCCTGAGGTTGCATTCCTTTAAGGAAACAGGTATAACTGCCTTTAAATTATTATTAATATAATATTCAGCCGGCAGCTCACTGCTTCCGCAGAAAGCAGCCACGGGTACATTTGCGGAAGAGCCAAGGCTGCATAATTTCCCGATAAGCTTTCCCTGCAGGCTGGTAGCATCCATTTTTCCCTCTCCTGTAATAAGGAAGTCGGCGTGCTTTAATTGCTCCCGGAATTTGCTGTAATCCAGGATCAGCTCAGCGCCGCTGCAAAGCTTTCCTTGCAGAAAGGCAAGTACTCCTGCCCCGGCTCCACCTGCCGCCCCGCTGCCTTCCCTTTCTGCCACCTTCATGCCCAGCCCTTTTTCTATTACCAATGCAAGGTTCTCCATTCCTTCCTCCAGAACAGGGAGCATCTTTTCTGTTGCGCCTTTCTGTCGCGCGAAGGTATAGGCAGCCCCTTCCGGACCTAACAGCGGATTGGTAACATCGCAGGCTCCTTTTATCAGGAAATCATGTTTTAGCAGATCCGGATGTACTTTTGCTGTATCAATATTTCTGATGTTTATCAGATCCCTGCCTGCCGGTACTTTTATAAGCTTTCCGTTTTTGTCAAAAAAACGATATCCTAAAGCGGCAGCCATGCCGGTTCCACCATCATTAGTGGCACTGCCTCCCAGGCCAATTATTAAGGTTTTTGCCCCTTTATCTACAGCTGCTTTAACCAGCTGGCCGGTGCCGTAAGTCGAAGTATTCAAGGGATTTCTTAAATGTTCCGGCAGTAACTGCAGGCCGGAAGCCTCTGCCAGTTCAATAAAGCCTTGCTGTTCATTTTTAACATAGCCCCAGGTACACCTTATCGGGTTTTGTAAAGGGTTATTTGCCATAGTGGTAAGGCTTATGCCTCCGCAGAGCGATGTCAAAAGTGCAGCCGTACCTTCCCCGCCATCAGCCAGCGGTAGTAAAATGCATTCTGCATCAGGAAGAGCTGATTTTACTCCTTTCTCAATAGCCTTGGCTGCCTCCATGGCTGTAAGGGAATCTTTAAACTTATCCGGTGCTATAAGTATCCGCATAATCGGATTAAAAAGTTTTTATGTGCCGGGCTACTTTATCTATAAGCATGGCGTGGCCGGTTTCCAGTACCTGAAGGTCATATTCCTTAACATGCTTTAATAAGCTGGTCATTCCTTTTTCTGTCATCAGTTTATCGAAGCGGCCAAGGTACATGCTTATCCTTACGTTGTGCCGGTTTATAAGGTCTGCTGTTTTAGCCATGTTAAATTTAAGCTCTCTGCTCATTACCCAGGTATTGTATACCTTTTCGCGCTGGTGCTTAGATCCCATCTGATAATGGGCAAACCGTAAAACGCTTTCGTCTACCACCTGATGTTTTTTTAAAGTGTCAAGTAATTTAAAAAAAGGCTCAGGCTTTGCTATCATGCGCTGGAAATATTTACGTGCCCAGCCGGGCCAGGTGGCAAGGCTGTACCAGAAAGAGGTCCGGATTCCATCAGGAGCAATAAAAAGAATAGATCTGGTCCTTTCCGGAAACGCATTGAAGGTTGCCAGGACAAACTTTCCGCCGAGGCTGAAACCGGCCAGGGAAAACTCATCTATCCGATGTATTTCGAAGAATTCAGTCATCAAAGCTTTCCAGAAATCTTTGGTCACAGGCTTGCTGCTATCGGGCCAGATGCTGCCTCCATGATAAAAAAGATCAATGCTGTAGACAGTATACTCCTTCGACAGCACATTTGCCAGTTGACTGAAATGGCTGAAAGACTGATCGAACCCGTGGAAAGCCAGAAGGGTTTTGGGCCCTCCCTGATAAATGGCATAATGTAATACTGCTCCTTTGTATTTTAATTCTTTCGTCAGGTATCTCATTATATTAATTACACTGGTAAATAAAAATAACCACTTATCATTTAAAATAAAACTCCATAAAAATTATTGGAACCTTAACACCGGAAACTTTGTAAAACTCTAAAGTTTCCATAGTTTTGCATCCTGAAAATACAGAAGAGAGAAAGTGAAGGAAAATATAATAACAACTGCTAAAGAGCTTTTTGTAAAGTATGGCTTTAAACGCGTGACTATGGATGACATTGCACGCGAAATGGCCATCTCCAAAAAAACAATTTACCAGTTTTTTAAGGATAAAAATGAAATTGTCTGCTCGGCAACAGAAGAGTATCTCCGGCATGAATGCTGCCAGATTCAATCCCTTGAAGGGGAGGCGGAAAATGTGGTGGAGCTTCTGGTAAATACCAATAAAAAATTGCGGCAGCATGTGGCCACGGTAGACCCCGGAGCTCTCCAGGATCTTAAACGCTATTTTCCTGATGCCTGGAAAATTTACCTGCATTATAAGCAGGAGGTGTTTTTAAAATCCATTGTAAATATTTTAAAAAAAGGAGTGGACGAGGGGTATTTCAGGAAGGAAATTGATCCGGAGATTCTTGGAATAATGAGAATGGAACAGATACAGCTGCCTTTTGATGAGGAAGCCTTCCCCAGGGACCGCTTTGATTTTACCGAAGTTCAAATGCAGCTTCTTTCCAATTTTATAAACGGGATCCTTACAGAAGAAGGGAAAGAATTATATAAAAATTACTCAAAATCAACCGATACAAATGAAATCATTAATTAAAAAGGTGTTTTTGCTATTGTTGCCGGGGTTGCACCTTGCGGGTGGCGCCTTTGCACAGCAGCAGCAGGAGTCATTCACTTTGGAAGAGTGCATTGAATATGCAATTCAAAACAATGTAAATGTTAAGAATGAAGCACTTAACAGGCAAATTGCTCAGGCACAGGTTGGAGAAACCTTATCACAAGGCTTACCCCAGATTTCCGCAAGTGGAGAATTTACTTATAATGTGGCTGTTCCGACTTCTTTTATTCCAGCCAGGTTTCAGGATCCTACAGCTCCGGAGGATTTGTATTTCCCGGTACGCTTTGGTATCCCTTATCAGGCAAACGGGAGTGTAAGGCTTACCCAGTTACTTTTTGATGGTTCTTATTTTGTTGGTTTACAGGCTGCTAAAGTGTATAAATCATTAGCGGAGAAAGGCCAGAAAAGGGCTGAAATTGATGTGGCGGAGGGCGTTTCTCTTGCCTATTATGGAGCACTTGTTGCCGAAGCCCGTTCAAATCTTTTAAATGCTAATATTCAGAGACTGGATTCTTTGTATAGGGAAACGAAGGCAATGAATGAGCAGGGATTTGCGGAAATTATAGATGTGCAAAGGGTGAAAGTGAATTTAAATAATGTAAGAACAGAATTTGATAATGTTCAAAGGTCTCTGGGTATAAATTTAAGTATGTTAAAATTCCAGATGGGAGTGCCACAAAGCACCCCTATAACCTTAACCCAGTCTATTGACGATTTTTCCCTTAGTGAAGATTATACAAATCCTGACAATTTTTCATATGCTCAGCGGATTGAATATCAGCAATTACAAGTAAATGAGGAATTAGCTTCACTGGAAATCAGAAATAATCAGGCACAGTATTTACCACGCTTATCAGCTTTTGCCAATTTCGGCTATAACGCGGGTAGAGCTGAATTCAAAGGCCTGTTTCGCGAAACCCCGGATATAGTAAACAGAAATCCTGATACCGGAGAAACCACTATTATTGATGCCAATACCTGGAATGAATTTGCTTCTGTTGGTTTAAATCTTACTGTGCCCATTTTTGATGGAATGCTCAAAGCGAATAGAATTAAAAGAGGCAGGTTAGAAAGGCAGCAGGTACAGAATCAACTTGTAAACCTTGGAAATTCCATTGATCTTGAAATTGAAAGAGCCCGCGTTGAGATGCAAAACAGCATCCAAAGCCTCGCTTCACAGAGGGAAAATATGGAACTGGCTCAGGAAGTTTACCGTGTTTCCAAAATAAAATATCAGGAAGGTGTAGGTAGTAATCTTGAAGTAATAGAAGCTGAGAATGCCTTCAAAACAGCAGAAACTAATTATTTCAATTCCCTTTATAATGCACTTGTTGCCAGAGTTTCTTACCGGAAAGCAACAGGATCTCTCCTCAACAACAACAACAACTAAATCAGAACTTATCAAATCATGAAAAAGAATATTATCCTTTCCTTTTTAATGCTGTCGCTGTTAGCCACGGCCTGTCAGGAAAAAAATGACCTTGCGGAGAAGAAAGAAGCGCTTTCAGAAAAAAAAGCAAAAATGCAGGAGCTGAAAGCCGAAATAAGCCAGCTTGAGCAGGAAATTGCTGCCAAAGATACTGCTTTTGCTAAATCCAACCGCCGTGCCGCCTTGGTAACCACCACACCGGTTATTCAGAAAGATTTTGAGCACTTTGTGGAGGTTCGTGGTGAAGTGGAATCTGATAAAAATGTTACCATCAGTGCCGAAACCGGAGGCAGGATTACCAGTATACCGGTGGAAGTAGGTCGTCGTGTGCAGGCAGGGCAGGTGCTCCTGAATATAAATGCCGATGTGCTTCGCAATAATATTGAAGAAGTAAAAACCCAATACCAGCTGGCTTCCACCGTTTTTGAGCGTCAGAAAAATCTTTGGGAGCAGAATATTGGTACCGAAGTACAGTTTCTGGAAGCCCGCAACAGGAAAGAAGCTTTGGAGCGTCAGCTGGCCACCCTGCAAACCCAGCTGAGCCAGTCTGTGGTAAAGGCACCGTTCAGCGGTACTGTGGAAGAAATAATGGCCCGCCAGGGAGAAATGGCTTCGCCGGGTGCTCCTTTAGTCCGCCTGGTCAGCCTGCAGGATATGAAGGTAAAGGCGAGTGTTTCGGAGCAATATATAGGCCAGTTCAAACAGGGCGATGAGGTGGAGATAACCTTTCCTTCACTGAATAAAACCATAGAAAGTACTTTAGTATCAGTAGGGCAGGTAATAAACCAGAGTAACCGCACCTTTACCATTGAAGCAAGCCTTCCCGGCGACAACGACCTCCTGAAGCCAAACCTGCTTGCAGTGTTAAAGGTAAAGAACTTTGAGCGTGATAATGCCATTGTTGTTCCAACCAACCTTATTCAGCGGGATGGAAAAGGACCTTATGTTTATGTGGTGGATAAAAATAAGGAGGTTCCGCAGGCCAGGAAGAAACACATCGAAACAGGGGTTACTTACGAAAACCAGACCCTTGTTGAAAGCGGACTTGATGCGAATGATGTCCTGATCGAACAGGGTTTCCGTGAAGTAGTGGATGGCATGAATTTAAGGATTACCGAAAGTGAAGAAGGACTTGCCGTTAAATAATTGAAAATCCATCGCTGAAAACATCTAATGGAAAACACACAACAAAATAATAATAAACAGGTAAAACGGGAATTCGGGCTTAGCTCGCTTTCCGTGGATAATCGTACCAGCGTAGTTATTCTTTCCATTCTTATAGCAATAATGGGAATAGTAGCTTACCGTTCCATGCCAAAGGAGAATTTCCCTGAAATTGTAATTCCTACGGCATATATTAATACCCCTTATCCCGGTAACTCTCCCATAGATATTGAAAACCTTATTACGAGGCCAATTGAAAAGGAGCTGAAATCTATAAACGGAATAAAGAATATTACCTCTACTTCCATTCAGGACTTTTCCATTATTGTGGTGGAGTTCAACCCGGAGGTGGAAGTTTCCAAAGCCTTGCAGGATACCAAGGATGCAGTTGATAAGGCAAAGTCTGAATTGCCAAACGACCTCGATCAGGAGCCTAATGTACAGGAGGTGGATCTTTCGGAAATGCCTATTATGTTTATAAATATTTCCGGAGATTACAGTCTTGATGAACTCAAAACCTATGGCGAGTATCTTCAGGACGAAGTGGAGCAGCTGTCTGAAATTACCAGTGCAGATTTGAGAGGAGCTCTGGAGCGTGAAATAAGAATAGACGCTAATCCTTTCCGGATGGAGGCAATGAATGTTACCTTTAACGATATAGCCACTGCGGTGCAGGCAGAAAACGTAACTATGTCGGGTGGTAATATTCTGGCCAATGATTTTCGCCGTTCATTAAGGGTACAGGGGGAGTTTAACCGCGTGGAGGATATTTCCGGTATTATTATCAAAGATCAGGATAACAGGATTGTTTACCTGAGTGACGTAGCTACTGTATCTGATACTTATGAGGAACGCGAAAGCTACTCCCGCGAAAGCTTACTTCCTGTAGTAACACTGGAGGTAAAAAAGCGTGCAGGATCAAACCTTATTGAAGCAGCAGATAAGATCAAGACCATTATTGCCAATGCGGAGCAGAACCGGTTCCCTGCAGACTTGAAGGTAACTGTAAGCAATGACCAGTCTAAAAACACAAGAAACCAGGTTTCGAACCTGGAGAACAGCATTGTTTTAGGTGTTTTACTGGTAGTGCTTGTACTCATGTTTTTCCTTGGTTTAAGAAATGCCCTATTTGTGGGTATTGCAATTCCGCTTTCCATGTTCATGGCCTTTATGTTGCTGAATGCGCTGGGGATTACCATTAACATGATCGTGCTGTTTTCGCTGATACTGGCACTTGGTATGCTGGTGGATAATGGTATTGTGGTGGTGGAAAATGTTTATCGTCTTAAACAGGAAGGTTACAGTAACATACAGGCAGCAAAAGAAGGGGTGGGAGAAGTGGCCTGGCCTATTATTACTTCCACAGCTACCACACTTGCTGCTTTTGTGCCGCTTGCTTTCTGGGGTGGTATTATAGGGGAGTTTATGCGTTATCTTCCGGTTACCCTTATTATAGTACTGTCTTCTTCTTTATTTGTGGCTCTGGTGGTAAACCCTGTTTTAACAGCCATATTCATGAAATCGCATGAAGAGGAGAAGGTAAAGAACAGGAAGAAGCTTTGGATTTGGGTGGGAGTGCTGGTTGTGGTCGCCATACTTTTTTATGTGGCAGGAAATACCACAGTCGGTAATCTGTTAATGTTACTGGCTTTACTTATTCCGTTCAATGTATATGCGCTGGATCCTGCTGTTGACTGGTTCCAGAATATTCTTCTGGTTAAACTGGAGAACGGGTATTACTCTACCTTAAAAATGGCACTGACAGGAAAAAGACCTTATTTTCTGTTTTTTGGCACAGTGCTTCTGCTTGTGTTTTCTATTGGCTTGTTTATTGCGAAAGCACCTAAAGTGGAGTTTTTTCCGGCCAATGAACCGGTTTATGTGAATGTATTTATTGAAAAGCCTATAGGTACCGATATTGAAGCAACTAATGATTTAACAAAACGTCTTGAGCGGGCAATCATTAAACTGATGGAGCCTTATGAGGATGTGGTGGAATCCATAGTGGCAAATGTCGGTGCAGGAGCCTCAGATCCCGGAGCAGGTCCCCAGCCGGGAGTAACCCCTCATAAAGCGAAGATAACGGTCTCTTTTGTTGAATATCAGGACAGGGGAGGAGTGTCTACGGTTAAATTATTGGAAATGATCAGGGAGGAAGCAAATAAATATCCTGGTGCGCAAATAACTGTAGAAAAAAACCGGAGTGGTCCTCCTGTGGGTAAACCTATTAACCTTGAAGTGAGCGGTGAGAACTATGAAAAACTGATCGCTCTTACTGAAAATATAATTGCTGAAATTAACAGTGCAGGTATTGCCGGTATTGAAGAGTTGAAAACAGACCTAGAAACAGGAAAGCCTGAAGTTTTAATAGATATTGACCGTGAAAAAGCCCGCAGGTATGGCTTGTCAACCAGCAGGATTGCACAGGAACTTCGTACCGCCATATTTGGTCTGGAGGTAAGTAAATTTAAAGAAGGGGAAGATGAATATCCGATACAGCTTCGCCTGGAAGACAGGTACCGGTATGATCTTGAATCTTTGATTAACAGGAGCATCACCTTCAGAACAACTACCGGCCAGATGCGCCAGATCCCGATTTCTGCGGTTGCAGATGTCAGGTATTCGTCCACCTACGGATCTGTTCGCAGGAAAGATCTTGACCGTGTTATTTCGATATTCTCAAATGTGAATGAAGGGTATAATGCCAATGAAACGGTTCAGCAAATTCAGGAAGTAATAGCCGATATGGATATTCCGGAAGGCTATGAGCTTAAATTCGGAGGTGAACAGGAAGAGCAGGCTAAGTCAGCTGCATTCCTTGGGAATGCTATGATGATTGCTGTATTCATGATCTTCCTGATTATTGTAGCGCAATTTAATTCAGTGGTAACTCCTTTGATCATTATGGCCTCTGTTGTGCTTAGTACCATCGGGGTTTTCCTGGGGCTGGTAATATTTGATATGAGTTTTGTGGTGGTAATGACGGGTATAGGAATTATATCCCTGGCTGGTGTGGTGGTAAATAATGCCATTGTACTGATAGATTATACAGATTTTATCAGGCAGCGCCGCAGGCAGGAACTGGGTATTGCAGAAGGAGGCCGTTTGCCTTATGATGAGCTGTTAAACAGTATTATTGATGGAGGTAAAACAAGGTTGCGGCCTGTATTACTTACAGCTATTACCACGGTTTTAGGTTTGATTCCACTGGCTATTGGCCTGAATATCAATTTCGAAACCCTGTTATCGGATTTCGATCCGCAAATTTACATGGGAGGAGATAATGCAATTTTCTGGGGGCCTATGGCCTGGACTGTGATTTTTGGCCTGGTATTTGCTACCTTCTTAACATTGGTAATTGTGCCGGTAATGTATTTACTGGCCGATAAAATGAAGTATCGTTTTAGTAAGGTTTAGTTTAGTTTGGTTAGTAAAAGCTCCTGCAGGTAATCACTTGCGGGAGCTTTTTTATGTACAAATAGTATAATAATGAGCAGAGGTTTGTTTTTGGGGTTTGTGGCACTGGGTATATTCCTGCTAGACCTCTATGTATTTCAGGCAGTAAAGGTGCTGCTGGACGATAGTAGTCCTGTTACAAGAAAGGTGGTGTACGCACTGTACTGGGGAGGATCTGCCGTTACAATAGGAATATTTTTCCTTTACAACTTTACGGACCTTAAAACCACCAGTCAGCTTTTCAGGCAATTTGCCTTATTCTGGATTTTTGCCCATGTGGTATCTAAAATGTTTGGCAGTATTTTTCTGTTGCTCGACGATTTCTGGAGACTGCTCCAGTGGGCAGGTGCTAAGCTTGGTATAGCTAAAGAAGGTTCCATTTCTGTACCTCAGGAGGGCGAGCCTCTGGCCGGTGAAGCAGTAGCAACTGAACCGGGTAAAATTTCCCGTTCGGAATTTTTAACTAAAACTTCTCTTATTGCCACGGCGGTTCCCATCGCCACTATGGGAATAGGAATTCTTTCGGGCGCTCATGATTACCGTGTTCACCGCAAAGTAATTAAGCTCCCCAACCTGCCGAAGAGTTTCGATGGTATCAGGATAGGACAGCTGTCGGACATACACAGCGGGAGTTTCTTCAATAAAACAGCGGTTAAAGGGGGTATAGAAATGCTGCAGGCCGAAAAAGCTGATATGGTGTTTTTTACCGGCGACCTTGTGAATAATGTTGCCACCGAGGTGAAGGATTATATTGATATTTTCGGTAAAATAAGTGCTCCGCTGGGAGTATATTCAACTTTAGGAAACCATGATTATGGTGATTATGTCAGCTGGGACAGTGCCGCAGCCAAAAAGAAAAATCTGGCCGACCTGATGGAAGCCCATAAAATTATGGGATGGACCCTCCTGATGAACGAACATAAAATATTGAAAGAGGGAGGGGATTCCATTGCTGTTTTAGGGGTGGAAAATTACGGAAAGGGACGTTTTCCTAAATATGGAAAACTGGAGAAGGCTCACCGGGGAACGGAAGGTATTCCTGTGAAGCTGTTGCTCTCCCACGACCCGAGCCACTGGGACCTCGAAGTAAGGCCTTATTATAAAGATATCGATCTTACTTTCTCGGGGCACACCCATGGAATGCAGTTTGGCATAGAAATTGGAGGCTTTAAGTGGAGTCCGGCCCAGTATATGTATCCACAATGGGCGGATCTCTACCAACAGGATAACCAGTACCTATATGTTAATCGGGGGTTTGGGTACCTCGGTTATCCTGGCAGGATAGGAATTCTTCCCGAAATCACTATCATTGAACTGCAAACAGCTTAAAAGATCATTTTATTAACTAACGCAACCAATAAGCCGGCCTGATTTCCATGCCGGCTTTTTTTTGACCTGACATTATTCACGGGCAAATTGAATAAGGGGTTTAATTCAGGTAAGCATCAGGCAAAGCGCCATATCTATCTGTTCACAAATCCAATACTGCTGAAGCCTCCTGCCAATACCACTTTACTTACGCTGCAAAGGTCCACCTGCAGGGAAAAGGATTTATGGAGAGGGATTTCCAGTATATAAGAAAGGATGCTCCTGATTATTCCGCCGTGGGTGATAATAAAGATAACGGGCTTATCACTGGTGGCTATATTTTCCTCCCAGAACTCTTTAGTTCTGGTAAATAAGGCGGAATAACTTTCCCCGGCAGGAGGGGCCCCGGTTATATAGTTTTCCGTCCAGTTGCGGAGTTGTTCCCCTGGCAGCTCATTCCAGGCTTTTAATTCCCACTCACCGAAATTCAATTCCCACAGCCGCTCATCCGGGATTACCTTGGAGGAACCGGCTAAATAGTGAGCCAGCTGCGTGCAACGGACCGCAGGACTGCTGAATACCTGGTCAGCGGTAATTCCTTTCACTTTCTTTTTTACCAGCTCAAACTCCAACCCGCAACTTTCTTTAAGGTCAACATCACTTCTGCCATAACAGATTCCTTTTTCCACTGCTACTGCGGAATGGCGTATCAGGTAAACATCCATGGTAATAAGTACAGGAAAAGGTAAAAAATAACTTCAGTTAATTGCTGGGTGGCCCCGAGACAGTCGCCGGTATAACCGCCAATCCATTTGGTGAAAAAGCGGCCCGACAGCCATTTCGCAAAATAAACAGGTAAAATAATAAGAAAATACTCTGCCTGCTGAAAAAGGAGCAGGGGAAGCAGGCCAAATAAAGCTGCCACCAGCATTATTGCCGGTTCTGTTTTCTTTGCCACTGGTTTTGCTTTGCTTTCATCACCTTCCCGTACATAACGATGCGTTAATAAAAAGCTTGCTGCCGTTAGCCTGCTCAGGCTGTGGCCGGCAATAAAAGCAAAAGGCACCATGTAGCGGGGCATTTCCAGCAGGAGAAAGAATTTCGTGAGCAGAAGCATAAAAAGACCAATGGCTCCATAAGTCCCCAGGCGGCTATCTTTCATTATGGCGAGAATTTTTTCTTTGGTCCAGCCTCCTCCAAAACCATCGCACATATCGGCAAAGCCATCTTCATGGAAGGCCCCTGTTAACCATACAGATGCAGCCATACTTAAAAGAACTACCACCGGATGTGGCAGTGGCAGGTAGCTCAGGCCAATAAATACAAGAGCAGAAAAGCCCCCTACAATCCAGCCCACAAGCGGAAAGTATTTAATGCTCCGGTTCATGCTTTCTTCCCGGTAATCCAGATTCCTGCTGACAGGAATCCGGGTGTAAAACATTATTGCAGTAAGGAAGAGCTGCAGTTCCGATGGTTTCTTTATTTTGTCTCCGGAATATTCCATATCAGGCTTTCCGGCTCACTCCGGCACTTTCAAAAGAAGCCATTTCATTTAAAAAGTTTACAGCTGCCTGTACCATTGGCAGAGCAAGTGCAGCGCCTGTTCCTTCGCCCAGCCGCAAATCGAGCTGCAAAACGGGTTCCTTTCCAAAATATTCAAGCATTTTCCGGTGTCCGTGTTCATTCGAGAGGTGGGAAAAGATGCAATAATCAAGGATTTGAGGGTGAAGGGCATAAGCGGGCAAAAGAGCAGCGCTGGCAATAAAACCATCAACTAAAACCACCATTTTCAGGGCTGCCGCCTGTATAAAAGCCCCGCACATCATGGCAATTTCAAAACCGCCGTAGCTGGCCAGTGCATCCAGGGGAGAATTGACCTGATGCTGGTGCCTTTCCTGCACCTTCTCTAAAATCTGCAGTTTTTTACTAATGCCTGTGGCGTCCAGACCTGTGCCTGAACCTGTGCAGCCGGCTAAAGGAATGGCACAGAAATAGCTCATCAGGAGAGCCGCAGCTGAGGTGTTGCCTATTCCCATTTCTCCAAAGCCGATGGTATTGCATCCCTGCTGATGAATGGTTTTTACTATATCCCCCCCCGCTTCCATGGCTTTCCGGCATTCGTCCGGTTCCATTGCAGGTCCTTCCAGCATATTGGCCGTGCCCCTGCCGAATTTTTTTTTTTATCAGCAGAGGATGGTCGGGTAAATCTCCCATCACGCCTGCATCTGCTATATAAAGGGCTAAATCATTTTGCTTTGCAAATACATTAATGGCAGCTCCACCACCCAGGAAATTAAGCACCATTTGCTTTGTAACTTCCTGAGGATAGGGACTAACTCCTGCCCGGGCAAGTCCATGGTCACCGGCAAAAACCACCATGGCCGGTTTAGTGATTTCAGGTTCAGTTGTATTCTGGATCAGCCCGATTTCAACAGCAAGTTTTTCCAGCCGGCCCAATGCTCCGTGGGGTTTTGTTTTCTGATCTGTTTTGTCCTGCAGGGCTGGCCTCAGAGAGTTATCAACAGGATGTATCGCAAGCTTTGTAGTCATGGTCTGGTTGCCGTTTGAAAGTTTTACGGGGGTAATATTAATCAAAATGAACAAAAATCGATAATTAAAAATGGGCTTAAAACAGCTTTATGTTTAAGGCCAAAAGAAGCTGCTTCTAATAGGAATACAAAAACAGGAAGGCTCTTTTGTAGAAGTCCGGGCAGGTTTATTTAAACGATTGGCGGCATTTGCTTTATTATTTACCCTTAATGTGTTATCCTTGTAACTCAAAACCTGTTTAACAATTTATCCTTATTTTTTAGAAATGGCTCAACGGAAAATACCTGTCACTATCGTTACCGGCTTCCTTGGTTCCGGTAAAACCACGCTTATTCAAAGCCTTGCCCGCAATGCAGGGGGCAAACGGATTGCCTTTATTGTGAATGAATTCGGGGAGCTGGGGCTTGACGGAGAGATCCTGAAAGGAAGTGACTGCGGATGTGATGAAGGCAATGTGGTGGAAATGAGCAACGGTTGCCTTTGCTGCACGGTACAGGAAGAGTTTCTGCCAACCATGCTGGAGCTGATGGAGCGCAAAGACCAGATCGATCATATAATTGTGGAAACCTCAGGCTTAGCCCTGCCAAAACCACTGTTAAAAGCTTTTAACTGGCCCGACCTTAAACCACAGATTACTGTGGATGCTGTAATTACCGTTGTGGACAGTGTGGGACAGGCAACGGGAGAGATTTGCGACCGTGAAAAGGTACAGGCACAGCGACTGGCAGATGACAGCCTCGACCATGAATCATCTATAGAAGAGTTATTTGAAGACCAGCTTTCCTGCGCCGACCTTGTGATAATGACGAAGAAGGACCTGGTGGATGAAAACACCTTTGAGGAGGTGAAAAGTGTTATCGGAAAAAGAACCCGCCCGAATGTAAAAATTCTTTCTGCCGTAAAAGGTAACTTACCTGTAGAGGTGCTTTTTGGAATAGAGGCGAAAGCAGAAGACGATGTGGATAACCGCCACTCCCACCATGAGGACCATCACCACCATGATCATGAGCACGGTCACGACCATGACCATGAGCACGATGAGGATATCAATTCCATTGTGGTTGAGGTTAAAGGGGAACACACTCCACAAACCCTGGTAAAAGCACTGGAAGAACTGGTAAGCGAAAATGAAATTTACAGAATTAAAGGCTTTATAAACGTTCCCGGTAAACCCATGCGCATGGTAATACAGGGTGTGGCCAGCCGCTTCGAAACCTATTTCGACCGCAAATGGAAGCCGGAAGAGCTTAAAGCCACCCGCCTGGTAATTATAGGCGAACACCTGCACCTGGACGAAATCAGCAAAGCCATAGAGGAGAAGCTGGGGTTAGTTGTTGGTTGATCGTTGTTAGTGGCTGGTTGTTAATGCCTGGTTTTGAAGTTTAACGCCCAACTTCCTGGCTCCTGATTCTTGACTCTTGACTCTAATTAAAAAATGAAAATATACACACGCAAAGGCGATAAAGGAACTACCGGTGTTTTTGGCGGGAAAAGGGAGGATAAGGACTCCGCCCGGATTGAATGCAACGGAGCTCTGGATGAAGCTAACTCTACTATTGGCCTCCTGAGAACAAAGCTGGGGGCAACCCATGAGTGGCAGCCGAATCTGCACCGCATCCAGAAGGACCTGATGGATATGATGTCGCACCTGGCCCGCCCATCCGGATCTAATAAAGAAAACCCTAATCCTAAACCTGTGGATGGGGCAGAATTTTGCGAGCAGTGGATGGATGAAATGGAAGCAGGAATAAGCTCTCCTTCCGATTACTTTTTACTTCCGGGAGGGAATGAAATTTCTGCCCTTTGCCATGTGTGCCGCACCCAGATAAGGAGAGGGGAGCGGCGGCTGGTGACGCTGATGAAGGAAGATCCTGAATGTGTGGAAGACTATATAATTGCATATGTAAACAGGCTTTCGGACCTGTTCTTTACCATGGCCAGGGCCGAAATGGATAAGGCTGGTGTGGCAGAGGAAAAGTGGCAGCTGTTTTTATACAAGCGGAAAAAGAAACCAACAGCAGAATAAGTGGTGGGGAAAGTATACGGTATTTCATTAGGCCCCGGCGATCCTGAGCTGCTTACCCTGAAAGGATTGAGGATCCTGCAGGAATCTGATATCATCTTTTATCCGGGCTCCCTTTTCCGCGATGGCAGAAAGGAAAGTTTTGTGTTGCCGATCCTCCGGTATCATCAGCTGGACCAGGAGAAGCTTCAGGGTTTTTTTATCCGCATGAGCGATGACCGCTCACATGCGGAAGAAGTTTACAGGGAAACTTTCCGGCAGATTAAAGAAGCTTTTGCCGGAGGAAAAAAGGTATCGGTAGTGTGTGAAGGAGATCTGAGCTTTTACGCCTCCTTTTCCTATATGCTGGAGATGATGCAGCAGGAGGGGATTCCCCTTGAGCTGGTCCCGGGCATCAATTCCTTTTCCCTGGGAGCAGCACAGCATAAAATTCCGCTTTGCCTGCAGAACGAAAAAGTAGCTATTCTGCCCCGTGAGGCAAGCATTGAAAATGCCGAACAAATGCTGGAGGAGTTCAGTACGCTTATTCTTATGAAAATCCGCTCCGGCTGGAAAAGCCTCAGCAGCGGTTTGGTCCAAAAGGACTGGAAATTTTGTTATTGCGAACGGCTGGGCACAAAGGATGAGTTTATTTCATCTGATATACAGCAGGTTCAGAACAGGGAAATACCCTATTTTTCCCTATTAATTATTAAAAAATGATAAGAGTTGTAGGCCTCGGGCCAGGTAGTGCGGATTATTTACTTCCTATGGCCAGGCAGGCTGTTGAAGATGCGGAAGTTATTATCGGCTATCATTATTATTTTCAGTTTATAGAGCACCTTATTCCTGCCAATGCGGAATGTATAGGCAAAGAACTGAGCGAGGAGGAAAAAAGAGCTGAAATAGCAATTGAAAAAGCTAAGAGTGGAAAAAAGGTAGTGGTAATCGGTTCCGGCGATGCAGGAATTTATTCCATGGCTTCCATTGTATATGAAAAAATAGCTGCCTCTGCTGCGGATATTGAGGTGGAAACTATTCCGGGCATATCGGCTTTTGTAGCTGCTGGCAGCAAACTGGGTGCGGTTTTGGGCCATGACTTTTGCTGCATTTCCCTCTCTGACCTGATGACGCCCTGGAAAAGCATTCAGCAGCGGATTGAAGGCGCTGCTCTGGGTGATTTTGTAACCTCCATCTACAACCCTAAAAGCCGGAAAAGATACTGGCAGCTGAATAAACTAAAATCGATATTCCTGCAGTACCGGAAGCCCGAAACACCGGTAGCTATTTGTAAGCAATTAGGCCGCCCGGAAGAAAAAATTACCCTCACCACACTGGCAGATCTTGATGTGGAGCAGGTTGATATGTTCAGCCTTGTGGTAATTGGCAACAGCCAGACCTTCCGCCATAAAAATCACCTCATTACCCCAAGGGGGTATCTTAACAGAAAGCCCCACACGGGTAATGAAATTCAGGAGGCAAGCTTCCGGGAGATTCTTGCCGGAATTGATGTTGAGAAGTATCCGAAAGATTTTCTGTGGGCAGCGGTGCGTTGTATTCATACTTCCGGGGATTTTGCTTATCTTGATTATCTGAAAACATCTGAAGGGGCTCTTTCCGGCTGGAAGGAATACCTGCAGGGAGGAGGCACTATTGTAACTGATGTAACCATGGTGCAGGCAGGCATCAGTAAGGCCTTTACTGCCCGTTGGGGTAATAAGGTAGTTTGCCTTTTGAATGAGGAAGAAACACTGGCGCTGGCGGAGAAGGAAAATTTAACACGCTCCCAGGCAGGTATAAAACTGGCGGCACAAAAATACCCTGAAGCCCTGTTTGTGATTGGCAATGCCCCCACTGCATTAATCGAAATAGCGGATGCGGTACGGGAAGGGGCCATTAAGCCTGCGGGAATAATAGGTGCACCGGTTGGTTTTGTAAATGTGGTGGAATCGAAGGAGCGGCTTAAAATGCTTAACACTCCTTATGCGCTAATTGAAGATAAGCGGGGAGGGAGTAATTTTGCCGCTGCAATTGTAAATGCAGCTTTTACTTTGGATGAGCTGGATGTCTACCTTAACCTGAAACAGAAATAATATGGACAGGGCTGGTGAAAATGATCAGAGGCTGTTTAGCCCGGAAGAACAGGAGGTGCTGGAAGAAATTATCCTGCACCGCAGGGATGTGCGCGGAAACCACTTTACCGGCGAAGCTGTTCCTGATGAGGCGCTGGATAAAATCCTTTCTGCAGCCCTGCATGCTCCTTCTGTGGGCTTTTCCCAACCCTGGGAATTTGTTATCATTAAAGACAGGGAAACCAAAGAAGCTATTAAAAAGTCTTTTAAGCATGAAAACGAAAAGGCTGCAGCGCTTTTTAATGATGATAAGCAGCAGGAATATATCCGCCTCAAGCTGGAAGGAATTACCGAAGCGCCCCTCAACATAGCTGTTTTTTATACCCCCTCCAAAGAGCCTGTATTAGGGCAAACCTCTATGCCGGAAGTGGGCCGTTACAGTGTTACCTGCGCCATCCAGAATATGTGGCTCATGGCCCGCTCCCTTAATATAGGTATGGGCTGGGTTAGTATTCTCGATCCTGAAGAAGTAAAGAGAATCCTGCAGGCGCCACAGGAAAATGAACTTATTGGTTACCTCTGCTTTGGCTATACCGATATGTTTTACAGCCAGCCGGAGCTGGAGCTGCGGAAATGGGATAAGCGAAAGCTCCGCGGGCAGGTGGTGATCAATGAAAAATATACAAAGGACTGATGCATTTCCACGTTATTGGCATCGGAAATAAAGAAGCATTTTTGCGGCCTGAGCTGCAGTCGCTTGTTGACCGGCACAGGCTGTTCAGCGGGGGGCAACGCCATTATGAGCTGGTAAAACACCTCCTGCCCATTGGCCACCGCTGGATTTTCATCAAAAGCCCTATGGAAGAGGTATTTGCTGCCTATAAGGAAGCAGAGGAACCTGTCCTTATTTTTGCCACCGGTGATCCTCTTTTCTATGGATTTTCCAATACCCTTAAGGCAAAGTATCCGGAAGCGGTTATTTACAATTACCCATGGTTCAGTTCTATCCAGCTGCTGGCCCACAAAGCCGGCATCAACTATAGCGGACTACATACAGTAAGTGTTCACGGGCGGGGCTGGGAAGCATTTGATGAAGCAATTATCCGGCAGCCTGGCCTTATGGGCATGTTAACGGACAAGGAAAAATCTCCTTCAGCTATAGCACGGAGGTTACGGGAATATGGATATACTAATTATTCAATGGTAGTGGGCGAAGATCTGGAAGGCGGGCAGGAGGAAATCCTTGAGCTTTCCCTGGAAGAGGCTTCGGGCCGGGTATTTTACCCCCTGAACTGCCTGATCCTCCGGAAAGAAAGCCAGCGTCCGATTCCCTTTGGCATTCCGGACCACCTCTTTAAAGGGCTGGAAGGGCGCCCCAACATGATTACAAAAATGCCTGTCCGCCTGTGCTCACTGCATGCCCTAGATCTGGCCGCTAAAAAAGTACTCTGGGATATTGGCTATTGCACGGGGTCCCTGAGCATTGAGGCAAAGCTGCGGTTTCCGCATTTAACCATTCATGCTTTCGAAAAGCGGGAGGAGTGCCAGGCAATAATAGCAGAAAATCAGCGGAGGTTTGGTGTGCCGGGCATTCATTTGCACCAGGGCGACTTTTTTGAAACAGATTTGGAAAATATTACCCCTCCCGATGCAGTGTTTGTAGGGGGGCATGGCGGCCGGCTTACAGAACTGCTGGAAATTTTAGACAGCAGACTGCTTACCGGAGGAGTGGTACTGATAAATGCAGTACAGGACTCTTCCATACAGGATTTTACAGGCACTTCCCAAAGGTTACTTTGGAAACAGGAAGAGCCTTTAACATTGAAAGTAAATTCGCACAACAGGATTACTGTCCTGAAGGCGATAAAAGTGAAATAAAATGCAGGAAACGCTGAAAGTAGCTATCATAGCTTTTACCGAAAGGGGTTTAGGGCTAAGTAAAACCATTCAGAAGGAATTTTACAGGGGCAAAATTTTTACCACAAGAGCATCTGAGGGCAAGGATATTGTAAAAATTGATGGGGTGGCAGACCTCATGGAAAAGAAGTTCCACTCCTACGATGCCTGGGTATTTGTTGGAGCACTGGGTATTTGTGTGCGGAGTATTGCGCCTTACCTGCTCGATAAAACGACCGATCCGGCAGTGGTTAATATCGATGAGCAGGGGCTTTTTGCCCAGGCCGTGCTGAGCGGGCATATTGGCGGAGCAAATGAAATAGCTCAAAAGCTGGGGCATGTTTTTCAGGGCCAGGCAGTGGTTTCCACATCCAGCGACCTCCAGAACATCTGGTCTCTGGACATGCTGGCGGAAAAATTCAACTGGAAAGCTGCGGCAAAGCCCGGGATGAATGAGGCTATTTCTCTCTTCGTCAATAATAAGAAAACAGCTTTGGTGCTGAAGGTGAAAGATGCAGGAACAGAATGGCTTGAAAAGACAAAACCTTCTTTTGTAGATATCTTTTATTCTTTAGCCGATGTAAAAGAGGCTGATTACGGGCTGATCCTGTATGTGGGTTATGAAACTTTTGAAAGCACTGCAGCTAGTATTTCGTTTTACCCAAAATGTCTCGTATTGGGCAGTGGTTGCCGGAAGGATATAGAACCGGAGCTTTTCGAACAGATGCTGCTGAGCCAATTGGCAAAGGAAAACATAGCTGTCGAAAGTATTGCGGCACTCTGTTCTGTAGATGTAAAGGCTGAGGAAAAAGCCTACCTCACTGTCAGCAATAAGTACGGATGGGATTTTGTGACTTATAGTCCTGATGAATTAAAATATGTTGCCGTAGCCAATCCATCAGCAAAGGTGTTGGAGAAAATAGGTGTGGAAGGAGTATCAGAGAGTTCCTCGGCTATTCATGCTAATAGTTCCGGCTGGCTGGTAGAGAAAACTAAAATGGTGGTTCCTTCAGGAAAAGCTTTTACCTATGCCATAAGCCTGATGAATGCTTATCAGCGGAAAGGGCAGATAGCCATTGTGGGAGCAGGCCCCGGGGCACCTGAACTGATTACACTACAGGGGAAAGAGCTGCTGGAAGGGGCCGATTGTATTTTATATGCCGGCAGTCTGGTGCCGGAGGAACTGACTCATTTTGCCAAAGCGGGAGCCCTGGTGCGGAACTCAGCACCCATGACCCTGGAAGAGCAAATGGAGATTATCGATGACTTTTATGCACAGGGGAAATTAATTGTACGCTTACATTCCGGCGATCCATCCATTTACGGGGCCATACAGGAGCAGATGTCGGTTTTTGATGAAAAGCAGTACGATTACTTTATTGTACCCGGCATTTCCTCATTCCAGGCGGCTGCCGCTTACCTGAAGTCCGAATTTACTGTTCCCGAAGTTGCCCAAACCATTATCCTGACCCGGGGCGAAGGAAATACACCTATGCCGGAGCATGAGAAAATAGCCGATATGGCTAAGCTGCGGGCCACCATGTGTATTTTCCTCAGTGCCGGAATAGTGAAAAAAGTAGAGGGGCAGCTGCTGCAGTATTATCCTGAAGATACCCCTGTGGCAGTGCTTTACCGTGTAAGCTGGAAGGACGAACAGGTATGGACTGGAAAATTAAGCGGTTTGGCAGAGATCATTAAGGAAAACAAATTAACCCGTACCGTACTGATAATTGTAGGGGAAGCTATTGGTGCCCGTAAAAACCGCTCCTGGTTATACGGAGATAACTGGTACCATATTTTCAGGAAGAAAGATAAGCCAAAAGCAATAGCAGAATGATTTTGCTCTCCGGAGGCACCACCGAAGGAAAAGAAGTAGCCGGCTGGCTGGATTCAGCCGGTATGCCCTATATTTATTCCACAAGGTCAAGGATTAATTTTAAGGGAAGCGGAGGGTACCGGTATGGCCCTTTGGATGCTGCAGGCTTTGAGGCTTTTTGCCGGCACCATCAGATAAATTCAGTTATAAATGCCAGCCACCCTTTTGCTGAGGAGCTGCACAGGGGAGTAGCTAGTCTGGCTCCGGAAATCCGCCTGATCCGTTTTGAAAGAGCATTCCCGGAGAGGGTTAACCACCCGCTGGTTTTTTATGTGGCCGGCTATCCGGAGGCCCTTCACTTGCTTCATGTAAAGGATATATCTTCCCTTCTGGTGCTGTCAGGCGTACAATCCATTCCAAAGCTGGAGCAGTTCTGGAAAAACAAAAGGACATGGTTCAGGATCCTCGACAGGCAGGAATCCAGGGAATTTGCCCGGCTGCATGGTTTCCCTGCTGAAAATTTACTGGCTGGATATCCGCTGGATGAAGAGGAAGAAACAGCTTTGTTGCGTAAGTTGGGTGCGCAGGCCATCCTGACCAAGGAAAGCGGGTTTAATGGTAAGCTGCCGGAGAAGATAGCGGCAGCCATCAGTTGCCGGATACCCATTTTCATTATAAAAAAACCAAAGCTGCCGGAGGCTTACCAGGTAGTACGGAGTAAAACTGAGTTGTTTAAAATACTGAACTCTTGAGTGAACTGCAGGAAATACCGGAAAGACCTCTCCGCACCGGCTACACTACCGGTGCCTGTGCTACTGCCTGCAGCAAAGCAGCTCTGCTTTCCTTCCTGAGCCAAAAAAAAACAGAAAGTGTGGAGATCATGCTTCCTATAGGGGAAAGTGCTGTTTTTTCACTTCAGAATTGCCATTTTAATGCTACCACGGCCAGTTGTACCACCCGTAAAGATGCCGGCGACGATCCTGATGTAACCCATAATGCGGTTATCGGAGCAAAGGTCTCCCTGAATAATAGTGGAAAAATCAATTTCCTGCAGGGAGAAGGGGTTGGCAGGGTAACTTTACCCGGTCTGGAAATCCCTGTCGGGGAACCGGCCATTAATCCTGTTCCCCGCAAAATGATTGAAAATGCCTGCCGGAAGGTTTTAGCAGACCATCAGGTGGAAAGAAAAGGGGTTGATATTACCATTTTTGTGGAAGATGGAGCCCTGATTGCCAAACGGACTCTGAATGAAAGGCTTGGGATTATGGGGGGGATATCAATCCTCGGCACTACGGGTATAGTCACCCCATTTTCTGGCTCCTCCTATATTGCAAGCATCCGGCAGGGGATTGATGTTGCACTGGCTAACGGAGCCGGTGAGCTGGTGCTTAATTCCGGCGCGAGGAGTGAGAAATTCCTGAAATCACTCTTCCCCCATGTTCCTGAATTTGCCTTTATTCATTATGGAAACTGGATTGGGGATACTTTTGAAAAGATCAGGGAAAGCCCTTTGAAAAAAGTCAGTATGGGCATTATGCTGGGAAAAGCAGTGAAACTGGCAGAGGGGAAGCTGGATACCCATAGCGGAAAAAACAGCTGGAATAAAGAATTTGTGGCGCTTATTGCTCAAAAAGCCGGATATACTGAAGAGGTGCGGACCCAAATTTCAGACATGAATATGGCAGGAAGATTGACAGAATTGTTTAATTTTACTTCCACAGAAAAATTTTACCAGGTGCTCATGCAGGAGTGTTTTTACCATTGCAGCCGCCTGGCACCGGATATTACCCTCGATCTCTTTCTGATAGATAAAGAAGGATCATTCATAAAACATATTAAATGAGTTTTTTTAGTTTCAGCAGGCCTTTACTGGCAGGAATTTTACATTCATTTGAGCCCGATCACGTAACTGCGGTTTCTGTGCTGGCTACTGAAAATGCCATTCAAAAGAAGAAGACTACTTTTTCTGTTATTTTCAGGGCTTCACAATGGGCTTTAGGTCATTCCGTTACATTATTGCTTTTTGGCTCCATTGCTTTAATATTTAAATCCACCATTCAGGTATTGGTAGAGGATATTTCCTATTGGGCAGAGGTGGCTGTAGGTCCCATTATGATCTGGCTTGGGATAATGGCCATTAAGCGCAACCACCGGATAAATGAGCTGATGAAGGATCATAAAAAGATTGATGAGCATGATCACCTTGACAGCAATCCTATACACCTGCACGGGAAGAAAGGGGAGGAAATAGCCATGAACCCCATGAATAAATCCTTCTGGGTTGGCATGCTCCATGGCCTTGCCGGAACAGGTGGCGTACTTACTTCCGCCCTGGTTATCAGCGCAACCACGCTTACCGAATCTGTAATGGTGTTGCTGGTGGAGTCTGTGGGCATAATACTGGCCATGCTGGTATACAGTTACGTGCTGATTACAACAATGAGCCGCTTTGTGGAACGCAATATGCTTATTTTTAAATGGATGAATGGCATTGCAGGCCTTGCTTCCATCCTTATTGGTTTGTACTGGATTTATGGAGTGGTAATATGAGAAACGGAAAAGCTGTTTTCCCTTTTACTGCTATTGTAGGGCAGGAAGATTTTAAGCTTTGCCTGATCCTGAACCTGATAGACCCGACACTGGGCGGGGTATTAGCTACCGGCGATAAAGGCACAGGTAAAACTACCACCGTAAGGGCGCTGAGCCAGCTTATGGGCAGTGCCAGTGTGCCTTTCATTAACTTGCCATTAGGTGCAACCGAAGACAGGGTATTAGGAAGTATTGCTTTGGAGCCGCTTATCAATGAAAAAAAGAAGGTAGTTGAACCGGGCCTGCTTGCCTTGGCAAACGGAGGTATTTTATATATAGATGAGATTAACCTGCTCAATGATTACCTGATGGATATACTGCTGGATGCTTCAGCCAGTGGGGGGTACTATCTGGAAAGAGAGGGTATATCGCAGTGGCTGGAAAGCAGGATTTGCCTTACAGGCACCATGAACCCGGAGGAAGGTGATCTGCGCCCGCAACTGCTGGACCGATTTGGCTTATGTGTTGATATTTTTACCCCGTTGGCAATTGATCAGCGGCGGGAAATCACAGCCCGCAGACTGGCCTTTGAAAGTAATCCTGCAGCCTTTCTGAAAAAATATAAAGGGGAGGAAGAGCGCTTAAGGAGTATCCTGCTCAATGCAGGAAAGAAAATAGCAGCAATGGAAATCCCCGATGCGGTAAGCCTCCGCTGCTCAGAGCTGGCCCTTGAACATAAAGTGGAAGGGATGCGCGCCGATATTTTGCTGATGAAAGCAGCCAGGGCTTATGCTGCATACCAGGAAAGAAGCCGGGTTGATGTAGCTGATGTGGATGCTGTTGCACATTTTGTCCTGAAGCACCGCAGCAATTCCTCTTCTTCATCCCGAAAGCAGGAAAACAATTCTCCGGACGACCAAAAGGAGAGCCACACGGTGAGGCTCTAGACCACCATAGCGCCCAAAATCAGGAAGAAAGTTCCCGACAGGAACAGAACCGGCAGCAGGAACGGTTTCAGTTGCCTGCTGCGGTCAGGCAGGGCCTGCAATTGAAAGTGGCCAAAAAAGCAGCTAAAAAAGGCCTTAGTGCCGGCAATCTTCCTGCATTAAAACTATCATCTCAAAGCTTTTACAGAAGCAGAAAAATTGATGTACTAAGTTCTGTAAAGAACTACCTGCTGGAAGAAAGATTTGAAGTAAAGCACAAAGCTGAAGAACCGCTTGCTGAATCAAACATCATTTTCCTGCTGGACACCAGCGGATCTATGGCAGCCATGCAGCAAATGAGCTATTTAAAAGGGGTAATGGAGCGGACGGTGAACAACCGCCGCTACAAAAAAGTGAGCTTTGCCCTGATTATGCTCGATGGAGAAGATGCCGTTATTTTACAGCCTTTTACCCATAACCATCAGCTCATCAGCCGGCAGGCAGGCGGGCTTCGCACAAAGGGAAAAACTAACCTTGGTGCAGCTTTTAAAAAGGTGCATGAATTAAGCAGAGGAGTGGATAAAAGCAGCCTTCAGCTTTTTACCTTCACAGATGGCAAAGCCAATACAGGAACAGCGGAACATACTCCGTTTGAATGGGCCCTGCACAGCTACCGGAAATATGTTGGAAAAGGAATAAAATCCACCATTATCGATACAGAAAGAGGGGTGGTAAGGCTGGGGAAAGCAAAGGAACTTGCAGATAAGCTGGGAGTTAAATATGCAGAAATATCCTTTTGACAAAAGTTTTTAACCTTTCGGATGTGAAAAAATAATTATCCCGCAGGCCAATTTAACAAATCAACAACTATGCATATAATATATATATCAGGCGGGCAGCGTTCGGGGAAAAGTGAGTTTGCAGAGAAGCTTGCTTTAAAATATTCAGATGACCCTTTTTATATAGCCACTTCGCGGAAGTGGGATGCCGGACATGAGGAAAGAATTAAAGCGCACCAGGAAAGGCGGAAGGAAAACTGGAGGAACGTGGAAGAGGAAAAATTTATATCGGAAGTGAAGCTGGACGGAGGAACAGCCCTTTTGGACTGCGTAACTCTCTGGATCACTAACTTTTTTGATGATGCAGCCTACAATGGCGAAACAGCCCTGAAGGAAGCAATGAAGGAATGGGATTTATTTCAGGAGCAGGAAGGGATAGTAATTGTAGTGAGTAATGAGCTGGGGATGGGCCTCCACCCTGTGGAAAAAGGAGGGCGGGATTTTCTGGATCTCCATGGAAAGATCAATCAGTATATTGCCGGCATGGCCCGTGAGGCTTATTTTATGGTAAGCGGAAACCCACTTAAAATAAAGTAAATGGGAAAAGGTTTTATTGTAGCCGCTCCATGGAGCAATTCAGGTAAAACAACTTTTACACTTGCACTTTGCCGCCTGCTTTCGGGGCAGGGAAAAAAGGTGCAGCCTTTTAAGTGCGGGCCTGATTATATAGATACCCTCCACCATAGCAGGGCAGCAGGCAGAGCAAGTATAAACCTGGACAGCTTTATGATGTCCTCCGGCCACATAAAAAAGCTGTTTCAGGGTAATGCTGCCGGGGCTGATCTTGCAGTAGTGGAAGGAGTGATGGGTTTGTTTGATGGTGCTGTAAAAGACCAGGGGAGTACAGCAGAGCTGGCAAAAATCCTGAGCCTCCCTGTTATCCTGATCATGAATGCCGGCTCCATGGCCTATTCTGTAGCCCCGCTCATCCATGGATTGAACACTTTTGACCCTGACGTAAGGATTGCCGGAGTAGTTTTTAATTTTGTACGTACGGAATCACATTATGCCTTTCTGAAAGAAGCCTGTGAAGATGTTGGGGTGCAAGCCCTCGGCTATCTTCCTCCGGAGGATGAAATAAAAATACCCTCCCGCCACCTGGGGTTGCATGTAGAGGATCAGTTTGATGAAGTAATAAACAAAGCCGCAGCTCACCTCCAAAAACATATTTCCATAGAGCAATTACTGGAATGTGGGAAAAGCTTAAAGGAAGAAGTGAAAGTGGCGTCCGAAAAGGCGCAGGGGAAATATAAAATAGCAGTGGCTAAAGATGCTGTTTTTACTTTTACCTATATACAGAATATCCGGAAGTTTGAAGAACTGGGCGAAGTAGTATATTTCAGTCCCCTCCGGGATACTGTTTTACCGGAAGCTGACCTTGTGTACCTGGCAGGAGGTTATCCTGAGCTGCACCTGGAAATACTTTCCGGCAACAAAAAAATGCAGGAAGCCATAAAAAGTTTTGCTGACGGGGGCGGCAAAATAATTGCTGAGTGTGGTGGAATGATGTACCTGGGGAAAAGTATAGAAAATGAGGAAGGTCAGGATTTTCCAATGGCAGGAATATTTGATTTTACAACCTCCATGCGCAATAAAAAATTAAGTTTAGGTTACCGGAAGGTGGAGCTTCAGGGCGAAATCCTGAAGGGGCATGAGTTCAGATATTCCTCCTTGATACACCTGCCGGACTATCAAAACCTGAAAGGTGTGGAAGGCGAACCTTCGGAAGCAAAAGTATTTTCAGCAAGGAACCGGGAGGTGGAAACAAAAATCTACCGCTACAAGAATGTTTGGGCCAGCTACATCCATTTTTACTGGGCGGAAAACAGATTTATTGAGCAAATTCTGGAAAAGAAGCAGGGAACAGGAGCAGGGAATCAGGAGGAAGAAGGATAAATCTCATTTCGCGGATTGTGCTTCGCCCCCCTGAGGAGCTACGAACAACAAACAACAAAGAACTAACAACCAAAGATGCATTTAATAGCAACCATACCCGGCGGGTGGAACCCGGAAGAAGAAGGGATTTTTCATATTGAGCAATCACCCGGAGATATCGTTTTTTTAAGTGCTGGTGATACGGAGATCCATACCCTTAATGAGGCTTATAAGGAAATCCATGAACAGGATGTAAATGCCCCCAACCTCCGCATGGCAAACCTGGTTTACCTGAAGCAGGAACTGACCATCGATACTTATGTGGAAGAGGTGCTGGAGAAAGCAAAGGTAATTGTATGCCGTATGCTGGGAGGGTACAGCTATTACCAGTACCTGATTGAGGCAATCAGGGAAATGCAGGAGCGGGTGGGGAATACTGTTATTTTTCTTCCTGCCCATGAACCCGATCTGGAGCTGATGAAGCTTTCGTCAGTTGATTTTTCTGTTGCCCACCGCTGCCACCAATATCTGGAAGAGGGTGGAAAAGGCAACTACCGGACATTCTTCAACTATCTTCAGAGCACTTTTTTTGGTACTGAGGCAGTTATTGAACCTCCACAAAAAGTAGCTGATATGTTCCTTTATAATTTTGAAAAGGGAATTCTTTCCCGGGAAGAGCAGGAGGCGCTTATAAATAACAGCCAGCCCAATGTGGTACTGCTGGCTTACCGCACTCACTATCTTGCTGATAACCTGGACCCGGTCAGGCAATTAGCAGAGGAGCTGCAAAAAAGAAATCTTAATACCATTATTGCCTTTGTAAGCTCACTGAGGGACAGGGACAGTGCAGCCGCTTTAAAATCGCTGATTACCGGTAATGGCGAACGGCCACTTCATTGCCTCATAAATACCACCGGTTTTTCTATGAAAGCCATAGGGGAGGAGCAGGAAAACTTTATTTTTGATGAATTAGGCATACCGGTAATTCAGGCAATATTGGCCTCATCCACTAAAGAGGTTTGGGAGGAAGGTATGTTTGGACTGACACCCACTGATATTGCCATGAATATTGCGCTGCCTGAAGTGGATGGCAGAATTATTGGCCGCGCTGTTTCCTTCAAAAAAGAAACAGCTAAAGATCCTTTAACCGACAGCAGCATTATCCGCTATGAAGCTTATCCGCCTGCCTGTGCTTATACGGCAGAGCTGGCACTAAACTGGATCAGCCTGCAGACTAAAGGGAATGCGGAAAAAAGAGTGGCCGTAATTCTTCCTAATTATCCGAACAAAGACAGTCGTTTAGCTAATGGCGTGGGGCTTGATACTCCCCAAAGCTGTATAGAATTTTTGAAGGCGCTGGCTGATAAAGGATATGGACTGGGAGAAAGCATTCCCCGCGATACAGAAACCCTTATTCACTGGCTTACGCAGCTGGTTACCAATGATACTGCTACTACCGAGACCAGGCCCTATGCCATAGAGCTGGCAGAGGAACAATTTGATGAGCATTTTAGCAGCATATCGGAGGAATTAAAGCGGAAAATAAAGAAGCAGTGGGGCGAGCCGGAGGATTCTCCATACTATTCCGGTAGCGGCTATATTATCCCGGGCTTTTTGCTGGGCAATACCTTTGTAAGCATACAGCCGGCCAGAGGGTACAACCAGGATCCGCAGGCTATATACCATTCGCCGGATCTTGCGCCTACTTACCAGTACCTGGCTTATTATTTCTGGCTGAATAAGGTTTACAAAGCCGATGCAGTAATTCATTTAGGAAAGCATGGAAACCTGGAATGGCTTCCCGGCAAAAGTGTTTCCTTAGATGAAAGAAGCTGCTTTCCCGCCGCTCTTTTTGGTCCGCTTCCGCATTTCTATCCTTTCATCATCAACGATCCGGGCGAAGGAACTCAGGCGAAACGCCGGAACCAGGCGGTGATTATCGACCACCTGATCCCGCCCATGACAAGGGCCGAAACTTATGGGAAATTAACACAGCTGGAGCACCTGGTGGATGAATATTATGAAGCTTCCGGTATTGATCCGAAGCGTACAAAACTGATCAAATCAAATATTGCAGCGCTGGTGGAGGAAACACGCCTTAACGTCGATCTGGGAATACAGACAGATGATGTGGAGGAACTGTTGCTGAAGCTGGATGGCTACCTTTGTGAACTGAAGGAAGCCCAGATCAGGGATGGACTCCATATCCTTGGCAAAGCTCCTGAGGGTGATCAGCTACTGGACCTTTTAATAGCGCTACACCGTGTACCGGCTGGCGGGCAGCAAGGAATTACTCAGGCCCTGGCAAACGATCTTGGAGTGGAGGGGGATATTCTGGCTATGGAGTATACCGAAGCGCTGGAAATGGAAATAAACGGGCAACGGACAAGAACTGTTGGTGATGTGGTGGAGCAGCTGGAATTGATGGTGCGGGAAAAGCTGGAAAGATTCTTAGGGGAGGCTTCAGAAGATGAGTCTGCTCAAAAATCTCCGGTACCGGCACAACAGTTTCCTCAGCTGGAGAAGGTTCTGGAAAAAGTAAAAAATGATACCCTGCCAAAAATTAAAAGAACATCTGAAGAGACTGAAAATCTCCTGAGGGGATTGCAGGGCGGGTATGTTCCTTCCGGTCCTTCCGGGGCGCCTACAAGAGGGCGTCCGGATCTCCTTCCAACCGGCAGGAATTTTTATTCTGTGGATGTACGCACGATACCTACCGAAACAGCTTACCGCCTCGGGACAAAAAGTGCCGGCCTTATCATTGACCGCTATTTGCAGGATAATGGTGATTATCCTGAAACGATTGGTATATCTGTATGGGGAACCTCCACAATGCGTACCGGCGGCGATGATATTGCACAGGCATTTGCCCTCATGGGGGTAAAGCCCATCTGGAGAAATGCCAACAGGAGGGTTACGGATTTTGAAATTATTCCCCTGTTTCAGTTAGGCAGGCCACGGGTGGACGTAACCCTCCGTATTTCCGGATTTTTCCGCGATGCTTTTCCTGATGTAATTACTCTCTTTAATACTGCAGTGGAGAAAATTGCAGCACTGGATGAACCCCTGGATGAAAATCCGGTAAGGAAAAGGGTGCTGGAGGAAAAGGAGCAATGGCAGAGCAAAGGTTTGGATGCGGAGAATGCCGGTAAAAGAGCTTTATACAGGGTTTTTGGCTCTAAACCAGGTGCTTACGGAGCAGGCCTGCAGGCGGTGATCGATGAAAAGAACTGGAAAACATCAGAGGACCTGGCGCAGGTGTATATTATCTGGAGCGGCTATGCCTACGGGCGGGACCGGAAAGGGGTTTCTGCACATGAATCCTTTACTAACCGCCTGGCTTCCATGCAGGTGGTAATCCAGAATCAGGATAACCGGGAGCACGATATCCTGGACAGTGACGATTACTATCAGTTTCAGGGCGGGCTGGCCAATGCCGTACAATCGGTAAAGGGAACACAGCCCGACATTCTTTTTGGAGACCACTCACGCCCTGAAACCCCCAGGATAAAATCCCTGAAAGAGGAGTTGCTTAAGGTTTACCGTTCAAGGGTGGTGAACCCGAAATGGATAGAAGGAGTAAAGCGCCATGGCTACAAAGGGGCATTTGAAATGGCAGCTACCCTGGATTACCTTTTTGCCTACGACGCCACCACTAACCTTATTGATGATTTTATGTACGAAGGCATTGCAGAGGCTTACCTTTTTGATAAAGAAAACCAGGACTTCCTCAAAAAAGCCAATCCCTGGGCTCTTAAGGATATGAGCGAACGCCTCCTCGAAGCCACCCAAAGGGGTATGTGGAGCAAGCCGCCGGAGGAAATGACAGAAAAACTAAAGGATCTTTATATGGAGGGTGAGGGGATTGTGGAGTAGATCCTATATCCCCAGAACCCTCTTCAGTTTGCTGCCCAGCGAATCTTTGTTTTCGCCTACTTTTTCGTCTTCCTCAAAAAGGACGCCTTTTACATTCAGGTGGTGGCCAATTTGCTCTTCGCCCTGCTGTTCTTCAAAACCTACAATTTGCTTGCGGTACTTGCAGAGCTGGCAGTTCATATTGCCTATGCCGTTAATTGCCTGGTCGAGGCGCTCGTCAAAAGCCCTGAGCAATAATTCATCAGTACCAAAAGGGGCGGTATAAACAAACTCGCTTTTACTGGTACTGTTCATTTCATCCACCCAGGCATAGATTCTGTCGAGCAGAATGCCTGTAAAGAAGAAGAAGGGGATAACAATGGTACGTTTGAAGCCTAATTTATTTACCATTGTCATAGATTCCTTCACTGAAGGATATGCTGTGCCGCTATAGCCAACTGTGGCAAAGCCAAATCCCATGCCTTCCCAAAGCAGGCTCATCAGCTTATGCACGTCACTGTTGGCATCAGGGTCTGTGGTGCCACGCCCTACTACTACCAGACAGGTTTCTTTCCGGTCTGCAGGAGGCAGGGTGGCTTCTGTTTCTTCGATCCGTTTTTTCGCCAGGTCCAGCAGAAAAGAACTAACACCTATATGGCTTCCCATTTTAATGGTCAGGTCCTCATAATAAGTCTGGATGGTGTTGAGCTCGTAAGGGATATCGTTTTTAGCATGGGCACCTGCAAACAGGATTACCGGGAGGGCATAAATGGTTCGGACACCTTTGTGGTACATGCGTTCCACCGCTGCTTCGTATAAGGGATGGTTAAACTCCAGGAAACCATAATCCACCTCGTACTCTTCTTTATAGCGGGTTTTCAGTACCTCTACTAATTTTTTAAATGCTTCAACTGCTGCAGTTTTCCGGCTGCCATGGCCGCAAAGTAATATTCCCTTTTTCATATTGGTGGCTTTGGATTTAATCCTGGTACTCTTTTAAAAATGATAAAAAATTAAAGCATCTTTATTGGGTTTGGGTATTTATACTGGTAGTTAAGCTCCTTTTTCGATTTTTCATTTCCCACTATTTTAAAATGGCTTTCCGGTTCATTATTAAAAGTGGGAGGGGTTAAACCAATTACTTCTGCAGCCCTGGTGTAGTAATCCTTGCGCAGGGGGTGTTTGTCAGCACAGCCATTGTATATTTCACCCCATTTCTCCAGCTCAATGATCCTATTTATCAGGCCAATGCAGTCATCCTGATGGATAACATTTACAGGTGCATTACCATTTTTCAGGTCTTTTTTATCGGCAAGAAAGCGGCCGGGAAGCCGGTCATAACCTACAAGGCCTGCCAGCCGGAGCACAGTGTAATTGTCTCTTAAATGATAGTGAAGCATTTGCTCAGCTTCCAGCAATGCTTTTCCGGAGTCTTTTTCCGGTTCGGTCTGCATATCTTCCACAACCACGGAGTTGGTATTCTGGTAAACGGATGTGGAGCTTACAAAAATGGTTTTAAGGTCTTTTGGAAGTTGTTCCATGATGGTGGCTGTTTGCATGGGATAAACTTTCCTTATATCAGGTACCCTTTTAGGAGGGAAATTGATCACCAGAACATCAGTACCTTCGAGAAAGTCAGCAAAGTTTCCTTCAATAGCCTGCTCTCCAACACGGATAAAGTAAGGTTCAATTGATTGTTCCTCCAGTTTGGAAAGCTTACTTTCGGTGGTAGTACTGCCTTTTACCCTGTGCCCCTTAGCTATAAAAAATTGAGCCAGTGGCAGGCCTAACCAGCCACAGCCCAAAATACTGATTGTTCTAATTTTGCTCATATTCAGTTTTAAAAGTTTCTGAAGCTTTAAGCTCCAGGTAGTTTTTCAATATATGATTCCAGATAATATTTTCCCCATCCTTAAACCAGATATGCAACAGCTCTTTTCCTTTACGGTTTTTAAGCCGCAGCCCTTTTTTGCCGGAATAAGTGAAAGGTCCAATCCTGCCCGGAGCTGAATCCACGGGAGAGTCTTCTTCAGGGGATTCAAATTCCCGTACTACAATTAATTCTGCTATTCCCACTTTTCTTTCCACCAGATCTGCAGGTGCATCTGCCGGAATTGGAGCTATAGCCAGGGAAATATCAAGTCCAGGACCTTTTACCCAAATATCGAAGGTATCGCTGTATTCTACAAGCGGAGCACAATTTAACTGCAAAGGTAAACCTTCCGGCAGCTGGATTTCTATGTGATTGAAATTGCGGAACAGGAATTGAAGCAGGGGGTATAATACCTGCTCTGAGGTCCCCATTTTTGCCAGCATAAATACTCCTGAGGCAGCATCCTTTACCGGCTTAAAACCGGCAGGTTCCTGCACTCTTTCTTTTTCTGACAGCACTTTTTTCCACCCGGGCTGAAACAGCAGGTATTTTTCTGCAGGAACACCTTTTTGCAGGTGAGACTGAATTGTAGTAATTACTTTTTCCGGATCCAGATTCTTATACCAGAAATTTCCGGGCTGAACAATCATGGTGGGGGCATCCTCGCAGCGGCCGTTGCACCTTGTTTTAATTGTATGCACAGTAATCCATGCACCTGCGTTTTTTAAATATGCTCTCGCGTCCCGCACTACCTGCTCACTGCCTGCTTTCCGGCAGGAACCCCCGTCGCAAAAATGCAGGAGGTAATTCAGTTTACTTATGTCCTTTCCCATTCCAATTTCCCTGCCTTTATTAGATAATGCTTAATAAAATTAACCCGCTCCTGCAGTGGAGCCTTTGGTATTTCAACCAGACGAAACCCATAATCCAGGTAAGTTTTCCGGATGCTGTTGTAAAGTGACACCGCCTGATAAAACTCCTGCCGGCGCTCCCTGTCCTGGCGGTAAACAGCTTCCCAGGGAGGCAGAATAAACGCTTCCCCGAAATAGTAAAGCTGAGGGACAAAGGATAGGTATTCAGCTGGTACAGGCAAACCCGCTTCCCTTAAATAAGCAATACAATCAGGCAGGCCACGGTCGTAAAAAGTTAACTCCGCTGCAGGCTGGTGAAGGTCGTGAAATATCCGCTCATACACAAGCCGTACAAATTCCTCCCTTCTGTTCCAGGGAGAAATATCATCTTTCCGGTATTCCCTGATAACCTCTCTCGCAACTTCTTTCCGGCAGCTGAACCCCTCTTTCTGAAGCGCCTCAAGTAATGTGCTTTTTCCTGAGCCGGGCCCCCCCGTAATTATAATTCTGTTATGGCGGCTCATTTTAAAAGATAAATTATAGTGATGAGGGCCACCATAGCAAAAGTGGTTTTATGGTTGATTCCGGCTACCCTGCTAAATTCTTCATGCTTAAGGGAGCGGTTTCCTTTGCCGATAAAAGGTTTTTCAACCAGCTGTCCATGGTAGTAGTTAGGGCCGCCGAACCTGCATTGCAGTATACCTGCCAGTGCAGCTTCAGGGTAGCCGGCATTTGGGCTGGCATGCTGCGGACCATAGGCTAGAACCGATCTGGTTATAGAGAAGCGGGCACTTACCAGAATCATCAGTAAAGCAGTAAGGCGGGCCGGAATGTAATTTGCCACATCATCCAGGCGGGCTGCAAATTTTCCGAACTGCCGGTAACGATCATTTTTATACCCGATCATAGAGTCCAGGGTATTGATCATTTTATAGGCAAGAGCGCCGGGTACTCCAAACAGGGCGAAATAAAACAGGGGAGCAACCACACCATCGCTCAGGTTCTCCGACATGGTTTCAAAAACCGCTGTGCGTATCTGCTGCTCCGAAAGATTATTAGTTTCCCTGCCCACAATCCAGCTCAGCCGCTTTCTTCCGGCATCCAGGCCTTTATGCTTAAGTGCATCAAAAACAGCTTTTCCTTCTTCAATCAGGCTTTTATTGGCCAGTGCAAAAAAGAGCAGAAGGGAAGCAACCGCATACCGTACAATGGGGGGAAAGCCATCCAGAAATATCATCAGCTGGTATAATAAAGTAAATACCAATGCAACTAATACAATGCTTAATAAAGCTCCTTTGAAAAAGCGGAAGCGGCCTTTGTTCAACAGTTTTTCCCCTTCAGCAATCAACCATCCGAACAGGCGGATAGGATGGGGCAGCCATCGGGGATCTCCAAGGGCAAGATCCAGCAACCAGGCAGTAACCAAAGGAAAGATGATATTCAGTTCCTGCTCCATTTTTTCAGTCCTTTAATCAGTAGTTTATTTCCTTCAGGAGACTGAACCGCCACACGAATGTATTCCCCTTCCAGTCCTTTGAAATTAGTTGCATCCCGTACCAGTAGCTGATATTGCTGCATCAGGAATTCCTTCAATTCTGCGGCAGTACCCTTTTCGGGTTTTAGCAGGAAAAAGGTAGTGTTTGCCTGAATAACAGAAAACCCTTTTAACCCGGCAATTTCTTTTTGTAGCTCCCTGCTTTCTGCCACTCCCTTTATGGTGTCCGGTTTCAGTTCTTCATAATGCCGGAAGATATATTTTCCCGCCTCTATAGCTATACTATTAACACTCCAGGGCATTTTTTTCTGTTGTAAGCGTTCGATGAGGGCTGGGTTCGAAAGAATATATCCAAGGCGGATACCAGGAATGCAAAACAGCTTGGTAAGTGATTTTACAACAATCAGGTTTGGATATTTATCGATAAGGTAGACACAGGAGCTTACTCCCTCAGCAAAGTCAATGTAAGCTTCATCGACCACAAATATACTGTTGGGGTTGCTGCTTATCTGCCACTCAAAATCCTCAACCGGAGTGATAAAGCCATCCGGATTATTTGGGTTACAAATAAAAACTAAATCCGTTTCAACAGGAGCAGTTTTGAAAAGCCGGAGTGGGTGGAAAGCGGTTCTGACTTCATGGATAATGCAGGCATCCCCGTATTCTGCAAAAGCAGGGGTAAAAACAGTTGCTGCCTTCTGACTGAATAGTGAAGCAATAAGGTAAAAAGCCTCTGTAGCCCCATTGGTAAACAGGCAGTGGCTTTTGGTGAGATTGTGATGCGGGGCGGCCAGTTCTGCAAGTTCACCTGCGTCAGGGGACGGATACCTGCCGATGGACCCGATAGCCTCCCTTAAAACATTTAAAAGCTTCTCCGGAGTACCTTCATACCAAACGTTTGAGCTGAAGTTATACTTTACCGGATTTTTGTATTTGTACCAGTCGTCTCCGTGTCCGTGCAACATTATTCAGCGCTTATATCTTTTAAAATCCGGTCCATATTCAGGTGCTTTTCCATCAGCCGGCTCAATTTATTGTAGTTTTCCTCTTTATAACTTGTGTAATCGAAATGCACCGCTTCCCCATTCCGGTCTTTTATAAGGTCATTAACCACTACAGGGTTATCGAAAATGCCATGCATATACGTGCCCCAGCAGTTTTCATTCAGCAGGTAACCTTCATAGGTATCATCTGTCTTATTCAGGGGAGATGCCACGTCAAAAGTAGTGGTTCCCATATGAATTTCATAGCCACGGCAGGGGTCAGGGTAATTTTTGTAAGTAAAGGTTTTCTGAACCGTAATTTTCTCCCGGGCCATGGTGGTCCGGACAGGCAAAATTCCAAGTCCGGGTATATCAGGAGTATCGCCCTCCACAGCCCGAGGGTCGGAAACAGATTCTCCCAGCATCTGAAAGCCGCCACAGATGCCAATAATTTTCTTTCCCTGCTTATGTGCTTTTACAATGGTTTGAGCCAAACCACTTTTCCTTAATTCCAGCAGGTCTTCTATTGTATTTTTAGTTCCGGGAATAATAATTATATCAGCTGCTTCAAGATCTTCACTGTTCCTGGAGTAGTAAAGATGAATTCCCGGAGCCTGCTCCAAAGCATTAAAATCGGTATAGTTGGAGAGATACTTCAGGAGTACGACTACTACATTTACCTTTCCGCTTTCGCGGCTGAACTTTTTCTTCTGCAGTGCGACTGAATCTTCTTCTTCAATATAAATATCCTGTGCGTAGGGTATAACGCCTAAAACAGGATAGCCCGTAAGTTCTTCCAGTTGCTTTCTTCCGCTTTCAAAAAGAGTGGCATCACCCCTGAATTTGTTAATGATAATACCTTTCAGCAGCGCTTTTTCCCAGTCCTCCAGGAGGGCGATGGTGCCGTAAACACTGCCAAAAACCCCTCCCTTATCAATATCGGCAACGAGATACACGCAGGCATTCGCTGCTTTTGCCATCCGCATGTTTACTATATCCCTGTGCTTCAGGTTAAGCTCGCTTATGCTTCCGGCGCCTTCCATTACCACCGGCTGATGGCGGGCTTCCAGCCGCTGAAATGCTTTAATTGCTTCATGGAAAAGGTTTTCCTTATTATTGCCTAAAAAATACTCCCGTGCTGTCTGGTCCCCGATGGGTTTGCCATGCAGGATTACCTGCGATTTATTCAGGGAAGAAGGCTTCAGCAGCACAGGGTTCATATCCGATGAGCAGGGGATTCCGCAGGCTTCTGCCTGTACAGCCTGTGCACGTCCTATTTCCAGACCATCAGGTGTGGCAAAGCTGTTGAGCGACATATTCTGAGCCTTAAACGGGGCCGGAGTATAGCCTCTGTTTTTAAGGAGCCGGCAAATACCTGTTACCAACATGCTTTTTCCCACATCGGAGCCGGTTCCTGCCAACATGATCGGACGGAGCTTTTTCATGCCGGCAAAAGTATTTATAAATCATTTAGGAAAACACTTTTAGAGGCAGGGATAAGAAATTTTTACCGGATGGGTAATGGTGCTTATAAAGCGAAAATTTAAAACATCCATCTTAGCTGCGCCTTCACCTGGTTCAGCGCGGAGCCGCTAATCTTTTCGTTTCCGCTGCTGATTTCTTCCCTGTCGGTGTAAAGAGTGCGGGCCCAGCGGAGCCATATGGTAAATTCTTTACTTATTTTATATTGCGCCAGCAGGTAGTTTCGTATTCCGGTGCCGAAATAAGCAGGAATAGAAAAAGCCCAGAGCACATCTTTCTCATATACATATTGCCTGTTGTTGTAATCTTCCGTATCAAAAAGAGCAATTCTGCCACTTAGCTTCAGCCTTTTCCATTGCCAGTTCAGGTCCTGCACCAAAGCGTATCCTCTAGTGTGGATATCATTTATTTCATAGCTGCTCCATTGAACCCGCGACCGGAAGCTGAAGGAAGGGGCAGGGGAGAAGTCCAGGTTAAGCAGGTAATTTCTTTTCCTGCCGGGGAGGGGCATGCTGCCGGTATTTTCTGTGTTGCTGTTAATCTCTTTTACCTCCTCCCTCAGTTGTGCGTACATCAGCAGGGTCTTTTTGGGCTGGTAATTAGCCCGAAGCAGGTATTCATATCCCGAAGAGGGAGCATCGACCCTGTAACGGAGCCATGGAAATTTAAAATTGTCGAAGTATGCGTTTAAGGAAAGTGCTTTTACCGGTTGGAATTTTAAGCCCCAGTAGAATCCTTTTTCATTAATAGTGCGGCTTCCTTCTCCAAAACCGGTACTGTAAAAGCTATGGAAGTTTCTGTCATAGTTTCTGCCAAGGAAAGCGAAATCCAGCAGGGGAGTAAGGGAAATCATTGTTCCGGCCACTATTCCCATTCCTCCGCTTTTACTTCGGGCCACCTCTGAAAATATATGAATATTCTGCCAGGTATATTCACCGAAAAGGCTCCCCGTCATATTTTCTTTTCCATTAAATTCAAAGCTGCTGTAGAGCTGCGGCCTTCTTTGCCATTCCTGACTAAAGCGGGTAAACAGAGTAGTGGTTCCCAGCTGCAGCCGCCGGTTTCTGCTTTTGTAATGCAGCACCCCGCCGGCAGACTGTTCCCGTAAACTTCCCCTCGCTCTTATTTCACCTGCTGTCCGGTGAAAGCCTGAAATTTGAAGTGAGCTGAAGCTGCCTGAAACAATATTCCCTGATGAATCTTCAATATATTGTACCTGGCCATCGCGGGGAGCTGAGGAGTAAAAGGATGTAGCCTCCAGGGTTTTTGTAATCTGAAAAGTTGCTCCCGCACCCCGGAAGAATCCGCTTTCAAGTACTGATGTATATGGCCTTAAACCGGTGTTGCTGCGGCGGATAGTAGTAATGGTTTCAGCACCTTTGCCTATGCTAAAACCTGAACCAAATACCAGACTTTGCCCGTATTGAAGCTGGAAATCTCCAGCCACTACTTTTTTTAACCTGCCCTGATCAAAAAGCATTGCATGCCAGGAAATAAAATCTGCCCCATACTTCCTGTTCTCCGGGTCCCAGCTGATGGTTTCGCCCTGATCTTTTTCCATGGTAAAACCAAAGCTGAAATCATGCGGCCTGTTTAAGCGAAAGCGGGAATACAATTTATCAGGAGATCCTGCATATGCCGGGGGTACAGAATCATTCTTCTGCAAATAACCTGCTCTGGTTTCCAGTACCCTTTCATACCGGAGCAAAAACATTTTCTTTCCGGAAGTTTTAATCCGTTGCAGGAGAGTACTGGAATTCCTTCGGATGCCGGGGTCGGTAACAGTAACAAAGGGTAAAATCCGCTGAATGGTGGCAAGGTCCCATCCGGGAATTGCCTGAATTTCATAAATGCTCAGGAGCTTTCCATTTCGCTCCCTGTGCCTGAAGAAACTTTGAATCTGGGGTTCAGTAAGCAGGAAAAGAGATTGTAGTTCTTCCACTCCTGCCCGGTTCAGGTCAAGAGGCTGTATAAAATACTGGAATAGTGATTCGTAAAGATCTTCATAAGGAAGGTCCTCGTCCTGAACAGAAAATAATTGTTCGGCCAATAGCTCGAACTCTGCCTGCCGGTCCCCTGGTCTTGTTTGAGCTATGGTAGTTTTCCATAAGCCCATAAGCAGAAACAGGAGAATCCAGCAGTAAGGAGAGACAGTTGCTTTCATAGTTTCTCTTTAGCAGGAAGAGCCACCCCTATGGTAAAATGGTGAGCTGCTCCTATGGTGGAATAATGACGGAAAGCATAATCGAAACGGAAATCCTGATGTCTGAAACCCAGACCAAATGAAGCTGTAACAGGCTTAGTCATAAGGCCTGTTCTTAGCTGTAGCGCATCTGAGATTGTATATTCCAGCCCTGTGGAAAGCCTTGCCGGATAGTCTGTGTTTTTACTGGTCTGCAGGTAAAGAGAAATCTTTTCATCCGGAAGATATTCCAGTCCTGCCTTTAACAGGACCGGAACTGCCTCCCTGTTGTCCCGCCCCATTGAACTTTGGGTAAGGTTATAGGCATGCGCGCCAAAATGCAGATCAGGAAGGAGCTCCGCTTTTCCGCCGGCTTCCAGCACCAATGTTCCGCGGCTAAAAAATCCTTCAATAACCTGCTGGAGGTACGATAATTTCAGGCCGACCGACATATAACTTATTTTATGGGAATATCCTAATCCCACTGTGCTGAGGTGGTAGGCTCCTGTTCCGTAGCGGCTTGCATCAGCGGCAACAATCCCCTGTCGGAGCGGGTACCCTGCAACCAGGCCAAAAGTATTCAGCTCCTGCAGATTAAGTCTTGTGTTGCAGGAAAAGGCAATTTCAGGCGTTTCCATAACAGCCAATGCCCCGATATTATTTTGTACAGCCCAGACATCACCCGATGTTACCACTCCCATTCCTAATGCAGCTGCCCTTGCCCCCGCCAGTTCTGGAACCATTTGTGCAAAGAGTTTTGCAGGCAGCATCCATAAAAGCAAAAAGTACATTGGGCGGATTGAAGGCAAGGCTGTAACTTTAGGTATCAGTATATCTTATTATAATATTAATAAGGGTAGTTACCTTTTGTTTAAAAAACATGAAAATACCAGTCTTTTTAATTGTTTTTTGTTTTTACAGCCTTTATGCCGGTGCCCAGGAGGCCGTTAGCCTGTACTATCCTGATGGGGGTTTAAAAGCCGCAGGCTATTTGACAGAGGGGGAGAAGGAGGGGGAATGGATATTCTATTATCCGGATGGAACAGTAAGTGCAATAGAAACCTACGGCAACGGGGAACTGAATGGGAAAGCTACCTATTTTGGTTTTGACGGAACCTTTTATTCCCGCGAAAATTATAAAAAAGGATTGACGGAGGATTCAGCCTGGTACTACCATCCGGATGGAAAAATCCACAGGAAGGGCCTTTATAAAAATGGATTGTATGAAGGGCTGTGGCTTGTATATAATGAGGAAGGTGTATTGATCAGGAAGGGAGGGTATAAAAATGGCCTGCCGGAAGGGGAATGGCAATTTTACCATGCAAATGGAAAATTAGAACAAAAGGGGAACTTCCGGAAGGGAAAGGAAACCGGCGAATGGTGGTACTTTAATGAAAAAGGACGCCCTGAATACAGTGGAAGCTGGAAAGAAGGGGAACGGACAGGCACCTGGTATAAGTATAATAACAGAGGCAGAAAGAGGGTTTTTGAGGAATATGAGTAAAATCTGAATTTCTTATTTACAACTCATATGCTACCCTCATAAAAGCAGACCATTTTGTGTCGGGTTTTGATACGGGAAATCCCACGGCAGTGCCTATGTTGAAATTATCAGTAATTTCAAATTTTACCTGGGGCCTGATAAACATTTCAAAATCTCCTTCTTCCACACTTTTATTCAGCTCAACACCTAAATAGTTTTCATTTTCTCCTGGAATTTTATAATGAATTGCTGTTGTTAACCGGTGTATTTCATCAAAAGAATTATCTTCCAGGTTGTGGTCCACTCCTGATCCTCCTTTAAATAAAAGAAAAAATTTGTCATCCCAGTTTTTAGCAATAATCAGGAAAGGCAGGTACCGGATATTTTCAACAGAAAAGCCCCGTTTATTTTCCTGCGGACTGGAATAAGGATCCTGGCTTTGGAAAGCATTTTCCAAACCAACAGCAAGGGAAATATTTCTTTTAAAGGATTGAAATAAGGTGTATTGCATAGTCCACTGGAGAAATTCCAGGCTGTTGCCGGGTCTTGGATTTTCAGGTACTGGATTAGTAAAGTAAGCTGTATAGGGGATAAGCAATTCAATACCCAGATTTTTAACCGGAACATATTCAAATTCCAGCTGAGTAAGAAGTGTGTGGTGAAGACCTTCCAGGTTTCTGTAGCCAAGGTTAATGTTTATTTCATTATCTCCTTTATCTGCTCCTAAATCGCCGGTAAGGTCCTCAAATACAGGATCTGCATGTTTCACTTTATTTTCAGGTGCTGTTTTCTGCGCCAGGGTTAAGAGGGGGAGAAGCATTAAAAAACAAAGGGATCTGATAAAAGTTTTCATAATAATGGTCAGTTGAAAAAATTTAATGGCAGGGTAAAAAACCAAGCCGGTGAACGATTTTTAATTAATATGATACTTCTGCCTGGAAGTTTCAGAAAGTGGTATGGAACGTTTATTTTTTGCTCTTTTCTTCCATAAAATACCGTATGCCAGCCGCCAGGAGCTGGTCGGGAATAACCTTCGACATGGCAGCCTGTATCTTATTTTGGGTGCCGGAAACTTTCCTGCGGGTACCGCTCATCATGGCTTCATATCCATCTTTCACCACTTCAGATGCATCATCTAAAGATGTGTTTTTGTAGAGCCTTGTATCTCCGAGAGGGGCACGGTCAAAGAGTTCAGTATCACTTCCTCCGGGTAAAAGGGCTGTTATAGTTACTCCGGTATCCTTCAGTTCATTTGCCATGGATTCGGTAAAGGATAAAACAAAAGCTTTGGTTGCTGCATATATGGCCATTTCAGGATTCGGCATAAGGGAAGCAATAGAAGCAAGATTCAGAATTTTTCCTTCCTTTTTCTTTAGCATAGGGGGGAGAAACAGCTTCGTAAGGTGTACCAGACTTACCATGTTCAGCTGCATCATGTGCAAATCTTTTTCCCATTCGTTCTCATGGAAAAGACCATGTTCACTTATTCCCGCATTATTAACCAGGAAATCCACTTCTAATCCTTTTGCCTGTACTGCGCTAAAAACTTCCTTTGCAGCGTCAGGATGCCCCAAATCAACTGCAACAGAATGTACTTTTACAGAAAAATTTTTAAATATTTCATTTTGCACTTTTTCAAGTGCATTTCTGTCGCGCGATACCATTACCAGGTGGTGTCCATCGTGGGCAAACAGCCTGCAAAATTCCCTTCCAAACCCACTGGTGGCTCCTGTTACCAATGCTGTTTTTGCCATACCGTTGTCTTTTTTTGAATGAAGTATACTTGATAGTAAAGACAAAGAGTTCAAAAATGTTTGCAGCCGTTTAAGATGGGATATAAATATTGATATGTTTCACTTTGTTCTGATTATCAGCAGGATTACCCGTCTTTTTTTAATCTGCCTCTGACTGAAGATTCTTTCAGATCATCTTTGATAAGGGTCATTTCTTTGATAAGATGATTTGCACCTGCAAATTTTTCAATAATGAAAAGAATGTACCTGATATCCACATTAATACTGCGCTGCAGATTTGACTCAAAAGCAATATCGCCACTCATTGTTTCCCAGTTTGCATCGAAAACAGTTCCAATCAGCCGCCCCTGACCATCCAGAACAGGACTGCCCGAACTACCACCGGTTATGTCATTGCTGGTAATAAAGTCCACCACCATTTCGCCATCCTTATTTTGATAAATGCCATAATCCTTCTTCCGGTATAAATCCAGAAGCTTATCAGGTACAATTAAATCCTGTTTAGTGGAATCCCTTTTTTTTATTACTCCTTCCAGTGAAGTATAATAATTGTATTTGACTCCTCCATGAGCCTGATAGCCCAAAACCTTTCCGAAGCTTACCCGCATGGTGGTATTTGCATTGGGGTAAAGCTTTTGATCCGGATTCATTTCCATAAGACCTTTAACAAATAACCGGTTTCCCTGATCACGTAAAGCATTAATCTCTTTCAGGCGTGGTGAAATGTTCCTGTAATAGTTATCTATCAGGGAAGTGGAGGCAATATAAGCAGGGTCAGCCTGGAGAATATGGAGGTCAGGGTTATTCAGGAAATCCTGCACATGTTCTTCTTTGGAGAAAATAGAATGACTGAATACTGCAGATGCCCAGGCGTTGAAATCGCCGCCATATTTTTCAAAAACATGGCTGAAAATTCCCGGGTGATCTTCCTGTGGAACATCATAATAATACATTTCCAGCAGCGCAGCCATTACTTTCCGGTCAGTAGAGGCATTGTAACTCCGGAAATGATATTTACTGGCCTCTTTTAAAGATTCCACCAGACTTTTAATTCTTTCAGGATCTTTAATATCAAGTTCAAGTGCCGTTTCCATTCCCCTGAAGTTGTTCGAAAAGCGAATAATTTCAACTCCAAGTGCTGCTTCCGACAGGTATAAAGAACTTAAGTTTATTCTGTAGCTTTCATCATAAGAATCCCTGATCATTTCCAGTACATTTCCATAGGATTTTTTTCTTTCCTCATCTTCTGCAACCCATTCCATAAACTCCTTTTCAAGATCACGGCGCTTTTCCAGAACTTTCATATTACTGAGGCCAAGGTTTTGCCCCACAAAGTATTGCCAGAAATTGCTGATGCCTGAGTACTTTGACGCATATTTAACCCGGACCTCTTTATCTGCGTCCATATCTTCTTTAAGAATGTTTATCCGTTCGCCCCGTATCCTGATCCTGACAGGATTGGTTTGTTTCAGAAGTTGTTGTACTCCAAAGGAAGTTAAAAAGCGGTCGGTACTGCCCGGATATCCTAACACCATTGCAAAATCGCCTTCCCGTATTCCATTTAATGATATTGGTAAATGGTGTTTTGGAATATAAGGAACATTATTAGCTGAGTATGGGGCCGGTTTACCATCGGGTCCTGAATAAACCCGGAATAAGGCAAAATCGCCGGCATGTCTGGGCCACATCCAGCTTTCTGCCTGCCCTCCGTATTTACCTATAGATTCCGGCGGAGCACCCACAAGGCGCACATCAGGGAAAGTTTCATATACAAAGACATAAAATTCATTTCCGGCAAAAAAATCTTTGACTACCACATCGTAATGAGTACCGGCTTTTATTTCCCTGGCAATGTCCTTTGAAACACGCGCAACTACGTCGGCTCTTTCCTGTTCGCTCATGTTGTCGCTCAGTTCAGCCAGAACTCTATGAGTTACGTCGTCCATACTTATAAGGAAGCGGGCATAGAGGTTTTTCCCAGGTAGCTCTTCCTTATTACTTCCTGCCCAAAAACCATTTGAAAGGTATTGGTTTTGGATGGTGCTGTGCGATTGTATAGCACTGTAGCCACAGTGGTGGTTGGTCAGCATTAAACCCTGAGGAGAAATCATTTCAGCGGAGCAAAACCCGCCAAAGGAAACAATTGCATCCTTTAAACTTGAATGGTTTACACTGTAGATTTCTTCTGCGCTAAGCTGTAAACCGTGCTTTTGCATATCTGAATGGTTTAGTCGCTTTATGAGAAGGGGAAGCCACATGCCTTCATCGGCAAAGGCTCCGAAGGAGAGGCAGAACAGGAGGAGGGTTGAAACTACTTTTTTCAGCATAAGTGGAAAATAAATGTAGTTAAAGGCTTAAGCTGCCGGAATTTTGCCTGCTATGTTTTTTAAACTTCAACAGTTTTGGCTGGCATTGAGTCTGTACTTCTTTTTTATAACTAAAGAAGCAGCTATAAGATTGCAAAATTCATGCTAAAAGCCAATTCTTTTACCCACTATTGCCGGTAAGCCTGCTGCCGAAAGCAATTGGGGGTAAAACAGAAAAAAATTTTTTGGTTCATTAAGCAATAAAAGGGAGCCGGAGAAATTTTCAGGAGCGGAGGTGTTTTACAATCCTGCCTTGAAGTTCAGGAAAAACCCCTTTTCTCTGTGGCTGTTGAAGGCATATTCCATCCTGATAACGAAATCATAGAAACTTACAACATCAAGGCCAAAACCACCGCCCCACAATGGTTTGTTCGTAAAGGCCTGATTAAAAGGGTAGAGGTGGGGTGCAATTACATAACCTGCATCAAGGAAAACTTTAGGATATACAGCAAAAGGAACGTAGCGGAACTGTTCTATTGGCATAAGGCTCCCCAGGTGTACTTCCTTATTTACTAATTGGTATTTAAGCTCTGTCTTATTCAGGAAATGGTGCTGGCCTTCAATAACATATAATTCATACCCGCGGATATACTCGCCGCCATAACCCAGCCCTGTAAGGTACTGGTATGGTTGTTTTGATGGTGTGCTTATACGGGTGGAAAAAGAGTTGGAAAAATAAACCTTTTTACCGAGCGGAAAATGGTGGCTGTAGTTCGCTCCCAGGCTGAAAATATTGATGTCGTTATAAATGCCCAGCCCTCTTTTACTCACTCCGGCATTAACCAGAAAGCCTCTTAAAGGGTAGCTGACTGCATCGCGCATTTCTCTGCGAAAATAGTAGCTCAGGTTAAAATGCCGTAATGAATTTTTTCCGGACAGCAGGTAATCCGGGTTCAGGTTCAGAATGGTATCAGCAACATGGTTTGAATTAAAGGACAGGAAAGCGGAGTGGGTATTATAGAAGGAAGCTCTCCGGGTAAAGGTTAATCCTGCTGAATAATTCTCCCTTAAAGGTTCATTCCTGTTTAATTCTTCAATATCAACAAACTCACGTTTATGGTTAACAGTGCGTATTGGTACATTTGTGAATTCTGAATAAGAAAAATTGAAGCCTAAGCCATTTTTCCTTGTCTGATCGATATAGGGAACATAGTAGCTGGCAGCGAAATTTCTTGCATATCCAAACTGGGCCAGAAGAGATAATTTTTCGGCCCTTCCCCTGAAGTTATAATGCGTAAATTTAAAACCTACATTTACCCTGCTCAAATCTCTTCCCTGGTTAATCCACCAGTCATTAAAATTTCTGTCGGCGAGCTGGAAAATGGGAGATGGAATTACATACCACCTTTCCGAAACCTCAATAAGGATATCATACAAATGATTGGAAAGCGGTAAGGCTGTAATTTCCACCTGTACGAAAAGCCTGGTATTTGATATCTTCTGGCGGTCTTTTTTCAATATTTCCTCCAGGTCTTCATAGGCCACCATTTTACCTTCTTCAAGGCTTAGTTCCCTTTTAATAATAAAGTCTTTTGTTTTTTTATTCCCTGTTATAAAAATCCTGTCAATCTTTACCATGTGTTTTACCAGGCTGTCAAGGTAAAGGGAATCTGCAAAAGGAACTACTTTCTGAGAATGAGCCGGAATGGAAATGAGGCAGGTTAATAAAATTGCCAGAATCAAAAAGCCTGCTCTGGAACCAAAATGAAAAGGAGAATAAATTTTCAATGTATTAATCCGGATCAGATTTAGAGATTATGATTGCGAAGGAATTTACCAACTTTAATGTTACGGATTAAATACGATATTTCATAATTTTTATTATGCAGGTGCGGGAAGAAAAAAAGAGAAGAAGATATAATATGGATTATTACGGGAATGCCTGATTTCTTATCATTGAAATGCCAGGCTTGCAATAACTTTAAAAAATGCTTCCGTCCGGAGGTTGAACCAAATAGTAGCTGGTGATTTATGGCAGAAATTATAGTACCAGCTAAAAAATAAAAGATAAAGAAAAAACCTTCAGGTGTGGACGAAATCACGTTCAATCCGGCCCGTGAAGGTTTTTTCTCTATAGTTTAAAGTAAAAAAACTATTGGTGGCTCGTGGTTGCAACTGGTTTTTGTTCTGCCGGAGTATTGTTTTTCTTTGAAAAGCTCCTTGCCAGTATAAAAATGCCAGCCAACACCAGAGGAATGCTCAGTATTTGTCCCATGTTCAGCACAAGTTCATCTTCAAACTCAACCTGATTTTCTTTAAAGAATTCGTAAACGAATCGTAAACCAAAAAGGATGATCAGGAAAATGCCGAATATTCTTCCCAGGGGAGTATGTTCTTTTCTTTTCTTCCAGATAAAAAATAAAAAGGCAAATATAAGAAAGGAACTGATTGATTCGTATAGCTGGGCAGGGTGCCTTGGTATGCCCTCTGCTTCTATTTGGGCTGTAACAATGCCTCTGTCCTGCTGAATAGTATAAGGAATATTATCGCCCGTAAGGGAAAGATCGGTTTTTAAACGTTCATTTTCTTTAAATGCCTGCAGGAAATTAGTTTCAATAACTGCTTTAGCTGTAGCTTCATCTATTCCCCGTACAAAGGTTACATCAATTTTAACAGGATGGTGCATTCCTTCCGCAGTTGTCGATTCTGCTTTTGATGCTTCAACTGTTTCTACTGCATTCTGGCCATACCTCATTAAAACATCTTCCGCATCGCGGGCAAACACCACTCCGTAATCTGAGTTTGTTTCAATCCCCACAATTTCGGAATTCATGAAGTTGCCCAACCTGATAAGGCCTCCTGTAAGGGCAACAACAATTACCAGTCTGTCTACCACCCACATATAATTTTGCCCCGGGCGCTTGCGCTTTTTTACTTCAAAAGTGCCAAAATCGATCCTGATCAGGTAATTGGTGTACAGGTAAATTGCAATAAGAATCCCTATGGCAGCTCCATGACTGGCAAGTCCTCCTTCCCAAATTTTTAGTATGCTTACCGGATTTGCCAGGTATTTCTCCGGCTCGTAAAAGAATACATGGCCCAGCCTTGCACCCAGAATGGTGGCAATTACCATAAAGAAGGTAATGGATTCCACATCCCGCTCCGGCTTTCCTTCCCGGCGGTAAATGTGAAACATTATCTGCTGGCTGATCAGGAAGCCAAGAGCGAAAAGCAATCCATACCAGCGCATTTCCCAGCTGCCAATGGAAAAAATTTCCGGACTTGGGTCCCACACAATATAGTTCAGGTAATTCATGAATTTAAGTTTGTATACAGTACTGAATATTTAGTATTAAGAGAGGCTGCATGCAGGTTGATATTTATAGTTCATTAAGCACAGCGCATTTTTTAGCCCTGTTCCCATGGTAGTTGCTTTTTGCAGATTCCGGATATATTATATCCTGATTTTAAAGGTTCTGTGGTTTGCAAGTATACAAAAAAATACTGCTCTATTCTTCTGTTTTTCCCAGTTCTTCCAGCTCCTCCCCGAAACCTCCGCTAAGAATAGGAAAGCGGCACCAGCTTCGCGGGTCCACATTAATATCGTCGAGGTGGAAGCCCGGAGCCAGCCTTTCGCGTTTCCATTGGTTTCTGGACCATAGCCTGAAAAACCTTGTAATATAAACTTTAAGTTCAGGGGCTTCAAAATTCCCCTGTTTTTTCAGGATTCTGTATACCTGCAGCGGGGAAAAGCGTTCTTTAATTGCAAGCCGTTCAATTTCCACAATAAGCCTGTAAGGCATCAGGTCAGCTTCATCGGTTTGTACCTGGTCTAAAGGACGTAACTCTGCACTTGGGTTAAGCCTGTTAACAGGTTTTAACCCGCTATACCCTAAAGTTTTTTCTGCCCAGGGGAGCCATTGCAGGATAAAATGTTTGTCTACCCCGGCAATAGGTGCGAGTCCGCCGCTGGTATCCCCATCCATAGTGGCATAGCCCACATCTCCTTCGCTTCTGTTCGAGGTGGTAATTAAAAGGGCATTCCTTTCATTTGCCAACATCCAGATGATGGGGGAGCGGGTTCTTGCCTGTATATTCTGCAAAGTAAGATCATCCTTTTCCCAGCTGAGAGATCTGCCTAAAACATTTTCAATTTTTTGGGTGTAACTGCTCACCTCCTCATCAATGAGCCAGTGATAAAAGGTAGCTCCCACATCTTCGGCCAGTATACGGGCAGATTCAAAGGTAGAGTCCGATGAATTGACTGTTCCCTGATAGGCACAAACCAGCAGATGACTGCAAATTTTCCTGTACAGCTTATCAGGTTGGTTCTCCAGTGGTTTTAATTCTTCGTAAATACCCGAAAAGCCGGCTTTCATTAAAAATTCATGCAGGCCCAGCTCACGGCATCCCCTCCTTACCATTTCTGCTATCAAAACCGCGCAGGTGCTGGAATCGGCACCTCCGCTTAAAGAGAGGATATATCCACGGCTCCTGCTCTTACGCATATAATCAAAAAGCGCAAGGCTTGCGGCTGCTGCAAATTCTGTTTCTTTGTCCTGTGGGTCATTATTGATTTCCTGCTGAACGAATGATTTTTTCCTGAAATCCACTTCTGCAGTAATCAGGTTTACATTTTTGAACAACAACCTGATATTCCGCTGAACCATTTCCCCATGGTGGGTAATAAATGCCTCCCCGTCATAAATCATCCGGCCGGCTTCGTTACCCAGCAGGTTGGCATAAACGTAGGTGCACTCATAAAGGGATGAAGAGGTAAGAACTAACTCTTCCCTTAATTTCGATTTTGCAAAGGCAAAATGGCTGGCGCTTGGGTTTAGAATGAGGTCCACATTTTTCTCGTGGTGCCTGATTGCAGGCCGGGTGGTAGCTCTCCATGCATCCTCACATATTTCAAAGGCAAGTTTTATTCCTTTTATATCGTAAACCACATCTCCATAGGGGAATGTGTCGCCGTGGTAAGTTACTTCTTCTTGCTCACCAGCCGGCCAGGGCCTGAACCAACGCGGCTCATAATGTACGCCATCATTAGCAAGCCATTGTTTGGCGGTAATTCCTTTTATATGGGTATTTTCGATTAAGCAGGCTGTGTTGTATAGCTCTCCTTTAAACCGGAAAGGAAGGCCTGCCGCAACTGTAATACCGTGGCAATAGTCTTTTACTTCCTTCAGCAGCTCCAGGGTTTTTGTTGGCAGCCATTCACTTAAAAATACATCTTCGCAACCATAACCGCTAATGCAAAGCTCCGGCAGACAAAGAATATCAACACCCTGAGAACGAGCCTCATCAATTGCCTCTTTAATATTGCGGAGGTTACCCTTCCAGTCAAACGGTGTTTGGTTAAGGGCTGCAGCCCCGATTTTAAGGTTGCTCATAAGCTTTCTAAAGTGTGTGGCCTGACTGAGAATCAGCCAATATTTACATCAGGATTCCCCCGGCAGAGAAAGTAATCAGCCTTCATTTTCCTGCACCTCTTCCAGTTGTAGTTTCTGGCAGGCTTTGCGGGCAGCGTCTTTTTCGGCCTTCTTTTTACTGCTTCCTTTGCCGGTGGAGAGGGGTTCGGAATCGAGCACTATCACAGCGGTAAATTCTTTGTTGTTTTTTTTCAGGTCGTTTTCTTCAATAACAAAGCTTAACTGCCGGTTTTCTTTCTGGGCCCATTCAATGAGCAGGCTTTTGTGATTGTGTACTGTATTTATCAGTACATCCAGATGAAAATAAGGAGCCAGAATCCGGCTTTCAATGAAGCGTTTGCAAAAATCAAATCCTTTGTCAAGATACACAGCCCCGATGAGAGCTTCAAGGGCATTGCCGCAAATGGTACGGTATGATTCTTTTCTAAGGCTGGCATCGTACTGAATTATTTTATCCAGGCCCAGCTGCCGGCCAATATTGCTAAGCGATTCCCTGTTAACAATCCGGCTCCGGATATCAGTAAGGAAACCTTCATCTTTAAACGGGTATTTTTTAAAAAGATAGTCTGCTACGACAGCTCCAAGGATGGCATCGCCAAGATACTCCAGTCGCTCATTGGATTCCCTGAAGCCCAGTTTATTAATGGTGGCTGCAGAGCTGTGGCGCATAGCCAGGTGGTAGAGATTCAAATTAAAAGGCTTACTGCCTACAATATTTTTTATTGCAAGCGTAAGCCTTTTATCTGTATCTTTCTGATTTTTAAAAGTATTAACGATCTGCCAATACAGTCCCTTCACTATTCAGCAATTTTACGGAAGATAATAGAGCAGTTATGCCCTCCAAAACCAAAGGTGTTGCTAAGTGCAACATTTATCTCCCTTTCCTGAGCTTTGTGAAAGGTAAGGTTAAGCCTTGGGTCCAAAGCTTCATCGTCAGTAAAGTGATTAATGGTAGGAGGCACGAGGCTGTGTTTCATTGCCATAATAGAGGCAATTGCTTCAATAGCTCCGGCAGCTCCCAGTAAATGGCCGGTCATGCTTTTTGTAGAGCTTATATTAAGCTTGTAAGCATGCTCACCAAAAACCTGCTGTATTGCCCTGGCTTCTCCCACATCTCCCAAAGGAGTTGAAGTGCCATGAACGTTAATATAATCCACTTCTTCAGGACTTATTTCAGCTTCCTCAAGAGCATTTTTCATTACTCTGATGATTCCTAATCCCTCAGGGTGCGGAGCAGTCATATGGTATGCATCAGCAGACATACCGCCTCCGATTATTTCAGCATATATTTTAGCACCACGGGCTTTCGCGTGCTCATATTCTTCCACAATAAGGGCACCTGCACCTTCTCCCAGAACGAATCCGTCACGGTCCTTATCAAAAGGACGTGAGGCAGTTTCGGGGCTTTCATTCCTTTCCGACAAAGCCTTAAGAGCATTGAATCCCCCGACACCGGCTTCAGTTACTGCTGCTTCTGAACCTCCCGAAACAATAATATCGGCCTTTCCTAAACGAATATAGGTAAAGGCATCAATTAATGAATTTGTTGATGAGGCGCAGGCAGAAACTGTGGTGAAGTTAGGACCTCTCAGGCCATACTTCATGGAAATTAAACCCGGGCAGATGTCCGCAATCATTTTTGGAATGAAGAACGGATTGAACCTGGGAGTACCGTCGCCATTGGTGAAATCTGTTACTTCGTTCTGGAAGGTGGATAAACCACCAATTCCTGAACCCCAGATTACCCCTGCACGATCGAGATTTATTTTTCCAAGATCGATTCCGGAATCATCCATAGCCTGTTCGGCTACTACCATACCATATTGCGTAAAAAGGTCCATTTTGCGGGCCTCTTTACGGTCGATGTACTGAGAAACATCAAAATTTTTGACTTCGCAGGCAAATCTGGTCTTAAATTTTTCTGCGTTAAATTTTGTAATTGGCGCAGCGCCACTTACACCATTACGCAACCCATCCCAGTATTCCTGTACATTATTGCCTAGTGGTGTAAGTGCACCTAAACCAGTAATTACAACTCTCCTTAAATTCATAAAAGGATTTTGGTAGGAAAAAAATCTTTATTATTTCACGTTCTCTTCCAGGTAAGAAACAGCCTGTCCAACAGTAGATATGTTTTCAGCCTGATCGTCTGGAATAGAAATATTGAATTCTTTTTCGAATTCCATGATAAGTTCAACGGTGTCAAGTGAGTCTGCACCCAGGTCATTAGTGAAGCTTGCCTCAGGAGTTACTTCAGATTCTTCAACACCAAGCTTATCAATGATGATTTCTTTTACTTTTTGTGCTATTTCAGACATTTGTGATACGTTTAAGTTTGATTAAATACGGTGCAAATAAATACAGTTTTTAAATTAAAATCAAACTATTTGTATATTCTTAATCATCATATGCTCTATTTAGTTAATTAAGAGCATTAAAGTGCATAAATTTCTGATTAAGGGACTATGCAAAAGTCTACTTTAACTATTTTTGCCGGCGGAACCGGCTCTCTGTATCCTGTTTATCCTTCTTTATAATGTGCAAAGAAATTAACCGCCTGGAAATAAAAATGTTATGAAGAAAAATAAACTTCACATTGATTATGAATATGATTTTACCCTGCTGGCTGTGGTATCAAATGTGCGTGAGTACAAACTGGCATGGTCAATAAATCAAAAACTCCATATAAATCTGGTGAAAGAAAAAGATTTGCAGTTTAATTTTTTAAATGAGCAAAATTTAATTGTTTCGAATTATAAATTTGCGACAGAACATACTACCTTTAGGCTTTTAAAAAATAAGTCGGTGCAGGAGGAAAGTAATGCCTTTTTAATTCCGGAACTCAATGGATTTGATTTTTTAGTGATGATCCAGGGAGTAGGGGATTTTTTTGACGGCATAGATGTGGAGCAGGCTTTGAAAGAGATCCCCGTAATTCAATATATAAGTAAAGTAACTATTCACCAGTTAAAATCCAAAGAAAACCTAATATTTTAACATGGACATTAAAAACGTGTTTAATAAAACCAAAATCGTTGCCACTGTTGGGCCTGCCTGTAATACCAAAGAAAAGCTCGGAGAGCTTATTCGAGCCGGAGTAGATGTATTCAGGTTAAATTTTTCTCATGGAACACATGAAGACCACCTTTCTGTTTTACGTAATGTACGGGAACTGAATGAAGAACTGGGATCTAATATTTGTCTGCTGCAGGATTTGCAGGGACCAAAGATCAGAACCAGGGAAGTGGAAAATAACGGAGTAGACGTTAAAACCGGACAGGAGTTAATTATTACAACAGACAAAATTGTTGGAAACTCCACCCGCATCAGTACTACCTACCAGAGCCTCCCTGCTGATGTGGCTGTTGGAGATATTATACTGGTTGACGATGGTAAAATCGAGCTGAAGGTGGAAAGTGCCGCCGGCAATGAAGTTGTTACCAGAGTAATCCATGGAGGTATCCTGAAATCCAAAAAAGGTATTAACCTCCCGATGTCAAATGTATCGGCCCCTTCTCTTACAGAAAAAGATGAAGAGGACCTTGTGTTTGGTATTGAAAATGATGTGGAGTGGATCGCCCTTTCATTTGTAAGAACTGCCGATGATATTCTTTCCCTGAAAGATAAGATTAAGAAAGCAGGAAAAAACTGTAAGGTGATTGCAAAAATAGAAAAGCCTGAAGCGCTTAAAAATATTGATGCAATTATACAGGCTACCGATGGTGTAATGGTGGCCCGCGGAGACCTTGGAGTGGAAATAGTAATGGAGGAAGTGCCAATGGCTCAGAAAATGATTGTACAAAAGTGCAATGCAGTTGGCAAACCTGTAATTATTGCAACCCAGATGATGGAGAGCATGATTACAAATCCCCGCCCTACAAGAGCAGAAACCAATGATGTGGCAAATGCTGTAATGGATGGTGCTGATGCGCTGATGCTTTCTGCCGAAACTGCTGCCGGCTCATTTCCCCTTGAAGTAATCAAGAGCATGGTGCGCACCATTAAGTTTGTGGAAGACCAGATGGAAAGCATTTACTATAAGCATGAAAATGTAAATACTGAATCCAGGACTTTCCTTAACGATAGTGTTGTGTTACAAGCCTGCAGACTTGCTAAAAAAGTTAAAGCGAACTCTATAGTTGGTATGACCAAATCAGGTTACACTGCTTACAGAATCTCAAGCCACAGGCCTAAAGCACAAATCTTTATCTTTACAGATAATAAGCCAATGCTAACCACCATGAGCTTGTTATGGGGTGTCCGCTGCTTCTTCTACGATAAGCTGGAATCTACAGACCAGACATTTGAGGACGTGACTGACTTCCTGAAAGAAAAAGGATTTTTACATAGCGGTGAAATTTCTATTAACACTGCAAGTATGCCTATTCATGAAAAGCACAGAACCAATGTAATTAAATTACAAATAGCAAAGTAAAGCAGGTTAAAAGTTACTTTACTATATATAAACATAAAAGAGGAGCTTTCACGGGCTCCTCTTTTGTGTTTATATAATTTCAGGAAAAGTGGTTTCGGGATTGATTACAGAATAGTGGATAAGACTGCCAGTATATCTTTCCTCTGGATTGTTAAAGGATTTATTATTTTGTGTGATGTGTATTGCCGGAAGAGCATAAAGTTTGTAATATCCGGGGAAGTGCAGAATATGAGGTATGGCAGGGCCGTACTTTAAAACCTTGCCGGATTTACCAGTAACACCTCTTCTTCCTTATCAACCATTACCATGCCTGCAGCTGCACCTTTAAGTTTACGTACCCATTTACGGGGAGTGCAAATAACAGGGCATAGAGTATCGTTTTTTCTTTTAGAGTACCAGGCTGCCAGGGAAGCTGCTTTTTCTTTTACAGCAACAGGAAAATTTTTGCCCGGCTTGCGCTTTAGCAGTACATGGGAGCCACTGACATCCTTGGCATGCAGCCAAAGGTCATCTTTGTGGGCATGGAACCTGAGCATTGTATCGTTTTGTGAGGAGCCTTTTCCTACCCAAATCTGAAATCCTTCAAATTCATATTCCCTGTAGGGCAGGGGAGGGCTATCTGTTTTTAGCGTATCAGTAAGTGAAGTTTGCTTCAGGTAACTCCGGAGCTCTTTCAGATTATCCTTTTTTTCAATTTCCTCATAATGAAGCTGAAGCTCAAGGAGCTTTTCTTCTTTCCTGTTTATGTTTTCCTGCAGATACTTTTCTTCCAGTTGCTGATTTTTTGCTTTCCGGTAAAAATTTTCAGCATTTTTTTGAGGGCTGAGATCTTTTTTTAACTTTATTGTTACCTCCTGGTCATTGTAAAAGTTATATAAGGTTGCCTCTGTGCTCCCGGGAGGTATAGAGTGAAGGTTGGCCATAATTATATCGGCCATTTCACGGTTTTTAAGGCTGTTTTGTAGCTCCGAAAGTTTACTTCCCGTTTTCTGCAGGTAATTTTCGCTGCTCCTGATTTCTTTTAAGAGTTGCTGCAGGGCAGCCTGCTTTTCCAGGTGGAGTGTATACTCCCTGGTATAGGCGATGAAAAATCGGCTTAATGCCTCTGCCGGAGAGTTAAAGCGGGCTTGTTCCCTGCCCAAAAGCAGCAGGGAAAGTGCAGGCTGCCCCTGAAGCTCTACAATATAATACTGCTCAGGATTTTCCAGCTGCCGGACAGTTGAACTTAAAAGGTTCCACTGTTCTTCCCTGTCCATCTCATCATATCCTTTTTCCCTGAAATAAGCCTCCGGCAGTTTGCCGAGCGTTGGGTACAGCTTTTTATAGTTTCCTTCCGCAGCGAGAAAGGCTTCTCTACTGGTGTCCAGGTCGCGGTGGAGCTCCGTTATGGTTATGTTCCAGTCTTTTACCAGTTTATTGTTAAACAGGGCCACAGGCTCATTTCCTTTAGTAAGGAGCACATTTGCCCGGTTTCCGTGCATTTTAAATAACAGCCCGTATTCATTTTCAAGCTTTAACAGAAAACTTCGTTCGTTCCTGTACTGCAGTACTTCTTCTACCTTTAAGTTAATAGCTTCCTTAAAAAGATCCACACTGTTTCTTTTTGCCCGGCTTGCTTCTTCCGAAATATAAAGGCAGGAGAAATCAGGCTGGAGGTGGGCCTTAATTACAAACTCCCTGTCATCTTTTTGGAAAAGCAGGATAAGCTCGTTTTTGCTTTGTGAGTAGCATTCAGCAAAAACAAAACCTGGTAAAAAATTTGCCAGGTTTGCAGAAAGTTGTCGTAAGAAGTAGTAATTATTGTGCACGCTCTATAGTTCTATTTTTAACCCGTCGTAGGCCAGTTCCACCCCTTCAGGTAACTCTTTGGAAATTTCCTTGTGGAGGCCCAGTTTATGGCTGATATGGATAAGATATGCTTTTTGAGGCTTCAGTTCCCTGATAATTTCCAAAGCTTCGTCTAAGGTAAAATGAGAAATATGGGATTCCCTTTGTAAGGCATTAAGCACCAGTACTTTTGAGTTTCTCATTTTGTCCATTTCAGTATTGCTGATGGAGCTGGCATCGGTTACATAGGTAAAGTCCTTAATCCTGAATCCGAACACCGGAAGTTGATAATGAAGTACCTCTATAGGTTCAATGGATGTGTCGCCTATATGAAAAATTTCATTTTCAATTACATTGGTAAGAATTTGCGGTACCCCCGGGTATTTTTTTTCTTTGAACGCATAAGCAAACTCTACTTTTAACTGATCAATTACCTGTTGTCTGCCATAAACAGGCATGTCTTTCTTTTGCCTGAAATTAAAAGGACGGATATCATCAAGGCCTGCAGTATGGTCTTTGTGTTCATGGGTATACAGAACAGCATCCAGTGTAGAGATGTTCTCGCGGAGCATTTGCTGGCGGAAATCCGGACCTGTGTCCACCACCAGGCTTTTTCCATCCACCGAAATATGGATGGAAGTACGAAAGCGCTTGTCCTGGTAATTTAATGATTTGCAAACTTCGCAGGTACATCCAATTACCGGAATTCCCTGCGAAGTTCCTGTTCCTAGAAAAGTTATGGTCACTATTCTTTATCAGTTTCTAAAAGCTCTAACAAAAATTTCCTGTTTTTTTCACTTAACTGTTCAATATCCAGGTCAATGCTTCTTAAAATATCCACCAGGCAGTTTACTTTTCCTTCTGTAGTGTAGTATTTATTTACTACGGCAACTTTATTGCTCTGAAGGAGACAATAGCCTGATTTGAAGTTACCTTTCTCATAACGCAGGATGTATTCAGATTCACTGAATACGTCTTCCAGTTTGTTAAGAAAATGCTTTGTGTACTTTACCTGCATTTAGCGGGTGTAGGAATTTACTTTTTCAACAAGTTCATCGAAGTTCAGCGGTTTAGGAAGGTACTCATTAATTCCCACCCGGTCAAAATCTTCTTTTGTGTAGTTTTTAGCATTACCTGAAATGGCTATTATGGGAGTATTGGCCTTTTCGTCATCTCTCTTACGGATTTGCTCAGCACATTGCATTCCGTCCATAACAGGCATATTAATGTCCATTACAATTACGTCGAAATCTTCTTTATTCAATTTGTCGAGTACCTGTTGCCCGTTCTTAACAGCAGTAATCTCGTAGTTCTGGAACTGAAGAATCTTTTTAGCCAGGTTCTGTATCACAGAGCTATCTTCGGCTATTAATACCTTTTTACTCATGGTTAAAATTAATTGTATTGTTCTTTAAAAAAATCTTTGTACTCATTAAACTCTCCCTGGAGACGGAGAAGCTTTTCCTCCACAAAATTATAATCTTTTTCTTTAATCTGCTTTTCAAGCTCTGCAGCAGTTTCGGCCACTTTTTTAATTCCTAATGTACCGGCACTGCCTTTAAGGCTGTGCAAGTTATTTATCATTGAAGGAAAATCCAGTTCGGTGTAAGATTTTAAGCAAATAGTTATTTGTTCTCCTGCTTCTTCATCGAAATCATAATAAGCACTTTGCAGCAATTCAGAACCTCCCCATTTTATTAACTGCTCAACAGCTTCTTTCTCAATGATAACATCATTTTCTTCCACAAGTTTATTTTCTTCCGGATCAACTTTATCTTTTTTGTTTTGCGGAATTAATTTTTCAGGTGCCAGATATTCCTGTACCTTTTGAATCAGGTTTTTTGCTTTTATTGGTTTTGCCAAATAATCATCCAGGCCCGACTCCAGAATACTCTTTTTTTCATCCTGCATACTATACGCAGTCATGGCCACAATAACCGGGGGTGGGTTAAGCCCAAGCTTTTTAATTTCCACGGTAGCTGTAATGCCGTCCATTTCCGGCATTTGAATATCCATAAAAATAAGCTGATATGAATTGGCCTGAGCCTTTTCCAAAGCATCATAACCATTAATGGCTACATCAACCCTGCAACCAGCCTTCGATAAAATGGTGCTGGCTACCTGCCGGTTTATATCGTTATCATCTACAAGAAGTACATAAGGAATGTCATTTTCAAAAAACTGGCTTTTTAAAATATAATTTTCTTCTGGTTCCGGCTCAATAAATTCACTGGCTTCTGCTTCCTCTGCCTCAAAGGTAAACCAGAAGGTGCTCCCTGTTCCGGGTTTACTTTCAACACCAATCTGGCCGTTCATCATCCGGGTAAGTTCTTTACTGATTACCAGCCCTAATCCTGTGCCGCCATAGGCCTTGGTGTTGGAGTTATCCACCTGACTAAAGCTGTTGAACAGCTTTTCAAGCTGGGTCTCCTCTATACCAATTCCTGAATCTCTTACTTCTGCTTTTATCAGGTGTACCTCGTCCTCCTGGTGTTCTCCGGTAAGTTCAATTGCCACCTTACCGCCTTTTTCGGTAAATTTTAAAGCGTTGGAGGTAAGGTTTGAAAGTATTTGCAGCAGCCTGGTTTCATCGGCCATTATAAATTTTGGCAGTTCCGGTGCAATGTGGTAGCTAAAGTTAATCCTTTGTTCGTTGGCCTGCTGGGAAAACAGGGAATATAATTTATCAATTATGCCCTCCAACTTCAGTGGTGTTTTCCTTATTCGCATTTTACCAGCTTCAATCTTGCTCAGGTCAAGAATATCGTTCAAAATATTAAGAAGCGTGCGGCTGGATTTGCTTATTATTTCCACATAATGTTTCTGCTCCTTGTTCAGTTCCGTACTGTTGAGCAGGTCCACCATACCAATAACTCCGTTCATAGGAGTTCTTATCTCGTGGCTCATATTGGCCAGGAACCTCTCTTTTACTTTTAAGCTCCTTTCCGCCAGTTCTTTGGCATGGAGGAGCTCCAGGTTAGTTCTTTTAAGCTCGGTAATATCCCTTGCCACTCCTTCTATCTCAGATGGTTTTCCGTTTTTGCCATATATGATCCTTATGTTACAGATGCACTGCAACAGTTGTCCGTTTTCTTTGATAACAGAGGCTTCAAAGTTGCGGACACTTTTATATTTTACCAGCTGGCGGATAAGATCCTTGATGCGCGTATTATAGAGGTAATAATCCGTAATATTTTTCCCCAGCACTTTCTCTGGCTCATACCCTAATAATTCATAAACTGAAGGGCTGATCATGGTAAGATTCCCCTGTATGTTGCAGCGGAAATAAATATCCTGAAAGGAGTTAAAAATATTCCGGAACATTTCCTCACTCTCAAGAAGGTCCAGTTCTGACTGTTTTTTAGCAGTAATATCAGTGGCAATACCTGATATTTCATTTACAGTGCCGTTCCTGTCATAAATTGGATTGATAAAAATTTCTTTCCAGATGTCACGGCCATTCCTGTCCTTCAAAAGCACCTCGAAATGCATGGACCTGCCGGTAAAGGCAAGCTTATATTTTTCCAGCCAGAATTTATTGTCGTCCCGCATCCGGTTATCTCTGGCAAAGGGGGTTCCAAGGCTGGTTTTATCCTTGATTTTTACACTAAAATATTCACGGATAGCCTCTTCGTGCTGGTTATTGAATATGGTTAGCTCATAGTTTTTGTTGATAGTCCATATCAGGTGGGTGCTGCTGCGTACAATAGCCTTCAGGCGTGCTGCCTGCCTGATAATTTCCTCTTCGTACAGTTTGCTTTTAATGGCGAGAGCCACCTGCCCTGAAATAAAGCTTAAAAGTTCAAGGTCTTTGTCAGAGTAAGCATGTCTGTTATGATACGATTGCAGCGCTATAAGGCCTCTGGTTTGGGGATCCAGCTGGAAAGGCACGGCCAGCCAGGCCTCGGGAATATTGCCCATTATATCTATTTCACCCTGGCTTAACAGGGCCAGAATATTCTCTTTATACATATGAACAGGTTTGTTTTGCCTGATCGTGTATTCCGGTAAGCCACGGCCGGCTTTTCTTAAACTGTCATAAATAGGGTGAGAGTAATGTTCATCTAAAAAAATTGAAAATTTAATCTGGCTTTTTTCTTCTTCGTAAAGGGCTATGTAAAAATTATTGGCATCAATTACGTTATCAAGCTCCTTATGGATATTGCTGTAAAGTTCTTCAAGGTTGCTGCTGTTAAGCACAAGGCCGGATATGCTATAGTATAGTTTCTGTGCTTTTTCTACCTTAACTTTGTCTGAAATGTCGTAAAAAATGGCGCTGTATTCATAGCCTTTTTTATCATTACAATTTCTGTTTATACTTCCGGATACGTGCAGTTTTCCTGCCTGTTTATTTTGAAAAACAGTTTCAATGGAAATTTCTTCCGTATCAGGGGAATTCAGCTGTTTAAGTTTTTTCTGGAAAGTGCTTATTGCCAGTGGGTGTAAAATGTTCCTGTACTTCAGGTTTTGCAACTCGTAAACGGAATACCCGAGCTTTTTAGTCCATGCATTATTTACCCGTAAAATTTTACCATCGGAGGAGAAAACCATTATCATAGCACTGGCCTTTTCAAAGAGGTCAGACATGATATGATTTTTTTCCTTCATATCTTCGATGTATTGGAGCAGTTCAGCTTTTGAAAGGTTCTTTAACTCGTTCATTCTTCAACCAAAATACGGGTGCCGGTGAGGGTAATAATTTAAAATCACAATTTATAAAAAGACAGGTATATCTTTTGAACGCCGGACATAATTATTTAATTATACTATTTTAAATTACCGTCTGATATTAACAGGAAATATATTGAAAAAAGGAAAAAAGCATCTTATAGTGGTGGGAGGACCAACCGCAGTTGGGAAAACAGATTTCAGCATCAGGCTGGCCCTGCACTACGGTACAGAAATTATTTCTGCAGACAGCCGGCAGGTGTATAAGGAGATGAATATTGGAACGGCAAAGCCTGACAGTGAGGAATTGTCTGCTGTTCCTCATCATTTTGTTGATGTTTTTCCTCCTGAAAAGGAATATAATGCAGGGATGTTTGAAAAAGATGCCTTAAGCCTTCTGGAAACGCTGTTTCAGCAACATGATCAGGTAGTGGTGGCAGGAGGGTCCGGTATGTATGTGCAGGCCCTTTGCCAGGGAATTGATGAAATGCCGGATGTTCCGCCGGCTATTCGGAAAGAGTTAAATAAAAAGCTGGGCTCAGAAGGATTGGAAAGCCTCCTTTCTTTGCTGGAGCTTTCAGATCCTGAATACTTCGGACAGGTTGACAGGCAAAATCCGCAACGGATAGTGCGGGCTCTTGAGGTTTGCATGGCTACGGGTAAGCCTTATTCTTCCTTCCGTAAGCAAAACTTTCCTGAACGGCCTTTTAATATCATCAGAATAGGATTGGATCGCCCCAGGGAAGAATTATATGCCCGTATTGACAAGAGGATGGACCAGATGATTGCAGAAGGTTTATTTGAAGAAGCCGGAAAGTTATTTCCGCTCCGCCATCTGAATGCGTTGCAAACAGTAGGGTATAAAGAGATTTTTGAATATCTGGAGGGAAAATATGATAAGGAAGAGGCTATTCGCCTGTTGAAGAGAAATTCAAGACGATATGCAAAACGGCAGTTGACCTGGTTCAGGAAAGATGCTGAATTTCACTGGTTCCACCCGGATGATCTCCGTAAGGCTATTCTTTTCATTGAAAAGAAAATGGAAGCAGACCAATAATTTAAGGTTTTAATGGTTTACAACAGGTGGCACGGGCAACCATAGCAGTAGGCCATGATGTAATGAGGGTGTTATATTCCCTTACTTTCCTGTGAAAAACTTTAACATTAATGTGCTGTCTGTGATTAAGAACTTCGAGGGATTTATATTTTTTTCTTAATTCAGCTGAGGAGGGTTGTTTGAAAAACGGCAACTGCCGGCTTTGTTCAATCGATTGCATTTCTTTCTTTAATTTAAAATGGTATTCAGAATACCTTTTTAAATTAAAATCTTTTTCCGGAAATGAAAGGGGGCTGTCATCCGGAAGCTTTTCTTTCAGGTTTATAAGGAGGGTATGGCGTGCCTTAGCAGTCTGGCAAAAATTAAAGTAAGACAGGATTATTGCTTCCTCGTGTCTTTTTATACTGCTATAATTGACAATAAAGACAAAAAACACAAATCCAACCAATGCCAAAGCTATCGGCAACCATCCCATAAAAAATTTATTAAATGCTCAAAATATTCACCATCCTGATCAGGTCAGGGTTCAGCGGCTTTTCTTTTTTGATGGCATCCATAAAGTTTGTATAAACCAGTTTATCATCCACTATACCCACAGCAACATTTTTCTGCCCGTTCATAAGCCCTTCAATAGCTCCAAGACCTAAGCGGCTGGCAAGAATTCTGTCGGCAGCAGATGGCGTTCCGCCCCGCTGAATATGACCCAGAGTTGTTACACGTAAATCTTTCTCTTTAAGTTGTGCTCTTACCTGGCCAGCTACTTCAAGTGCATTTCCTTCTTTTTCTCCTTCTGCAATTACCACTATAGAAGAAGTTTTATCTTTATCCCAACCCTGCTTAAGAGTACTGATCACATCATCTACAGAAGTAAGGGTTTCAGGTACCATTACCAGTTCGGCTCCGCCACCAATACCGGATTGTATAGCAATATATCCTGAATCACGGCCCATTACTTCAATAAAGAAAACACGGTCGTGAGAGTCAGCAGTATCCCTGATCTTATCAATTGCCTCAAGTGCAGTATTTACTGCTGTATCAAAACCAATGGTAAAATCAGTACCATAAAGGTCGTTATCGATAGTTCCGGGAGCGCCTACAGTTGGAATACCAAATTCTTCATAAAAGATGCTGGCACCGGTAAAAGTACCATCTCCGCCAATGGCTACCATCCCTTCGATACCAAGTTTTTGTAGTTGTTCAAATGCTTTTTTACGGCCTTCCTTTGTTTTAAACTCCATGCTGCGGGCAGATTTTAACATGGTGCCTCCCTTTTGTATAATATTACAAACAGAATTAGAAGACATTTTAAATATGTCGCCGCGAATCATTCCATCATATCCATAGCGGATACCGTAAATTTCCAGTTCATGATAGATAGCACCTCTCACAACTGCCCTTATGCAGGCATTCATTCCTGGCGCATCTCCTCCAGAAGTAAAAACGGCTACTTTTTTCATCTGATTTTTTAAAATTTAATTGTGGGCTGAAACTTCAGGTACTGAAAATAATTCATTATCCTTCCGGAACAGGAATATTTTCAACACTTTGGTTTCAATTAAAAGATTTAGGTTTTTATTTTTCAATATTAAGTAAATTTACCTTGGTTTGAAATTCTTATACCGCAAAACCGAAATTAAATCTTTTAATTTAAGTATATGAACAAGGTTCTGGTCATTACCTACTATTGGCCTCCCAGTGGTGGGGTAGGGGTTCAGCGCTGGCTGAAGCATACAAAATATTTGCCTGAATGGGGCTGGGAGCCCGTGGTCCTGACCCCTTCAAACCCTTTTTTCGATTTAAAGGATCCATCACTTGAAAAAGATATCCTTCCGGAAACAGAGGTGCTTAAAATCCCTATCTGGGAGCCCTATAAACTTGCAGAAACCTTTTCAGGTAAAAAGGGACAGGAAAATATGAACAGGGGAATGGCACTGGAGGGAAGCAGGAAAGGGCTGCTGTCAGATTTAATGGTCTGGATGCGCGGAAATATTTTAATTCCGGACCCAAGATTGTTTTGGGTGCGTCCGGCTACAGATTTTGCCCTGCGGATTATTGAATCCAATGACATTAAAGCTATTATTACCACAGGGCCTCCGCATAGTATGCACCTGATTGGCCGGAAGCTTAAGAAAAAAACCAGGCTTCCCTGGATTGCAGATTTCAGGGACCCATGGACTAAATGGGAAATCCTGCATCGGATGAACCTTTCTTCTCCGGCCATGAACCTGCATAAAAAACTGGAGAGGAGTGTGCTGCAGGAAGCAGATCTTATTCTGGCAGCTACCCCGGGGGTAAAAGAGGACCTTGATCTTTTAGGAGCAAGGAAATCATTAACACTTTTAAACGGAGTTGATGAAGAAGATCTTCCTCCTGATTATCCTCAATTATCGCCTCCGGATAAGTTCAGGATTGTTTATGTAGGACAAATGAACGAAAAAAGGAACCCCCTCAGCCTTTGGGAAGCGCTGGATGAACTGATCAGGGAAGACAGCGCGTTTGCCGGGATGCTGGAAGTTTCCTTAACAGGAACCATAAGCAGTTCGGTTAGAGATTCCATCAGCCGTTTTCCGGCGCTGGAGCATAAATGTATTCTTAAATCCCATATTAACCATAAAGATGTTTTCGGCCTCTATAAAACTGCGGCAGTACTCCTGTTAATGGTAGAGAAAGACGTGGCCTCGAGAGTGGTTATTCCTGCTAAACTGTATGAATACCTGACCGCCGGGAGGCCCATCTTGTACATTGGTGACCCTGGCAACGGAGCAGGAGAAATTATTGCTAAGGAAAAGGCAGGGAAAAGCTTTTCGCACGGGCAGAAAGAGGAGGTAAAAGAATACCTTAAAATGCTGTTTTCTGATTACTGGGCAGGGAAAAGCAACAAACCTGTTAATTATAGCGCTTACTTACGAAAAAACCAGACTAAACTGATAGCCGATAGCCTGAACGGCCTTGTAAAGGATAAGGACCAGCTTTAAAATTTTGGAAGGCAGTGTCCCGGTTATATTGGCCGGGTCACCTCTTTATCCTTTTTATGGAATCAGTTAAAAAATTGTTTATATCGGAAGAGACTTTAGTGGAAATAATCAGGAGGCCAAAAATAAGTGTGACTACTGCTGATCTTATAAATATATCGAGGAAGTGATTGCTAAGTTCAGGAAGGAAAATACCTGCAAGGAAAGCTACTGCACCTATTGCCAGTATTTTTAATGTGTTAAATTCAAAGGGCTGGAATCTGAATTTTTTATAAATAAAAATCAGTTTAACAAGGTTCAACACAAAGATGCTGATGAGAGTGGCAATGGCTGCACCTTCCAGACCAAAGTTGGGAATAAACAGCATATTGGTGCCAAATGTTAAAACAGCCAGGATGGCAACAAGGTAAATGTTAAACCTGAAGTGCCTCGACATTATAATAAGTTCCCCGTTTGCTCCTGCCGCCATATCTGTTACTTTGGAAGCTCCGATAATAACAACCACCCATTTGCCTGTTGCAAACTCATCTCCGTTAGGAATGAAAAAGAACAGGTTGTGCAGGTTTACCACTATTCCAATGTAGAGGAGTAAACCAATAATCAGCTGGTTGAGCGCAGATTTCGCATAAAGATTCCGTACTTCATCCATTTTATCTGCGGCAAAGGCTTTGGCATATAACGGAATCATTATTTGTACAATGGCTCTTTTGGGCATCTCTATTACAACCGCCACAAAAAATAAGGTGGTATAAATTCCATTGCTGCTCAGGCCTAAAAAAGCACCTACCATAATACTGTCTATTTTACCTATAACCATATTGCTGCCGGCACTTAAAACCATAAAAAGGCTGTACCGGATAAAATCCGTCATTTCCCTGAACCGGATTTTTGAAATATGAGGAGTGGCAAAAATTTTATAGGAAAAAGTGGTGTGGATAAACAAAATAACAGCAGCACTTCCGTAAATTATAAGGAGACTATAAATAAGGCCTTCGAAAGTAATTAACTGCCTGAAATAAACGAAGACAGAAATGGCAGTAAGCAAACGGATGTATACATCTTTAAGGAGATTAACGAGGACCACTCCCAGATTTGCCCTTGCAAAACCTTCATATAAAGCAATAAAACTTAAAACCAGTATCAGGTACAGAAGCAGGTCATAATATCTGCTTACTTCTCTTGTGTCATTTGTAAAAAGGTGGTTCAGTAAATACAGAATTTCGCTCTTCAGCAGTATCATGATAAGAGCAAAAATGCCTGCTGATATAAGGCTGAAAAGAAGGGTAAAAAGAATAAATTCCCGCCTTTTACTTTCGACTGTAAAGGTCGGGTAAAATTTTACAACCCCCTGCATCACTCCCGATTGTGCAAACGGCGCCAGAAGGATTGCGCAGTCGAGCACAAGCCGGTAAAGGCCTATTTGTTCGGTTGATAAAAACTTCGGGAAAAAGAACAGGATATTCAAATACCCTATTACCACTCCTAAATAGGAGAAAACAGTGGTAGTAAGGCTTTTCCTTATGACTATACCCATCAGGTTAAACTGGAATTTGAATTATTTAACGGCAGACTTTTTTCTCTGCCTTTGCTGTTCAGTTTTTTGTAAAGAGTAATCAGCTTTTGAGATTCCACTTCCCAGTTATATTTTAATAAAACAAGCTCACGGCCCCTTTGACCCATTTTTTCTGCTTCTCCGGAGTTCTTCAGCAACCATTCTATCGCTTCTGCTATCTCTTCAGGATTCAGTGGGTCCACAAGAATTCCTCCCTTACATTCCTCAATAAATTCTGCTGATACCCCTGCTTTTGATGCAATAACTGGTAAGCCGGCGGCCATGTATTCGAACATTTTTACCGGATAATTGGTGAGGTACCTCTCAATCGGGTTCGGAATAATAATTCCGATTTTTGATTCTTTCAGTACCGACACCAGTTCATCAAGAGAAAGCCATGACAGGAAAGTTACATCATTATTTTTAAGGTAATCTTCCTGCAGAGAAACCGGTGCAAATTTTCCTCCCACTATAAAATTAAAGTTCACCTTTTTTTTGGCTATTCCTGCTGCCCGGGCCATTTCATCTATACCCCTGGGTTTCGACAGAAGGCCAATATAAACCAGGGCGTCTTTGCGCTCTGACCAGGGAAGGGGTAAGGTGGTGAACTTATCAGTTAAGGGAAAATTCCTGATAAGAACAGTTTTTTCCGGTGGATAATATTTTTTTATAACCGGTTCTGCAACCACAATGGCATCGAAAATTTTTCCGGCGACATTTTCCAGTATATAATAATATTTAGCCACTGTTTTTCTCAGCCAGCGCGGGATCCAGTGCTGGTACATGATTTGCAGCGGTGTATCTTCATGCGCATCATATATTACTTTTCTGCCCCTTAATTTGAGAATTATGGCTATATAAAGCAGCTCAGAGTCATGGACATGGAAAAAAGAATTTTCATCCTGTTTCAGAGCTCTTTTTAATACTTTGAAAGGAGTGATAAAAAGCTTCTCAAAACCATTCCGGGGCTTTTTTACCCCCAGTATTTTCACCTGGTTTTTTTCTTCATCAGTATTATGGGGCACTATAATAGAAACCCGGTACCCGTTTTTAACCAGCGATTTTGCTTCTTTATGGAAAATTCTGGTATCAAAAGGGGAGTGAGCTGAGGCCAGCATTATTATGTTACATCTTTCCTGATTCATCATAGGGTTAGCCAGCCTGATGGAATAAGGTCGCCGGTGTTATAATGCCTGTCTTTGTAAACAGGGTCAGGGCCTGAAAAATATTCCTGATTGAACCATTTTTTCGGGGCAACAACCTTTTTTCCGGGGTTTTGATTTAACCAGGCTCCCCACCAGCTAAAAGTGCTGTTGGCAATAATATTGTGTTTGCAATTGCTCATCAGCACCATGTCCCAGTAAGAATTATCTCCCTGATTATGGTCTATAAAGGTAAAATTAGAAAAGCTGTCATACTTCTTTTTACTCCACTCAATATCATCAGAAAACACATAAAATTCCGGATTTTCCACCTCAGCATATATCCTGTCCATTGCTCTTTCGTAATAAGCATCCTCCACAACCCCAAAGAAGTCGGCATAGCGGCTGTTGGAGGTGTAATCTCCTCTGCGAATATGCAGACTTACAGAATTACCTGATTGCATCCTGCTAACCAGTGTTCTGTTTTCTTCAGAAAAGGAGAGACGGGGAATAACCTTTTCCTGAATCTGTTTTTTTACGGGAAGGAAATATTTTTCACTTTGCCAGTAACCTGATAAATAGAGTGGGGAGGGGAGGTTAAAGAAATTTTGATAAAAATGGTAGTGCGGTTGAATAAATACTTTTTTACTGTTTAATAAGGTGTTGTATCGTTTATTAATATATCTTAGAACCTTGTTGTTTCCGATGAGGGAGTTGATTTCTTTTTCCTCTGCAACAGGATCATCAATTAAAAAATGATGCAGCTGAAACTTCCTGTAAGGATGGCTTTTGTAAGTGTAAGTGTCGAACTTTAGTTCTGTATTATGGTGCATGGCCAGGGATTTGCCTGCTGCGTACTGAAATAATTGGTTGCCCAATCCTCCGCGGAGTCTTACTATTATCATAAATTTAGCGCGAAATAAAATATAAGTAAGGATATGAGTTTTAAACAAAGGTTAAAAAGTAACCCCACAATATATAATCTCCTTTTAAATTGTTTGAACAAAGTTAACTACTTTACTTTTAAATTCAATTTAAGCTTTCCCTCCTACAGGCTGGATCCGACATGGAAAAACAGGATTGAAATTGTAAAAGCATCGCCTGATAACCACAAAATAAAGACAGTTCCTGATGCAGGTAAAATAACTCCCCGATATCAGATTATGCATAATGGCCTGAAAATTCATTTGGGAAGCTATTATAATATGGGCAATGCCGTGTTGCTGAGAGATAACAGAGGGATTCATGAGCCACAGGAGGAATACGTTTTTCAGGAAGTGCTTAAAGCTTTGCCGGAAGGGGCAGGTATGATGGAATTAGGAAGCTACTGGGCTTTTTATTCCATGTGGTTCCACGATAAGGTTAAAGGAGCAAAATGTTTTATGATAGAGCCTGATCCTCATAAAATGAATTTCGGGAAACTGAATTTTGCTTTAAATGGCATGGCCGGAACTTTTGAAAATGGCTTTATCTCTTCAGATTCAGACCTGAAAAAAAATATCCCTGTTTTAACTGTGGACCATTTGATGGAAATGAATAAAATAGATTTTCTTGACGTGCTGCACAGCGATATACAGGGATATGAGTTTAAAATGCTGGAAGGTGCGGAAAAAGGGCTCAGACAGCAAAAGTTCGGGTATATTTTTATTTCAACCCATTCGAATGAGCTTCATACGCAATGCATAAAAAAGCTTCAGGAATTTAATTATTCTATAGTTTGTGAGGCTAACCTGGACGAATCTTATTCCTGGGACGGTTTGGTGGTTGCCAAAAATGTAAATTACAAAGGTCCTGAAAATATTGAAATTAGTAAGCGAAAGAAATAAATGCCATGTACAAGCACGTTTTTATACCATTATGTTAATGGCATTGAGGCTCAGGCAGGAGAATAATCGTTAGCCTTATTTTTTTTGTTGCCTGATCAGGAGTGATTGCTTCTCCAATATTCTCATGAATGTTTGCCTGGCAATATTTCATCTTCGGAGTTCTGCCTGTTACATTTCTATAAAATTCATGGTAAACACTTTTCCCTAAGATTTAATCTTTATTCTTCCGGTGAAAAAGTCAGGGCTATTTACTTTTAAAAAAAGATTTAACTGTTTCAGCAACATATTGGATTTCCGCCTCCTCCATTTCAGGAAACATTGGCAGGCTTAAAATCCTGTTCTGGTATGCTACAGAAACGGGGAAATCAGCTTCATTATGTCCTCCTTTGTAAGGAGGGAGCATAGGAAGCATTACAGGATAATGGATACCTGTTGCCACACCATGTTCTTTTAAAAACTGCATTAAACCTTCCCTGTTGTTTGTCTGTACTACAAAAAGATGATATACAGGGGTACTGTAGTCCGGGTATTGAGGAAGTTCCGTCGGAAGATCTTTAAGGAGGTTGAAATAAAGCGCAGCATTCTTCCTCCTTAACTCATTCCACTTCCCGAGCTGAGGTAATTTAACGTTCAAAACGGCGGCCTGTAAAGTATCCATCCGGCTGTTGCGGCCTTCCATCAGGTGGTTATGTTTCCCTTTTTGCCCGTGGTTAGCAATCATTGCTGCTTTTTCAGCAATAGCATCATCATTAGTAAGCATTCCGCCGGCATCCCCATACGCCCCCAGATTTTTACCCGGGTAAAAGCTGAATGAAGCTGCATGGCCAATGCTCCCGATTCGTTTGCCTTTGTATTCAGCCCCATGGGCCTGGGCACAATCTTCCAGTACAAAAAGCTTATGCCTGTTGGCAATATCCAGAATCTCGTCCATTTCTGCAGGTATTCCACACAGATGCACCGGAATTATTGCTTTGGTCCGGGGGGTGACAGCCTTTTCGATTTTTGCAGGATCTATAGTATATCGGAGAGGCAGGGTGTCTACAAAAACAGGTTTTGCACCTGCTGTGGTCACTGCTTCAGAGGTAGAGATCCATGAATGGGATGGAACAATAACTTCATCGCCGGGGCCAATTCCCATTGCCTTTAGCAGAATTTCCAGTGAATCCGTCCCGTTTGCACATGAAATACAATGTTTTACTCCAGTAAAGGCCGCGAAAGCTTCTTCAAAGGCCTTAACTTCAGTGCCTCCTACAAAAGATGTTTCCTGAATTACCTTACTGATGGCTTCATCAACCTCAGTTTTTATAGACAGGTACTGTCGCTTCAGATCAACAAATTCTACTTTCATATTTATATATTTCTGATTTTCCGGGCCGGGTTTCCGGCATATATTCCAGGTTCGGTAATGTCTTTTGTAACTACTGCGCCGGCTCCTATTACCACACTGTCGCAAATAGTAACAGGGAGTATTGTGGCATTAGTGCCAACGGAGACTTTGTTTCCAATAGTGGTGGCCTTCCAGAGCTCCCGGTTTCCTCCTGCGGGGCCTCCGGTAGCAAAAAGGTCATTCACGAACATGGCTCCATGGGAAATAAAACAATCCTCACCAATAGTAACCAGATCGCAAATAAAGGCATGGGACTGAACTTTTGTACGGGCGCCAATGGAAACCCCGGATTGAATTTCAGTAAAGGGGCCTATGAAACAATTGTCGCCTATTTTACAGCCATAAAGGTTGACAGGCTGGACTACCTTTACATTCAGGCCGAATCCAACATTTTTTATGCCTGTTTCGAGCAACTGAGGCTTATTCATATTGGCAGGTATTTTCAGCTTTGTTTATTTTTTGTGGCGGCATACATGCTTTCAATTATTTCAACCACTTTCAATCCTTCCATGGCATTTGTCATAATTTTTTCTTTCCCGTTAAGCGTGTTCACCACATTGCTGATTACCAGGTCGTGGTTGGACATAGAGCCCTGATAATAGCCATAATCATTTGCTTTGTTAGGTGAGGGGATATTCTCAATAACTATTCCGTTGGTTTCCTGATACTCCAGGGTATTCAGGTATTGTCCGCCCACTTTTATAGTTCCGTTCTCTGCAAAAATGGTAATGGAGCCTTCCATGTTTTTATTGAAAGCAGAGGTAGTATAATTAAGGCTCCCCAGGGCGCCTGATTTAAAGCGGAAGGTAAATGAGCCTGTATCTTCAAACTCAATCAATTCGTGGTGGTTTACATTAGCTGTAACTCCGTTTATTGAGGGGAGGTCCACATCGCCGAAAAGGTAGTAAAAAATATCTACAAAATGGCTGAACTGGGTATAAAGAGTACCACCATCAAGTTTCTTTTTTCCTTTCCAGTCCGACCTTAAATAATATTCCTTATTACGGTTCCAGAAGCAGTTTACCAGCACATAATAAACCTGGCCAAGCTTATTTTCCTGCATGAGTTGCTTTAAGGCTACAATAGGAGGGTTGTACCTGTTTTGCTTTACTACAAAAAGCTGCTTATTGTTGATAAGGCTGGCCTTTATCATTTCTTCACAATCTTTTGTAGACAGGGCCATAGGCTTTTCCACTAAAGTGTGCTTTCCTGATTCCAGAGCTTTAACAGCCACCTCATAATGGACACCATTAGGTGTGCAAACATTTATAATATCAATAGAATCCTGACTGAGTAAATCGTGGAGATTCCGGAAAAAATTTATATTAAAACTCTCCGCAAAAGCAATTCCTTTTTCATGGTTAATGTCATGGCAGGCAATAAGCTCAGCTTCAGGGTGAGCAAGAATATGTTCTGCGTGTCTTTTGGCTATGTGTCCACAACCTACTATTCCGAATCTTACAGGCATAAAGACTTCTGTTAATTATTTTAAGTCAAAGAAGTAACTCCCAAAAAAGGTTTATGATTGGCAGATTTAAAACTTACCGCCGGCTTTAAAATTACTTCATTAAAAGGGAATCCGGCAAAGAGAACGCAGGATATTTATAATTTCTTTAAGCAGGTACATTGCTTAATGTAGCAGCATGACCCTGGTTTAATTATTATAAGATTCAGACTTTTTATCTGTTTCAAAAAACCTTGATTCAATTTTAGCGTATTACCATTCAATCTTTCCTTAAGAGTTAATGCTTCAGGGAAATTCAGCAAAATATTCTGGTTTTTCCCTGGAAGGGTTCACATTAAGGAATTAAACAATTATTGTATTTTTTTTATTATAATAACAACTAATACTAAATTATTTTTTTAACCAAACGTTTTAACCATGAGTAACATACTTTATATTGTAGCCATAGTGCTTGTAATCCTTTGGGCACTTGGATTTTTTGCTTTTAGTGCAGGGGGTATTATTCACGTACTCCTGGTAATAGCTGTTATTGCTATATTATTCCGGCTAATCAGAGGAGGCGGTATTTAAGAAGTTTCGGAACAGTGTAAATATATAAAGGGCTGAATTGCAGACGGATCGTCAGGAGATGTTATTTTCCTTTTCGCCTGTAATTCAGCCTTTCTTCCTTCTTATAGTTCCTCTTTCTTACTGTTTCTGTACCCGGCTACAAGACCAGCACCAATCAATCCGAAAAGCAGAAGATTACTCACCCACATTATGGTATTTCCTGTTGTGTATGATTTTGAATCGAACCTGAATTCGACTGTATGTTCTCCGGCAGGCAGCTCCAGAGCTCTTAATACATAGTTAACCCTTACATGGTCTGCCTCTTTTCCGTCGATGTAGGCCTGCCAGCCTAATGGGTAGTATATTTCGGAGAATACAGCCAGGGCTGGTTCATTTCCATTAACAGTAGCCTTGTATTGCAGGTTGTTTGGCTTGAAGCTTACCAGTTTAACACTGCCATTGGAATTGTAATTATTTCTGCTGACTGAAAACTGGCTGTTGTCCAGCACTGCCTGTTCTTTTGTATTCAAATCACATAAGGCAGCCATTTCCTCATCAGGAGAGTTTACCGGTACCACCTCTTCCACCAGCCAGGCATTTCCAAGTGCGTTTTGGTTAACTATAACAGCATTGCGGGTATTTCCTGCCAGCAGGTATTTGGCGTTCAGCATGTTTATAACGTCATACTCTGCAAGGGATGGCATAGTTCCTCCCTGAAGTTCCTGAATCAGCTGGCTGTATTCTTCGCCCAGGCAGTTATTAATCAGCTCCTGATACCTGCGCATTTTTGCCCCATGGTAACCGCCAATGGATTTATGGTAATAAGAGGTACGGGCTTCCTGCCATGGATTAGGAAGGTTAAATACTCTGTAATTTAAAGCATTATCCTCAAGAATAAACTGGTCGGCTTCTGTTTGTGCAAAAAACTGGCGGCGCGGATTCCGGACAAAGTTTTCATCATTCAGGTACCGGCGGTCCACAGCCCATAAATCAACAGTCAGGAAAATAGCCAGGGCAGCAATCGCTGCAGGGTAAGGAACAATGTTTTTTCTATAGGCATATATCGCAGCTGCTGCAAGTAAAATAAATAAAAGGGAGCGCAAAGTATCTGAGGTGCGCATATCCTGTCTGTCCTCCTGCAATGCGGAAATCAACTGTTCCGGCAGGCGGGAATCAGCGAGTCCGGAATAATCAGCGCTTCCTGCAAATAGCCAGATCAGCAGACAGATTCCTCCGCTTATTCCTGCTGCTATAAAGAAATTCTTTTGTAGGTCTTTAGACCAGGTACTGTTTAATACCTTATCCAATGCCAGAAAACCTAAAAGCGGCATGCAAATAAGAGTAATGGTAATAGCCATGGAAACCGACCTGAATTTATTATAGCCCGGGAAATAGTCGAACATAAAATAATTGAAGGTTTCGAAATTCTTGCCCCACGATAGCATAAGGCCAAGTATAGCGGTTGCTAAAAGCCAGTAGCGGATAGGTTTATCAACTACAAAAAGACCAAGAATAAAAAGGAAGCAAATAATTGCGCCGGCATAAATAGGGCCGCTGGTAAAAGGCTGATTCCCGAAATAAGTTGGCACGTTGGCAAGGTACTGGTTCAGCTGTGCTCCCTGAACTCCGTTTTGCTGAAGAAAGCGGCCAAAATTAGAGTCAGCGTCCAGTTGCTCAGTGCTGCCTCCTCCATAAAACCCCGGTACGAGCAAGGTAAGCGTTTCTGCTATTCCATTGCTCCACTGGAACGCATAATCACGGTCCAGGCCGCTTCCCTGTGGCTCCTGCTGCTCTGATGTTAAATTGGCCTTTCCCCTTATGGAATGCTGGCCATATTCATAAACAGTCCAGAGTTTCCCGAAAGAGGTGCCTACAGCCAGAACGGCTGCAATGGATAAAATGCCAACTGTTTTGCCAAAGGCAGGCAGTTGTTTTGTTTTTATAGCCTTAACTAACTGTACAATTCCGTAAATAAGCACTATAAAAAGCAAATAATAAGTCATCTGGAGGTGATTGCAGCGCAACTGCAGCCCCAGTGCCAGGGCAGTAAGCAGGTAGCCGGTAATCTTTCCTGCTTTGCTTATCCTGTCGAACGACATATGGATCCCTGCCAGAACAAGAGGCATATAGGCAATAGCCCAGCCTTTCATATTATGGCCAGCTTCAATATTGATGATGTTATAGGAATTAAGGCCGAATGCAAGTGCCCCTAATAGCGCAATATAAGGCCTTACCCTAAAGGCCAGAAGGAGAATGTAAAAACAATAAAGCGCCGTAAAGGTCTGGTTGGCAGGGTGTGGGAGGAATAAACCTCCAAAATCCTTTATATGAATGAGCAGGTCGCCGCTGAAGTTCACATTTATCAGGAACGCGGGCATACCACTGAACATATTACTGCCCCAAAGCCCTTCCTCACCTGTTTTGTCTCTGTAATCCAGTAACTGTCTGGCGCCACCTTCCCACTGGAGAATATCGTTTTGGTATATAGTTTTGTTGGTGAGGAAAACGGGTTGAAAAAAGAGAAAAACAACTACCAGGAAAACAATTACTGCGATTATATGGGGCAGAATATTTTTTTGAAAGCTAATTTTTTGCATATAGCGGAACAAAAGGTTTTGCTTTGGTTAACGAAAGCCTAAAGATAATTATTTCCGTAGAGTAGTAAAGGTTGATTTGGATTTTAGGTACAGATGTTGCTTTAAATTTTAGAAAAAAGTTAAATATTCCTTATTTTTGTAATCTGATTTTTGAATAATACTATGTTTGATAATTTAAGCTATAAACTGGATAAAGCTTTTCAGAACCTGAAAGGCCAGGGATCCATTACTGAAATAAACGTTGCTTCCACTGTTAAGGAGATACGGAGAGCATTGGTGGATGCCGATGTGAACTATAAAGTAGCCAAAGAGGTAACAGATAAAATTAAAACCGAAGCACTCGGCCGCGATGTGCTTACCACTGTTTCCCCGGGGCAGTTGCTGATAAAAATTACCAGCGATGAGCTGACCGAATTAATGGGTGGCACTAAGGTGGATATGAACCTGAAAGGTGATCCGGCTATCGTACTTATCTCAGGTCTGCAGGGATCTGGTAAAACAACATTTTCCGGTAAACTGGCCAGCTACCTTAAGAGGCAGGGGAAGCAGGTATTGCTGACTGCCTGCGATATTTATCGTCCTGCAGCAATAAACCAGCTCCAGGTGCTTGGAGAGCAGATAGGAGTGCCGGTTTATGCGGAGGAGAATAATAAAAATGCGGTAGAGATTGCGAATAATGCAATTAAATTTGCAAAGAGCAATGGCAAGAGCATTGTAATTGTCGATACTGCCGGGCGTCTGGCTATTGATGAGGAGATGATGAATGAGATCACCGCTCTGAAAAAAGCATTAAAGCCTGCAGAAACTCTTTTTGTGGTTGACTCCATGACGGGTCAGGATGCTGTTAACACAGCCAAAACTTTTAATGAGCGCCTGGATTATGATGGGGTGGTACTAACCAAGCTGGATGGTGATACCCGTGGTGGTGCAGCTCTTTCTGTCCGTACAGTAGTGGAGAAACCAATTAAGTTTATCTCTACCGGTGAAAAAATGGAGGCTATTGATGTCTTCCACCCTGAAAGGATGGCACAGCGTATCCTTGGTATGGGTGACGTGGTATCACTGGTGGAACGTGCGCAACAATCTTTTGATGAAGATGAGGCGAAACGGATAAGCAAGAAAATAAGGAAAAACCAGTTTGACTTTGAAGACTTCCTGAGTCAGCTGGAGCAGATCAAGAAAATGGGTAATATCAAAGACCTTATCGGTATGATTCCCGGAATGGGCAAAGCTCTTAAAGGTATTGATATTGATGATGATTCATTTAAGCCGATTGAGGCAATAATTCTTTCCATGACCAAAGAGGAGAGAGGAAACCCGGATCTGATCAATGGCACCCGCCGGAAAAGAATTGCAGAAGGCTCCGGTACTTCCATTCAGCAGGTAAATAACCTGATGAAACAATTTAATGATATGCGGAAGCTGATGAAGACAATGAACAAAATGGGAGGCGGCAAAAAAGGACTTGCCAACCTGAATATGTTCAAGTAAGAATCTGCTGCTCAATATATGGAATTTCAGGAAAAAAGGAATGGGGGTAATTCTCATTCCTTTTTTTATTTTCCGGTATTCTAGTATTCTGTTTTATCCTCTTTGTTTTTCCACTGTACAAAAGCTTTTAAAGCCTCCTCAGGAAGTAACTGCTCCTGTGGTAAACTTCTGGAAGATTGAGGGAGAGCAATTTCATCGTAAATGAAACTGTCATCAAAACCGATAGCGGCGGCATCTGCCTGTCTGTTGCCATAGTAAACCCTCGTTGGTCTTGCCCAGTAAATTGCGCCCAGACACATGGGGCAGGGCTCGCAGCTGGTGTATATTTCACAACCTTCCAGCTGGAAGGAGTTCAGTACTTTACATGCATTCCTGATGGCGGTAATTTCCGCATGAGCTGTAGGGTCATTTGAAGAGGTCACGAGATTGGTGCCACTGGCAATGATCTTTCCATCTTTTACAACAAGAGCTGCAAAGGGTCCACCTTTTCCGCTATTCACATTCTCTACAGAAAGGCGGATTGCCTCCCTCATAAAATATTCTTTTTCCATTATTCTCCGTTTAAAAAATGAAGCGTAAAAAAAGCCTCTCATGTCAGGTGAGAGGCTTTAAATAAAATAACTTTTTGTAATAACGCTAAGTGGTAAGTACTGTTTATACGTACATTACTTTATTTACAGCATCGATAGTTCTTTTTACATCTGGTAAAATTGCATCGATAAGAGTAGGAGCATAAGGAAGAGGTACATCCATGCTGTTAATTCTTTGAACAGGAGCATCAAGGTAATCGAACGCATGCTTTTGAACATGGTAAGCAATTTCAGTGGAAATACTTGACAGGGGCCATGCTTCTTCCACACAAACGATCCTGTTAGTCTTCTTAACAGACTCCACCACTGTTTTATAATCAATAGGGCGTACAGTACGCAAATCAATTACTTCAGCACTGATGTTGTTTTTAGCAAGCTCGTCTGCAGCTTCCAAAGCAACTTTCATTATTTTTCCGAAAGAAACAATGGTAACATCTGATCCTTCGCGAACTACTTTTGCTTTTCCGATTTCAATCAGGTACTCCTCTTCAGGAACTTCTCCTTTATCGCCATACATCAATTCCGATTCCATGAAGATAACAGGATTGTTATCACGGATAGAAGACTTAAGGAGGCCTTTAGCATCATAAGGATTAGAAGGAACAACAACTTTCAGGCCGGGAGTATTAGCATACCAGTTTTCAAAATTCTGAGAGTGCTGAGAGCTAAGCATGCCGGCATTACCTGTTGGTCCGCGGAATACAATTGGAATAGGGAACTGACCGCCGGACATAGACATTAACTTGGCAGCGCTGTTGATCACCTGGTCAATGGCAACAAGGGAGAAGTTAAAGGTCATGAACTCAATAATAGGGCGGAGTCCGTTCATAGCAGCGCCAATGCCAAGGCCGGCAAAGCCAAGTTCAGCGATAGGGGTGTCGATGATCCGCTCCGGGCCAAATTCGTCCAGCATACCCTGGCTCACTTTGTAAGCACCGTTATATTCGGCCACTTCTTCACCCATTAAAAATATCTTTTCATCGCGGCGCATTTCTTCGTTCATTGCCTCGCGCAAGGCTTCTCGAAACTGTATTTCTCTCATCTATGTATGTTAATTGCTATTCGTAAAAAGTTGCAGTAAAATTAACTATTAGATAGCGATTCTGCAATTTTTAATTGAAATCAAGGCAAAAAAAAAGCTCTCCCCGAAGGAAGAGCTTTTAAATATCTTTGTTTACTGATTATCTTAAGGTATTTCTGAACCTTTCGTTTTCCTGATACTGAGAAAACTCAAGATCGTCAAGTGCACTGCGCTTCAGATCCTGATCGCTGGTTACTGCTTTCTGAAGCATGTTGTAAGCTTCGTTTTCTCTGCCTAAACGGGTATTTGCAATTGCAGCTGCATAATAAGCTTTTGCCATGTTGCTGTTTTTCTCAATTGCTTCGTTAAGGTTAGTTATTGCATTGTTGTAATCTTTCTTCAACAGATATGCAAGACCAAGGTTGTACAGGTTCTCAGCAGTTTCTTCGGCATTTGACAGAGAGTTAATTGCCTGGTCGTAATTGCCACGGCTGATCTCCAGCGCTCCTTTTACACCACGTAAGCCTCTTGAAGTAGTCTCAGTTGGCTGTAAAGACTCAGCTCTTGTAATTGACTCATAAGCTCTGTCAGTATTTCCCTGCATGTAGTGAGCTACAGCAAGGTTGTTGTAAGACTCAGCATTTTCCTGCTGGCGGTTAGCAAGTTCGAACTGGTTAACAGCTCTTTCAATTTGCTGGTTGCGCTGAGCTTCTGAGCTTGCTCTTGCAGCCATTTCAAGGTAAACAGCACCCAGGTTGTTATGTGCAGAAGGGGTGTCGTTTTTCTTTATTGCAGCCTGGTAAATTTTTTCTCTTTCTTCTAAAGAAGGGTTTACACTTGCAGCGTATCCAAGTTCTTCATCTGATAAAGAATCAGGAGAAATAGAGCCGTTCGCAATCTGGCGGGCAAGAGTTGCAATTTCAGCATCAGTTTTCTTTTCCTTTACAGTAAGGATTTCAGCTTTAGCAGTACGTAAAAGTGGATAGATATCCTTGAAAACCTGACGGTATCCGTTTACACGCTGTAAAAGGTCTTCCTGCTCTTCGAATGAACCCGGTCCGTTAACAATGCTGAGCATTTCCTGCTTCTGGCTTTCAGAAATTCCTTTGTACTCTTCAAGAGCAGCTTTAAATGGCTCCCAGTCAAGTACTACAGGCTTAAGAATAAAGTTGATAGAATCAGCCATGCCTCTGTAATCGTATCTGCGCATGTTACGACGATAGAAGTCTTCAATGCGGCGTGCACGGTCTCTTGATAAGTTTGTGTTAGCACGCTCAGATCCTTCAGGAGAGTGAGTACCAGTGATGCTTACAGAGCGGGTCACGTTCTTCTCAGCAATAAAGTTCTGAAGAGAATCTCCTCTTTCGCTGCGGATTTCGCTTGGGCGCAGGTAAGAGCTTCCCTGAGGGAAGAAGAATCCGATAACAGTAGGGATTAATTCCTCCTGGTTATTGTATCCATGATCTGCATAAGCAGAGAAATAGTTAGGCTGAACCAGCTCAGAGGTAGTAATAATACCTTCAGCTACTTTCATTCTATCAGTTTCCCTTGTTCTGTCGTTATTAGGGTTACGGGCAACGCCCTGAACCATTAGTTCACCCTGCTTCATTTCCGGCTCATAAGCAAAAGAAAGAGTACGGGTAATCCTTGGCTGCTCTTCGCCGCTGTTTGGGAAATCTTCGGCACGGAAAACTATATTTTCAAGTTCTTTTTCCTGACCATTGTACACATAGAAAGGCTTGACAATATACTCTTTTCCTTTCTTTAACATTTTAACAGGCAGATTAGCTGTCATAGTGAATCTTACAGAATCGCCATGGAGCTCGAGCGGGCTTGGTTCTACGGTAAGCTGCTGCTCATCTGCCATCTTTACCATCTGGTTAAGCGAACAGCCTGTTAATGCAAAAAGTGTTAACAGAGTTGCCGCAAAAACTAGTTTTCTCATTCGCGTCATGATTTGAATTTTTGGTTGATCTTAAGCTGTAAATTAATTTATTTTCGGTGCAATCTTACAAAATTATTGCTAAATTTATTAATGTTAAGCAAACTAATTACTTTTACATTAATTTTAAACCTTTAATCCTCATAATTATCATATGGATAAGCTAATTAAATTTTTCGAAGATCAGGCTTTCGGGGTTTGTACCCGTCTTGGTAATTATATGGGTCTGTCTATTACAAGTATCCGTCTTTTTTTTATTTATGCCTCCTTTTTAACATTTGGTTCACCTATTTTAGTATATCTGGCCCTGGCCTTTATTATAAACATCAGGAAAAGTATGCGCAGAAGCAGAAATACGATTTGGTACTGAGCATTAATTTGATTTCAGGATCATTTGTTTGCGCTTTTCTCAAATTTTTTACCTCTTCAATTTGTTGTATTTCCTTGTTTTTCTTACGTAGTAATCCCATACAATAAATCCCTTGTAAAGCGGAGCTTTTTTATACTTATTCTTTTTTAACATTCTACGTTCCTGAGCAAACTCAGGCAGCGATGCCAGAAAACTTTTATGGGCTTTTAGTACAGCCTTGGCATCTTCTTTCTGATGCTTTAATATAAAAAGAAGGGCGGCTGCCATGTCAAGCGCCAGTCTGGCAGGAATTTTCCACAGCAAATCTTTGGAGGAGCTGTTCTTGTACAGCATCCACAATCCGTTCCGGAAATTAAGAAAAGTTTTATGTGGATTATTTTTTGGTAAAGTTCCTCCCCCTACATGAAAAACAGTGCTGGCAGGGCATACATACACAAGGTATCCGGCTTTATGCATTCTCCAGCACAGATCAATCTCTTCCATATGGGCAAAAAAGCGGGCGTCAAATCCTCCCAGGCCATGATAAACGGAAGCCCTTACCATCATGCATGCTCCTGTAGCCCAAAACACAGGAACAGCCTGGTCATGCTGCCCCTTATCTTCCTCCAGCGTGTCAAATATACGTCCTCTGCAGAATGGGTAAGCTAAAAGGTCCAGCTGCCCGCCACTGGCTCCCGCGTATTCGAAGAATGCCCGATTATGCCAGGAGCGTATTTTTGGCTGACAAGCGGCAACTTCCGGATTAGCTTCCAGTAATTTTACCATTGGAGTAATCCAGTCCGCGCTTACCTCCACATCTGAATTGAGTAAAATATAATAAGTAGCTGAAATTTCTTTCAGTGCCTGGTTATACCCACCCGCAAAACCAAAGTTTTCCGGGAGCTCCAGAATTTCCACCTCCGGAAACTGTTTCCGGAGCAGGGGGACAGAATTATCTGTGGAGCAGTTATCAGCTACAATTATTCTGAAACCTGAACTGTGCCTGATAACAGTGGGTAAAAACTTCTCCAGAAAATGTGCGCCATTGAAATTTAAAATAACAATGGCAATTGTGTGATGCATTAAAATAAACCACCTAAATCCATGCCCGGTATATTAGGCATTACTCCTTCAGTACTTTTCCTGATTTCTTCCTTTGCAACTCTCTCTGCTTCTTCAAGTGCTTTATTGGTGGCGGCTATTATCAGGTCCGACATCATATCGAAATCCTCGGGCTTCACAAGATCTTTGTCAATTTCCAGTTTAACCAGCTGCCGTTTACCATTGGCTGTTGCCTTTACCATTCCTGCACCTGCTTCTCCTGTTACCGTAATGTCTCCTAAACGGTCCTGGGCTTCTTTGAGTTTGGTTTGTACCTCCTTCATTTTGCCCATCATTTTCATCATGTCGAACATAACTGTATATTTTAATTAAAGAATTAAGAATTAAGAATTAAGAATTAAGAATTTTGTTTAAAAATAGTTTTTTCTGTTTTCCTGAACCTGCAAGTTAATTCAATTCCTTTTCAGATTTTAATTTTCAGAAATAATATAAAGCCCCTTACCTTTTTTGCTTTGCAAGGTTTTTCGGCTTTACCTGCGGAATAAAAGTACTGTACCTCTTTTAGTATTTTCGCTGCCGTCTTCAGTCGTAAAACGTGCGTTATATACATAACTCCCGTGAGGTGCTGCTTTTCCTTTTACAGAACCATCCCAGCCGGTTTCTTTGTCCTCTGTCCGGTAAACTAATTCTCCCCAGCTGTTAAAAATTTCCAGAATACACCTGCTTACAAATTTTCCTTCAACTTTAAAGAAGTCATTTTTCCCATCTCCGTCGGGAGTAAAAGCATTAGGAAAATAAGCATCCATAACTATTTGAAAATGATACTGGTTAGAGGAGCTTTCTTCAAGTGAAGAATTAACAGGTACTGCCTTAACAGTATAGGCAGTTCCTGATTCGCTCAGCGCTTGCATTCCAAGATCGAGGCTGGTGCCGGGGCCGCTGTAAACTACCTGTGTTCCCTGGTTGCCAGCTTCGTGCTTTTCAACCACGTAATAGGCTACGCCTTCTTTATATCCTGTATACTCATTCCAGATCAGTTCAATTACATCAGGTTGGGTGGAGGTATTGGTAAGGTAAAGCGCGCAAACCCTGTTGCCTAGTAAGGATTTGTTTCCGCAGGCATCTTCATAACTAAAAGTATAGCATGTATTTACCCCTGCATGGGGCAGGCGGAGTATGCTACTGTCGGACCTTAGAGGCTTTCCGGATCCTTTATGGGCAAAATACCTGGCACCGCCGGGAGGGAACGGAAGGGCTACATCAAAAACAGTTGCGTTATTTTCCCAAAAGGATATTATGTTTTCCGCTGGTTTTAAACTTCCATTTATAGTGGTGATAACAGGCAGGTTTTGAGTAATACTTCTCCCCTGGCTGTATTCCAGCTGTATGGCGTATAAATAAGTGGTATTGCAATTTACTTCAGTATCTGTGTATTGCCAGGTATTCTCATTGCTGACGTTGTATATTTCAGTTCCGTCCTTTATAAGTACAGCGTTTTCAAGGAAACCAGAAGGAGCTGTCCGGAATTCTATTCTGTTTCCTGTATCTTCCGGAGCAGCTGTAATTACTGCGGTGCAAACAGGTTCAGATGAGATTAAATTTCCGTCGCAAAAATTATGGGTGGTTATACGGTAGCAGAAAATATTGCTGCCGGTTTCCGGATTGGTAAAAGCTACCTCATTTCCTGTTAGCGTATCGAGAGGGGTGAACCCTCCTGCGCCGCCTCTTTGCACCTCCAGTACCTGAAAGGTATTGGGTTGAATAGTATATTTTATTACTGTTTCTTTGCTTTGGATATCCGCAGCTACCTCATTTATGGCAGGAGCCTCTAAACTGGTTTCCACCAGTACCATTTTTTCGCTTTTGCCGCAGTTATCATGGTTAACCTCATTTCCCTGGCTATTAAAACGGCCTTCCACAATAATGGTATTCAATCCTGGTGATGGGAAATCAAGATAGGCAGTAGTATTATTTTGCAAATCCACCCTTACCCCCTGGTCCGATGCGTCTTTTTTTACCAGGTAATAATCATACATCCCGGGCTCCGGCTTAACAGCAACACGATTATTTCCGCAATTGTAAACCTCAAAATGGGGATTAAGAGGCTCCACAACCTCAATTTTTATTCTGTCACGGGAAGGTGGGTTATAGCCTGGTTGTCCTTCTGTGCCGGTTGATCCTTCAATCTGGACTATTTCATATTTTCCGGGGTTCAGATCCTGATAGAATCTGTGAGATTCATTATCGGTAAGACGTTCTCCGCTTTCAGATGTAAGATAGTAAGTAATTGTTCCTGAAGTTGCTCCGGGAACATCCTGAATTGTAACATCCAGCGTAGAGCAGCCTTTTATAAAATCCACTGTAAACTTACCGTTGTTGCTAAGGGATGGCTGTTGTGCCTGTGCAATACTACAGAGGCAGCTTACGAGCAGAAACATTAAAAATCTGATATGGAGTTTTGCCTGCAACAATTCCTTTGTTCTTAAAAAGATAGTCATTCAAATATAAGCAAGAGCACAGGAAAACACCATATCATCGCATAATTAGCCTGTTACTTTTTAATTTCCCCGGCCAACTCCTGCGGCTTCAGGTTTTTCTGCTCCCCGCTGTGCATATTTTTGAGGGTAACTTCGCCCCTGGTAATTTCTTCCTCACCCTGCATAATAACGAAGGAGATATTCTTTTTATTGGCATACGCCATTTGCTTCTTCATTTTCGCGTCTTCGGGGTAAATTTCACTTCTGATGCCCTGCGAACGAAGTTCCTGAAGCAGGCTGAGGCTATGCGGGTAAGCTTCTTTTCCGAAATTCACAATCAGCACCTGGGTGGTTACAGTACTCTCTTCAGGAAATAAATTAAGCTCATCAAGTACATCATAAACCCTGTCTACACCAAAGGAGAATCCTACACCCGACATACCGGAAAGGCCGAAAACACCGGTAAGGTCATCGTAGCGGCCTCCGCCGGAAATGCTGCCCATTTGTACCGAAGTTGGCTTTACCTCAAAAATAGCACCGGTATAGTAGGAGAGACCTCTTGCCAGAGTAATATCCAGCTCCAGTTGCAGGTCTTTGGCTCCAAAGCTACCCAGCAGACTGAATACTTCTCTGAGCTCATTTAAGCCTTGTTTACCTGTTTCAGAGGAAGATAACAAATCTTCAAGTTTGTCAAGGGAGGTCTGCCGGTTTTCCTGCATGGCCAGCAGTGGCTGCAATTGCTCAATGGCTGCGGAAGAAAAGCCGCGGCCGGCCAGTTCCTTAAACACTCCTTCACTTCCTATTTTGTCGAGCTTATCTATAGCCACGCAAAAATCTGCCTCTTTACCGGCAGCGCCTATGGCCTCTGTAATACCGCTGAGTATTTTGCGGTTATTGATTTTAATTACATAATCATTCAGTTTCAGATTGCTGAAAACCTCTGTGATCATGAGCACAATTTCAGCTTCACAAATCAGTGAGTCGGTGCCAATTACGTCTGCATCGCATTGGAAAAACTCCCTGTAACGGCCTTTTTGAGGGCGGTCTGCCCTCCATACCGGCTGGATCTGGTACCGGCGGAACGGGAAAGTCAGTTCGTGCTGGTTCATTACCACATAACGTGCAAAAGGTACGGTTAAATCGTACCGTAATGCTCTTTCTGTTAAATCAGGGTCGTTTTTTCCCTGCAGAACCTGCTCAAAGGCTTCTTTTGCCTTGTTTATATTTTTCGGGTCATTCAATCCGTTGTTCAGTATTTTAAATAGCAGCTGGTCTCCTTCATCTCCATATTTGCCTGTAAGCACAGTTAAATTTTCCATGCTTGGTGTTTCCAGCGGCATATAGCCAAATTTCTCGAATGTGCTCCGGATAGTATTAAATATATAATTACGCCGGGCCATCTGGACAGGACCAAAATCACGCGTGCCTCTTGGAATGGAAGGTTTTTGTGCCATGTTACTCTGAGTTCATCTGTTACTGCGGCAAAATTATTAAAAATTTCCAAGGCCGAAAGAATAAACCCAGCCGTGGAGCTTTTATTTTGCATATCTTCAGGTGTAGCAGAAGTTGATTTTTGCAGGTTCCGGTAAAAGCTCCCTGAGGGGGCGATAGAAAGCAATGGGTTGCATAGCCCGGTTTAGCTGAACAGGTATTTTCCGGCCGGGTAGAATTTTGCGGATTTGCGGGAGGGCAGTGTTTTAGGTTGAAACAGCAGAAATTCACCGGGTTAGCTGAGGATAATTAAAATGAAGGACAAAATGTATTGTGTTTTTTTTGTTATTGGTGCTGATTATTTGGTTATATTTAGCAGAAACTTTATATTTGCACCTCAATTAAAATTTTGAAGTAATGGCAGTAACCCGACTTAAAAGAAAAGGACTTAGAAATAAAGGAAATTCAGCTAAAAGAACAAATTCTATTAAATTACTTACGGCTACTCCTGTAATTAAAAATGTAGATGTAGAAGCTTTAAAGCAAGGATTTGCTAATAATAGCGGTAATACAACAGCTCCTGCAGATAAAAAAGAGGAAGCTGCCAATACTACTGCTGAATAACAGGAGTAACCAATCCGGAATACTCTTACCAATAAAGAATATTTTAGTTAATAGCTTATTAACTTCAAAAAAGCCATTTCTTCCCGGGAATGGCTTTTTTATTTATGTGCTTATTTGTCCTCTTTTGCCTAATTCAATAGCCTGCATATTTTTAATTTTTCCCTCCTCTATTTCAAAGCGGAGCAGGGTACGTATCTTGTGGAACCCATGCATGCCGGCAGCTCCCGGATTCAGGTAAAGAAGTCTGTCCATTTTCTCATCCGCCATTACTCTTAAAATATGGGAATGGCCGCAAATAAAAATATCCGGCTTTATTTCTTTCAACCTGGGCTTAATTCCTTTTGAATAGGCCGGAGGCTTACCTCCAATATGGGTAATCCATATTTTCATTCCACTACATTCGAAAATCTGGTCTTCCGGATATCTTAAGCGGATTTCCCTTCCGTCAATATTTCCCCAAACAGCTCTGAATGGTTTGAAATTTTCAAGCCTTATAGCTACCTCCATAGAGCCAATGTCTCCGGCATGCCATATCTCATCGCAATCGTCAAAGTACTTAAATACCTGCTCATCAAGGTAACTGTGGGTGTCAGAAATTAAACCTATTTTCATAAACGAAGTTCTGTTTTCAGTAAGACCAAATTTAAACATCTTAATTGGATTCAGGTGAAAATCTTCCCGCGATTAAAAGCTTTTCCTAGTGAAAAGAAGAGGTAAAGAACCTGAATCTTTAATTTAAGTGAATGAGGATAATCTTTTGGTGCACAGCGGTTTAATATGTTAGATAAAGTAAAAGTTTAAACAAAATATTAGTTATAATGCTGAATTTTAAAAATAAAACAGCCATAGTAACAGGTGGCGGACAAGGAATAGGAAAAGCGATTGTTCAGGCATTTTCTCACCATGAGGCTAACGTAGTGATTGCGGAAAAAGATGAAGAGGCAGGAAAGGAAGTAATTGAATGGCTGGTAAGCAAGGGAGGCAACAGAGAAGCTTTTCATTTTGTGCCCTGCGATGTTGCCAAAGAAGAAGATGTCCGGCGCCTTATTGATGAAACTGTGGAAAAGTTTAAGCGGATTGACTTCCTGGTAAACAATGCAGGTCTTTCAAATTTTAAGCCTTTTTTGGAGTTAAGTGTGGAGGAATGGGACCTGGTGCTGAATACCAACCTGAGGGGTGCCTTTTTGTGTTCCAAATTTGCCGCCCCTTATTTGAAGCAAACTCACAAAGGATCCATCATCAATATTGCCTCCACCAGAGCTATAATGTCGGAGCCTGATTCAGAAGCTTATGCGGCCTCTAAAGGAGGTCTGGTGGCTCTTACCCATGCTATGGCCATTAGTTTAGGCCCGGATGTTCGGGTAAATGCCATAAGCCCCGGCTGGATAGAAGTGCGGGACTGGAAAAAAAGCAGCCAGCGCCAAAAAGTACAGCATTCTGAACGCGACAACGGGCAACATCCTGTGGGCAGGGTAGGTGAACCGGAAGATATTGGCAGGGCAGTCGTATTCCTGTGCTCCGGAGAAGCCGGCTTTGTAACCGGCCAGAATATAGTAATTGATGGCGGTATGACAAAGAAAATGATTTATGAAGAATAAAAGCCGGCTGCTTTTCTGCAGGTATCAATCAACAGCTTCAAGATCTTTTTGCTTTTCAATCTGAACGTCCTTCAGCTCCTCTGCCGGAATAAATCCCCGGCCTATGGCGTGGCGGGCAGCAGCTTCGGTGTCTTTTACATATATCATTTCGGTGCCCAGCTTTTGCATCTCATCAGTTAAAGCAAAAACCTTATGGTCCCGTTTATCAGTGGTTACATCCCGGATGTATACGGCAAGTATGCGGCCGGGGTGATTCTTTACTACTTCAAGATAAATCTCCGGATCGTGCTGGCCGCTATCGCCAATTAATATAAAAGGGAGATCACCTGTAAATGTAAAAACTTTCTCTATTTCCCTTAGCTTATGATTGTGGTGGCTGTTCTGAAAAAGAAGTTGAGGATTCAGGCCCAGCTGGCGAAGCATAAAAGGGCCGGCAGGTAATTTTTGAATTTCAAAAAATTCCTCCAGCATATCATATAAGTTCCAGGGACTGCTGCTTACGTAGTACAAAGGGTTTTTAACAGAAATGTTCCTGCTGCCGTTGTGCAGCGCCTTATAAAATCCGGAAACTCCCTCGAAAGGAAGCCTTGTTCTGGAATTATACAGAAAGGTTTTCTGCATCATCCGGATAAAACTGGTGGCAGAGGTTTGCAGTACAGTGTCATCAATATCTGAAATGATACCATATTCAGCTTCATCCTGCGGGATGATTATCCGTCCTGTCGCTTTTACCGGTCCGGAGTTTTTACCTATATTATCCAGTAGCACCAGTTCCACATCGTGCCATACAAGAGACTGATCCAGGTCTTTTGGTACAGGCAGGCTGAATTCGAAGAACCCTTCATTATCAGTTTTGGTTTCCAGGTGCTGTCCGTAAAAGGTAGCCTGAATACGTGCACCGGGTATTTCATTACTCTCAAACCTTTTGTACATCGACAGCAGGTTTCTCCATTTTGTGTCCTGCTGCCGTGCAGGTCTTATGTTTCTTTTTTCTATCAGGCGGCCACTGATAAAAGCCTTTTCCAGGTTTCCCATCCCTCTGTACACCATGAGGTTTAACTGTCCTACGCGATTAAACTTTCTGAGGTAGGTCCAGCGGACTTTATCAAATCCATGATCAATGTAATATGCAGCTTTAAGGAGAGGTTTTAACATGAATTTTGTTTTAGTTATACTTATTTATCTAAAGAAAGAACAAAATGTTTATTCGCACCAGGCTGGTCAGGCTTATAACTTTTGGGTTTGCTGCGGCCATTACCTTATTTCCTTTTGTTTTAATCAGGCCGGAGGTTTCTGTAAACAGGCGGATTGTGATACATGAACGGATCCATTTAAAGCAGCAGGCAGAGTTGCTGATAATTCCTTTTTATATTTTGTACCTGCTGGAGTATTTGTACAGGCTTTTCCGGTACAGAAATCATTATACCGCTTACAGACAAATTAGTTTTGAGCGGGAGGCTTATGAAAACGAGGCTGATACTTCTTATTTAAGTAAAAGAAGGTGGTGGAACTGGCGTAAGTATCTTTAAGTCAGTATTGTGATTGCCGTGAGCTTAAAATTAATTATTTATTCCTGCCTCTTTCACAGTTATTAATTCATGGAAAAAGTTGGTAAGATGTAATTTTTTTCCTGGCACTGACATCCATTTACAGATTACAGGGTTTCCTGGCTACTTTCTTACGCAAGCCGTATTCAAACAGATATGAATTTTTAGCCATCCTGATGGTAAACGACAATTAAAGTTATACTATTTATAGCCTGGGTTAACTTTTGTAGTGGAATATTAATATACGTGCAGTTTGAAGGGAGTTGAGTTGTGTTTCTTGTTGCAAAGGTAAGGAAGAGAGTGTAATCGATGATTTGCTGAAAGGATGCTGAAATTATAATGTTTAATATTGCATGAATGACAGGTAGGTTAAGTTAAACAAGTATTCCGATTACTGTCTATTTAAATATTTAACTTCAGCGAAAATGGTAAAATATATTTTTATTCTGTTTAGCATCGTTTTCACTGCTAACAGTCTTACCGGCTACTCCCAGAGTGCAGGGTATTTTCAGGAAGGTTATAGCGAATTAAGTTATCCAAAAAAGGAAGTTGTAGTAATAAATTCCGGTTATGAAGAGGCAAGGCCTTTAATTTCCAATGATGGTAATGCCCTCTACTTCAGCAGGCGCTACCATCCTAAAAATAGTAAGGGCGAAAAAGATTTTCAGGATGTATGGGTTTCTTATCTTGATACGCTTACTGACCAATGGTCTGAGCCTGAAAATCTTGGCCCTGTTATCAACAATAAAAAGAGAAATGCTATTGCAAGTTTAAGCCCTGATGGAATGGATGGCATTTTTTTTAACACCTATAAAAAAACAAAAAGAATGCCGCTTGTCAGGAGTAGAAAAAGCGGGGATACCTGGACAAAACCACGGGTGCTTAACATTGATAATTTTGTTAACGTAAGTGACTATGCTGATTATTTTGTGGATTTTGAAAATAAGGTTCTGATACTTGCCATCCAGGCAGACAGTACCGTTGGTGACCAGGATTTATATGTTTCCTTCCTGGATCCTTATGGAGGCTGGAAAGAGCCGGTGAATATAGGGGCGGTGGTAAATACTGAAAAAGCTGAATTTGCTCCGTTTATTGGAAGCGACAACCGCTTTTTATTCTTCTGTTCTTACGGGCATAACAGTTTGGGAAAAAGTGACATTTATGTATCTGTGAGGCTGGATAACAGCTGGTTAAAATGGTCTGCCCCGGTTAACCTTGGGCCCGCTATCAACAGTGTAAATGAAGAGACCTATTTTTCCATTACCGGAGATTACTCTTATCTATATTACACATCCTATCCTTCAAATTCGAAAGACCGTAATATTTCCAGGGTTGAGTTGCCTGAAGATTTCCTGGCATTCCATGGTCCGGTCTTAGCCGGATTGGATAGTAATTCTCTTGAACAAGTCAGACTAAGCGGACTATATAATTTGCCTTCTGCCGGTGTCACCAGCGCTGCAGTTGCTGTTAATAGTGGGGAAGGTAGCGAAAATATTAAGCCTTCAGTGGCTGAAAATGCAGCCCTGGAAGAGGTTGTGGCAGGAGAGATAGAAAAAGCACTTACAGAAGGAAGGGTAGCTGATAGAGCTGAAAATTCTGTTGCCGGTAAAAAGGAGCAGCCTGCACCTTTAAACACCCTGAGCCCTGCTGCCGAAGAACTGAAGAATTACCTTTCAGCTGCATTTCCGGATCTTACTCTGGAGCTAAGGCAAAAGCAGGATACAGTTGAGTTTAAGATAGTGGAAAATCTGCTATATGAGTTTAATAGTGTTTTTGTAAAGCCGGAATATTTACAACGCTTAAGTAAAATGGCCAGGGTATTAAGAGAGCGCCCTGATTTAAAAGTTCAGCTGATCGGGCATACGGATAATTCAGGTTCGGAAGAGGTTAATAAAAAAATTGCCTTACAACGGGTGGAAAACCTTGTTCTTTACCTTAAAGACAGGAAAGTATCTCCCAACCGTATTGAGATAATAGGCGCGGGGCAGGCAGTTCCTTTAGCCGGTAATGACAGCGAAGAGGGTCGCCTGCAGAACAGGAGGGTTGAAACTATTATCCGATTCCTGGAAAAATAGCAAATAAACCTCACAATTTGTGAGGTTTTTTGTTAGGTAGGTATGACAGCAATACGTACTAATAAAATCTGGATAAAATTTTTAGTAGTAATATTCCTGATTGTAGCAGGCATTGCGGGTGTGTATTATACATATACAACTTATGTGACTCCGCCTGTACAGGAGGAAACATTAGAGGAGGAAGTAGTTCCTGTGGCACCGACTCAATAGCATGTCCCGCTCCGGATCCTGATGGAAATCTATAATCTTTGCAGGAAACGGGCTACTATTTCCGGCTTACAATGCATAAAAAAAGCAGAAGCTGATACTTTCAGCTTCTGCTTACAAAATTCAATTCCGGAACAGATTATTTGAGGATCTGACTGGTGTGGTCTTTTGTTTTTACTTTACCAATAATCTCTTCAATTTTTCCCTCCCCGTCGATTACAAAAGTGGTTCTTACGGTACCCATATATTTGCGGCCGTACATATTCTTCTCTTTCCACACATCGTACAGTTCATGGATGCTTTTGTCTTCATCAGCTAAAAGGGAAAATGGAAGCTGTTGCTTTTCAATAAATTTCTTGTGTGATGCCTGAGAATCTGTACTTACCCCAAGCACTACATAACCATTTTTCTGAAGCTCTTCATAATTATCACGGAGGTTACATGCCTGGGCAGTGCAGCCCGGGGTTTGGTCTTTCGGGTAAAAATAAAGTATTACTCTTTTTCCTTTAAAGTCCGAAAGGGAAACGGTATTCCCGTCCTGGTCTTTTCCTGTAAATTCCGGAGCCTGCTGCCCTTTTTCCAGTGCCATATATTATAATTTTGTAGTGTAAATCTTTTGGTTTCCTGCCTGGTCATAAACTTTTACCACCACAGGGCCTTTAAATGGTTTGCTTTCGTCCAGTTTTTCCGACCATATTACCCTTCTCTTATGGTCATAATTCATTAAAACCCAGTCATCATTTACATAAGCTTCAAAGCTGCTGATGCCCGAAAGGTTATCAGTAATAGTAAAAGAGATACTATTGCTGTTTACCCTTACAGGCCTGATATCGGGTGGTACAGAATCAGTAAGAATGGTATAGTCTCCAAAGCTCCTGGTGCGGAAGTTAAGATTATTGCCACTCCAGCTGCCTCCTTCCCAACCGTATCTGCCCGGTCCTGAATAACTATAGGCATGAGTACGGGCTTTATCAGGATAATCATTTTTAGGTTTCAGCTTCACAGAATAATAGGATTGCAGGGGCTGGTTGTCTTCACTGATGCTGAATATTTCCAGGTCTTTACTGGTTCTGTAGCCGGTGCTTAAATACAGGGTATCAAATAATGAGCCTTTGGGAAAGTGCAGGTCCAGTTCCGGTAAATACAAATTATATTCTGTAGCCGAAGGAACCATAGCATTGAAATTAAAATGCTGGATTTCCTGACAGGCATCAACAGAATCCGGCAGGTTGGCGCGCAAATCCCACAGGTATACAGCCATATTGTTTTCAATATAGGCAGGAGCTACTTCATAAGCCATCCGCTTTGCATATATGGTAGCTACCTTACTGCTGTTTTCTTTAAGGGGTGCATAAAACTTCAGGGTGTTTTCCCAAATTTCAGATTCACCTGGCTTAGGTAATCTGGAGGTGGTGGAAATTACTGCTTTTGGCTCTGTTGCTTTTAGCTGAAATTTAACCTGCCGCGTATTTCCATGAATATCGGCAAGGGTAATCCGGACATCCATGAGGGAATCGGGTTTATTGGCAATAATTCCGCCATTGTTCCGGTTAAGTTTGTAAAAAGGGAGCTCATTCCCGTCGGCACGGTACAGGCGGATATATTTGTTGCCTGTTCTTTTCCTGGTGGCATAATCCATATGCATTTCTATATGGCGTGTCTGGGCAAAGGAGAATTTGTCAAGATTATGAACAAATGTTTCTTTACCATTTACCAACACCTCTATACAGGGAAATCCATTGGTATTATTTGAACCGTTAAATTTATCATGAGCAAGTATTTCCAGACCGACTTTTCCCCATACCTCTATGGGCTCATCAATGGTGTAGGTGCTCCCCTGCAGAACTGGTTTAAATTCGAACCGGCCAAACTGGTGGTTTACCCTGCCGCCTGTTTTTAAGGATTTAACCGCAAGCCCAAAAACATAAGGAGGTATTTCATCTTTTATTTCATCAAAACCATAGGAGAGGGGGTTGAGGACGTCCTGCCTTGCATCTCTTATTTCAAAATGCAGGTGCGGGCCTCCGGAGCCGCCACTATTCCCGCTTTTAGCAATTACATCTCCACGCCGGTAGCTAAACTGGTCTTTTTCGGGGAACAGCTCTATTTCAAAGGTTTTTTGCTTGTACTGCAGCTCCCTCACATAGTCTGCCAGGTTTTTTTCCAGGCTTTCCAGGTGTGCATAAACAGTTGTGGTTCCATTTGGGTGAGCCATGTAAAGAACATTTCCATAGCCCGAGGTGGATATTTTTAGGCGGCTGATGTAGCCATCAGCAGCTGCGTAAACCGGAGAACCGGTTACGCCACCCGTTTTAATATCTATGCCACCATGGAAGTGATTAGGACGCAATTCCCCCATAGTTCCGGCCAGGTAATTAACCTCACCAGGCCGGATAGGGAACAGGTAATATCCTTTTTCAATTTTTGGGGTTTGTGCTAAGGATGGTATTGTTGTAAGCAGACTTAAAAAAGTCAGCAGGAAAAACTTATTTAACTTCAAAGTCTAACAAGGTTTGATTTTCTATACTTGCCGTAAGGCGATCTCCAATTTTAACAGGACCTACCCCTTTAGGAGTTCCTGTATAAATAAGGTCGCCTTTTTTTAACGTAAAAAATTTCGATAAGTATGCTACAAGAAAATTAATCTTAAAAATCATAAGCGAAGTATTTCCTTTCTGCCTGGTTTCGCCGTTTACCTGCAGTTCAAAATTAATATTTTGCATATCCGGAAACTGCTCAACAGGAAGAAGTTCGGAAACAGGTGCTGAGCCATCAAAACCTTTAGGAATAGCCCATGGAAGGCTCTTTGGTTTATTTCTTTGCTGGATGTCCCTTGCCGTAAAATCAATACCCAAACCTACCTGGTCGTAGTATTTATGAGCAAATTTTTCATCAATTTTTTTCCCTTCCTTTCCAATCCGGACAACGATTTCCACCTCGTGGTGCACATCCTGAGAAAATTCAGGATAATAAAAAGGAGCATTGTTTTTTAAAATCGCAGTGTCCGGTTTTATAAAAACAATTGGCTCATCCGGAGTCTCATTTTCTAACTCTTTTATGTGTTCGACATAGTTTCTGCCGATCCCGAAAATCTTCATTTGGCAAACTTTTTGTGTGTGATAAGATAGTTATACTGTAAGTGCAAATAAGTAAAAAGATATGCGTAATTCAAATTACTAAAAGGCGTGTTTAAAACAATTTTAGCAGGTCAGCTATTATTTTACGTATAAACCTGAAAACGATTATAACTGTTATGAAACAAATTTTTAAAAAATGGAGAAGGCCCGTTTTTAGCCTTATTTTAGTCTCAGGACTCCTTGTAGCTGAGAGCTGTTCCACCGTTCCATTAACCGGCAGGCGTCAGCTTTCACTCGTTCCATCTTCACAAATAAACTCTTTAAGTTTCCAGCAATATAACCAGGTGTTGAATGAAAGTAAAATTTCTTCCAACCAGGAGTGGACCAATATGGTTAAAACCGTAGGAAGGGATATTTCCACGGCAGTGGAGCAATACATGCGGGAAATTGGAGAAGAAGATAATATTGAAGGATTCAAGTGGGAATTTAACCTGCTGGCTGAGGATATTATTAACGCCTGGGCTATGCCGGGAGGGAAGGTAGCTTTTTATGAAGGCATTATGCCCATTGCCCGCGATAAAAATGGTGTAGCGGTGGTAATGGGGCATGAAGTAGCCCACGCCATAGCAAAGCACGGGAGCGAACGAATGTCGCTGGGGCTGGCGCAGCAATTAGGGGGAGCCACTCTGCAGGTTGCTTTACAGCAGCAACCACAGCTTACTCAGCAACTGGCCATGACAGCTTTTGGCCTGGGGAGCCAGGTAGGAGTGCAGTTGCCTTACAGCAGGGAGCATGAGTCTGAAGCCGACAGGCTCGGGCTGATCTTTATGGCTAAAGCCGGCTATGATCCGAGAGAAGCCCCAAAATTCTGGCAGCGGATGCAGCAAAAAGAAGGAGGAGCGCAACAGCCGGAATTCCTTTCCACTCACCCTCACCCTGATACAAGGATCAGAAAGCTTAACCAGCATATGGATGAAGCGGTAAAAGTGTACCAGCAAAACCGTTGATACAAGGTTTTAAATAAAGTAAAACAAAGAGGCGGGAAGAAGTTCCTGCCTTTTTGTTTGTAAACCTTTCCGGTAGCCATGAGTTAATTTAATAACTTATAGTCTTATCGTTAATTTTCAAACACAACGGAATGGAGAAACACACTTACAAAATGGGAGTTGTGGGCAATTGCGGCTTTTTAGCACATATCGGAATCGATACAAATGTAGAATGGATGTGTTGGCCTTTTTTTGACAGCAGCTTTGTTTTCGGAGGTCTTCTGGATAAAAAAAAGGGAGGTGAGTTCCGGGTAATTCCTTCAGATAAAGATTTTAAAAGCAACCAATACTATATTGAGAATACTAATATCCTGTGTACTGAAATAGAAACACAGGAAGGAAGTTTCCGTGTAACCGACTTTGCTCCCCGCTTTTTTCAGTATGAAAGAAATTTTAAACCGCTGATGCTGATCAGAAAGGTGGAGCCTCTGAAGGGAACCCCTAAAATACAGGTAAACTGTAGTCCTGTAGGAGGATACGGAAAAATTAAGCCTACAAGGCACAGGGCCAGTAATCATATTAAATTTCTGGGACTGGAAGAGGAAATAAGGCTGACTACCAATGTGCCTTTAACATATATAGTGGAAGATCAGTACTTTGTTCTTAATGAAGTGAAATATATGGTTCTTACCTACGGAACTCCTCTTGAGGCGCCTCTGGTAAGTACTGCCGAAACTTTTCTTAGGGAAACAAAAAGTTACTGGCGTAAGTGGGTTAAAAGTACCACAATAGGAGATTTTAGCCAGAGCCATGTAATCCGTTCTGCCCTGGTTCTGAAAATACACCAGTTTGAAGATACAGGAGCTATAATTGCCGCCGGTACCACGGGTCTTCCGGAGAGCCCCGGGAGTGGCCGTAACTGGGATTACCGGTATTGCTGGCTCCGTGATACCTACTATACCCTTAACGCGTTTAATAATATAGGTCACTTTGAGGAGCTTGAGTTATATTTCAATTATATAGCTAACCTTTCCATTAAGGCAAAGGAAAACGAACGTTTTCAGCCACTGTATAGCCTGAGCGGTAGCGATAAGATACTGGAACGGGAACTGGATCTGGAGGGCTATCTTGGAAACCAGCCTGTACGGGTAGGTAATCAGGCCTATGAGCATATCCAGAATGATGTATACGGCCAGATTCTGATTTCGCTGCTTCCCTTATATATAGACCACCGCTTTATTACGGACGAACGCACCGAATCCTACAAGCTGGTAATGGATGTTTTGAATAAGATCAATGATACTTTTGATGAGCCCGATGCCGGCTTGTGGGAATTCCGGCATCTGGCCCAATACCATTGCTATACTTATTTGTTTCACTGGGCCGGCAGTAGTGCTGCCTTAAGAGTGGCAAAGGCTATTAATGACCCTAAAATGGCTAAACTGGCCCGTGAGTTGCAGCAGAAAGCTGCCAATAAAATCGAGGCATGTTATGATCCTGTAAGAGGAGTGTACACCCAGGCAATTGGCAGCGATAATCTCGATGCCAGTACCTTACAGTTAATAATGATGAATTACCTCGATCCTTCATCCGACAGGGCCAAAAGCCATCTCAGGGCTATAGAAAAAGAATTACGTGGCAAGGACGGGTTGATGTACAGGTACCTTCACCAGGATGATTTTGGAATGCCGGAAACTACTTTTATGATATGTTCTTTCTGGTATGTTGAAGCCCTTGCCTGTGTGGGGGAGATGGAAAAAGCTATTGAAGAATTTCAGGCAGTAACTAAATATACAAACCACCTGGGGCTGCTTAGTGAAGATGTGGATGCAAAAACAGGAAGCCAGTGGGGAAATTTCCCTCAGGCATATAGTCACGTGGGCTTGATGAATGCTGCCTACAGGATTACCAATAAACTTGATAAACCTACTTTCCTATAGAAGCAGGGAAAAATAAAAAGAGGCTGTCCCGGGAATCACTTCAGGGAGAGCCTCTTTCTATTTTATATTTATCCGGATTTATTTCTCCTTAATTAATTTCCCGTTGTTTGCCAGGGTCCTTAAGAATTTACGGACATCCTTATAAGTCTGGATGCGGTATTCGGCTATAGAAGGAGCACTACCTACTTTGATAGTTATTGCATGCTCAGGCATGGCTTTAAAGGTATCTTCATCTGTCCAGTCGTCGCCAAATGTAACTATAAAATCAGCATTGCTGAATTTTTCAATCCATCTGGAGGCTGCTTTCCCTTTGTTCACTTCCAGGCTTTTTACCTCCACAATATTGTCGCCATCCAAAACCTGCAGGTTCATATTAGGGGCAAGGTACTTCATATGGCTGGTTAGTTCCCGCATTCTCAGTTCCCCTAAACCGGTTTCCACCCGGCGGTAGTGCCATACAAGAGAATAGTCCTTTTCTTCAAGGAAAGAGCCCGGAGTCCGGCCTACATAATCTTCAAGAATAGGCCTGATTTCGTATTTCCAGCGGTTTTCTATTTTATCTATTGTATGAAATTCACCATCAGCTTCTTTCAGCCATACGCCATGTTCGGCAACCAGATCAATAGGCAGGTGGCCGAGCCAGTTTTGTAAGGTTGTTTTGTCGCGGCTGCTTATTATTACAATGCGGTTGGCAGGATCCTTTGCAAGGATCTTAAGCGTTTGCAGCAATTCCTTATCAGGACCGGCGGTGGAAGGATCGTCTGTATGAGGGCTTAATGTGCCATCATAATCTGCAAAAATCAATCTCCTCCCTGCATTCATGTACCTTTCACTGATGTCATCAATTATCTGGTCATCCAGCAGTTGGGTGGAAAGGCGCTTTTGTTTCTCCTTTATGTAGTGGAGGCGTTCCATAAATATTTTTACCCAATGATGAATATTATATTTTTTCAGGCTCGCCTGCATATTTCCAATCCTGTGCTCCTGTTCTTCGGCAGGCATGTTCAGGGCGGTTTTCAGGGCCTCAACCATCTGGTTCAGGTCATTAGGATTTATAAGAATGCTGTCCAGCAGTTCTTTTGATGCACCAGCCATTTCACTTAATACCAGAGCACCTCTTTTGTCAAGTTTACTGGCAATATACTCTTTGGCTACCAGGTTCATTCCATCACGCATAGGAGTAACCAGGGCCACATCGGCCATCCGGTAAAATGCGGAAAGGGCAGGCAGCGGGAAAGAACGGTAGAAGTAATGAACAGGAGTCCAGCTTAAGCGTCCAAATTGTCCGTTTATTCTGCCTGTCAGCTCGTCAATTTCTTCTTTCAGCTCTTTGTATCTTTCCACCTTATCTCTTGAAGGAACCACAACCATCAGCAATGATACTTTGCTTCTCCATTCAGGGTTATTGCGCAGGAACAATTCAAAGGCTTTCAATCGATTGGGAATGCCCTTGGAGTAATCTAGCCTGTCAATGCTGAGGACAAGTTTGGAATTACCAATAGAAGACCTGTACCGTACTTCTCTTTTGAGCGTTTCGGCCGATGCAGCTGTTTCGTGGTATTTATCATAATCAATTCCCATAGGGAATGCATCTACCAGTACTTTCCGGTTGCTTACATCTACCTGCCCGTTGGTATGAGAAAGAGAAACAAGCCTGCTTACAGAGCTAAGGAAGTGACGCATATCATCGTAAGTGTGAAAGCCAAGAAGATCGGCTCCCAACATTCCGTTCAAAAGTTCTTTCCTCCAGGGCAGGAGTCTGAAAACTTCGTAGGAAGGAAAAGGAATATGCAGGAAAAATCCTATGCTGCTTTGAGGAAGTTTAAAGCGAACCAGCTGCGGCAGAATCAGTAACTGGTAATCATGGATCCAGATAGTATCTCCGGGCTCAGCTACTTTTATAATTTCCTTGCAGAATTTTTGGTTAACATTAACATAAGCTTCCCACAGGTTCTCTTCATGTATAGCGTAATTATTAAAGTAGTGGAAAGTAGGCCAGAGGGTTTCGTTACTGAAGCCTTCATAATAATCCTTTATTTCATCTTCAGTGAGAAATACAGGACGCATATTATTTCCCTTCAATTCATCCACTATCTGCTCCTTAGTGGATTTATTTTCAACATATAAGCCCGGCCAGCCTATCCAGACATTTTCCCCTTCCTTGTAAATAGACCCTAAGCCCGTAGCTAATCCTCCTTCGCTGGTCTGGTAAACAAGTTCATTGTTTACTTTCTGAATCTTTATAGGTAGTCTATTTGATACGATTATTGTTTTTGCCATTTTCCAAGAATTAAAAAAATTTCCGCTTCGTCATCAACAAGAAAAGAGGGAAGCAGCTATACTTTGAATTTTAGACATTATTTCTTTAAAAAAGAAGTCCTATCTATAAAATAATTTTTAAAAGGCATTGTTCAGAGTTTTTAATCTGAGTTCAGTTAATTTCTTCTTGGTGTCAAGGGGAAACTCTCCTCTCATCATCCAGTCATAAAATCCCGGTTCCTCTTTTAAAACCTCAGTTACCGGTTTAAACCGGTGTTTGCCAAAATTAAAAACTTCCACTCCTTCCTTATTATATACGAACCTTCCTGCCAGATCGACCATCTGATTATTGAAAATTTTATGGATTTGCTCCATATTATTTCCCATTACTCCAAGTTTGTCACCACTGTTATCAATTACCGTTTGCCCCTCGTACCGCTCGAGCTGTGCCAGAATTACCTCAAGGGTAGCTACTGCATCTGCCTCTGCACTATGCGCATCAGATAGGTCTTTATTGCAGTAAAACTGGTAAGCAGCCGAAAGGGTCCTTTTTTCCATTATATGGAAAATCTTCTGGGCATCAATAAGTTTTCTGTTTTTGAGGTCAAAATCAATATTCACCCTCAGAAATTCCTCCACCAGCATGGGAATATCAAATTTAATCTGGTTAAACCCTCCGAGGTCGCAGCCATTAAGTATTGTATGGATCTCCTGCGCAACATCCTTAAACAGTGGAGCATCTTTTACATCCTTATCGTAAATGCCATGGACCATGCTTGCTTCCGGAGCAATAGGAATTCCCGGATTTAATCTGTAGCTGTATTTTTCTGTTTCCCCGCCTGGTAAAACCTTAATGATGGAAATTTCCACAATCCTGTCGCGGCAAACATTAATTCCTGTGGATTCAATATCAAAAACCGCCAGAGGATTCTGTAGTTTAAGTTTTGAAAAAATATGGTTCATAATACGGGGCTTTAAATTTTAATAGATAAGCAATATATTTTGCTTTAAATGAGTTTCTCTGCCAGTTGCTGGAAATCCATTCCGCCGAAGTTGGCTGAGCTCATAAGCAGAAGGTTGGTGTTTCCATAACTTTGCTCTCTGAGAAACTCCTCAAGTTTTCCGGAATCAGTAAATACCTTCAGGTTTGGCTGATCAAATGCATTAATCACATCCTGTTCACTTATTGCAGAAAGCTTTTTTTGTTCCACCACTTTCGGGTTATAGAATACAATGGCAGTATCGGCTTTGGCTATTGTATTCTGGTACTGTGGTAAAAAGTCTTTATTAAGGCTGCTGAAGGTATGAAGCTCCAGGCAGGCAATTAATTTTCTGTCAGGATATTGTTCTTTCAGGGCTTTAACACTGGCCTCCACTTTAGATGGGGCATGAGCAAAGTCGCGGTAAATAATGGAGGATTCATTTTTCTTAAGCAGCTGCATTCTTTTAGCTGCTCCTTTAAAGCTGCCAATAGCTGCATAAAACTGCTCATCTGTAATTCCAATGCGCTTACATAAATGATAGGCTGCACTTATGTTCTGCATATTGTGTTCTCCGAATATCTGAACAGGAACTTCTTTTCCTGAGGCTTTCAGTACAATTTCCCCGTTTTTTATCCGGTAAGGGTGTGTGGTGTACATAAAGGCCTGTACGTCCTCCCGCTGTTTGTTTCCGATGATGGTGGCGATATTATCTTCTTCGCATATTACCAGCGTGCCACCCTTTGGAGTAGCATCAGCAAACAACTCGAATTGTTTTACATAAGAGTCCTCTGTAGGGAATACGTTCATGTGGTCCCATGCAATTCCACTTATCAGCCCTATATGGTGGTGGTAATTCAGGATCTTTGGTGTTTTGTCAAGAGGGGAAGAGGAGTATTCATCACCTTCAATTATAATAATGGGAGCATCTGACAGTTTTACCATTCCATCGAAACCTTCCAGTTCTGCACCTACAAGGTAATCGAAAGACCTGTTGTTATATTTCAGAACATGTAAAACAATAGAGGTAATGGTAGTTTTCCCGTGGCTGCCGGCAATTACAATTCTTTGCTTATCGCGGCTATGCTCATATATGTATTCAGGAAACGAATATATTTTTATTCCTGATTCCTGTGCTCTTTTCAATTCAGGGTTGTCGGCCCGTGCATGCATTCCAAGTACTATGGCATCCAGTCCTTCATGGATTTTTTCAGGAAACCAGCCCTCTTTTTCCGGAAGTAAACCATGCTTTTGCAGGTTTGTTTTGGAGGGATCGAAGAAACCATCGTCTGAACCGGTTACATGATGGCCTTCTTTTTTTAACGCTATGGCTAAATGGTGCATTACACTGCCTCCGATAGCTATAAAATGAATATGAAGAGTGGATTTTTTCATGAATTGTTAACTTATTAAGTATTCAAAGTTAGAAAAAATAGCTGTAGGGCAAATAATTAATTTTAGTATTTGTGCATAATATGTGGACAAGTTTACCTCATTAATTATAATTTTGCTTCATGGATCAAGGACAAGGGACAGCCAGAAAAAATTCCTCTAAGGGGAAAAATATTGCATCTACAGAACCGGGAGCATTAATGGGTAAGCTGCCACCACAGGCAACAGACCTGGAGGAGGCCGTATTAGGCGCTTTAATGCTGGAGAAGGAGGCAATAAATATCGTTATTGACATTTTAAAGCCTGAAAACTTTTACAGGGATCAGCATAAAATTATTTTTGAAGCCATTGTACAGCTTTTTAATGACTCTGAGCCTATAGACCTGCTCACGGTTACTAATAAGCTGCGTAAAATGGGAAAACTGGAGCTTTCCGGCGGACCGTTTTATATTACAGAACTTACCACCAGAGTAAATTCAGCCGCCAATATTGAATTCCACTCCCGTATTATCTCTGAAATGGCTATTAAGCGTCGGCTTATTAAGATAGCAGGAGAAATTCAGCGCGATGCTTACGAGGATTCCAATGATGTGTTTGAGCTGCTGGACAGGACGGAATCGGCCCTGTTTGAAGTTTCTGAATCAAACATCAGGAAAAACTATGCAGATATGCGGTCCATTATGCGGGATGCCATTCAGGAACTGGAGGCTAAAAAGCATATGAGCGATGGTTTAACCGGAGTACCAAGCGGTTTCAGTGCCCTTGACAGGGTAACTTCCGGCTGGCAAAAATCTGACCTGGTTATTATTGCCGCCCGTCCTGCAATGGGTAAAACGGCTTTCGTAGTATCGGCCATGCGTAATGCGGCTGTGGAATTTGGTAAAGCGGTAGCTATTTTCTCTCTGGAAATGTCGGCAGTTCAGCTGGTAAACAGGATGATTTCTGCAGAGGCTGAGCTGGAAAGTGAAAAGATCAAGAAAGGAAACCTGGCAGATTATGAGTGGGAACAGCTGGTCCATAAAACAGCCCGCCTCACCGAATCGCCTATTTTTATTGATGATACCCCTGCTTTATCAGTTCTGGAGCTGCGGGCCAAATGCCGGAGGCTTAAAGCCCAGCACGACATCCAGCTGATAATTATTGACTACCTCCAGCTGATGTCGGGCGACTCCACTAAAATGGGCGGGGCAGGTAAAGGAAACCGTGAACAGGAAATTGCCTCAATTTCACGTGCGCTTAAAAATATTGCAAAAGAACTGAGTGTGCCGGTTATTGCACTTTCGCAGCTAAGCCGTGCCGTGGAAACGAGGGGCGGAGATAAAAGGCCAATGCTTTCTGACCTCAGGGAATCGGGATCTATAGAGCAGGATGCGGATATGGTAATGTTCCTCTACCGTCCGGAGTATTATGGTATCATGGAAAGTGAAGAGGGGATGCCGCTCCAGGGGGTAGGTGAAGTTATTATTGCAAAGCACCGGAATGGATCTTTGGATACAGTTCAGCTTAAATTTATTGGTAAATACACCCGCTTTACTGACCTCGACGGACAGGGGCCAACCAGTGTGGGCATGGGTAATTATAATCCTGTAAGCTCACTTGGAGACGCAGGAGGTGGAACCATGACCTTTGGCAGTAAAGTAAATAATGGTGAAAAGGAGGGAGGTAGCCCGGGCTTCGGTTATACCAGTTTCCCTGAAGATGACGGGGCCCCATTTTAAATTTGCGGTACTTGTGAGGATATTTACCAGCTACTGTAATTAATAACTGATTACTACTAATCAGGAAACAGGATTGGGGATGCTGTAAAAACAGCATTTCCAATCCTTTTTTTTAAGTTTTTAATCCCGTTTCGTTTTTATTTTCCTTTTTGAATGCGCGTAAATCGTAAACACAGAGTAATTTCTTCTGTAAATTGATTTTTGAGTTAAAGGCAATCCCTGCATTCCCTTTTTTCTTTTAACCGGATAGGTGCCTGTAAAAAAGGTTGCGTTTTTTTGATTTTTTTGTCGGATCCCAAACCTTCGGAGAACACTTCAGTTGTAATCGTAAACAGAACCATGATCTTATAATTAATTGAAGGACAGTTTATTAAACGGTTTCAATATGAGTCAGTGCGGACCTGAATTAATTTAATTTTTTAATTTTTTTTTATAAAATTTCCCTTCCATGGAAGACAAAAACAAAAAAGGACAAAACCTTAACCAGAAGGATTCATCATCCTTTAAATTTGATGAGGATGCCAAAAAGAGGCAGCTTAATGATTATATGGAAAACCCTGCGGGACAGTATATTACTACTGACCAGGGGGTCCGGATCAATGATATTGATAACTCCCTGAAAGTTGGTGAGCGGGGACCTACCATCATGGAAGATTTTATCTTCAGGGAGCGGATGACCCGTTTTGATCATGAGTCCATCCCTGAAAGAATAGTGCATGCACGTGGTTCCGCTGCGCACGGTTATTTCCAGCCTTACAAATCATGGGCTGAATATACAAAAGCAAAATTTTTGCAGGACCCAAATATAAAAACCCCTGTGTTTGTGCGCCTTTCAACTGTAATAGGTTCCAGAGGTTCGGCTGATACCGTTCGTGATGTAAGGGGTTTTGCGACTAAATTTTATACTGAGGATGGGAACTACGACCTGGTAGGGAACAATATGGCTCCATTCTTTATCCAGGACGGCATGAAGTTTCCTGACCTGGTGCACGCACTTAAACCTGAGCCGGATAATGAAATGCCCCAGGCATCGGCAGCGCATGATACTTTCTGGGATTTTGCTTCCCTGATGCCTGAAATTTCTCATATGCTTATGTGGGTGCTTAGTGACAGGGCAATTCCCCGCAGTTTCCGGATGATGGAAGGTTTTGGGGTACATACTTTCCGCTGGATCAACAAGGAAGGAAAAGGTACTTTTGTAAAACTGCACTGGCGCCCACTCCTTGGCACCCACTCCCTGGTGTGGGATGAGGCACAGAAACTGGCAGGTAAAGACCCCGACTGGTTACGACGCGACCTTTGGGAAGCTATTGAAATGGGAGATTATCCGGAGTTTGAACTTTGCGTGCAGCTGATAGACGAAAAGGATGAGCATAGTTTTGATTTCGACCTTCTGGATCCAACAAAAATTGTTCCTGAAGAACTGGTGCCCCTGCAGCGCGTGGGAAAAATGGTACTAAACCGGAATCCGGATAATTTCTTCGCTGAAACGGAGCAGGTAGCCTTTCATCCGGGTAATGTTGTTCCCGGGATTGATGTAACGAACGACCCACTTTTACAGGCCCGCTTATTCTCCTATATCGATACCCAGCTTAACAGATTCCACAGTGCCAATTTTACCGAAATTCCAATCAACAGGCCGGTAGTACCTGTGCACAATTTCCATGGCGCAGGTTTTATGAAGCAGACAATTAACAAAGGGAAAATAAATTACACACCTAACTCTTTGGGTGGAGGATATCCTAAAACGGCTCCGGAGGAGGAAAACGGCTATGTCCACTACCAGGAAAAAGTGGAAGGGCACAAAATCCGGAAGCGAAGCAAAAGCTTTCAGGATCATTTTAGCCAGGCCACCCTTTTCTGGAACAGTATGTCGCAGGTAGAGCAAAAGCATATTGTAAAGGCACTTCATTTTGAGCTGGGAAAAGTGCAGTCAAAAGAAGTGAGAATGCGGATGGTGAACGAAATACTGAACAACATCAGTCATGAACTGGCCACCAAAGTTGCAATGGGTATAGGCATAGATCCTCCGTCGTCCCCGGCAGCCAGTAAAGTAAAAGATACGGCTGAGAATGTAAAGAAAGCTGTTGTCGATAAGGTTACTCCGGGTAAATCAGTGGAAGATTCACCTGCATTGAGCATGGAAAGGACCAAAAAAACTGATTCCATTAAGAGCAGAAAAGTAGCCATTCTTATTGATAACGGATTCAGCTACCAGGAGCTGATGGCTGTGAAAAAGGCCTTAACAGAAAAAGGTGCTCATCCTAAGATTGTTTCCATGTACAGAGGCATGGTTAAAAGCGCCGATGGACAAGAAGTGGAAGTGGATAAAAGCCATATCACTACCGATTCTGTTATGTACGATGCTATATTTATTCCTGGAGGAAAAGATAGTGTGGAAGCAATGAAAAAGCAGGGCGATGTGCTCCATTTCATTAACGAAGCATTCAAACACTGTAAGCCAATCGGTGCCTTAAGCGACGGGGTAGATTTGTTAATGAGTTCAGACATAAAGGGGGTGAAGCTCGCCGAAATGGGAAAAAAAGGAGAGCTGGTGAATGAGGATGGTGTGGTGACTATTCGCGATGCATCAGACCTGAGTCAGTTTAATACGGCTTTTATAGAAGCAATAGGCCAGCACCGCCACTGGATGCGGGAAGATAAAATGGAAGTGCCTGCCTGATAGTTTCTGAATTTGTATAATTATAATTGAGGAGGTTGCCTTTCAGGGGGCAGCCTCTTTCTATTTTACTCCCACTGCATTGGCAACTTTCCTGAATTTTTAATATTTTTATTTTAATCCTTCTTTTGTCAGGGAGTAATTTGAATAGTAACAATTTTTTAACCAGGATTTTTTAAAATGAAAGCATTCATTCTTGCCGCGCATGGAAAAGTATCAATGACTGAAAAGGAAAAGCCTCAAACCGGCTATGGAGAACTTTTAGTCAAAATATATGCAGCTTCACTTAACCACAGAGATCAATGGATAAGGGAAGACCGCTACCCGGGCATAAAAACGGGAGTTACCATAGGTTCAGATGGTGCGGGAGTTGTGGAAGCAGCAGGCTGTACTCAGGATGACAGCTGGGTAGGTAAAGAGGTTATTATTAATCCGAACATCAACTGGGGTCCCGATCCGGCAGCTCAGTCAGGTGATTTCCAGATACTTGGAATGCCTGTGGATGGAACTTTTGCTGAATATGTAAAGGTGGCCTGCGACAGGGTTCATAAAAAACCTGACCATTTAAGTATGGAACAGGCAGCGGCGCTGCCTTTAGGAGGACTTACCGCCTACAGGGCACTTTTTACAAACGGAGGACTGAAGGCGGGAGAGAAAGTTCTTATCAATGGAATAGGAGGAGGGGTGGCCCAGTTTGCCTTTCAGTTTGCCATGGCAGCCGGTGCTGAGGTGTGGGTAACATCAGGGCAGAAGGGAAAAATTAAATTTGCTGCTGAAAGAGGGGCAAAAGGCGGTTTCCTGTATACTGAGGAAAACTGGCCCGATGAGGCTTTAAAAAGTACTGACCGTGGTTTCGACCTTGTTATTGACAGTGCGGGAGGAGACCAGCTGAACCAGCTGATTGATGTTTTGCAGCCGGGTGGCAGACTTGTAATTTATGGGGCCACAACGGGAGTGCCTTCTTCCCTGAACTTAAGAAAAATTTTCTGGAAGCAAATCCGCCTCCAGGGTTCAACAATGGGTAACGATAAAGAATTTGAGGAAATGCTGGCTTTTGTGTCCCGGCATAAGATTGAACCTATCATGGAAGAGCCACTTCCTTTCGACAGAATTGAGGATGCGCTGGATAAAATGAAAGAAGGGAAGCAGCTGGGAAAGCTGGTTGTAAAAATGGACTGATACTGCCATCAATCTTCCTGTTCGAACTGCCAGTTGGCATAAGCCGACTGAAGTTCCCTGAGCGCATGGCTGTCGCCGGCCAGTTTTGCAGTTTCTATTCCTTTCAGGTAAGTGGCAGCGGCTTTCTCCTGCTCCTCTAAATATGCATAAAGGGCAGCCGCATGGTAATACGTGGGAACATAAGATGGATGTTCTCTGAGTAACTTTTCATAATAAAAACGGGCTTTTTCAGTATCGCCTTTCATATACTCTGTTGCAAGAGCATATAGCAGGAAAGGGTCATCGGGATCTTTTTCCAGAAACTGTTTTAATTGTATAATTCGCTCTGCATGCATAACAATTCAATTGTGTTTTGATTTTTTTCTTAAATCCGTAACTTCACGGCAAATTTAGGGTTATATTTTAGCATCCATCAATTAATTTTTAGTTTTATGAAGATACTTGTTTGCATAACACACGTTCCGGATACAACTTCCAAAATATCATTCTCTGATAATAACACCAAATTAAATTCAGCAGGGGTACAGTTTATAATTGGCCCTTATGATGATTACGCCCTTGCCAGGGCAGTGGAATTAAAAGAGGCAAGTGGCGGTACTGTTACAGCCCTAAATGTGGGAGAGGCTGAAACAGAACCAACTATTCGGAAAGCGCTTGCAATAGGAGCCGATGATGCTATCCGGATCAACGCATTTCCTTCTGATTCTTTTTTTGTGGCCAAACAAATTGCGGAGGTTGCCAAAGAAGGAAATTATGATCTTATCCTGATGGGCCGTGAGTCTATCGATTTTAATGGTGGAATGGTGCATGGGATGGTTGCTGAAATGTTAGGCCTGCCAGCGGTGTCTCCGGTAATGAAACTGGATATAAACGGCAATAAAGCAAGTGCAGTGCGTGAAATAGAAGGAGGGAAGGAAACTATTGAGCTGGATCTTCCTTTTGTGGCAGGCTGCCAGGAACCTATTGCAGAATGGAAAATTCCGAATATGCGTGGAATTATGTCGGCCCGGACAAAAAAACTTGAAGTAAGGGAACCTGTACAGGCAGAGAACAGAACAAAACTTCAGAATTACGAACTTCCGCCAGCGAAGGGCGAGGTTAAAATGATCAGTAAGGATAATATAGAGGAACTTGTTCAGTTGCTGAAGAACGAGGCGAAGGTGATCTGATCATCCTGCTTTATTGTATGGAGTGAATCCTTTAATTTTTTTTAAAACTGTTATTCAAATTTTGAAAATATGTCAGTATTAGTATTTATAGAAGGTGCCGATGGTTCCATTAAAAAATCATCACTGGAAGCAGTGGTTTACGCCGCCTCTTTACAGCAGGGCGAGGTAACCGCTCTTTATATGGGGCAGATCGATCAGGCGGAGCTTGAAAAAGCAGGGAATTATGGCGCTGCTAAAATTTTGCATGCTAATGATGAGCGCCTGAACAATGGCGTAATTCAGGCTTATGCCAATGTTTTAGCACAGGCGGTGGAAAAAACTGCTGCTAAAATAGTGGTGCTTGCCAAATCTGCTCTTGGAGATCCTGTTGCTGCCCGTGTTGCAATAAAAACCAATGCCGGTTTTGTTTCTAATGTTACCAGCCTGCCCGATACCAGTGGTGGTGGTTTTAAAGTTACCCGCAGTATTTATACTGGTAAAGCATTTGCAACGGAAGAAATGACTTCTGATGTAAAAATTATTGCTATCAGAAAAAATGCTGTTGAGCTGAAGGAGTCCGGAGGATCAGCTGCTGTGGAGGTTTTTGATGCGCAACTGAGTGATGCCGATTTTGGAGTTAAAATTACCGGCACTGAGAAGCAGGAAGGTGATGTGCTGCTCCCTGAGGCAGAAATTGTTGTTTCGGGTGGAAGAGGGCTGAAAGGACCTGAAAACTGGGGAATTATTGAAGATCTTGCCAAAGTTTTAGGCGCAGCAACCGGCTGCAGTAAGCCTGTTTCTGATATGGATTGGAGGCCCCACCACGAACACGTTGGCCAAACGGGTGTAAAAGTTAGTCCAAATTTGTATATTGCGGTCGGAATCTCAGGAGCTATCCAACATCTGGCGGGAGTAAACGCCAGTAAAGTGATTGTGGTAATCAATAAAGATGAAGAAGCTCCTTTCTTCAAAGCAGCCGATTATGGCATTGTAGGCGATGCTTTTGAAGTGGTACCAAAATTAACAGAGGCATTAAAAGCTGCCAGATAAACGATCGGAAAGTGGATAAAATTAAACTAGATATTCTGGGTCTGTCATCAAGCCAGTCACAATCAGGCTCATTTGCTCTCGTATTGGGTGAAACCCACGGCAAGCGCAGGTTGCCAATTATTATAGGAATGTTCGAAGCCCAGGCTATTGCTATTGAAATTGAAAAAATTATACCTAACAGGCCTATGACCCATGACCTGTTTAAATCCTTTGCTCAAAGTTTTAACTTTGAAGTGGAGGAAATACTAATTTCAGATTTGAAGGAGGGTGTCTTTTTTGCCAAAATTGTATGCTCTAATGGCATTAAGCAAATTGATGTGGATGCACGCCCTTCTGATGCCATTGCCATAGGCCTGAGGTTTAATGTACCTATTTATACCTACGAAACTGTTTTATCAGAAGCAGGAATTGTTTTAACAGATGAATCTGAGGAGGAGGAAGCTGAACCTGCAAAAGAAACAGTGAAGAAAAGCAAGCCGGAAAGTGAACCTCTGAAGGACCTTACCAACGATAAGCTGAACAAATTGCTGGAAGATGCCCTGGCCAAAGAAGATTATGAAAAGGCGGCTAAGATCAGGGATGAGATGAACAGAAGAAACTAGTCATTATTATCTAAGAAGTTAGAGCCATACTTAACCGTATGGCTTTTTTTAAGGTAAAGGACTGACACTTTCAGTTTTCAGAAATGCTGTAAAACTCCTCGTTTTCTTTATAAAAATAATCTATTAAGCATAACATTGGAATATTTAAGAGCTGCACTGGGGATTTTTCTGCTCGTTGCTTTTGCCTTTTTGCTATCACAAAATAAAAAGGCAGTTAACTGGAAACTGGTAGTGGTGGGTATTTCACTGCAGCTTATTTTCGGCTTTCTTATTACAAAGGTGGAAGTGGTTACACAGGCCTTTGTAGCGCTGAGCGAAGGTTTTGTAATTTTCCTTAATTTTAGTCAGGAAGGAGCCGAATTCCTTTTCGGGGAACTGGTAAACCCCTCCGGAAACTGGGGTTTTATTTTTGCCTTCAAAGTGCTGCCGACAATAATTTTTTTCTCCACTGTTACAGCAGGCTTGTATTACCTTGGCTTGCTTCAAAAAATTGTATTTGGAATTGCCTGGGTAATGTCCAGGACAATGGGCCTTTCGGGAGCAGAAAGCCTTTCGGCAGCAGGAAATATTTTTCTGGGCCAGACGGAAGCTCCTTTACTCGTACGTCCGTTTGTGCCGGGAATGACCCGTTCGGAGCTTATGTGCCTGATGGCAGGTGGTATGGCAACTATTGCCGGTGGGGTATTGGCAGGATATGTAGCTTTTCTGGGAGGAGACAACCTGGAGCAGCAGACCCGTTTTGCCGTTTATTTATTAAGTGCCAGCATAATGAATGCTCCTGCGGCCATAGTAATTTCAAAAATATTGATTCCGGAAACGGAGCCCGGAAAAATAAATACTGAGCTGAAGGTAAGTAGCGAAAGTATGGGGGTAAACCTTATAGATGCTTTGTCGCGGGGTGCAGCGGAAGGGCTTAAGCTTGCGCTGAATGTGGGAGCCATGCTCCTGGCTTTTATAGCTGTTATTGCTGCACTCAATTTTCTGCTCTTTAAAACAGGAGAGCTTGTGCACTTAAACGGCATTATTTCAGGCAGTACAGGCGGAGCCTTTAACGGGCTTTCGATGGAATATCTTTTAGGTCAGGTTTTCAGGATCTTTGCTTTTATTATGGGCGTGGATTGGGGGCAGACCCTTGAAGTGGGAAGTCTCCTTGGTCAGAAAACAGTAATAAATGAATTTGTAGCCTATTTGAATTTATCAGAAATGAAAGAGGCAGGTGTTCTGAACGAAAAATCAATAATTATAGCAACCTATGCTTTATGTGGTTTTTCAAATTTCAGTTCCATAGCAATCCAGATTGGCGGGATAGGGGGTATGGCTCCTAACCAGCAGGGGAATTTAAGCAGGATGGGAATGCGGGCGCTCCTGGCTGCAACCCTTGCCTGCATGATGACGGCAACCATTGCCGGGGCTATGATGATTTAAAATTGTTCAGGACAGGCAGGTTCAGGATCAGATTAGGGTCGGGGCATAAGGTGCTGTATTTTTCCAATAACGAAGGTGCTGCAACACCCGGGAAATCTCCTTCACGACCTTCCAGATCAATAATTACCTGAAAGTGGAGGTGTGGTGGCCAGTCGCCATTCTCAGGAAATGGCCCGAATTCAGAAAAATAATCCCCTTTTTTTACTTTTTGTCCTCGTTCCAGGCTTTTTAACGATCTTCTGCTCAGGTGTCCGTACAGAGTATAAAAAGTTGTGTCCTCCAGTTCATGCTCTAAAATTATAGTAGGTCCGTAATCGCCGAAAGCATCATTATCCTTGATACTGTGTATTTTACCATCCAGTGGTGCATAAACCGGAGTGAAAGCAGGTGCCCACACATCGATCCCTAAATGAATACAACGGTTTTCTTCCTCTCCCTGAAAAACATCACTTCTCCTGTAAATTACTCTTTTTTCAAGATAACCCCCTGTCGCCATGTCTGCGCAGGAATTTTTTATCGTGCTGCTGATAAACTGGTCAAAGCCTGAAGTGCTCTGTAGGTTGAGCGTTAGTAATGAGGTATTGGAAGAGGTAAGGTTGAGGAGGGCAAGCTTTTCTCCTGCCGGAAAGTCCACTACCGGGTTAAAAGATTTCCGGTGCTTTTTAAGTAAAAAAACTACTTTTTCAGCTTTTTTTTTAATTTGAGAAAAATTATCCATAGTTCGAAAATGTACGAAATGAGGTAAACTCTTACAGTAACTTGTTTTCAGGTTCCAACTTATCTAGCTTTCCTGTCGTCTTAAGGACAAGTTCAGAGAATAATATGAAAAATACTTTATCCGTTTTCCCGCTGTTTATACTCCTGTGTTTATTTGCAGGTTTAACTTCCTGTTCAAAAGATGAATTAACCAAACCGGCTACTGTAAGCCTCAGGATGGAAATTGCAGAGGAAAAAGCAAATATGCGGACAGATGGTTCAGAATCCTATGTAAAAATATTAAAAACGCGCTACAGATTTTCGGAAATGGAGTTTCAGGCTTATCGCCGGAATGGGAATGACTATTTTTTTAACAGAAATTTTGAAGGTGGGCTTGTCGTGGTGGCACAGGAAGGAAAACCAGCTGAAATTTTGAGTTTTGATATGCCGCAGGGGGTTTATGAAAGAATATCAATTTCTTTAAAGGTCCGGAAGATGACGGCAGAAACAGGGAATGAAGTTACAGAAAATAAGAAAAATTCTATTCCGCAGGTTATGCCTTTTAATCCGGAGTCGGGCCTGATTATGGAGGGTTTTTATACAAATACTCATTCAGAGCAGATTCCCTTAATCTTTGCCTATAATTTTGATGAAGTTTTTGAATACAGTGCAGATCCGGGGAATAAAGAGGGGACTATTGCGGTAAGTAAATCTTCGAATAATGAGGCAAGTATCCGGTTTAATCCTTCTTACTGGATGCAGCTTATAAACAGCAGAATGCTGCAGAGCGCAAAGCTTACTTTAGTAAATGGAACACCAACCATTATAATATCTGAAGATTCGAATGAGCACATATTTAACCTGTTGACTTCGCGCATAAAAAATGCTTCGAAGCTTAATTTTATTAATTAATTCTTCAATCCTGTAAGGATGGTAAACGATCATCAAATTACTGATGATGAACTGCTGAGAGGTTGTCTGCGGAAGGACAGAAAGTATCAGGAGTTATTATACAGAAAGTATGCAAAAAAAATGTTTGCCATTTGTCAGGGATATGTCCGTGACAAAACGGTGGCACAGGATATTTTGCAGGATGGCTTTGTAAAAGTTTTTATGAAGATCAATACTTTTAACCCCGATAATTCTTTGGAGGGTTGGGTCCGGCGGATCATGACGAACACTGCTATCGACTATTTCAGGCAAGGCAAAAAACTGGACAGGTTCATCGTGCTTGAAGAGCAGCATAATGAAGAGGCTGCCGACGATGCAGTAAATAAAAAAATTAATGTGGATGAAATATTATATTACCTTGACCGACTTCCGGAAGGGGCCAGGGTAATATTTAATTTATATGCTATTGAAGGGTATTCCCATAAGGAAATTGCAGATCTGCTTAAGATAAGCGAAGGAACATCCAAATCGCAGTTTAGCAGAGCAAGAAGCATTATAAAAACCTATTTGAGCGGATTACAATCAGTTTAACTTGAAGGAAAAAGATAATTTCATCGTTTGGTTGCGGGAAAAAATTCTCCGGAACCCGCAGGAACCGCCAGCCGGAGCGTGGCAGGCAATTTCTGATGAACTTGACCTGGAAGAAAGCTGGGAGGAAATCAGTGAGGAACTGGAGCTTGATTCAGTCTGGGACAGGATCGATTCAAGGCTTGACAGGTACCGGGAGATTGTCCGGTTTGAGCGGACAGGGCAGGTATTTTCTGTAGCGGCAGCAGTCATTCTGCTGCTGGGAAGCATCGGGATGGAAGCTTTTTTGCCGGACAGGCCTTTGGAGCTGCCAAAAGAAACGGTTGCAGAACAAGTTGCGGAACAAACAGAGACACCGGCCGGTAATGAAACAAAGGATTTTCCAGGGCATACCGGGCAGCCTGGTTCTGCAGGACCAGAAGAAGGGATAAGTACAAATATAAAATATTCCACAAGCAGACAGGGAGCAGTAAACCGGAAGGCTTCTGTGGCACCAAACGGGAAGAGTTATTCTGCAACTGGGAAAATTACCGGAACGGCCGGGGAGGCAAAGACTGCTTTAACAGGAACCGAAAAGGAGGAAAATTTTTTCTCAGAAGGGGGTAAAGATCTTTTCCGGAAAAATCTGCCTGATCCGGAATCAAGAGCTTATAAAAGAATTATATCCGGAACAGGCCAGCCTGCCCTGCTTTCGCTGGATTCCCTGCCGGTTCCTGAATTCTATGCACATCCTGAAGAAATGAATGTGGCCAGGTTATATCCATCATTTTATATAGGAGGAGGAACTGCGTTGAAAATGAGCTGGCTCCTGAATAATAAGACCTTGTATGCAATGGAAAGGTCTTCACTGGTTACGGCGGCCCCTGCTTACCAAACCGACTGGTTTCTCCTTTATGGGATTAAGCTGCACGACAGGCTTTTCCTGCAGGCAGATTTATATGTTAAAGATGTTATAGGGCAGGAATATAAGGAGTACAGGAACGGGCAGTATGGTGTGGTTAAAGATCAGTTAAATTATCAGTCTTTAGGCTTAAACATCTCCAAAGTAAGAAAACAAACAGGGTTTGGTAAACACCCGACTTTTTCCCGTGTATTGGGAGGAATATATGGTGGCCGCCTTCAGAATGCAAAAGAAGAATCTTTTGCGGGATCTGTTGATAAAACACATGAATATGCTCAGTTCCATTTAGGGGCAGTCAGCGGATATGAGTATGATACTTTTCTGGGCGACCATTTTATTTTATCCTATGGCCTGAGAGGAAGACTGGATTTAATGAATATATTCTCCGGAACGGATATTAATCCTGGTGCATTCCGTAAAACAAGGGCTTTTTCCATGGATCTTTCATTATCCGTGAGGTATATGCTGAAGAAATAATTTTATTGAACGTTCCAACTATTTGTTGTGGCCTGTCGTCTTTCAATCAAACGATTAAACTCAACAGGCTTATGCAACGGAACAGTTTAGTATATGCCGTAATGGCAACACTGGTATTTATTTGTTTTTTGAGTTTCCTGGAAACCAAAAAAGCAAATGCCAGCCTTGGTTTAGTTCCTTCAGAGAATTCCTGGATTCTTGACCAGTGGGTGATTGCTGAAGTGTCAGACAAGGCTTCCCGGGAGGATGTTACAGACCAGTACTCATCAGAAGTATGGCAATTTTTGAATAGCAACGGCTTTGTTCAGTTCAGGGACAGAATTATTCAGAACACCGGAGAATGGTCGCTCAAAAACGGGACGATCATTATAAAAAAAGACGGGGAAGAAAATAAGAGGATTTATAAATTAGAAAAGGCCGGAAAGAATGAATTAATACTTCATGGAGAAGAATTTAAAATAAGATTATTAAAACTTGAGAATATATAGAAAGTAAGTATCAGGTCGGGTTTTGTGCAACCATTCCCCGCTATACCACTCTCTGTTGTTCAGCTAAAAAGCCCCGGGAATTCCTGAGGGCTTTTTTTTGCTCCTGAAGTTTTAAGGAACAATTTTCCTGTTTTTCTTAATGTTTAAATAATTTATACTCCCTGTAAACAGTTTCTGCCTTTTCCTGTCATAATAAATAAAATCCTTTCCGGGATATTAAAAATTGCAGCATTTTTGCTGTTGGGCCCCTTTTACTTGTTAAATCCAAAACAGGGCATTAGATTTAATAACAGGCTATTATAAATCAGGTAATCAATTCAGATAAAAACTATGTCATCATCCAGAGATATTTCAGGTGGTAAAGCTCCTGCTTTTATAGATACCACAGACACTCTTTTCGGGCACCCTAAGGGCCTCCTGATTCTTTTCTTTACAGAAATGTGGGAAAGGTTCAGTTACTATGGTATGCGGGGTATATTAGTTCTTTTTCTTGTTTCAGAAACAAAGGGAGGCTATGGCTGGACCGAAGAGGAAGCTCTGGGTTTATACGGTATTTATACAGCTTTAGTTTATTTGATGGCAATTCCGGGGGGTATTGTTGCTGACAGGCTGCTTGGTCAGAAAAAAGCAGTTATTGCAGGTGGCTTCACCCTGGTGGCAGGGCATTTATTAATGGCTTATCCTCCAGAATGGGCTTTCTACTCTGCTTTAGGGCTTATAATTATTGGTACCGGTATGTTGAAACCAAATATTTCCACTATGGTGGGTGGGTTATACAGAGAAGGCGACAGCAGGAGGGATTCAGGTTTTACCATTTTTTACATGGGTATTAACCTCGGGGCTTTGCTGGCATCGCTTATTGTAGGATATGTGGGTGAAACCTATGGCTGGCATAAAGGATTTAGCCTTGCCGGTTTTGGGATGGTTCTGGGGCAAATCGTATTTATAGGTGGCAGAAAGTACCTGCGGGGCGTAGGAAATCTGGAGCGGGACAACCATCTTTCAGCAGAAGAAAGCAGGAACCGGATATTTACTAAAGAGGAAGAGGTGAAACGAACCGGCTTTCTGGGTTTTGACAAGCAGGAATGGGACAGGATAATAGTTATCCTTCTATCGTTTATAATTGTATTGATTTTTTGGGCCTCATTCGAACAGGCAGGGGGCTTAATGAACCTCTATGCCCTGAATTATACCGACCGTGTGGTATTGGGCTGGGAAATTCCTGCCAGCTGGCTGCAGGGCTTAAATGCTTTCTTTATCCTTACCACAGGAGGGATTGTGGCCGCAGTTTGGGTAAAGCTGGCAAAAGCCGGTAAAAACCCGCCTTCTATTTTTAAAATGGGTTTGGGTACAGCTATTTTAGGAGTTGGATTTATATTTATGGTGGGTGCTTCTATGGAAAGAAATGCTTCGGCTGAAAACCTGTCTTCTCTCCACTGGCTTATTTTTGCTTATTTATTCCATACGCTGGGTGAGCTGGCATTATCTCCTGTGTCCTTATCCTTCATTACCAAAGTAGCACCCAAACGAATAGTAGCTTCCATGATGGGACTTTATTTTGCAGTTACCGGTTTGGGTAATTACGTTGCCTCCTGGATAGGAATATGGGCTCAGCGTCTGGGTGAACTGGAGATATTTACATATATAGCAGGATTTACAATATTTATTGGTATTATACTCATGGTGCTTACGCGTAAGATTAATAAACTTACCCATGGCTATGAGGATAAAAAAGAGGAAGAAAGAGATGCTCAAACGGGGCAGTTGCTTGAAGCTGAGGCAAAATAAATTCAGGTTAAAAAAAATAAAATCCTCAGTAAGAGCTCAAAAAAGAGTTAGCTTTTTTGTATATTTCCGATACAACCGGAATTTAAAAGGAATGTTTATGCTTTTTGTTCTTATTTAAGAAAAAATGGTTTATTTATTCTTTAATTTAAATAAGTTGAAATTCGGGCAGCGTAAGCATTCATATGGATATTAATGTTATGTTAAACAGGTTTTATCAGGATGATACTCCCAAAACACCAAAATTAAATTTTGACGGTGAAAATGGGTTATTTGAAATATGCGGCCGGTCTATACCTGAAAATTCTGTTGAGTTTTACAGTCCGGTTATTGAATGGCTTGATCAGTACATTTTAAATCCTAAAGAAAGTATTACCTTAATTGTAAAACTGGAATACTTTAATACCAGTTCATCAAAATGCCTGGTGGATATTTTCCGTCGTTTGGAAAGAATGCACCAGATGGGAGTGAAAATTTATATCAAGTGGTACTATGAACAGGAAGATGAGGACATGCAGGACTCCGGCATGGATTTTAAAGAGATCATTAAACTGCCGATGGAAATGATCCTGGTAAACGGCCAGGAAGAAATTTAGTACCTGGTACCATGAGTATCGTCCACCCCTGATCTTCTCCCGAATATCAGATACAGAATCACTCCTGCAAAAGGAAAGCCAATCACCACCGCAATCCAGATCACCTTCATCAATAAACTCAGCCCCGGCCGGCGAAGAATATCAACCACAGCCCAAATCCATATTATAACAAGTATCAGGGCTAAAATTAAAATTCCGGCGCCAAGGCCACCTATCCACGATTCAATATCTAAAAATATCATTCCTTTTTGTTTTTATTTACTAACAACCCATTAGCAAAAAGGTTAAAAAAAAGCCTGGCCGGTAATTACCGGTCAGGCTTTTTTATATTAAGCTTTGGGAGCTATTACATCATGCCGCCCATTCCACCCATGCCGCCTGGCATTCCGTGGCTGTGTCCGCCACCTTTTTCTTCTTCCGGCTCGTCGGCTACCACACATTCGGTAGTAAGCAATAAGCCAGCGATAGAAGCAGCGTTTTCAAGAGCAAGACGGGTTACTTTAGTAGGGTCAATTACACCTGCAGCAAACATGTTCTCATATTTGTCTTCGCGTGCGTTATAACCGTAATCGTCTTTGCCTTCACGGATTTTCTGGATAACGATAGAAGGCTCGCCACCTGCATTGGAAACGATAGTACGCAGTGGAGATTCAACTGCAAGGCGGATGATGTTCACACCTGTAGCCTGATCTTCATTTTCAGTCTGTACATTGCTCAGAGCTTCGATGGCGCGGATAAGCGCGATACCACCACCAGCTACAACACCTTCCTGTACGGCAGCGCGTGTTGCATGTAATGCATCATCAACCCTGTCTTTTTTCTCTTTCATTTCAACCTCAGTGGCAGCACCAATGTAAAGGATAGCAACACCACCTGAAAGTTTAGCTAAACGCTCCTGAAGCTTTTCTTTGTCATAATCAGAAGTAGTAGCTTCTACCTGTGCTTTAATCTGGTTTACACGTGCCTTGATATCTTCTTCAGCACCTGCTCCATTTACAATGGTAGTATTATCTTTATCGATAGTTACTTTCTCGGCAGTACCAAGGTATTCCAGAGTAGCGCTTTCGAGTTTATAACCACGCTCTTCAGAAATTACTGTACCTCCTGTAAGGATGGCAATATCTTCAAGCATTGCCTTACGACGGTCGCCAAAGCCAGGAGCTTTAACAGCAGCGATTTTCAGAGCACCACGGATCTTGTTCACTACAAGAGTTGCAAGTGCTTCGCCATCCACATCTTCAGAGATAATTACTAATGGCTTACCTGTCTGAGCAACCTGCTCAAGTACCGGAAGCAATTCTTTCATGCTGCTGATTTTCTTGTCGTAAATCAGGATGTAAGGGCTGTCAAGCTCAGCAACCATTTTCTCAGCATTGGTTACAAAGTAAGGAGAAAGGTAACCACGGTCGAACTGCATACCTTCAACAGTTTTAACCTCAGTTTCAGTACCCTTAGCTTCCTCAACAGTAATAACACCGTCTTTACCAACTTTGTCCATGGCATCAGCAATCATCTGGCCTATTTCGCGGTCGTTGTTCGCAGAAATAGTACCTACCTGGGCAATTTCGTTAGAGCTGCTGATGGTTTTGCTTTGCTTTTTAAGGTGTTCAACAACAGCAGTAACTGCTTTGTCGATACCTCTTTTCAGGTCCATTGGGTTTGCACCTGCAGCAACGTTCTTAATACCGTGCTGAAAAATTGACTGGGTTAATACGGTTGCAGTAGTCGTACCGTCACCGGCGTCATCAGCAGTTTTTGAAGCAACTTCTTTCACTAACTGAGCACCCATATTTTCGATAGGATCCTTCAGCTCAATTTCTTTTGCTACGGAAACACCGTCCTTAGTTACGGTTGGAGCACCGAACTTTTTGTCGATAATTACGTTCCGTCCTTTAGGACCCAGGGTTACTTTAACAGCGTTGGCCAGGATGTCAACACCTCTTTTTAATTTGTCTCTGGCTTCTAAATCGAAGATTATTTCTTTTGCCATGATATTTAAAATTTTTTATTTTCTGAAAAAGATGATTAAAAATGAAAAACGGGAATGACTAGATAATTGCAAAAATGTCAGACTCGCGCATGATGAGGTAATCTTTGCCTTCCACTGAAATTTCAGTACCGGCATATTTACCATAAAGCACAGTGTCTCCGGCCTTTACAGTTAGTGGCTCATCTTTTTTGCCATTACCAACGGCTACAATTGTACCGCGTTGTGGCTTTTCTTTAGCAGTGTCGGGGATAATGATACCAGAAGCAGTTTTTTCTTCTGCTGCAGCAGGTTCTACCAGCACTCTGTCTGCAAGGGGTTTAATGTTTACGTTTGACATCGCTTTTCTTAGTTTGTTTTATTGTATAAAAATGTTGTGTTTTAGTTGCTGTCATGCTTATAGCATTTCCTGTGCCAAATAAAGCGGGTACAGGGCTTTGGCTTGTTTTAAGTAAAATTAAGCCGGTTTTTCAGTAAAATTTAATGTTTTTACTACATACCTGCCAGCATAACTGACAATAGGGCAGTGGTAATGTTGTCAGGGATTTTGCGTATATTCTTTTAAACTAAACTTGTTTGTTTATGAAAGAACTACCACATGATTGGTTAACACAGGGGCATATTGATTTTGAATATAAAAAATACCTGCTCCTGGCTTATTTACAGGAAGTTAAACAGCAGTTCGATCATCAGAGGCTGTATCCTTTTCTGGCCGACCTGGTTTTTCATTACAACAATCTGCTTTCTATAAAGCAAAACGGCGAGTTGATAAAAAAATCTTTTCCGCAGCGTATAACCAAGGCAGATCTGAGAAACCTGAAACTGATCTATGAAAAAATGGTGGCAGATGAACCTTTAATGGAAGAACTGAATGACATCATGTCATTTTCTATTCCACGGTTAAAGGCTGCCCTGGATGAGGGGAAGGAGCTTTATGAATATGTTGAATCCAAAGTTTCTCTTACACCTGTTGGAATATCCCCGCTATATGCAAAAGAAGGGTACCTGCTCGTTCAGGAAAGGCTGAAGGTGGAAACAAAAATTTTCCGGTATGAGCTGACCGTATTTACCGGTGCAGAAGAAAAATACCGCGCCCTTAACCTGCAATTCCTTGAAAGCGTAAGGCGCAGGATAGGGCATACTTTTGAGCACATGAAGCTGGACCTTGTAAAAAGATTTCCTGAATTGCCTAACCCTGCTACTTATTTACTGGATGCTGACATTATGTGTCCTTACCAGGAAACATTGATTCCCGTTGCCAAAAGAAGTCTGGTAAAAGAACTGGCAGGACGTGCAGCATAAAAAAAAGCCTTCACATTATGTGAAGGCTTTTATATTATTTTTCCTTTATATTAAGATGTATCAAGAATTAATCTTCAATTTCTGTACGGGTAGGATCTGCTGATTGATTTACGCCCGGATCAGCAACTTCTTCACCATCGGCTGGTACTGCAGTTCCTTCTGTAGCATCTTCTTCCTGTATTTGGGTGCCACCGAAACCAGGTACAACCTGTTGTTCCTGTGCACGCTGTATATTAGGGCTTACGTAACCGGAACCGGATCTGTCCATGAAAAATACTGTGGACATAGTGAGGGCAATTAATAATATACCCAAACCCCAGGTTACTTTTTCCAGCAAATCGCCGGTGCGCTTAACACCCACTACCTGGCTTGTGCCGGAACCGCCAAACTGAGAAGATAAACCGCCACCCTTCGCATTTTGCGCAAGAATTACCAACATCAGTAGCAGCGATACAATTACAATGAGAACAATAATTAGAGTCATTAATCAGGTGGTTTTTAACTTTTCAATACAAGATGCAAAATAAGCTTTTTTTTGCGGATATTTCAAAATTAATTTTCCATAAATATCAATAGCCTTATCTGTTTTTCCCTGCCGCACCATAATTTGGGCAAGGTTTTCAGTGGCAAGATCAGGGGGGGTAAAGGCATACTCACTGGTAAGATCGTTTTGCTCATCATCCAGCTCCTCTGCTGAGCGGTATTTTCTGCTTATGGAAGAACTGTTTTTCAGAAAATTATCTATCAGGTTTATCTGCTCTTTTCTTTTAGGATCATTAATTTCCTTTTCTTCTTTAGTGTCCAGGAGTTCCTGTAGGGGCTCAGGCAGCGTTCCGAGACGATGGGGAGGAGTGGATAAGCCCGATGTACCTGTCTGGTCCTGCTGATCTTCTTCGCGGTTCAGGTGAAGCCTGCTGTTGCCATCCTCTTCCGGGGCTTCCGGGATATCTCCCTGTTTACCGAGCAGGTCTCTCTGTTCTTTCAGCTTCTTCATGTTTTCCTGCAGCTCCAGAAATACATCATTTTTATTTTCCATTTCCTGTTCGGGAATTGGCTCAGCTGGAGGAATGGAAGCAGAAACATTATTATTAGCTTCCCTGACTTTACCTGCTGTTATGGCAGAATCTTCCACCCTGATTGGTTCAGATTCCGCACTGCTTATTTTAACAAGCTGATCCTCCATTACTGCTTTAAGTACAGAACGGTCCGGAATAAATACTGCAGCTGTGGCAAGGCTTTCTTTAGATTCCCTGCTGTTGCGTAAAGCTTTGGCAAGCATTGTATGAACAAGGGACGAATAGGGATAGGCAGCAGCTAAATCTGCCAGAATGCCGGCATCTTTTTCGCAGATACCGGAAGGATTATCTACTAATTCGATAAATTTTTGCTTATTCACACCAAAAAAGATTTTGTTGTCCTGTTAAAGGTATAAAGTTTTTACCAGTTTGCCACAGTATTGGTAAAAATATCAAGGATGATGGTATCGAAGATATTAGTAACTAAAGTGGCCTCTACTGCAGTAAGTTCATTCAGGTCAGGGTTATAATCATCGTAAAAGGAGAAGTTCTTGCTGAAATTCTGTGTTTCGTCCTGAGTATTGATAAAATCTACTTTAACCGTAATAGTCAGGCGTTGCATACCTGCCCGGTCAGGCGTATTCTGATTACCGGAGGCGGTGGGAGCAACAGGGGTAAGTGTATACCCGATAATGCTTCCTTCCAGTTGCAGGTCTCCTTCCGAATTTACCAGCCCAAGGCTCGTGTTCCGCTGGTAATAGGTACGCAGCGACTCGGTTAATTCCTGGGATATGTTCGGGGGCCCCATACCTGTATCGTTATAAAAGGTCTGCACCGATATGGTCTGCACGGTGGGAGATAAGTTAACTCCTGTAAAGGAATACACACCACAGCCCTGTAAATGCAAAATTAAAAGCAAAAGGCATAAGGTGGTACGGATTTTATTCACTGATTTCATATTGCTTAATCTTCCTGTAGAGCGTTCTTTCAGAAATGCCCAGGTCACGGGCTGCATGCTTTCTTTTATTATTGTTTTTCTGTAACGCCCGGATAATCATTTCCTTTTCTTTTTTCTCTAAAGAAAGTGATTCTGCTTCCTCAGTTTCATGAGGTATATCTTCTACTTTGGCCAGTTCATACCTTTTGCGTTCTTCCTGGCGCTGTCTTTCTTCCAGCGTCGGCCGCTCAATCCTTATATTGCTTTGAGGAGGTTCAATATCATTGAAATCAACAGGAGTATGAAGGTTATGGAAAAGCTCCTGGTTGTCTTCAAGAATTTCGCTGCCATATTGCTCGTTTTGCAGTACCTCATGCACCAGCTTTTTCAGGTCTGTAAGGTCGCGGCGCATTTCAAAAAGCACTTTATACAGGAGGTCCCGCTCCGAAAACCCATCGTCCTGTTTTCCGGCCTGCTTAAACAGGGCAGGAGTAAGGCTGGTTTCCTTCGGCAGGTATTTCAGCAAAGTTTCAGCGGTTATCTCCCTGTCCATTTCCAGGACCGACATTTGCTCCACCAGGTTTTTCAGTTGGCGTATATTTCCCGGGAAGCGGTATTTAAGAAGAACCCCTACAGCTTCATGGGTGAGTTTTATCGGTTTTACTCTGTATTTTTCTGAAAAATCAGAGGCGAACTTCCGGAAGAGTAATTCCACATCATCGCCCCGCTCCCTGAGGGGAGGAACGTAAATAGGAACAGTATTTAATCGGTAATACAGGTCTTCGCGGAACTTGCCTTTCGATACGGCGTCCAGTAATTTTACATTAGTGGCCGCAACCACTCTTACATCTGTTTTCTGAACTTTTGAAGAACCTACCCTTATAAACTCGCCGTTTTCCAGTACCCTTAAAAGGCGGGCCTGTGTACCCAAAGGCATTTCGCCAATTTCGTCAAGGAAAATGGTACCCCCGTCTGTAACTTCAAAATAGCCTTTGCGGGCCTCTGAAGCACCGGTAAACGATCCTTTTTCGTGGCCGAATAATTCCGAATCTATGGTTCCCTCCGGAATAGCCCCACAGTTAATAGCTATAAACTGACCATGTTTGCGTGCGCCCAGGTGGTGAATAATTTTGGAGAACGATTCTTTACCCACTCCACTTTCGCCGGTAATAAGTACTGTCATATCAGTACCTGCCACTTGTGCAGCCACTGTAATGGCATGGTTTAGCAGTGGTGAATTGCCAATTATGCCGAACCTTTGTTTTATGCTTAAAATTTCTCTGTCTTGCACGGGCGACCTGCTTTAAATTACCGGTTCACAAAAAATTAGTATTACTGCTCTGCTACCTGACCAAACAGGGTGGCAGCAGTACAATCTGTAACTAACACGTTTACATATTCTCCTTTTTGATGATTTCCGCGGTCAAATACAATTACCTTATTGGCGCTGTTCCTGCCCTGGAGCTGTTCTTCAGATTTTCGGGAGGTTCCTTCAATTAATACTCTATGGATTTTCCCGACCTCCAGTTTATTACGCTCCAGGGAATGAATCTGCTGTTTCGCGATAATTTCCTGAAGGCGGCGCTTTTTAACTTCCAGAGGGACATCATCTGTAAATTTACGGGCAGCGAGTGTTCCCGGCCTTTCAGAATAAAAGAACATATACGAAAAGTCGTACTTCACATAATCCATCAGGCTAAGGGTATCCTGATGTTCTTCTTCCGTTTCGGTGCAGAAGCCGGCAATCATATCTGAGCTGATGCCGCATTCCGGTCCGATGATGCTCCTGATAGCATCCACCCGGTTAATGTACCAGTCCCGGTCGTAGGTCCGGTTCATCTGGTTCAGCACCCTTGTATTTCCGCTCTGCGCCGGAAGGTGTATGTAATCACAAATATTTTCATTACGGGCAATGGTATGCAGTACCTCGTCTGTAATATCTTTAGGGTGGGAGGTGGAGAAGCGTACCCTCAGGTCGGGGTGGATGTCGGCCACCATTTGCAGAAGTTCCGCAAAATTAACTATATCACTTACCCCTTTTTTCTCCAGCTGCGCTTTATTGTTTACCTCCGGAGACCATTTGTAGGAATCCACATTCTGGCCCAGCAAAGTAACTTCCCTAAAGCCCTGCTCAAAAAGGCCACGGGCTTCAGCTACAACTGAATGAGGATCTCTGCTTCGTTCGCGGCCTCTGGTAAAAGGAACCACGCAGAAAGAGCACATATTATCGCAGCCGCGCATAATAGAAATAAATGCTGTTACTCCGTTAGAATTCAAACGCACGGGGCTTATATCGGCATAAGTTTCCTCACGCGACAGAAAGGTGTTAACAGCTTTAGTACCGCCATCCACCTCGCTTATCAGTTTTGGCAGATCGCGATAAGAGTCAGGGCCTGCAACAAGGTCCACCATTTTTTCTTCTTCAAGCAGTTTTTCTTTCAGCCGCTCAGCCATACAGCCTAGAATGCCTATCATCAGGCCGGGCCTGCTTTTCTTCATGCTGTTGAAATGCACAAGGCGGTTACGGACGGTCTGTTCCGCTTTTTCACGGATAGAGCAGGTATTCAGGAAGATAACATCTGCCGACTCTGCTGTTGCAGTAGTGTCAAAGCCATCCTGGTGCATAATGGAGGTCACAATCTCACTATCGGAGAAGTTCATCTGGCAGCCATAACTCTCAATATATAATTTGCGGGTTTTGCCTGTATTAACTTCTTTGCTGATTTTTACCCCACAACTTTCTTCCTGTGCCTTTTCCTCACTGCGGGGAAGAATATCTAAATCTTTAATTATCTGATCCATGTGTTCCTGTTCCTTAAAACTGCTGTATAACTTCTCAGGGAAGTTTGTGCAAATATAATTAAAAGCCAATAATTGTGACAATTTGTCAGCAATAATTGTCCCGATGATAATTCCTTTTTAAACAAGGTGTTAGTTAAAATCATTCAGGATCTTTTTAAAAAAGAGCTGATAATTTTAAACAGGAGGGGAGAATTGCTTCAGGCGTACCTGTACCAGCTTTCTTTCCGGGGAAGGGCAGATAACTGATGTTTTGTAAATTCCGGAAGAAAACCAGCATAGGCTTATAGTGCTGCACTGCTCTGGCCCAGTACCTGCATAAGTGCTCTGGCCTTCAGCAGGCATTCTTCATATTCTTTTTCCGGATCGGAATCAAAAGTAATCGCCCCGCCAGCCTGAAAACTGATCCTGCGCTCCGCGGCATCATAAAGGAGACTGCGGATAACTACATTAAAATCGAAATTTCCTTCGGGAGTAATAAAGCCCACGGCTCCGGAATACATTCCACGGCTGCTGTTTTCATAATGGTCTATTAGCTCCATCACCTTCTTTTTAGGGGCACCCGTCATGCTGCCCATAGGAAACGCTTTCCGGATACCTTCTGTAAAAGGAAGTTCCGGGCGAAGCGTGGAGCTGATGGTGGAGATCATCTGATGGACATGGCGGAAACTGTAAATTCCGAACATTTCTTTAACCTTTACGCTGCCTGGCAGGGAGCTGATTGCAAGATCATTCCGCACCAGATCCACAATCATCATATTTTCTGCTCTTTCTTTTTCATCATTCAGCAGCTGGTGCTTTAAAGCCTCATCCTCTCCGGGGGTTTTTCCTCTCCTGATGGTCCCTTTTATCGGTTGAGAAGTAAGTACATCCCCTTCTTTTTTAAGAAATCGCTCAGGGGAAGCGCATATTAAATACTGGTTGGAAAACTTCTGGAAAGAAGCAAAAGGAGCAGGAGAGAGCCGGTTCAAAGCTAAAAAAAGGCTGAGAGGGTTTAGCTCCACCTCACTGGCCGAAAACTCCTGGCAAAGGTTCAGTTCATAGCAGTCGCCCTGCAGTATATGTTCCTTAACAGCTTTCACTTTAGCTATATATTCTTCCCGCAGCATATGGGAGCGAAGGGTTATATGGGGGATGCCGGCAGGTTCGGGAAGTGGGGTGGCTTTAATGGCGGCCATTACCTCCTCAGGCTTTCCCTTATAACATAATATTTCCACCTCTTCCTTCCGGAAAAACAGGAGGTAGTCCGGTTGGTAAAAAGTGCAGGAAGGGAAAGAAACAGTAAGAGGGTTAGAGCTTGTTAACCGGTGAATTTCATTTTTCAGGTCATAGGTAAAGTAGCCGATTAACCAGCTTTTTTGTTCCTCATGCAGTTTTTGCAGCTTATCAAACGGAGCTTCCTCTGAATTCAGGGCTATGTTTGTTCCTGCAGCCAGCAATTCAGGAAAAGCCCCCTCAGGATAGGGGATACCATTGGAAGTAAAATAGCTGCAGTAAGGATGGGTAGCAGCCCAGTTCAGCGCCTTTTGTACAAAATCCGCTGTGTATTGAAAACTCTGGCGGCTGGTTGACATATCTCTTTTTGACTGGAAATGAGTAAAAGGCAAAGATATAAAAAAAGGCCGTTTTGAGATCACTCTCAAAAACAGCCTTTTTACTGATAATTACTTAAAGCTTGTTAAGCTTATTTCTTAGCTACCACATCAAAGCCAACATTTACCTTGTTGTAGATAAATTTATCTTTAGCCTGTGCAGTTACATTGCTTTCATCCATGAAATTAACATTCCATTTAGAGCGGTCAATAACGAATCTTGATCTGGCTGTAACCTCATTTTCTTTCACCTCAATTTTGGCAGGAATGGTTATGCTAAGTGTAGTGTCGCGCAGGGTAAGGTTACCTGTTACTTTATGAGTTGGGTTTTCCAGTACGTAACGGTCATACTCAGCATTGTTTTCAGTGTCCTGAGGTTTTTCATCAGCGCTGATTTCGCCGCTGAATTCTTCCACAGACGTAATTACAAACTTTGCAGTAGGATACTGCTCAACATAGAAGAAGTCAGGAGATTTCAGGTGGCCTTCCAGTTTCTGCTTATCTTCTCCCTGTACATCCTGAGCATTAATTTGGGTAAGGTCCATTTGAATGGTACCACCCACTACTTTATTATCTTTAAGCTGTATTTGTCCGTCTTTTACTGCAATAGTTCCATGGTGCTCTCCACCTGGCTTACGGCCATTCCAGATTACCTGGCTGTTTGCCTGATCCAGGGAGTAAGAAGAAGCCTCAGCTACTTCAACCACTTCCTGTGCTGCACCGGTTTCTGCTTCTGTTCCTTTAGTGCCGCTATCGCAGGCTGCAAGAGAAAGAACAAATGAAAGGGCAAGAGCTGATTGTTTCAACATTTTCATTTTTTTGGAATTTGGTTAAGATTGTAAAATTTTATTGGTTGATTAGTATTGCAAAGGTATAGACTTTATAATGAACAATGCAAAGAAATTTTAAAAAATAATGTTTAAACTTTGAATTTAGTAAAAAAAAGAAAACCCGGAGCATTAAGGAGGCCACTGAAAAAGTCCCTTCACTAAATTTAGGGTTATC
>JAFMYY010000039.1 GCA_017948555.1 Cesiribacteraceae bacterium YIM B00369 | reverse complement strand
ACTATAAATTCAAAGGTTAGAAAAAAGAGTACAGAAGAAGAGGAAGTAAGAAAAGGAGAACAGCGACTGGCCTTTAAACCGGCTGGTCCCCTGTTCTTTAATCTTAATTCTTAATTCTTAATTCTTGATTCTTGTTTCTTAATTCTTAAACCTGATCTTATTAAAAATCCCTGCCGGTTGGTTCCTGCAGGGATTTTTTTGTTCACTTCAGAAAATACCCAACAAAAATTTACAGTTAAACAACAAACAAACTTATACAGTAACCGTATAGTAAATCTTTAAAATAAAGCCCCGGTGAATTTTGAATGAATCCGGTAATATGAGAAAATCTTTTTCCACCATAGCTGATTTTTTTATACAAATGAAGAAATTTTTATTATCCCTTCTGTCCATTGTATGCGTATTTTTCACCCTTTCTAAAGCACAGACATCAGCTGGAAATATGATGCTGGGAGGCCAGTTCAGCAGTAAAATATCCAGGCAGGAACAGCTCTTTATTATTGATGCTTCTCCTGACTTTGGCCTTTTTGTCAACGACAACCTTGCTGTAGGGGGTATTATTGACTTTGGAATTGCGAGGTACGGAGAAACCAACAAACATAACAGCCTTGGAATATCACCCATAGCCAGGTATTATCCGGGCAAACAAAAACCGGCAAGGTTCTTTTTGCAGGCAGAGGCCGGATACCAAAGGGTCAATATTTCTGTAGGTGATATATTTATTGCCAGATCCGGATTAGGTGCCGGTGCCGGTGCCGGTTTAGCCTATTTCTTCAACCAGACAGTTTCATTAGAAGGAATGGTAAGAATCAGAGGATACAGGTATACTGACACCACTTCAGCTTTACAAAACAGTTTCAGGCTGGGAATTCAAATGTACATCCCCTCTCACAGGATAAGGTAGTATTAAAATTTTACTGATTATTTCCCCACCGGAAACGCCGTCCCCGGGATCTGGTACTATAAAACTAAATTCAACCTGCAAACTCATTGAAAACAACAGAAATTAACCGGACCTTTTCCTGTTTAACATAATACAGTTTATAGCAACACAACAGTAAGAATCTGATAAGTTTGTATATTTACAGAACTATGGGATTAGAAATTGAAAGAAAATTTTTAGTTGAAGACATCAACTGGAAATCATATACTTCAGGTGCAGCTGTAACAGTTATCCGCCAGGGCTATTTAAGTACAGAAGCTGAAAGAACAGTAAGAGTAAGGCTGAAAGATCAGGAGGCTTTTATAACCATAAAAGGAAAGACCACCGGATACAGCAGGGCGGAGTTCGAATATTCCATCCCCGCAGAAGATGCCAAAGCCCTCCTCCTGCTTTGTAAAAAACCGCTGATTGAGAAAAAAAGATACACACTGGAAATTGACCGGCAGGTTTGGGAAATAGATGAGTTTTTCGGTGAAAACAGCGGTCTGGTAATTGCAGAAGCAGAACTGGCAGCGGAAGATCAGGAACTGAACCCACCTGCATGGTTAGGAAAAGAAGTAACTGATGACAAACGTTATTTTAACTCCAATCTGGCCTTAATACCTTACACTAAAGTGGCAATAAACCACAATCAACAGCCATAATTTTTCTTAATTTTGCAGGCAGTAAAACCAGAAATATCAGGTTAAAAGATGAAAGTTACAACCGAAGACAAACTCAAAAAAATTGTAATTATTGGCGACAGGGTTCTGATTAAACCTAAACGGGACGATGAAAGAACAGAAAGTGGTCTTTACCTTCCTCCGGGTGTACAGGAAAAGGAACAAACACGAAGCGGTTATATAATAAAAACAGGCCCCGGATATGCAATTCCATTCCCTTCCGAAGGAGAGGATGAACCATGGAAAGAACCGGAAGAAAAAATCAAATATATTCCTTTACAGGCCCGCGAGGGCGACCTTGCCATTTTCCTGCAGAGAGGATCTTATGAAGTGCTGATTGATAATGAAAAGTACTTTATTGTTCCACAGGCCAATATCCTGATGCTTGAAAGGGATGAGGATCTGTTCAGCTGATTAAAAATGTTAATTTTTGTTCTGCTCAGCTGAGTTCTTTGCCGGTAAGTAATTAAAGGCCAGAGGAGTCATAAAAGAACCTGATTAAAAAAATATATTATTTTTTTTTGACCGAAGGTTTTTTATCTCTGAAAATTAACTACAATTGCACCCGTATTGGAAACCGGAAATCTTAAAGAAATACAAATGGCGGAGCAATCCGTTTCTTTAAGATTAACCTTTAAAATGTCAGTTAGAAATTGTTAATTAATTTAACCATCAGTAATTAGCAAAAGGGAATTAAGAATGGAAATCACCTGTAACAACAGGAATTTTTCATTCTTAATTTATATATTTAATATATTGTTTATTAACTGACCAAAATTATTGCTTTGAAAAAATTCAAAATATTATCACAACCTGATGATTCCACATGCGGCCCCACAAGCCTCCATGCGGTGTATAATTTTTTTCAGTATCCTGTTAATTTACAGGAAGTTATTGAGAGTGTTAACTATTTGGAAGAAGGTGGTACCTTAGCTGTATTTTTGGGGCTGGATGCCTTAAGCAAAGGTTTTGAAGCCAAAATATATACTTACAACCTGAGGGTGTTTGATCCCAGCTGGAAAGATTTATCCAAAGAGGAATTGCTCAAAAAGCTGGATGCACAACTAGCTTATAAGAAAAGTAAAAAAATTGCTTTTGCAACTGAAGCCTATAAGCTTTTCCTGCAGCGGGGAGGAGAAATTCTCTTTGATAACCTTGATGAAGACTTATTACGGAAGTACCTTTTACAGAACATTCCAATTCTTACAGGTTTAAGCGCTACCTATCTTTATCAATCCAAACGGGAATACACCAACAGTAAAAATCAATCAGTTTTTGATGATCTGAAGGGAGAACCAATGGGGCACTTTGTTGTTCTTACGAAAACAGAAGGAGACTTTGTGTGGGTGGCAGATCCTTATAAAGAGAATCCTATATCACAAAATAATTATTATCAAATTGAAATTAAACGGCTCATTAATGCCGTTCATTTGGGAATCCTTACCTACGATGCAAACATATTAATCGTAGCTCCTAAAAACCTTATATGAAAAAAATAATTGTAACCACCCATCCGCACCTGTTTAAATTGAATATTGATGGTGTGGAGGTTATATCTCCCAAAAATTATCTTACACAGCCTGAACTTGGAAAAGAAAAAAATGTAAGGGTATTTAATCTTTGCAATGATTACCGTTACCAGTCCAAAGGCTATTATGTGTCCCTGCTCGCCGAAGCACGGGGCCATAACCCTATCCCTAATGTAAAGAACATACAGGACTTAAAAGCCCCTGCTATTGTACGAAGTATATCTGATGAGGTGGATGAACTGATTCAGAAAAGCCTCAAAAAAATTAAATCTAAAGAATTTACCCTCAGTCTGTATTTTGGCCACAACATGACCAAACAATATGACAGACTGGGGCAGGAATTACACCGTCTGTTTCAGGCCCCTTTCCTCAGGGCAAAGTTCATCTTTAACAAAAAGTGGATCCTGCAGGGGATAAAGCCTATCTCCTTCTCAGAAATTCCGGAAGCCCACCTGGAGTACGTGCAGGAGTTTGCCCAGGCTTACTTCCAGAAGAAACGGTACGACAAAGCGAAAAACACCCGCTACCTCTACGATCTGGCAATCCTGATAAACCCGGAGGAAAAATCACCTCCGTCGAATAAAAAGGCCATTGCAAAATTTACAGAAATTGCTGAGAAGAACGGCTTTTATGTGGAGATTATTACCAAAGAAGATTATAACCGCCTTGCAGAATTTGATGCCCTGCTGATAAGGGAAACCACCAGCGTAAACCACTATACCTACCGCTTTGCCCGCAGGGCCCAGTCTGAAGGACTTGCGGTTCTGGACGATCCGGATTCTATACTGAAATGTACCAATAAGGTTTACCTGGCAGAAATACTGGAACTGGCTAAAATACCACAACCTAAAACAGTAGTAGTCCATTCTGAGAATAAAGGTGCAGTAAAAAAAGAGCTCGGGCTACCCTGTGTCTTAAAGCTGCCGGATTCTGCTTTCTCCCTGGGGGTAAAAAAGGTAAAAACAGATGAGGAGCTAAAGGAACAACTGAACAAATTCCTCAGCACAAGCGAACTGGTAATTGCACAGGAGTACCTGCCAACAGATTTCGACTGGCGTATTGGTGTGCTTGACGGGAAGCCGATGTATGCCTGCAAATATTTTATGGCTAAAGGCCACTGGCAGATTTACAACTGGGAGAACCAGAACAAAGATGATATTGAGGGTATGTTTGAGACAATAGCCATTGAAAATGTTCCTCCAAAAGTAATTGAGATGGCCATTAAAACAACCAACCTTATTGGAAATGGTCTTTATGGTGTGGATATTAAAGAAAGTAATGGCAAAATTTACATCATTGAAGTAAACGATAACCCGAACCTGGATGCCGGTATTGAAGATCAGATAATTCAGGATGAGCTATATAACCGTATTATAAAATCCCTGAAAAAGAGGATTGAACAAAACCAATATTAACAGTATGTCTTATCGCATCTTTGAAGTTTTTGGAGTAGAGCTGGAATATATGATCGTGGACAGAGACACCCTTGCGGTAAGTCCTGTGGCTGATGAACTTCTTAAAAAAGTTACGGGTGAATATATTTCCGATTTTGAAAATGGTGAAATTGACTGGTCCAACGAACTGGTTAATCACGTACTGGAAATTAAAACTCACGTTCCTGCAATAGAACTGACCGGCCTTGATCAGTCTTTTGCAGCCAATGTGCAGCAAATAAATGAACTCCTTAAGCCGCTGAATGCAATGCTGCTGCCAACCGGAGCACATCCCTTTATGGATCCGTTTACCGAAATGCAGCTGTGGAAGCATGAGTATAACGAAATTTACAATCTGTATAACCGCATCTTTGACTGCCGCGGGCATGGCTGGGCTAACCTGCAAAGTACGCACATCAACCTTCCTTTCCAGGGCGATGAGGAGTTTAAAAAATTACATGCAGCCATAAGGGTTCTTCTTCCTATAATTCCTGCATTAAGTGCCAGCACTCCTGTGCTGGACAGTAAACTGACAGGCTATAAAGATGCCAGGCTGGAGACATACCGCCATAACCAGAAGAAATTCCCAATAATAAGCGGCAAAGTTATTCCTGAGGCTGTATTTACTAAAGATGAATACTATGAGCAGATCTTTGGTAAAATCCGCGAAACAATTCAGCCCTACGATACAGAGAATATCCTTGACCAGCACTTTCTTAACTCCAGGGGTGCTATTGCCCGTTTTGACCGGGGGGCCATTGAGATCAGGATTATTGATATACAGGAATGCCCTGCCGCAGACCTTGCCATACTGAAAACTGTGGTTGAGGTGCTTAAGAAGCTGGTAAACGAAGACTGGTCTTCCGTTACAGATCAGATGAGCTGGCATGAAGATACACTTGCAGGTATTTTTCTGGATGTGATCCGCGATGGTGAAAATACCATGATTGAAGATAAAGCTTATCTGCAACTATTAGGGCTTGAGCCGGAGCCTATGACCGCCGGTGAGCTCTGGGGGTTTTTACTGCCCGAAATCCGCGAACAGTTAACGCTGCAGGAATACCAGATCATCAGCAAAATTGTAGGGCTGGGAAGCCTTTCGTCCAGGATCAGTAATGCCATAGGCGAAAATCCGGACCATGCAAAAATTGTGGAAGTGTACCGGAAGCTATCGGATTGTTTAGCCGCCAACCAGTTGTTCGAATGAAACAAAAATGGGTAATCACCTGCGAACATGGTGGAAACCGGATTCCGGCCGCCTATGCTTCTTTTTTTTCCGATGCAGAGGCTGTTCTTAAAACCCACAGAGGCTACGATTTGGGCGCCCTTGAGCTTTACCAGCTCATGGCGCGCGAACTGGCAGATTTCGCTCAGTTTTCCCAAACAAGCCGCTTACTGGTGGAGCTGAACCGATCGCTCCACCACAAAAATCTGTTTTCTTCCTATACAAAAGGTTTGCAGGAAACAGTAAGAAAGGAAATAATTGCCGGCTACTACCTTCCTTACCGGAACCTGGTGGAAGAAAAAATCAGCAATTACATTTCGGAGGGGCAATCAGTTACCCATATCTCTGTACACTCCTTTACGCCGGAGCTTGATGGAGAAGTGCGCAAGGCAGACATTGGCCTTCTGTTTGACCCCGCAAGAACGGGTGAGAAAGCCTTCTGCGAACTATGGAAAAAGGAGCTTAAAGCAATAATGCCACAGATCGTTGTAAGATTAAATTACCCCTACAAAGGAAAGGCCGATGGTTTTACCACCTACCTCCGGAAGCGCTTTACTGAAAATTATATTGGAATTGAGCTGGAAGTTAATCAGAAGCATGCCGGCTCTCCTGATATACAGCAGGCAGTATCCGAAAGCTTAAAAGCATTGAAAGCAATAGGGTCACATAAGGCTTAAAAAGCAGGCTGTTTCATTGCTCCTGCAAATTCCACTGCAGGAAATAAGAAACACAAATCAAACTACAGGGCTTGCCGCTGCACTTTGTCCATTCCATAAATGTCTTCTAAAAACCGCAGATTCCCCTCTCTGTCCACTATTGCCGTAAAATATACGATATAAACCGGAATCTTTTTTTCCAGAGGAATAACCGTCCGCTCATTTGAATCCAGGAGGCTGCTGATTTCCCTTTCTGAATAATCAGGAAGCAGGTAATTTGCTAACTGATCCGGATGCTCCACCCTGACACAACCATGACTGAACTCTCTTTCAGATTCACTGAATAAGTAGTCTGCAGGTGTATCGTGCAGGTAGATAGCTTTATTATTGGGAAACATAAATTTCACCTTCCCCAGGGAATTCCAGTGCCCCGGCTTTTGCCTTATCCTGTACGGAAACTCTTCCACCTTTAAGTTTTCCCAGTCCACCTCTTCAGCGGGTACCACATTGGCATTATCCCCCCACCCGGCAACTACTTCATAATGGCGGTTTTCCAGGTAAAGAGGATCTTCCTGAGCATGCGGAAGAATTTCTTCATTAGCAATAGAGGCAGGCACATTCCAGAAAGGTGCAAATTCAAGGTATTCCATGCTGTCACTGAATACAGGTGTTTTGTTCATTTCTTTTCCAACAATCACCTTCATTGCCAAAGCCGGCTTGCCGTTTTCAATTACCCGCATCCGGTATTCTGGTATGTTTACAAGAATATACGTTTCACCCATCGGCTCCGTAAGCCATCTGCACCTGTCCAGGTTTAAGTTCAGAACCCTTATTCTTTCCTCTACCGGCTCATTCATAGCTTCTGCAACTGCTTCATCAATAACAGGTTCATCTTTATCCGGAAGATTAAAACGGTAGCGGAAATTTTTAATTTCCTCCTGCAGCGCCTTATCAAACACAGGGTTTTCCAGGTCTCCTCCTTTCCCTGTTTCTGCATGCAGCCTTTTCCTTACATCAATAACCGCACTGGCAGAATCGCCGGGCTTAACCGGTTTGTCTAAAGCAACAGTATTCCAGCCACCATTCTGAGCCACTTCAATATATTGCTCAAGTTTTTCCTGCAACAGGGCATACTGCCTGTAATCAGGCTCAAGCTCATGGAGAGCCTCTCCCACTCCTTCTTCAAGCGCTGTTTCAAGATTTTTCAATTTATTTACCTCCTCCGGCTTTATATGCCAGTTGTCAAGATATTTTCCCCCTTCTATTCTTCCTTTTCCAATCTGGCGGGCGAGGCGAAAATAATGGGCAGTTAGTGCTATCTCAGTTTTGGCCAGCTGGCTATAGTCGATTTCTCCATCATTATAAATTCCCCGGAAGCTTTGCTTTAAATCCCCAACAGAAAAATCAGCAGTATCAAGTCCGTGTGAAGGTAAAGATTCCAGTTCGTCCAGAAATGCCCTGGCTTCTTCGCCGGGCTCAGCGCCATTCCATTGGGGTATATAATTCTTTTCCCGGTAAAAATGATGAACCAGAGCTGCAATGGAATCTGAGGTATTATTAAGGAGTATTTTATCCGGTTCATTTTCCGGATTACCATTACTTAAAATTTCCTCCAGAGCATCAGAGGCTTTTTCTTCATCATAAAGCGTATTTTCATTTCCGGTAACAGAAAAACCGGAAGTAGAGTCTGAACCGGAGCCGGAATTACAGGATTGGAAAAGGGGGAAGAAAGTTATTACTGTTAGTATAAACAGAATAAGCATGCGATGGCCATTCCTGATATTTTTTTGAATTCCTGATATTTTCATATTTATCAGATACGGATTCCGAAAAAAGATGTTCCAACTCCGGAAGTTTACTCCTTCAGAGCCTTTGCGGCATTTTTATTTTTCAGGCCATACTCATGATTTTTATTCCAGTAAGCTTTTCCATATTTTTCCACATCCATTCCTAACAGGTCCAGACCCCAGATGCGGCAATCATGCAAAAAAACACGCCATACTCCCCCTTCTGTAAAACGGCGGCTGGATGTTACCACCGGCTGGCGGATAAGCCGGAGCTGACCATAGGACTGCAGGTTTTTGCAAAAGTAGGCTGCTTCAAGAAGAGATTTTTTTGGCCATCCTCCTGCTTTATGATAAATATCCTTCCGTACAAATATCCCCTGATCCCCATAATACCTTTTCCTGAACCGGTACCTGATCCTGTTAAATAAAGAAACACAGAAAAGGGAATAACTAAACTTATCGAATGAAAATTCAAAAGCCCCGCCAGCCACCAAAGGGTCCTTTAATGTTTGCTCAATTGCCTGATCGAAATGCCGGGGAACAAGCGTATCAGCATCTAAAAACAATAAAATTTCCCCCTGAGCCATATTAGCCCCGAATCTCAGTGACAGCCATTTTTTCCCTGCTAAACGGGGATTTTTAACCGTAATGACTTCAGGGTATTTAATAGCCTCCAGGGTGTTATCTGCCGAGCCGCTATCCACTACAATAATTTCAAGAGGTTTCTCTCTGGCCTGTTTTAATAATGTACTGATTGTTGTATTAATGTTATCCGCTTCGTTGTAGGTGGGAATAATAACACTTAATTTCATCGCAATAACCTCCGGAATACTTATAGGCCCGATCTGATTTTCAGGGTAATTTTTCAGCTGTTCTTTTATTATCAACAGCCCGTTCAGATGAATGTTTTGTCTTTCCCTGAAATGAATTTAACAGGACCTGAATTTTTACTACCTGCACCCCTGTATAATTAAATCAAGGAGTAAAACAGCCGGTATTTCACCCATTTTATATTCCGGCAGGTGGATTAACTGATTCCTTTACAAGCGTTCTTCCAAAAAAATAAGGATAGGGTAATCAGCAAAATAACTGATTTGTTTTGAAACACTTTTCTGAAAAATCCGCTCAAGGAAATTGCGCTGGTGGGTTACCAGAACCAGTAAATCAGCATTTAACTCCTCCATACTTTCATCAAGCCCTGAAAGAACCCCTTCCGGAGATTCCTTTACCTTAATATGTAATTTTGGATAATTAATATAAGTCCGGAGTTCATCCCCTTCTTTCCTGAGAGCAGCAGCCTTGTTTTCCTCTTCCTGTCTGCTTATATGCACCACATAAAGGCTGCTGGCTGCAGGTTCTATATAAAGGGATAATTGAAGAAGCGCATCCCTGTCGGCCTTTCTGAACTCTGAGCCAAAAACAATCCGCTGAAACCCTTTAAAAACTGCTCCGCCAGGAACACTCATCAGCGGGCATGGAGATTTTTCCAGCACCTTAACTGTAGAGCTGCCATCTAAAGCTTCGGTTACATTTACAACCCCGTCATTACCCATTACAATTAAAGAATAACCACCTGTTGCGGCAAAGTCCGTCACTCCGGCAGTTAAATCGCCATAGCCTAAGGCGTAATCACACTTCAGGTCCGGATAAGAATTCCTGATCTCCCTGCAAAGACTTTCCAGCTGTTTCTCCAATAAGGCATTCTCCTGATCGATACGGAGTTTAATATTTTCAATGTTTTCCTCCAGCAAACGGTTATATTCTTCATCAGTAAGAATATGCAGCAAGGTAAGACTCCCCTTATGCAGCTGCGCCAGATTGCAGGCAAACTCCAGTGCATTTAATGCTGTGGAAGTAAAGTTTACAGGACATAAAATCTTCTTCATACCTGATCTGATTTCGGTTTAAGCATACAGTGGTAAGATATAAAATTTCCGAAGAAACTCTACCTCAAAAGGCCTTGCTGAAAAATACTCCCTGCAGGAAGAAAAGAATAAATTACGGTCCATCATAAAGATCAGACAGGGGAAGGGTCAGGTTCCGGTTTATGCAGTTCTTTCCCAATAGCTGCTCCGGATTAACAACCCGTCAGGCAAAATAACCCTTCCTGTATATTTAATATCCTTTTTTCCGGTCAATCTCATTCATCAGAGCTTCTCCATTCATCAGTCTTTTATAGTTTTCAACAATTTGAGGTATGGCTGCATCGGGGTGTGTAACACTGGCAATATGGGGTGTGATAAATATAGAAGGATGCTCCCAGAAAGGGTGCTCTCCGGGAAGTGGCTCTTTTTTAAAAACATCCAGCATTGCTCCTGATATCCAGCCTTTTTCAATGGCAATAACTAAATCAGTTTCCTCCAGATGTTCTCCTCTGGCCACATTAATTAAATAAGTACCAGGTGTACATTTTTCGAATAAAGACAGATTCAGGAAACCTCTTGTCTGTTCAGTAAGCGGCAATAAACAGATCAACACGTTTACCTGCTGCAGAAAAAGGGGAAGCTCTTTCTCTCCTGCATAACTCTTAACCCCCTCCATTTTCTTAGGGCTGCTGCTGTAACTGAAAACAGGAAAGCCCAGTGCCACTAATTTTTTCGCTATATCACTTCCTAATTCACCAAGTCCTAAAATTCCAACCTTTACCGGTCTTTCGGGCTCATCGGTGTAAGCCCACTCCTTTTTAGCCTGTTTTTCAATATAGCCAGGCAACCTTTTATGGTAATTCAGGACGGCCGCAAGCAGGTAGTTACTCATACTGCCTGATAACTGGTTGTCGACAATCCGTACCACCTGCCAGTCCGCCGGCATTTTCTTATCTTTCAGAATATGATCCACTCCGGCTCCCATAGAGCTTATCAGTTGCAGTTTTGGGAAACGGTAAAGCATTTCAGGCTGGTGCTTCCAAACCACCGCCATTTTAACCTCCTCATCCTTTTCTGTTTCAGGGCCAATCAGGACCGGAACATTCAGCCCCTGTTTTATTGCTTCCTCTTCCAGCCCTTTTTTCCAGTATTCAAGATTATCTTTAGTGGGTGCTATTAATACGATTGCCATAATTTGTTACTGTTTTACTTACCCAGGGATTATTCCGGATGCTGAACCGCCAGGGAAGCAGTGCATCTTCCCCGGCATAGCCGATCCCTACCCTTGGCCGTGCTTCTGTTTCTTCGTCCTTAAAATAAACATTTTTGTCCTCAACCCAAATAGTATTTCCGCTGAGCGGCTCACCGTAATGCTTCCGGCTTATCCCCAGCGCCTGACTTAATACCCCCGGCCCTGCTGTAAGCTTTTTTTCCGGTTTCACCATCTCCCGCCTTTGCAGCATTATATCAATTCCTTCAAGGGGTTCTATAGCGCGAATCAGTACAGCATCGGCATTACCTTCTGTATTGGTTACAATGTTAAAAAGGTGGTGAATACCGTAGGTGAGATAAACGTAAGACACTCCCCCTTCGTGGTACATTATTTCAGTACGGGTGGTACGCCTCCCCATATGGGAATGGCAGGCTTTATCATTTTTTCCGCTGTATGCCTCCGTTTCCACTATCATTCCTCCGGTTAACAATCCGTCAATATTAGTATAGAGATATTTTCCAAGGAGCTCACGGCTTATTTCCACAACATCAGGACGGGTAAAAAAGGAGCGGGATAACTTCATTTCTAAAAATTAAATAAAAAACAATGGCAGGCCATCAATATTTGATCCGGATTTGCAATAAATTTACATTCACTGAAGTTTTACCTTCCGGTACTTCTTTTTAACAGATAAATTTAAATTTTGTAAGCTATGAGAAGCTTTTTTTCAAAAAAACAGGCATTAACAATTGCCCTGGCAGCTACTATGCATTGGGCAAACGCACAAATTGATATGCCCCAGGCGAGCCCGAAAGCTATACTGAAGACACGGGTGGGATTAACAGATGTTGAGGTGGAGTATTCGCGCCCCGGATTAAAAGGAAGGGACAAGGAAATATTTGGTGAACTTGCCCCTTATGGTCAGGTTTGGAGAACAGGAGCCAATAATGTAACTAAAATTACTTTCGCTGAAAACGTAAAAATTAACGGCAGGGATTTAGCCGCGGGAACCTATGCCCTGCTGAGCATTCCGGACCCTGATGAGTGGACTATTATTTTTAATACTAAGCTGGACATGTGGGGGAGCAATGGATACAGCGAAGAAAATGATGTACTAAGGGTAAAGGTAAAGCCCACCACCATACCCTATCCCAGAGAGACCTTTACTATTGACTTTTCCTCCTTCACTAATAACAGCGCTAACCTTACCATCAGCTGGGATAATACCCTGGTAAGTGTACCTGTGGAAACAGAAGTGGACTCTAAAGTAATGGCTTCCATTTCAAAAGAGATGGAGAAAGAAAATGTGGACCCAATGACGCTTTTCCGTGCTGCCAGTTACTACCAGCAAAACGACAAAGACCTTAACCAGGCATTAAAATGGATTAACAGTGCCATTGAAAAAAGAGAACATTTTCTTTTTTACAACACTAAATCGAGAATTCTTGCCGACATGAAAAAGTACAGGGATGCCATTAAAGCTGCTGAAAAATCGAAAGAACTGGCACAGAAAGACAATAATCAGGATTATGTTAAAATCAATAATGATATGATCGCCAGGTTTAAGGAAAGAAAATAAATTTTATCTGAACAGGGATTTATAAAAAAGGGAGGCTGCGAATTAACGTAACCTCCCTTTTTTTTATTTTTATTGTTTCCTAAATCGCTTTCAGTTCACATCTTTCCAGCCCCCGCCAAGGGCACGGTACAGATCGATTACGCCCAGATATATTTCTTTTCTGGTATTGGCCAGCTCCAGCTCAGCCTCCAGCACCCGCTGCTGCGCGGTAATTACCTCCAGGTAATTGGCATAGCCTGTGGCAAATAAGTCGTTGGAAGTGGAAACAGCATTATGGAGCACCTCTACCTCCTCCTCTTTAAGTTCATACACCCTTTCATAGTTATTGATCCGGCTAAGATTTGTCATTACCTCCTGATAGCCTTCCAGTATAGCTTCCTGGTAATCATAAACTGATTCTGTGGCACGGGCTACGCTACGGTTATAATCTGCACGAATCTGCCTCCCGTTAAAAATGGGGGCAACTATACTTCCCAGGGCACCTATGGCAATAGACTCCGGAGTCCGGAGGAGCATAGAGGCATCCGGAGAATTAAAACCTGCATAAGGAGATATAATAACAGAAGGCAGAAACGCAGCTCTGGCAGCCTCAATATCGGCTTTGGCGGCAGTAAGATTTAATTCAGCCTCCCTTATATCCGGACGGCGCAAAAGCAGGTCGCCGGGAAGCCCCGCTTTTATGCCACGTGGTAATGGCTGCTCCAGGATGGATCTTCCTCTGTGAATCTCTTCAGGATATCGCCCCAATAATAAGTTAAGGTTGTTTTCCCGTTCAATAATCCGCTGATTAATCTCCACCTCAAGGGCTCTTGTACTGAGCAACTGTGCTTTTATTTGCTGCACTGCCAGTTCCGAGGTTCTTCCTGCACTTTTCTGAATCCGGATTACTTCCAGAGCTATTTCCTGCAGATTAATATTCTTTTTTACAATTTCCAGCTCATTGTCCAGCGTCAGCAATTCGTAGTACATGCGCGCCACTTCTGCCACCAAAGAAGTCCTTACCAGCTGGCGTCCTTTTTCAGTTGCCAGAAAACGTGCAAAAGCCGCCTCCCGCAAATTCCGGAGGCGTCCCCATACATCTGCCTCCCACGCACTTTGGAAACCCAGGAAATAATTCTGGTTCAGGTTCTGTATTGTCCGGTCCGGCACAGTATTACCCACCAGCCTGTTATTAAGATTTCCAACATTTGCAGTGGCTCTCCCCTGTACCGAAGGCAGCAGGGCTCCCCTGCTTATCATATAATCGGCGCGGGCCACCTCAATCCGCTGCACTGCAGCCAGAAGGTCCAGGTTATTATTCAGAGCAATTTCTATAAGATTCTTCAAATGTTTATCCTTAAAAAAATCATCCCAGGGAATATCACCCACACTGACACTATCTGCCCTGTCAATAAAGGCATCGGGGACTTCTTTTACTGCAGGTAAAACGGGTGGTTCGGCAATCTTACAACTCCCGGCAAAAATTACAATAAGAAAAAAGCCGGAAAGCTTGTAAAACAGTTTTTCGATCGACATAAAATTTATAGATAATTATTAATTACTTGACACTTTAATCTCATGGGAGTCCACAGCTTCCACCTTTGGTTTGTCCTTATCTTTTTTCCGGTTGGCCAGCTGAGCGAAAATAACATATAAGCCAGGGATAAGAATTACTCCAAAAATGGTTCCGATTAACATACCTCCTGCTGCGGCAGTACCAATAGAACGGTTTCCCATTGCACCTGCCCCGGTCGCTATAACTAAAGGAATAAGGCCTGCTATAAAAGCGAAAGAGGTCATCAGGATAGGTCTCAATCTGGATACTGATCCCTCAACAGCAGCTTTAATAATGGATACTCCTTCTTCCCGTCGCTGAATGGCAAATTCCACGATCAGGATTGCGTTTTTACCCAGCAAACCTATCAGCATTATAAGGGCCACCTGGGCGTAGATATTATTTTCCAGTCCAAATACCTGGAGGGCAAGAAAGGCACCGAAAATACCCGTTGGGAGCGAAAGTATAACCGGCAATGGAAGCAGGAAGCTTTCGTATTGTGCTGCAAGCAGCAGGTATACAAACAGCAGACTAATAAGGAAAATATAAATGGCCTGGTCTCCGGATTTCACCTCTTCCCTTGTCATACCTGCCCAGTCGAAACCATAACCACGCGGCAGCTTTTCCCTTGCAAGCCGTTTAACCGCTGCAATAGCATCGCCACTGCTAAAACCCGGAGCCACAGCTCCACTTATCCGGGCAGATGTATACATGTTATAGCGCGTGAGCTGTTCCGGCCCGTATATCCTTTCCATTCTTACGAAAGTGGAAAAAGGAACCATTTCTCCCTTTTTGTTTTTCACATGGAGGCGCAGTACATCTTCCGGTTTAGTACGGTATTGTGGGTGGGCCTGCACCATCACATCATACATCTGACCGAAACGTACAAAATCCGAAGTAACGGTTCCTCCCATTAAGGTCTGCAGGGTACCCATTGCCTGTTTTATAGTTATACCCTTTTTAGCAGCCATATCCTGATCCACATGTATCAGGTATTGAGGAAAGTTAGGATCAAAATTTGTATAAGCCCTGTTAATTTCAGGCGATTCTTCCAGGGCTGCAATAAAATCGTGGGTAACTTTATCCAGTTCCTGCTGGTCGCCACGGCCGGTCTGGTCAAGCAGGCGAAGTTCAAAACCACTTGAATTACCAAAACCCGGAACAGTTGGTGGAGAAAAGAATTCCACTGAAGCATCTGTAATGCCACTGGTTCTTTCTTCCAGCTCTGCTATTACCTCCTCTACAGACTGTTCCCGCGCATCCCATGGCTTAAGGCTTATCATGCCCATACCAAAAGAAGCACCGGATACTCCATTTACAAGGCTGTAACCTGCCAGTGTGGAAACCGCCTCCACCACTTCCATTCCTTCAGTTGCCAGCTGCACGGCATCCAGTACCTTTTCAGTACGTTCCACCGTGGCACCTGCAGGAGCAGTAACATTTATATAAACCACACCCTGGTCTTCGGAAGGTATAAAGCCCGTAGGTAAAACAGTATTAATGCCCCAGGTGCCTATAAAGAACAATAAGAGCAAACCTAAGGTAATCAGCCTCCTGCCTGCAATAAAACTTATTAATTGCTTATACCGAAGTGCAAGTCCGTTATACCCATCGTTAAACTTGTTGAAGAAACGCTGGAGCAGATTCTTTTTCTGCGCTTCTTCCTTTGGATTCTTTAACAGAAGTGCACATAATGCAGGTGTAAGCGTAACTGCATTTACACCTGAAATAACAATGGAAATAGCCAGGGTAAGAGAAAACTGACGGTAAAATACTCCCACAGGACCGGAAAGAAATGCCACCGGCACAAAAACTGCCGACATTACCAGGGTGATAGCAATAATAGCACCGCTGATTTCTCCCATTGCCGCAAAAGTGGCTTCACGGGCAGGAAGGTTCTCCTCCTCCATTTTTGCATGGACTGCCTCTACCACCACAATGGCATTATCCACCACTATACCTATAGCAAGGACCAGCGCAAAAAGGGTAAGCAGGTTAATTGAAAAGCCCAGCATCTGCATAAAGAACAGCGTACCTATTAATGCCACAGGCACTGCCAGGGCCGGAATAAGGGTGGACCTGAAGTCCTGCAAAAAGAGGAACACCACCAGGAAAACAAGAATAAAAGCCTCAAAAAGAGTGGTAACCACCTCATTAATGGAAGCATCAAGGAAGCGGGAAACGTCATAGGTAATATTGTATGACATTCCTGCAGGGAAAGAATCTTCCTGAATCTCGTTTATTTTCTCCTTTACCTTCCTGATGACCTCCCGTGCATTAGAACCCGGCCGCTGATTAATCATGATCGAGGCAGAAGGCCCTCCATTGTTCTTGGAAATTCTGCCAAAGTTACTGGAGCTGAACTCAACATCTGCCACATCCTTCAGCCTTAAAATTGAACCGTCGTCATCAGCTCTCAGCACCAGATTTTCAAATTGTTTTGCTTCATTAAATTTTCCGGTATAGCTAAGCACATATTGCAGCATTTGAGAATCTTTACCTGAGCTTTCCCCTGTTTTCCCGGGGGCAGCTTCCACATTCTGGTTCCGTATGGCCTCCACAACTTCATCGGTTGATACGTTATAAGCAGTCAGGCGGTCTGGCTTTAACCAAACCCTGATGGTATAATCCTTTTCACTTACAATTTCTGCAAAGCCAACCCCATCAATACGCCTGATTTCCTGCAGGATATTAATGTCTGCAAAGTTTACTATGAATTTTTCATCCAGGGTAGTGTCTGTACTTACTATATTGAGGTACAGCAAAAGGCTGTTTACCTCTTTCTCTGTGGTTACCCCATTCTCCACCACTTCCTGCGGCAATTCATTCATTACCGTGGCTACCCTGTTCTGCACACTTACTGCGGCTATATCAGGGTCCGTCCCTACTTCAAAATTAACTACTATCTGAACCCGTCCGTTATTACTGGAAACAGATTTCATGTACGTCATGCCCGGGACACCGTTGATAGCTTTCTCAATAGGGGTTGCTACTGTTTTTGCACTTACCTCTGCATTTGCTCCCCTGTATTTGGCCCTTACCTTTACAGAAGGCGGCACTATATCCGGAAACTGTGCAATAGGCAGCGTAAGAAAGGATAGCCCGCCCAGCAGAACAATTATCAGGGAAATTACCAGCGAAAGAACAGGTCTTTTTATAAATATGTCAAACATTTGATATCGTTATACTCTGATAAAAAATTAAAAAACAAATGAATCATTATAGATTCAGGGTTACAAGGCTATCTTTACCCACCGGTTTTGGAACAATTTTCATCCCGTCACGAACTGCCTGTATCCCTTCGTATACAATTCTGTCGCCCGGCTCTAAGCCTGATTCCACAATATAAAAATGGGAGAAGCGGGTTTTAGGAATGAAGTTTTTCATTCTTACCTGGTTGTTCGAATCCACCACAAACACAAAATTCTTGTCCTGCAATTCAAAAACAGCTTTTTGTGGAACAAGAATGGCATTATTCACTTTATTAGCAAGGCGGATTTTACCTGTGGCCCCATGTTTAAGAAGTGTTTCTGTATTAGGAAAGCGGGCACGGAAAGCAATAGAACCGGTGCTGGGATGAAACTCCCCTTCCATGGTTTCAATGGTTCCTGACTCCTGGTATGGAGTACCATCAGCTAAAATCAGGCTAACCACAGCATCTCCTTTGGTATTTTCGGCTGTCCTGGTCTTAATGTATTCAAGATATTCACCTTCCGAAACATTAAAATACACAAATACCTCGCTTACATCGGAAGCGGTGGTCAGTAATGTTCCATGGCTGATTAAACTTCCTGCCTTAAAGGGAATGCGGTCTATTAAACCATTGAAGGGAGAACGGATACTGGTATAGGAAAGCCTTTGTTGTGCATTGGATAGCGCAGAACGGGCCTCTGCTATACCAGCTTTTGCAGCATTCAGTCTTGCCAGTGCCACCTCCAGTTCGGTATCTGAAATTACCTTTTTCTCTACCAGCACTTTAAGTCTGTCCACTTCCAGTTCGGTGGCTTTAGCTTTTGCCTTACTGCTTTCAAGATTTGCTTTTGCCTTTGCTACTTCTGCCTTGTATTCTTCATCATTCAGCTTAAACAGCAACTGGCCTTTCTTTACCTCCTGTCCTTCATCAACATAAATGTGCTCCAGAAAACCCTCAACACGGGCCCGCAATTCCACATTTTGAACGGCCTGTATATCCGCCACGTATTCACGATGCAAAATGGTATCTACAGAAATGACCTGCGTTACAGGCAATGCCCTGGGCTCAACCTCTTTATTTTCCACTTTGCTATTGGAGGTACAACCAACCACAGACCCCATGATCATAAGAGAACAGATACAGCCAAGCTTTTTAATATATGCTTTCATAAGTATTTTATAATAAACTATTTATTTTTATTAAAACCGTAAGTACTACAGCAGTAGCAGAAAAGAGAAGTTTTACAGAACCGTTAAACCAGTTCAAGCAAAATGTAAAATACAGGGGAGATGGTTAAAAAGGATTTAACCGGAAAAGAAAGGTATAAAAGCCCTGAACCGGAATCTTTAATTTGAAAAAGGATAACCTTCCTGTTTCCCGGCTTAGGTTAAAACCCTGATCAAAAAGGCGGCTCCCTGAGCTTAAACCTGCCATCTGCCATAAGCCCAACAGTAGCAGATAATGCGAAACAAAGGTTTGCGATAAGGCTCTTTGAAAAAGGTGCTGCAATCCGGAATCCTCACCTTTGTACTGCAGGAAACTCCACTCTTTGTTTTCAGAGATGATTTTACCTTTAGTATTACCGTAAAATATTTTCTTGATAAACAACAGATATAGAAATTCAATAACAGGCTTTGTGAAACGGGTAAATTCCCTGATCCGATAAACATGATATGTTTCGCCTGCCATCACTAATTCGATTAACTTTTATACAGTAAAATAAAGAAAAACTGTACGGGGAATTCCATAAACACCCTTGCCTGAATAAAGAAGAAGGCTTAAATATAAAATCAATCGAAAAAACTTAACAGTTTTTTTCTGTTTAATTCTGAAAACAATAGAAATTAATTTTCAGAAGATATAAAATTTGGATTTTCCGCTCAGTATCTACTTTTTATTACGGTGGTAAAACTAAATTAGTTTGGAAAACCCTTACCTTTTTCCGGAATTTTCAACCGATTGAAAAATAAAGGCAAATAAAATCATCAGACCACATCCCAGTGGGTTCAGCCAGAGGAAGGCAAGTTTTGTGGTAAAGTACACCACAACAACAATGGTTTCAGTAAGCAGTGCTGCATAAAAAACAGCGTTACCCCCTATCTTTTTCAAAAAGAAAGCCACCAGAAAAATTCCGAGTATGGTACCGTAAAACAGGGAACCAAGAATGTTTACATACTCAATAAGGTTTTCCAGCAGGGTGGCATAAGTGGCAAAGGCAATTGCCAGCACACCCCACATAACGGTAAACCATTTTGAACTTAGCAGGTAATGATGATCACTGCCATCTTTCCTGACTGATCTTTTATAAATATCTACTGTGGTAGTCGATGCCAGTGCATTCAGCTCACTTGCAGTGGATGACATTGCTGCAGAAAAAATAACAGCAAGGAGCAATCCTATTATACCATGGGGCAACCATGTCATTACAAAAGTTATGAATACATAATCTGTATCTTTTGTCTCGGCCAAAGGGTCATTTTCTGAAATTAATTCCTTTACCCGCTTTCTGACACCATTTTCCTGTTCCTGAAGTGCCCTGGCCTGTGCATACCCGGCAGATGCTGCCGCTCCTTCCTGCCTTACCGCATTTTCTAAAACTTCCTTTTTTTGAAGAAAAACAGCATCATACTCACTTTGTAAATCAGATAAGCGTTCTGCGGCTTCAGTTTGTTTTAGCTTTTCTTTAACTGTCTCATTAAAAAACACAGGGGACTGATTGAACTGGAAGAAGACAAAAACCATAACCCCTATAAAAAGGATCAGGAATTGCATAGGAATTTTAATCAGGCCGTTCATAAGCAAACCTAAGCGGCTTTCGGTAATGGACTTACCTGATAAATAACGTTGGACCTGCGATTGGTCCGTACCAAAGTAGGACAGGAAAAGGAAAAAGCCCCCTAACATTCCCGACCACAGGGTGTACCGGTTAGATGGATCCCATGACAGATTCACCATTTCCATTTTACCCATATTTCCCGCTACCTGAATAGCATCTGTAAAGCTTACCGAGGCTGGTAATTTCCAGATAAGGATAAGCAAAGCCACCACCATCCCTCCCATCATTACTGCCATCTGCTGTTTCTGGGTCTGGCTTACTGCTTTGGTGCCACCGCTAACGGTATAGATAATTACCAACACACCAATAATTATATTGGTAATATAAAGAGGCCAGCCAAGTATAGTGGAAAGAATTATTGCAGGAGCATAAATTGTAATGCCTGCCGCCAGCCCTCGCTGGATAAGAAATAAGAGAGCTGTAAGGCTTCTGGTTTTCAGGTCGAACCTGTTTTCCAGATATTCATAAGCAGTATAAACCTTCAGTCTGTAGAAAATAGGAATTACCACAACCGAAAGAAAGATCATTGCCAGTGGAAGGCTGAAGTAAAACTGGATAAACCCCATACCATCTTCATAAGCCTGCCCGGGAGTGGACAAAAAAGTTATAGCACTTGCCTGGGTAGCCATTACGGATAGTCCAATGGTCCACCACTTCATGCTTTTATCTCCCAGGAGGTAAGATTCTATATTTTTACTGCCACGGGTTTTGTAAACACCATAAGCCACAATAAAAAAGAGGGTTCCAAATAGAACAATCCAGTCAAAAGAATTCATAGTCCGGAAGGATCAGAAAGATATAGTAATAAAATAATAAAGTATTATCTGCAGTAATAATGCTCCCACCAGAAGAAAGTATAAATTTCTCCAGCTGCCTAAAATGGGAGGCTTTTCATCCCCCGGATCCATATCTTTCATATCTGTCATTTAAGACTTCTTTTTAAAGCGTGAAATATTCAGGCAGAAAGGCTAAACCTTTTCCTGCCGCCTTACCACTTACTGCCGGTAATGATTTATTTATGTGAGCGGCCACCATCTCCCTGTACTCCCGGTTCCGGAAAACCAATGGCCCCTGATGCCGGAGGGCTTCCCCGACAAGGCAGAAGAATCACAAGGAAAACAATAAGGCCTGCGGGCAAATCATCCTATGTAGCTGGCAGTTGGATATCATTTAACATAAATAAGCATATTCAGTTAATGTTTATTAAAGATTAATCATCCGTAACACTGCTGAAACAGGAAAATCCTTATTTTCTGATCCGGGCCCCCAATTCGGGCAAACCTTATTTGGCTGAATATAGAACTTTTTCGCTGCCCTTTCAACGGGAATAAAGAAATTTTAAAATGAAGGCGAAGAGGATGTTTAACAGTGACAGGAGCAACTTCTTTATTTTTACTCAAACCCTGTTAACTTTGCAGGGAATATAAACATAGAATTTAGTGTACGACATAATTATAATTGGCGGTGGCATAGTTGGGCTGGCTACCGCTCTTAACATCCAGCAAAAGGACCCGAAATTAAAAATTCTGGTCCTTGAAAAAGAAAACGAAGTAGCCGCACACCAGACAGGGCATAACAGCGGAGTTATCCATTCAGGGATTTATTATAAGCCCGGCAGCTTGAAAGCCAGAAACTGCTTTAACGGCTACCATAAACTTCTTAGCTTTTGCAGAGAGGAAAATATTCCATTTGAACTGTGCGGAAAAGTAATTGTAGCCACCTCCCGTGAGGAACTTCCGCAACTGGATACTATATATGAGCGGGGCGTGCAGAATGGCCTTACGGATCTTAAAAGATTAAACAGAGAGGAACTGCTGGAATATGAGCCTCATGTTAATGGCATTGCCGGAATTCACGTTCCTCAGACAGGCATTATCAACTATAAAAAGGTAGCTCAGAAGTATGCTGAGAAATTAATTAAGGGTGGAGCCGAAATAAGATTCGGGAGCAAGGTTACACACATCCTGCCTCAAAGGACCCATACCGAAGTTATAACGCTGCAGCAAACGTTCACCTGCAAGCTCATGATTAACTGTGCAGGCCTTTACTCAGATAAGGTGGCTAAGATGACAGGGCAGGATCCGGACCTTAAAATTGTTCCTTTCCGTGGTGAATACTATATGCTTAAACCGGAAAAGCAATACCTGGTAAAGAACCTCATTTACCCAGTTCCGGACCCTGCATTTCCATTTCTGGGCGTGCATTTTACAAGAATGATTGAAGGAGGCGTTGAAGCAGGTCCTAATGCAGTGCTGGCCTTCAGGCGCGAAGGGTATAAACGGCTGGCGATTAACCTGCCTGAATTAATAGAAACTCTCAGCTGGCCTGGTTTCCGGAAAGTAGCAGGAAAATACTGGCGCACCGGCATGGGCGAAATGTACCGCTCCTTCTCCAAACCCGCCTTTACAAAAGCCCTCCAAAAGCTGATGCCTGAAATTCAGGAGCAGGATCTGGTTCCCGGAGGTGCAGGAGTACGGGCTCAGGCATGCGACCGCTCAGGAGGCCTGCTCGATGATTTTCTCATCCGCGAAAGCAAAGGTGTTGTAAATGTGTGCAATGCACCTTCACCTGCGGCCACTTCATCGCTCTCCATTGGAGAAACTGTTGCTGATCTTGCCCTGGCCCAATTAAAATAAGGAGGGTCTTTTACCTGAGCTGCATTTAAGCAGCGGCACAAAACCACGGGAAATAATTTATATACAGCCTGCATATTCCACTTTTTACTTTTGCGGAATATGCGGGCTTTATTATTATAAACCGATTTTACTGCAGGTAGCCTGAAGAACAGTTTACATCAGGCGGGTAAGGGATTGCTGACAAACTCAAGCGCCCGCTGCTCCGCCCAGTTCACCTTACTTCCTGCCTGCGAAAAGCCAACATGCCCTCCTTTTTCAGGCATCTCCAGGTAAAATGAGGAATGTTTTTCCGCTAATTCCACGGGGTAACAGCTTTCAGGCAGCATCGGATCATTTTTGGCATTCACCAGTAAGACAGGAATATCTATATCTGGCAGATATTTATTGGCGCTTGCCTGCGCATAAAAATCAGCTGCATCTATAAAGCCGTGCAAAGGGGCAGTAAAGCGGTTATCGAAGTCCGCAAAATGTTCTATAAGATCAATACCATCCGGATTAAATAATCCCGGTATCTGCAGGGCTTTTGCCTTTAACTTTTTTGCCAGCTTTTTCAGAAAGCGCTTCCGGTAAAAACCATTCCCGCTTTTTGAAAGCTCCCGTGCACTTCCCCCCAGGTCACAGGGAACAGAAAACACCACGGCGCGGTAAACCTCCTCCGGGATTTCCTCATGATATTCCCCCAGGTACTTTAGTGTAATACTTCCACCCATGCTGAAACCTGTTAAAACAATCTTTTTATACTTGCCTGCAGCCACTACGTGACTGATTACTGTGTGCAGGTCATCACTCACTCCATGGTGGTACATCCTCCTGCCTTTATTCAACTCACCACTACAACTACGGCAGTTCCATGCCAGCACATCCCAGCCATTATCAGCAAAAACGGCCGCCATTCCTTTTACGTAAGTACGGCCGGAGCTTCCCTCCAGTCCGTGAGATATAATAACAAGCTGATCATTATTGTTTTTAATCCAGTCCAGATCAAGGAAATCATCATCAGAAGTGGAAATCCGCTCCCGGGTATACCCCTGAATTTTAACTTTTCGAAAAATACCGGGCACTATGGTTTCCAGGTGTGGCGAAAACAGGTAAAAGGGTCTTTTTTTATAGGAAGAGTTTTTAATAAGTGGCATGCGCTGTTATACTGATTAAACCGGTAAACAATGAAGCTGAACAAAAGATTAATTTTACTGAATTTTTTCTTTATATAAAATCCCGTAATGACAACTATAATGTACCTTAGCATTACAGGAGGCCGGTGATTAAGCAGAATAAACCAACTGGTCTGCTGCTGAAATTATGATAACACCCGGAATTTTAAATTAACCTCAATATGGATAAGGAAATAGCAAATCTCAGAAATGAATATTCAAAAGCTGCTTTAGATATTCATGAAACTACAGATAATCCCGTTGAACAATTCAGAAACTGGTTTGATGAAGCACGCAAAGCCCTTATTCCTGAGCCAAGTGCCATGACAGTAAGTACTGCCAGTCCTGAAGGAAGGCCATCCGCCAGGGTATTACTTTTAAAGGATATTACAGAACAGGGATTTGTTTTTTTTACTAACTACAACAGCCGTAAGGGAAAGGAAATTGAGAACAACCCTTTCGCCTCCCTTACTTTCTTCTGGCCGGAACTGGAGCGGCAGGTTCGTATAGAGGGTAAACTGGAAAAAGTAGCTCCCGAAGTTTCGGACAATTACTTCAACAGCCGCCCCCGCGGAAGCCGTATAGGTGCCTGGGCATCGCCGCAAAGTGAGGAAATCCCTGACCGCGATACACTTGAAATAAGAGAAAAAGAACTGAAGGAAAAGTTTGAAGGACAGGAGATTCCAAGGCCGGAACATTGGGGAGGATATGAACTGATTCCGGACCGGCTGGAGTTCTGGCAGGGCCGGGAAAGCAGGCTTCACGACAGGATTGTTTACCGGAAAACAGGCAGTGGCTGGAGTCGTAAAAGAATTGCCCCCTGACAAAACAAAAAAGCTGGCTTGTATGATTGAGGCCACTGAAAAAGGTCTAGATATTTAATATACCTTA
>JAFMYY010000038.1 GCA_017948555.1 Cesiribacteraceae bacterium YIM B00369 | reverse complement strand
GATAACCCTAAATTTAGTGAAGGGACTTTTTCAGTGGCCTCGCAATATCTCCGGGGCTTTTTTTAATTATTCGGGTCCTTCTTATTTTTTCTTTGCTGGTTTAGCCTCAGGATTACGTTTGGCTTCCTGGCTGGCCTTTAAGGCTTCCTGAAGGCGGGCCTGAAAACCTGATACCTTCTTATCCTTATTTTTAAGCCTGTTCTTTTCAATAATGGCCATGATTTTATCATCATCCACAAACTTACGGATTACAACCTGCTGTAAGTAGGTAATAATGTTCGACAGGAAGTAATAATAAGTAAGACCGGCAGGAAATGAGTTAAGGAAGAACAGGAACGTTACAGGCATAATGTAACTGATGGTTTTCATTGGCCCCTGTACTGTACTCATCTGCTGGTTCGACATAGAGATCAGTATGGTAGAGACTGTCATTAAAAGACAGAATAAACTCACATGATCGCCATAAAAAGGAATTGTAAAAGGTAGGCTGGCAATTGAATCATAAGTAGAGAGGTCATTTGCCCAAAGGAAGCTTTCCTGCCGCAGTTCAATTGAATTCGGAAAGAAGTAGAACATGGAAAACAGGATTGGCATCTGGAGCAGCATTGGAACACAACCACTTATAGGGTTGATGCCTAACTGGCTGTAAAGCTTCATTTGCTCCTGCTGTATTTTGGCCATATCCTCGCCATGCTTTGCTTTTATCTCATCAAGCTGCGGTTTTAATACCCTGGTTTTAGCCATGGATACATACGACTTATAGCTTAGCGGGAAAAGTAAAAGCTTAATAAATACAACCAGCAGAAGAATAATTATTCCATAATTCGTAAAGAAACCTTCGAGGAAATGGAAAGTAGGAATGATGAGCCATTTATTAATAGGGCGAAGGATAAAATATCCAAGCTCCACATTATTTTCAAAGCCATCTGTTACCCCGTTTAAAATTCTCTGGTTGTTCGGCCCGAAATAATACCGCAGATCAAGTCCTTCCTGCAGTGCCTGGCTGGCAATGTTCAGTTCAATTTCAGCTGTTCTTAACACACTGGTGTCTGCCGCCGGTATTTGGGTGGCAATACGTCCGCTCTGGAAGTAGTTATTGTCGGCAATTACAGATGCAGTAAAGAAGCGGTGGTTCATACCTGCCCATTTAACTCTTTCTGCTGTTTCAAAGCTTTCCAGCTCTCCGGTTTTGCTCAGCTCCTCGTAATCTTCTCCGGCAGTATATAAATTTACAGTACTGCGGGAGCGGCTTTGTACAAGGTCATGCTCAAAATTCTCCATGCGGTTATCCCAGCGGTAGGTGAGGGCCGGGCCGCTGATATCATTACCTAAACCGCTGGTTTGTATCTGGTACAACAGCTGGAAACCATCTTCAGGTAAGGTGTAGGTTTGTGTTATGGAACGGCCACCCTCCAGATTCAGGCGAAACCGGATTTGTTTAGCGGTAGCCTCCTCCAGCTGAACAGTGCTTACTTCGGATGGCTGGTAATAAAACTGGTGCAGGTCAATGTTTCCATTGTTGGTGTTAGCACTCAGGGTAATTTTACTTCTTTCATCCGATATAAGGTACAAAGGATTCTGCTGGTAGGTTTTATAATCTTTCAATAAAACACTTTTGATTCTGGCTCCCTTGCTGTCGAATGTAATTCGCAACTCCTCATTTTCCAGCACCACTTCCTGCGATTCGCCTCTGAAGCCTGCTGCAAAAACACCATATTGCTGTGCGAGCGCTGCTTGCTGTGCAGAGTCGCCGCTGAGGGCAGTGGCATTGTTTATTTCATTAATGCCTGCTGCCGGCGGGGCCTCTGAGCTTACCGTCTGTTCCTGAGCAGGAAGGTCCGTGGGCTCTGTCTGAGGTCCGAAGAACGTAAAGTACACTAAAAATAATAGTGCCACCAGTACGAACCCGGTTACTTGATTTCTGTCCATTTTAATTTTTTAACTGCTTCGGTAATTTAACTTTCTCTCGAATACTTGAAATCTCTCGCTGCTTTTACAAAGCGAAGGAACAGAGGGTGGGGGTCCAGAACTCTGCTTTTTAGCTCGGGGTGGAACTGGGCACCCAGGAACCATGGGTGATCTTTTATTTCCACTACTTCCACAAGGCCTGTTTCCGGGTTAATGCCTGAGGCAATCATACCGGCATCTTCAAAGGCCTGGAGGTATTTATTATTAAATTCATAACGGTGGCGGTGGCGTTCCTTAATTTTTGTTTTACCGTATGCTGTGGCTGCCTTGCTGCCTTTTTTGAGGTCGCATGGGTAAGAACCCACTCTCATGGTACCACCCATCATTTCCAGGTTCTTCTGGTCTTCCATCAGGTCGATAACCGGGTGGGGCGTTTCGGGGTTCATTTCGGTGGAGTAAGCACCTTCCAGCCCCAGTACATTTCTGGCAAATTCTATTACTGCGCACTGCATGCCCAGACATATACCAAAGAAAGGTACCTTGTTCTCTCTAGCAAAACGTACGGTAGCTAATTTGCCGTTAATTCCTCTTTCACCAAAGCCGGGGGCTACCAGTATACCATCCATCTCGCCCAGCAGCTGATTCGCGTTCTCATCATTCACTTCTTCGGAGTGAACGAGTTTAAGGTAAACCTTACATTCGTTGCCTGCACCTGCATGGGTAAAGGATTCAATAATGGATTTATAAGCATCAGGAAGCTCCACATATTTACCTACAAGTGCTATATGAACCTCGCTGGTAGGGTTTTTATGGCGGCCCAGGAATTCTTTCCACTGTTCAATGTCCGGTTCCTGCTTATGAGAAAGCTTTAGCTTGGAGATTACTCTTTCGTCCAGCTTTTCTTTACGCATAAGAAGAGGAACATCATAAATAGTTTCCGCATCCAGTGCTTCAATTACAGAGTTGATGTTGACATTGCAGAACAGGGCCAGCTTTTTACGGATATCGTTTGGCAGGTGGTGCTCAGAGCGGCAAACAAGAATATCCGGCTGAATACCTGCTTCCAGCAATTGTTTTACCGAGTGCTGGGTAGGTTTGGTCTTTAACTCACCTGCTGATTTAAGATAAGGAACCAGCGTGAGGTGAATGTTCAGGAAGTTGTTGGGGCCCACATCCCACTTTACCTGGCGTACAGCCTCAATAAAAGGAAGGGCTTCAATATCACCCACACAGCCTCCTATTTCGGTAATTACAATATCGTACTCGCCTGTTTCACCCAGCAGGAAAACGTTCCGCTTAATTTCGTCTGTAATATGAGGTACTACCTGAACTGTTTTTCCAAGGAATTTACCCTGGCGTTCGGCAGTAATTACATTGTGGTATATGCGGCCGGTGGTAACATTGTTTGCCTGTGAGGTATTGATGTTCAGGAAACGCTCATAGTGGCCCAGGTCAAGGTCAGTTTCTGCACCGTCTTCCGTTACATAACACTCTCCGTGTTCATAAGGATTCAAAGTACCGGGATCGATGTTGATGTAGGGGTCGAATTTCTGGATGGTGACCCTGAAGCCTCTGGCTTGAAGGAGTTTACCAAGTGACGAAGAGATAATGCCTTTGCCTAAGGAAGAAGTAACCCCGCCAGTCACAAATATATATTTAGCAGATGCCATGTAGATAGATATAGAATATTGACTTACGGGGTACAAAGGTATACTTTTCCCGTCAATAAAGTAACCGCTTACCTAATTTAATTGATGGTCCGGAGTAAGGAAGCTTCCGGTTGGGTATATAAAAATCACGGAAAAATTCTAATTGCATGCGTATTCCGGATTTATATCAAGGAAAACTTAAATAAACAATAACTAAAGTGGTAAGCAACACGGAGAAGTATTAATAGTTAAACACTGATTTGGCAGTATAAATTATGGGTGGTTTGAAAAATTCAAGTAATAGTTGAATTGTTGAAAATTCAAAAAATACAATTCTTCCAATTTGCCTGCATTTATTAGCCTTGTAATAAGAGGGCTTGTTTTGTCAAAAAAAGTTCTCCAGTCCCGGCTACCTTTAAATTTTGAAAGCGGACTGTTATGTCCGCTTCAGTAAAAAGATCAGAACTTAAAGGGAAGAGCTTTGAAAAGATTTATATTCATATTTTTTGCAGCCATTATCGTTGTTATTGGTTTTAATACTAAATCCCAGGCGCAGTGTGAAAGCCTTATTATTATTGATCAGAACATTGGGGTAAAACGAAACCAGTCCTGTGCGCCGGTAGAAGCTGTTCTTTCAGCAGATTATACATTTTCAAATCCCATCGCCAATCCTTCGTCATTGCAATTCCGTTTTTTCCTGAACGAGGACGGAGAGGCTCCTATAACTGTACCGGCCATTCCTGATCCCCTGGTGGCGAATAAATTTTCTGCTTCCATTTTGCATAATTATACAAAGGGGAGCGATTGCGAGTTTGTTCCTGAAATTTATATTGTTTATGAGGGAAAATTATGTAGTGGCACAAGACAGCGGCAGGGGTTTCATGCCTGGAATACGGATGATAAGAATCCAAACAAGTTTACAATGAACCCTGAGGTGGCAGAATTCTGTCCGACATCTCCTATTAATAATTTCACGTTTTATGATGATACAGAATTTAACTGCAATGTAAACATTACCAATACTAACCCCAATCGCCAGAAGCGTTGGGTTCAGTTTATTTATAATACCGCTCCTGATGTAAGTGGTAAATTAATAAAAAATGTAAATGTAGCTGGCACACAGGTAACAGATGGGGCAGGGAACTTTATGTTAAAAATTACAGGAGCTATTGAGGAAATAGTCTTTCCGGCCGATGGACCTGTTCATCAGACTCTTCCTATCAATGCACCTGCAGGCTCCGATGTTGGGGATTATTTTGAAGTAACCATGCGGAACTGGAATGTTTGTAATCCCTATGATGATCCTAATATCCCGGGTCCACCTGCGGATCCAATAAATGGTGATCACCTTCCAATAGAAACAAAGGCAAGGATTTTGATTGTGAAAGCTCCTGACCCTGCCATTACTACTAAAAATAAGAAAGAAGTAATAAGTGAGGCATTTTGCCCTAATGATAAGGTTCGTTTTGAAGGTAATGACAATAATGGTCTTTCTGATCTGGTATATACATGGACCATTTATAATGATGAAGCAGGTACCGAAGCGAAAAAGCTCAAAGAAGTTAAGGGCAAAAGCTTTTGGTTTAATGAGGGTTTTCCTGATGCAGGTAAGAAGCTGGTTAAATTAGAAATCAGAAGGAAAGGAACTTTTGCGGATTGTTTGAGCGAGGTAACTAAAGTGGTTGAAGTGTTTAAATCCCCAAACGCTCAGGCAAAAATTAATGGTGTTGAGCAAACTGAGCTAAATCTTTGTTTTGATGGTTCCCACACAGTTAAATACTCTCACGACCTTTCAAGTACAAACAAATATTCTTATCAATATAAAACATTTACGAGAAATAGTTCTGCCGGTTTACCGGATGGGATTTCAAAGCCAAAAGTGTCTGTTGCTGCAGGAACTCCTCTTGTGACAGCTGAATACGAAGCCACATATAGTGAACCAGGTCGTTACCGCGTGTGGTTGGTGGCTACAGATGAGGTAACTGGTTGCGAAACTGTAATTGAAAGTGTTACTACAGTATATGCAAAACCTGTCGTAGATTTCTCTGCCCCGCTTTTATGCGAAGGATTGCCAACCAGGTTCAAAGTCAGCTCCGGCCTGAATGTTATTAACGGTGATGCAATTACCGGGTATGAGTGGGATTTTGGTGATGGCAGTGCAAAATCTTCTGATAAAGAACCTGAACATATTTATGCCAGTGGCAATACTTATAATGTAAGTCTTACTGTAACAACCAAAGGTGGCTGTCCGGTTACTTTAAAGAAAGATATAGTAATTAATAAAGTACCTGAAGCAAAGCTGTCTTACAATTACACTGCCCCCATCTGCCCCGGAGATATTAATTTCACAAACCTATCAAGGGCAGTGAACAGCGCTGCTTTTGGAGGAGATGATCAGGTTATTTATAAATTAGTGAAGAGTGATGGAGTGGAGAGCAGGGAGGAGGATTTTGCCGGAACCACAAGGGCCCTGACTTTTGAAAATACTACTGATGCTGAAATAACTTACAAAGTATGGTTAAAAGCTAAAGCAGCTAACTGGGACTGCGAAACGCTTAGTGAACCACTGGAGGTAAAAGTAAAGCCCGGAGCCAGAGCAAACTTCTATGAGCCTGATTACAGTATTTTCAATACTAACTGTTCTAAAGTTGCATTCCGGTTTATAGTCGATAAACCTACCCTTTCCCTGACAGGGGATAAGCACCAGTGGATTATCAAAAATGAATCCACGGGTTTAGATGTCTACAATAAAACATTTGGGCCTGCCGATGCCGGATACACCGAAATTTCCTTTGAAGGTGCCAACACAGGGGCAGACGGGCTGGTTTACAAAGTGGAGCTGAGAGTAGAAAAAGCAGGTCTCTGCATAAGCCCGGTAAGTCACAGGTACCGTGTTAACCCAAGGCCGGAAGTTGATTTTACAACTACTGTGGAGAGCGACTGCGAATATACGCGCATAAAGGTAAAAGTGCCGGATATGAAAGGTGTTAAGAGACTGATCTGGGACATTCCGGAGGCACCACTTAATGCAGGCTCAGTTAATTACGATGATGAGTTTGAGCTTATCTACAAAAGGCCAAATAAAAATGATATTGTCCAGCAGATTATACTGAAACTGGACGCTGAGAATTATTTTGGCTGTACAATGGCAGACGGAGCTGTGGAACATCAGGTGGACAATTATCCGCAGGTTATTGAAAAGGCGGTTTTGAAACTGCTAAGTTCTGTAACAGAAGGATGCAGCCCGCTTAAAGTGGATTTTAAAAATGAAACGGAAGCCCCTGCAGGTACAAAATATGAATTTTACATAAGTAAGCATGGGGTGGACGGGGAAACGCTGGCAACTCTTCCGGCTGGGGTGTATGACGGAACAGAAAGAGAATTTTCTTATACATTTAACGAACCGGGTTTTTATAAGGTACGTCTGAAAGCCCTGGGTACGGATGGTTGTTCGACTTTCTCCGGTTACTCAGTGGCTCTGAGAGTAAATGATTATCCTGTGCCTGGCTTCTCTCTCGAGAAAGATAAAGGGTGTTCTTCGGCTTTTTATGTTGCTATTGAAAATGAAACACAGAACAGCGCTGTTAACCACTGGAGTATAGTGGACCTTTCTGACAATAGCTTAGTTGACCTGTCGGCAGATAATTCAGGCGTTTATTCCACAACTGATGTTTCCGTAATCCAGGGCTTTAGTTTTGTGGCGGAAAACGGACACGTGCAGGAGTATGAAATACGTCTGGTGGCAGAATCAGCCAATGGTTGTAAAGCTGACCCGATCAGCAGAAAGGTAACTATTTTCCCTGAAGCAGTCGCTTCTTTCGATATTGATAAAACTAATCTTTGCGCACCCTATACTATTAAGGTTACCAATACTGCCCTGGCAGATAACCAGCCAGTTGCAGATGGGACTAAGTATAGATGGAGCTGGGGCGATGGAACCTCCACGGAAAGTGCAGAGCCTGAAGTGTCTTATACATATAGAGGAACGGTATCCACAGTAATATCAAGAGATGTTACCCTTACCGTTACTACTCCGGATGGTTGCGCTTTCTCTGATAAGAAAACAATTATTTTACAACCGGCTGTAAAAGCTGTCTTTACATCTAACATTACTGAAGGGTGTTCTCCCCTTGCACTCTACCTGTACGATAATTCAGAAGGGAGCGTCGATGAGTATAAATGGAGAATTGTAAATCAGGACAATCCTTCGGAGGTCATTATAATTAATAAGAAAAACCCTAATGATGATCTGCCGGAGTATTTTGAAAATACAGGAACAGGCACAAAAATATATGAGGTTTCCCTTTTAGTGAAAAGTCAGGCTACAGGTTGTGAATCTTCCGCAAGCAAGCTTATTAAAATCCTTCCTGCAGTAAAAGCCGAGTTTGGAATAGATATTATGACTGATAACTGCAGTGAAACAGAGGTAAAGTTTACTAACCTGAATATCCAGCCCGGGATAGAGTATACCTGGAACTGGGGGAACGGGGAGCCTGCTGTTAAAATTGACCAGCCTGCAGATAATCAAATCTACCTTAATGCCTCAACCACCAGGGTGAAAGATTATGAGGTTATTCTCACGGCTTATAATCCGGTAACTAAGTGTACCAGCAGGAGCGCACAGATTGTACGGGTAAATCCCGGTATGAGGATTAAAGCAGTGCCTGATAAACAGATAGGTTGTGCACCTTTAAAGGTAATCTTTACTAATTCCTCCGAAAATGTTCAGGACCATGAATGGTATTACAGGAAAAAAGGAACTACGGATATGGAGGATGTTCGGATCACTCCTGAAGCAGAATTTTATTTAGATAACCTGAGTAGGGCATCAATTGAATATGAGGTGGTTTATACTGCCACCTCACCCACAGGCTGCCGGATAGAAACCATTTATCCAATAGTGGTATATCCTGCTGTAAATGCAGATTTCACAGTAAAGGAAACAGTACTTACACAGCCTGATGTAACGATAGAAGAAATAGCGCCCCTTGCTGCGGAGGTGGAAGGCTGGAACTACCACTGGGATTTTGGCGATGGTGAAACATCCGGAGAGTATAATCCTGTTTCGCATACCTATAAAACCTACGGCACCTATACCATAACATATACAGTATGGAATGAGAAATGCCGTGATACTTCCACTAAGGATATCATTATAAAGGAAACAATACCGGTAGTGGATTTTGAGTCTATACCAGTTTCCGGTTGCTGGCCATTAGTGGTCCGCTTTGAAAACAAGAGTGAATTTGCAGACCCTAATTCCTATAAGTGGGATTTTGGTGATGGGGAAGGAACCGCTACTTCTATAAATCCGAACTATACTTATCATAGACCGGGGCAATATACCGTGTCCCTAACAGCCAGCAACGGCTCGGGAGATGCTGTTACCGTTCAGCATTCCATTGTGAATGTGTATGAACGGCCGCGCATAAGCTTTGAGTTGCGTGCAACAGAAGTGTTTGTGCCCGGCGATCCGGTGTTTGTTGCCAATTACACAATCGGGGCAAGCCAGTACCTGTGGGATTTTGGAGATGGCACTACCTACACAGAGTCCGAGCCTGTGCATTATTACCAGGAGCCGGGAGATTATACTATATCGCTCATTGCTGTGAATGAATGGGGGTGTGCTGACACGCTGGTGAAAGAAAATGTGGTAAGTGCCAAGGCCGGGGGTAAATTAAAGATACCTAATGCCTTTACCCCAAGCGCCGGAGGTCCGGTGGGTGGCGATATTGCCAGTGGCAAAAATAACGATGTGTTTTTCCCGATACTTGAAGGTGGCGTAACTAAATATAACCTGAAAATTTATAGCCGCTGGGGTGAGCTCCTTTTTGAAAGTAACAGAAGGGAAATTGGCTGGGACGGATATTACAAGGGCCAGCTTTGTAAATCGGATGTGTATGTATTTAAGCTTGCGGTGGAGTTCAGCGATGGTACGACGCTCGATAAATTAGGTGATGTAACGCTGATACGGTAAAAGATTAAAGAGAGGAGATGATGTTGATGAAGAAAATTATACTTGCTTTTATAGTAATATTCGGTTGGTTTGCGGAGCTGAAGGCGCAGGACCCCCAGTTCTCGCAGTTTTATGCAATGCCGCTGTACCTGAACCCCGGTTTTACAGGCACTGCCGACCAGCACCGCTTTAATGTTGTGCACCGGAACCAGTGGCCCGAGCTGCCAAAGGCCTTTGTTACCATGGCAGCCTCTTACGATTATAATATGAGGTTCCTGAACAGCGGTTTTGGAATGATGGTAATGCAGGACAGGGCCGGAACAGGGGGTTTTATGCGTACGAATGTATCCGGAATGTATGCGTATAAAATTAATTTTAAAAGCGGTTGGGTGGTAAGCCCCGGCCTGCAGTTCGGGTATGTAATGAACGGACTGAACTGGAGCAAGCTGACCCTTGGCGACCAGATCGGATTTAACAACACCACCATTCCCACCACTTCCGATCAGGATGTGCGCAATATTGAGAATTTTGGCTTTTTCGATTTCGGCACAGGAATAATTGTATACAACAAACTGGCCTGGGGTGGGGCATCTGTCTACCACCTGAATGAACCAAACCAGTCCCTGATACAGGGTGGAGACCGCCTTCCGGCTAAGTATTCCGCCCATGGCGGAGTGCGAATCCCCCTTTACAACGGACCAAAGGAAATGGACAGAATATCCAGTATTGCCCCTTCCTTTATTTATAAGAAGCAGGGGCAGTTTCAGCAGCTTGACCTTGGTTTTCATTTTCATTACAACCCTATCATGGCTGGTTTCTGGTACCGCGGACTTCCGCTTTCCAAAGACGAATACAATTATATGAGGCAGGATGCCGTTTCCTTCCTTTTTGGCCTGCGCTTCGACCAGATAGATGTGGGGTATAGTTACGATTTTACTGTTTCTTCCATGGGGCCTGCCTCAGGGGGAGCACATGAAATAACCACCAGCTACCAGTTTGTGGCATCAAAATCAAGAAAGGTAAAGCGGAAGGAGAAATTTATTCCCTGCCCAACCTTCTAAAGATTCTTTTACTCTCTTAACCAATCACCTGGTGTGCTCAGTGCACCAGGTGTTTTTTTTGCTGTTTAGCCACAACACAAACCTATAAATCTAAAATTTACCGAATCCCGATCGGGACAAATATTTTTAAGTAAATTTGGCCACATTTGAAGATGCAAAAGCCTGAAGGTCATAGTAAAAAGAGTTTTTGTCTCCAGTCTTACATCCCATGTCTCAAATCCAGTATTATAAAATGTCTTTATTTGTAACAGCCTTAAACTCCGGAAGCAACGGCAATTGCTACTATGTAGGAAATGATGAGGAGGCGGTATTTATAGATGCCGGAATTTCATGCCGGGAAACTGAAAGGCGGATGAGCCGCCTGGGGCTTTCCATGGATAAAGTAAAAGCCATTTTTATTTCCCATGAGCATTCAGATCATATTAAAGGCATAAAGGTGCTGGCTAAAAAATTTCACCTTCCGGTATACATTACTCCGGCAACGCTGCAGGGTGCGCGGGTAAATTGCCAGGAGCTGGATATCCGCTCATTTGAGGCTTTTCAGCCTGTGCAAATCGGAAGCCTTTCCATTGAAGCTTTCCCTAAATTTCACGATGCATCAGATCCTCACAGCTTTGTAGTGAGTTGCGGCGGTATTAATGTAGGGGTGTTTACTGATATAGGAATCCCCTGTGAGCAGCTGGTGAAATATTTTAAGAAGTGCCATGCAGCTTTCCTGGAGGCAAATTACGACGATGATATGCTGAGAAATGGCAGGTATCCTTTATTCCTGCAGCAGCGCATTCGTAACGGAAAAGGGCATCTTTCCAATCAGCAGGCACTGGAATTTTATACCGCAAACCGGCCCCGTTTTCTGAGCCACCTTTTTCTTTCGCACTTATCTAAAGATAATAACTGCCCTGAGCTGGTTATGGAAATGTTCCGGCCGGGGGCAGCAGGAACAGAAATTGTTGTTGCCTCCCGCCATGAAGAAATTCCTGTGTACACAATAAAAGCAGGTGTGTGAGCCGGTAAGGTGCTACGGCTTGCTGCTGTTCCTTTTTAAAGAATACTTTCCTTTTTGCGTAACAGGCAGAAAGAAAGGTGGGTATATAAAATAAAAAGACGATATTATGGCAAGCTTAAAATACAATGAAAAAGCAGGAGGAGATATTCCTGATAAGAAAACAGGTGATGCAAGGATGAATCTGGAGAATATGCCTGTTGGTGAGTTACACAGGCGGGCAGAGGCATTGGGGATTCCCGCATATAAGGAATTGAACAAGCAAAAGCTGATAGAAGAACTTCATAGAAAAGGAATGTAAACAAGAAGAACCGCCCCGGGATTTAACCTCCGGGGCGGTTTTTTTTATGCGCCTGTAACACTTCTGTGTCCCTCTTTCAACATTCGTGTGCCAATTATCCCAATCCCATCGGTTTAGTTCCTTATATTTGCTGCCGAAATTCAGAATTTATTTTATGAGTGATACAAAAGCTATTGTAACAGCTTTAAAAGAAGGGAAAATCGTGTTCATGCACGACAGGAGGGGTAGTTACCTTATTGCCGCTACCCGGCAGCAGGAAGCTGTTAAAAGAATAATGGAACTTGCCGGACCTGATGCATGGCCAAATGCTTTTGTGGCAATAGGCGAAGCACCACAACTGTACGATTATGTGGTTCATATTCCTGATCTTGCCTGGGATATTGTGGAATTTACAGAAAAACCGCTGCATGTAATTTACGAAAAGGGGAAAGGTGTGCCTGCCGAAGTCTTACCGGGTGGTGCAATCAGGCTGATGCTTGTGTTGCAGAATCCTCTGAAAGATATCCTGCAAAAGCTTCATCAGGGAGTTTTGTGCCTGCCGGTAGACCCACCGAAGGTGGAGGGGATGAAGCCCGATATTGCTGAAGCTCTTGCCCTGACTCCGCAAAGTGGCTGCCAGCTGTCGCCCGAAAGAATTATGCAGCTCGGGCAGAATGGCGAAGTAAAATTTTTAAAGAAGTAGGGATCGTGAAAATCCTGTTTTCTTCAAATGAAGCTCAGGTCTCATTTTTGCAGCAAAAGACTGCTTACTGTTCACGACTCAATAATAAATAAAAGCAGCGCATGGATTTTCTGAAACTGCTCAATAATAATTCTATTTTTCAGGACATACACTCCGCCGCACAGGAGCTGAATGTAAAAACATTTGTAATAGGTGGCTTTGTCCGGGATTATATCCTTGGCCGTCCTTCGAAAGATATTGATGTGGTATGCCTTGGAAGTGGCATTGAACTGGCCGAGCTGGTAGCTCTGAAGCTTGGGAAAGAAGGTAAGGTTACCGTTTTCAAAAACTTTGGCACAGCTATGCTGCAGGCCGGAGAGTGGGAAGTGGAATTTGTAGGTGCCAGAAAAGAATCTTACAACCGGGATAGCCGGAAACCTGTGGTGGAAGACGGAAGCCTGGAAGATGACCAGAACCGCCGCGATTTTACCATCAATGCAATGGCTGTAAGCCTGAATAAGGATGACTATGGGCAGTTGGTAGATCCTTTTGGCGGAGTAAAAGATCTGAAGCGGAAGGTGATCCGTACTCCTCTGGACCCGAAGGTGACTTTTTCCGATGATCCTTTGCGGATGATGCGTGCTGTTCGTTTTGCGGCTCAGCTTAACTTCGATATAACGCCTGATACATTTGATGCCCTTATTGAGCAGGCCGGCCGGCTGAAAATTGTTTCTGCTGAACGTATTGCAGATGAGCTCAATAAGATTATTATGACCAATAAGCCATCGTATGGCTTTAAGTTGCTTTACCATGCCCGGCTCCTTCACCAGTTTTTCCCTGAAATGGTGGCCCTGCAGGGAGTTGAAGAGCGGGAAGGGCATACACATAAAGATAATTTTTACCATACCCTCGAAGTGCTGGATAATGTAGCCGAAGTATCTGACGATTTGTGGCTTCGCTGGGCGGCAATTCTGCACGATATTGCCAAGCCTCCCACTAAGCGTTTTCATAAAAAAGCAGGCTGGACCTTCCATGGGCATGAGGACAAAGGTGCCCGCATGGTGCCGGGGATTTTCCGGAGACTGAAGCTGCCCATGGACCATAAAATGAAGTTTGTTGAGAAACTGGTGCGCTTACACCTCAGACCAATTGCTCTTGTAAAGGAAACAGTGACTGACTCAGCTCTCCGCCGCCTTCTGTTCGATGCAGGCGATGATCTTGATGCGCTTATGAAGCTGTGCAGAGCAGATATCACCTCTAAAAACGATAATAAAGTACAGCGATACCTGCGTAATTTCGATAAGGTGGAGCGTAAAATCGAAGAGGTGGAGGAAAAAGACCATGTCCGGAATTTTCAGCCTCCTGTTTCCGGAGAAGAAATTATGGAAGCATTTAATTTAAAGCCCTCCAGGGAAGTAGGTGTGATTAAGGAGGAAATTAAAGAAGCCATTCTCGAAGGAAAGATCAGGAATAACAGGGAAGAGGCATGGCAGTATATGCTGGAGGTGGCCGGGAAAATGGGACTTGAAGCGGAAAAGAAATGAATGAATAATAGAATGAGAGGATGATAGAATAAGAAATGAGTTTGTTTTTTGTTCCTGTTCCATTACTCTGTCATTCTATAATTCACTCATTCTCTCATTTTCTCAATACTCTGTACGGTAGTCAAAAATATCTATTCTGGAGTCGAGCACTTTTCCTTTTTCGCATTTTAAAACCCTGCCCGGATGTTCTTTCAGCATTCTGTGGTTATGGGTGGCCATTAAAATAGAGGTGCCGCTGTTGTTTATTTCCTGGAACAGTCTGTAAATCCCATCAGATACTTCAGGGTCAAGATTACCGGTTGGTTCATCGGCCACCAAGATCAGGGGCTCGTTGAGGAGTGCGCGTGCAATTACAATTCTTTGTTGTTCGCCTCCTGAGAGCTGGTGGGGCATTTTATTGCCAACCGATCCCAGCCCTACCTTCATCAGCACATCGGCAAGGCGGTTTTTCATTTTACCTTTATCTGTCCAGCCGGTGGCCTTCATTACAAAGAAGAGGTTTTCGGCAACTGTTCTGTCATAAAAAAGCTGGAAGTCCTGGAACACGATACCCAGTTTCCGGCGCAGGAAAGGGATGTCTTTTCTTTTAATGTTTTCAATGCTGTAGCCGGCAACTTCCATATGGCCCATCCGGAGGGGCAGATCGGCATAAATGGTTTTTAAAAGAGATGACTTGCCGCTTCCCGTGCGGCCAATGAGGTATACAAACTCTCCCTTATCAATTGTAAAGGAGATATCGTTTAAAACAGTGTTTTGCTCCTGGAAAACAGAGGCATTCTTCACTGTTACTATAGGACTTGAGGAAAATGCCATAAATCAGATGTCCAGTTTTTGTAATTTGCCAAAGGGCAGTTCGTTGATTACCTTTTGAAGTGCTTCTTCTTTGCCTTCCAAGCCGTATTTTTCTAACTTAGTGAGAGGGCGGTCAGCCCTGAAATAAGCAATCAGCACAAAGTTTTCATCGCGAAGCTGAATATAATCAGGGATTTTGGCTTTCCCTTTTACTTTAATAATGTACATGGATTGCATTCAGACTTTTTTATCAGGTGTAAAGTTTATTCTGCCGGATTATTGCAGCTGAGCCGGCTAAATCCTGCTGCCTGAAACAGGCTTTCTATTTTACAAATCTAATAAATAAAAGTGTGAGGAAGTAGTGGCAGAAGGGCTAACTACAAAGCTGATATTCCGGAAAAAAAGAGGGATTGGAAAAGTGCAGACAAAAAAAAAGTGCAAACCGACATCGCACCGCTCAACCACCTACCCTTGCTGCCTTCCGGCCCTGGGGGGGTTCGGCGGGAGCTGGTCGTGCCGATTTGCAATGCAAAAGTAGGATGGTTTTTTGGTTCCTGCAAGCTGTGTACGAAAATTATAAATAGTTTTTTTTAGTCTGTGCAATCTGCAGTTACTGTCTGTTAGTGTAGTAACCTGATAATCAGGGGCTGGCAGGGTGTGGGATGGGGTCGGAAATTTAGAAAAGATTAAATTTTTCCTTTACTGATCTTCTTTCCCTGTCAGTCCTTTCAGGTAAAGGTTAAATTCCAGCGCACTTGCAGGAACAAATTCATCAGCCTCAAGGTCTTCAAATATCTCATCGTCGTATTGCATCTTTGTTTTTTCGACACGGCCATCGGGGTGCACAATGAGTTCAGTTCCTTCATAAGTGGCAGGGTTTACCTGAACCAGTACCTGGTAATCATCAAATACCTGCTTAAAGTATTGTTGTACAATATTTTGGGAAGTTTTTGCCATAATTTAAACGTTCTGTAATTTTTGCTAAGCCCTTTTCCTGTTAATGTATCAGGCAGGGGAAAAGTATAGTTAATAATAAATTTCAACCTTCCCAAATTTTTTTACCGGCCAGACAAAAATTGGTTTTGGAACCGGAGGGTTGCAGTTTTTACCTTGCCGGAAAAAAATCAGCCCCATTTTAAACAGGGAGAACTTCTTTTTGCTCAACGGCAATTGTATTTATACTTCTTCTGCCTGTAAGCCATTTTTCTTCCAGTATTTTAGCCCAGGTGTTCAGGTAAAGCACAACATCCTGCCGGTAGTTATGCTTAAGGTTCCGCTCCCCTGCAGGGAGTTGGCTGAGGATTTGCGGATCGCTGAGTTTTTCAAGGTGCATCAGGTCTTCCCTGTCAAGTCCGGCAGCAAGCATTTCGCTTATTACCTCATCAAGCGGAAGGCCGCTGGTGGGGCAGTAATCAATTAATTGTTCATTCCAGTCGCCCGAACGGCTGCGGAGGGCCCGTGCATGGATTTCTTTTTTACTTAAACTGGTAATTTCCTGCGCCAGGTGCCCGCAGTTACAGCTACCCATGTGTCCCCACTGATAAGCCGCGCTTTTTTCTAAATTCGCTGATGTGCGGCGAATTGCTGCAATGAGTTCCGGATTTGCTTTTGCCATATTTCCATTAATTTATTATTGATAATAACATGGGTTGGTTTTATTTAGTTTCTGTCAGGATGTTAATCTGCAGAGGGTGTCCGTTAGTTTCTGAGAAAAGAAACATAAAAATATAATCAAAAACAACTGGGAAGAGGAGGCAGAAAGCCCCGCGGAGGAGGAGAAAACGGTTATGCTAAAAAGATTATACAGAGAGCAATTATTTGCTGTGGTTTTTTCTGTGAACATTTGGAGGAAAAGAGTTGATTCATTTAAGTTGAAAATTTTTAACCAATGCTTGCACAAGTAAAAAGCCTGTATTAGATTGCAGTCATAATGAAGGCACAACAAGTAAATAGCGCATGGTGGTGGCACGCATTCCAAATAGGAAAGTGAACAGCCATGCTATATACTTAATCATATAAAGCATTTTAAATTGAGCCCGCTGTTCGACCAACAGCGGGCTTTTTTTTATATAATTATGGACGACACGCTTACAAAAGAATCTCCTGTTTTTCAGCTGCATACCCGCAGCCGCAAAATGCTGGCCGATACACATACGCCGGTAAGTATTTACCTGAAGCTACGGGATAAGTACCGGAATCCGGTATTACTGGAAAGTTCTGATTATCATGGTACCGAAAACAGCATAAGTTATATATGCTGCGAGCCTATAGCCGGGTTTCGTTTGCAGGGTACCAGCCTGGATACTTTTTATCCTGATGGAAGCAGGAATACCAGAGAAGTAAAGGAAAAAGGGGAGGTAACAGCTGCCCTTGGAAAATTTTCAGCCTCTTTCAAAGAAGGTGTAAAAGAGAGTAAGATTCTCAATAACGGTTTGTTTGGTTATATGGCTTACGATGCAGTTCAGTTTTTTGAAGATCTGGAGTTGCAGAAAGCAAAAGCAGGGAGCGATGCTGTTCCGCACATTTTGTACCATGTATACCGCTATGTTATTGTTATTGACCATTTCAGAAATGAAATGCATGTTTTTGAGCATGGGGTGGATAAAGATGCGGAAAGCGGGCTCAGTCAGGTTATATCCACCATTAGCAATAAAAACTTCCCGAGCTACCATTTCAGCAGGCAAGGTACCGAAAGCAGTAATTTTAACGATGAAGACTTTTTGAAAGTACTGCAGAAAGGAGTGGACCATTGCAACCGCGGTGATGTGTTTCAGATTGTGCTCAGTCGCCGGTTCCGCACCCGGTTCTCCGGCGATGAATTTAATGTGTACAGGGCATTGCGCAGTATAAACCCTTCCCCTTATCTGTTTTACTTCGATTATGGCAGCTTTAAAATATTCGGTTCCTCTCCCGAGGCCCAGATCGTAATCAAAGAAAATAAAGCCAGTATCTATCCTATTGCAGGTACTTTCCGCCGTACCGGCAATGACGCTTCTGATGCTGAACTTGCCCAAAAACTATATAATGACCCAAAGGAAAATGCAGAGCATGTAATGCTGGTGGATCTTGCCCGCAATGATTTAAGCCGTCACGGGCAGGAGGTCGAAGTAAAAACCTTTAAGGAAATTCAGTATTACTCCCACGTAATACACCTGGTTTCACATGTTCAGGGTACGCTTGCTCCTAATGAAAACCCCATGCAGATAGTAGCCGATACTTTCCCTGCAGGTACCTTAAGTGGTGCTCCGAAGCATATGGCTATGCAATTGATAGACCGTTATGAGGCAGGGCCACGCGGGTACTATGGTGGCGCAATTGGTTTTATTGGCTTTGGCGGGGACGGCCAGCCGCCTTTATTCAATCATGCGATTATGATCCGTTCCTTTCTGAGCCGGAACAATACACTTCATTACCAGGCAGGCGCAGGAGTGGTGGCAAAAAGCAGCATCGACAGCGAACTGCAGGAAGTGCATAATAAACTGGCTGCCTTAAGGCAGGCCATGGAGCTGGCAGAGGGTATAGAATAAAATAGTATTGAGTAAAGAGTATTAAGTAGTGAGACAGAATGTTGAAGGGCAGATTTTCCGGCTTTTATTCTTTCATTCTAACATTCACTCATTCAAAATTTATAAAGCTAATAACAACGTGAAACTACTGGTTATTGATAATTACGACAGCTTTACCTATAACCTGGTGCATATCATCAGGGAATTTGGATACAACCCTGTTATCTGGAGGAACGATCAGTTTAAGCTGGAAGATGTTGCTGCTTTTGACAAAGTGCTGCTTTCTCCCGGACCTGGCATTCCCTCAGAGGCTGGCTTAATGCCGGAAGTAATCCGGACTTACGGGCCTGAAAAAAGTATTTTCGGGGTATGTCTGGGGCACCAGGCAATTGCCGAGGCTTTTGGAGCTCAGATATACAACCTTCCGCAGGTATGGCACGGGATTTCCGATACCTGTATGCTGGCCGAAGATCAGGACCCTATATTTGAAGGGCTGCCCAGGCAGTTTCAGGTGGGCAGGTACCATAGCTGGTCTGTGGTGCGCAACAGCTGCCTTCCCGATACCAACCTTATGGTTACTGCTCTTGACAGCAGGGGAGAGGTAATGGCTATCCGCCATAAGAATTATAAAATAAGGGGCGTGCAGTTTCATCCCGAGAGTATTTTAACTGAACATGGTAAACAGCTGATGAAAAACTGGCTGGAGGAAAAATGATAGAATGAGTGAATTATTGAATGAGTGAATGTTAGAATGAAAGATTAAAAAGCTTTGCCATGCACCGTTTTTTTTATGGTGAAATTTTTGCCCTGGCTTCGGGCAACTAACAACCAACAACGAGCAACGAAAATATGAAAGATATACTCAACCAACTTTTTGAACATAAAAGCCTCGACCGGGTAACGGCAAGGCAAATACTGACAAAGCTGACCCAGGGGGAATATAACCAAAGCCAGGTTGCGGCCTTTTTAACGGTTTTCCTCATGCGCAGTATAACCGTTGATGAGCTGCAGGGTTTCAGGGAAGCGATGCTTGAGCAGTGTATTGCGCTGGACCTTTCTGCCTATGACCCTATTGACCTTTGCGGAACCGGCGGCGATGGAAAGGATACTTTTAATATAAGTACTTTAAGTTCCTTTATTGTTGCAGGGGCAGGGCAGGCAGTAGCGAAGCATGGGAATAATGGAGTGTCCTCCGTTTGTGGATCCTCAAATTTGCTGGCCCACTTCGGATATACCTTTACGAACGATAAAGATAAAATTATCCGCTCAATGGAAGAAAGCAATATCTGCTTTTTGCATGCGCCTTTATTCCATCCTGCCATGAAAAACGTGGCACCTATCCGCCAGCAGCTGGGTGTGAAAACCTTCTTTAATATGCTGGGCCCCATGGTAAATCCGGCATTTCCAAATAAGCAGCTGGTAGGTGTGTTCAGCCTTGAGCTTGCCCGCCTTTATGCTTACCTGTACCAGCAAACTGGCAAAAAATTTGTAATTCTGCATGCCCTGGATGGCTATGACGAAATTAGCCTTACCGGTCCCTTCAAGGCTATCAGCAATGGGGGAGAGCAGGTATTATATCCTTCCGATATAGGTTTGCAGCAGCATGCTCCGGAGGCTATTTCCGGTGGTGAAACCATTGAAGATTCTGCGGCTGTGTTCCTGAAAGTGCTTAAAGGGGAGGGGAGTAAAGCGCAGGAGGAAGTAGTGCTGGCGAATGCCGGAGCAGCATTAGCCTGTGGAAAAGAGGTGAGCTTTGTGGAAGGTGTTGAGCAGGCCAGGGAAAGTCTTCGTTCCGGAAAAGCCATGGAAACCTTCAGGAAGCTTACAGGAGATAAATCCAGTACCTCCCTTAGCATGAACTCATAAATAATACTATACTAAGAACTTTAATACTATAAGAACCATGTCAATCCTTGATAAAATTATCGCTCAGAAGAAGAAAGAAGTAGCAGAACGCATCAGCCTTTACCCCATTAAACTGCTTGAGCAAAGTATATACTTTAACAGTGAAACAGTAAGTATGAAGAAGTACCTCCTTCGTGATGATAAGGAAGGTATTATTGCTGAAATCAAACGGAAGTCGCCAAGCAAAGGAGTTATTAACCATCATTTAAATGTGGAGCGTACTTCTATAGGATATATGCAGGCCGGAGCATCAGCGCTGAGCGTCCTTACAGATGCTGAATTTTTTGGCGGTAAAAATGAAGACCTTACCACTGCCCGTAAATACAATTTCTGCCCTATCCTGCGCAAAGACTTCATCATCGAAGAATACCAGATAGTGGAAGCAAAATCAATCGGCGCAGATACTGTTCTTTTAATTGCCGCCTGCCTGGAACCTCAAAGATTAAAGGAGCTGGCTGATTTCGCCAAAAGCCTTGGGCTTGAGGTGTTGCTTGAAGTACACAACCAGGAGGAGCTTCAGAAGAGCCTGAATCCTTCTGTTGATATGGTAGGTGTTAATAACAGGAACCTGGCAACCTTTGAAACCAGTGTGGAAACCTCTAAAGAGCTGGCCTCACAAATTCCTTCTGAATTTGTAAAAGTAAGCGAAAGCGGTATAAACGACCCTAAAGTGGTGGCTGATTTAAGAACATACGGCTACAGAGGCTTCCTTATTGGCGAATACTTTATGCAGCATGCAAGACCGGAAGAAGCTACTGAACGCTTTATCCGCGAGTTGAAAAAACTGGAGTCGCAAAACCTTAAGAAGGCCTGATTGATGAACGCAGAAAGCTCCGGAATAAAACTAAAAGTTTGCGGTATGAAGCAGGGGGCTAACCTGCAGGAAATAGCCTCGCTGGGCCCTGCTTACCTGGGGTTTATCTTCTATTCAAAATCCAAAAGGTATATGGCAGATACCCTTAGTCCTGAACAGGTACAGGCTTTGCCGCCGGAAATCAGGCGTGTGGGGGTGTTTGTAAATGCCGGTACTGATTACATTCTTGAGCAGGCAGCGCTTTTCGGTTTGCAGCTTATACAGTTACATGGCGATGAAAGTCCGGAGCAGTGTGCTGAATTGCAAGGCAAAGGGCTTATATTGGTGAAGGCTTTTGGCATAGATGACAGCTTTGACTTTCAGCAGCTGAAGGCTTATGAACCCTTTGTCGATTATTATTTGTTCGACACTAAAGGCCCTGCCTACGGTGGAAACGGAACTCTTTTTAACTGGGCAATACTGGAAAAGTACGACAGGCATAAGCCTTTTTTTCTGAGTGGGGGTATAGGCCTGGAGGAAGTAAAAGAGCTGCGTAAGCTGAAAGGAATGCCTATACATGCGCTGGATGTGAACAGCCGCTTTGAACTGGAGCCGGGACTAAAAGATGTACCCTCAGTAAGAAGACTGCAGGAACTTCTCCTGGAAAATTAACGAATTAGCAAATTTAATTATTAGCACAAAAGCTTATGTCTTCAAAAGCAATTTTTACGGTTAATGAACATGGGTATTACGGTAATTTCGGAGGGAGTTATATTCCTGAAATGCTGTATCCTAATGTGGAAGAGCTGCGGGAAAAGTACCTGCAAATTCTGAACAGTGCCGAATTTCAGAAGGATTACAATCACCTGCTGCGCGATTATGTAGGGCGCCCCACGCCTCTTTATTTAGCTAACCGCCTCTCGGAGCAGCTCGGCGCTAATATATATTTAAAGCGCGAAGACCTTTGCCATACAGGTGCACACAAAGTAAATAACACAGTGGGGCAAATACTCATGGCAAAAGCTTTAGGAAAGAAAAAGATTATTGCTGAAACCGGAGCAGGCCAGCACGGAGTGGCAACAGCTACCGTTTGTGCTTTAATGGGGCTTGAGTGTATTGTGTATATGGGTGAGATAGATACTCAGCGGCAGCGGCCAAATGTGGAGCGCATGAAGCTCCTGGGGGCTGAGGTTCGTCCGGCACTCAGTGGCAGCCGGACCCTCAAGGATGCCACAAACGAAGCCATGCGCCACTGGATCAACAATCCTGCGGATACCCATTATATAATTGGCAGTGTGGTAGGACCACACCCGTATCCTGATATGGTGGCACGCCTGCAGGCAGTGATCAGTAAGGAAATAAGAGAGCAGCTAAAAGAAAAAACAGGAAATGAACTGCCCGATTATGTGGTGGCTTGTGTGGGAGGTGGTTCCAATGCTGCAGGTGCATTTTATCACTACCTTGATGAGCCTTCTGTAAAATTAGTTGCGGTGGAGGCTGCCGGAAAAGGAGTGCATAGCGGAGAGTCAGCTGCCACAACTGCCCTGGGCAAACCGGGAATTCTTCATGGCAGCAAAACAATATTAATGCAAACAGAAGATGGACAGGTTACAGAGCCTTACAGTATATCTGCAGGACTTGATTATCCTGGTATCGGCCCCTTTCATGCCCACCTGTTTGATTCTAAAAGAGCAGATTTTCTTGCTGTAACAGATGAGGATGCAATGCAGGCAGGGGTGAACCTGAGTAAAACCGAAGGAATTATTCCTGCAATTGAAAGTGCACATGCCCTGTCGGCTTTACAACAAATGAAGTTTAAGTCTGATGATGTTGTAGTGGTAAATTTAAGTGGCCGTGGCGATAAAGACCTCGAGACCTACATTAAGTGGGGAGGGTATTAATGCTCTCATTCGGAAATGTGACGGTGTGCAGATAAAACGACCGGTCCTCTTATACTAAAAACACAGGACTCACGACTAAAGACTATTAATATGAATCGAATAGATCAGCTGTTTCAGCAAAGAACAGAGCCAGTGCTCAACATATATTTTACCGCCGGTTTCCCAAAACTGGACGATACCCGCACTATTTTAAAAAGCCTCCAGGATTCAGGTGCCGATTTAATTGAAATTGGTATTCCCTACTCAGATCCTGTGGCTGATGGCCCTACTATCCAGGAGAGTAATACTGTTGCGCTAAAGAACGGGATGACCCTTAAAGTGCTGATGAATCAGTTGAAAGGAATGCGGGACGAAATTAACGTTCCTGTTGTTCTGATGGGATACCTGAACCCAATAGTTCAGTATGGAATAGAAAGGTTTTGTAAAGATTGCCAGGAAGTTGGTGTGGATGGACTCATTCTTCCGGACCTTCCTATGTATGAGTACCAGACATCTTATAAGCAGCTGTTTGAGCAGCATGGGCTGAATAATATTTTCCTGATTTCCCCGCAAACCAGCGAAGCCCGTATCAGGGAGGTAGATGCAAACAGCAAAGGCTTCATTTATATGGTGTCATCGGCATCTATTACCGGGGCAAAGAAAGGAATTAGTGAGGAACAGATCGGTTATTTCGAAAGAGTGCAAAATATGCAGCTTAAAACTCCCCGCCTCATCGGGTTTGGAATTAGTGACCGGGAAAGCTTCCTGCAGGCAAGCCGGTATGCACAGGGAGCCATAATTGGAAGTGCATTCATAAACCTGCTTAAAGGTGCAGATAAACCTGAGCAGGATATTAAAGATTTTATATCATCAATCAAACGACCTGCAGCTGCTTCGGCTGCAGTTAAATAAGCAACAAAGCAAATTTATTATAGCAACATGATTATCCAGTTACAGAAAAACATCGACGATAACCTTCGTCGGCAGATTGTAGAGAAGGTAAACAGCCTTAAATACAGCACGACCGAAGTAAAGACTCAAAAAGGGGAATACATTGTAGGAATCGGTAAAAAGGAATTTGATATCCGCCAGTTAGGAAATATGAAAGGCATTGCCGACATCCATATCGTGTCGGATGACTATAAACTCGTTTCTGCCAAATGGAAAGTGGAGCAGTCAGCGATTGACCTTGGCGATGGCGTAAAAATAGGTGGTGGTGATTTTGCCATTATGGTGGGCCCCTGCTCTATTGAAGGAGAGGACCAGATTGTGAAAACAATTGAGCACATGAAGGAAAATGGGGTAAAAATAATGAGAGGAGGGGTATTCAAACCCCGCAGTTCTCCTTATTCTTTCCGTGGAATGGGTATTGAAGGTTTGCAATTATGGTATAAGCTGGCGAGAGAAGCCGGTATAAAGATCATTACCGAAGTAATGCAGGTATCTCAGATAGAGGAAATGGTGGAGTATGTGGATGTTTTCCAGGTAGGGGCCCGTAATACTCAAAACTTTAACCTGCTCGACGAGCTGGGTAAGGTAGATAAGCCTGTAATGATCAAGCGTGGTATTAGCGGCACTATTGATGAGTTACTTCATTCAGCGGAATATGTTTTCAGTGCAGGTAATGAAAAGCTTATCCTGTGCGAGCGCGGTATCCGTACTTACGAAAAGGCAACCAGAAATACGCTGGACCTGAATGCTATTCCTGTAATGAAGGAGAAGTCTCACCTCCCTGTGGTGGCAGACCCATCACATGGTATTGGTATCCGCAGGCATGTAGAGCCAATGACACTGGCAAGTGTAATGGCTGGTGCAGATGGTGTAATTGTAGAGGTGCATGAGAAGCCTGAAGAAGCTGCCAGCGATGGTCAGCAAACGCTTAACTTCCGCGAATCAGAAACTCTTATCCGCAGGGTAAAGGCGGCGCATGAGATGCTTCTTTCTTTTTAAGAGGTGGTGAAATAAAAATCAAAGATCCGGGAGATAGAAATCTTCCGGATTTTTTTATGCTGTTTTATCGGGAGAAAAAGGTGAATTACTGCCATAATATTCTGTTAACAATTCCTTGACCGGAATAAAGGGTATTGAAAAAGAGAAGCGGCAGAAAGCAAGCGAAACCGGAGAGATTTATCTTTGCCGGCGGGCTTGTTAAACTAAAACAGCCGGTGTATGTTTGCACTCCCAATCGAGGGGAAAGGCAGTGAGTGGTAACAAATTTGCAGCTAAAATTTATTGAATTTTTTTCTAAGCATAAGCAGGGAAATAATTTATACCGGCAGGGAACTTCCGGAGGAATTATTACTGTTATGCAAAGCTGGCTATTTAAAGGGAAGCTACATATAAACCTCAGAGGTTTTGAGAAGCGCCTTTAAGGATTGCAAATAAGCTTTTAATAAAGCCTAACCTGCAGAGTAGTATTATTAGCTAAAGAGATAAAGGCAGAAAAAAAGAAACAAAAATTCAGCTGCATAGTTTGCGCGAATCAAAAGTTTCTCTACCTTTGCACTCCCTTACAGCAACAGGCTGGCAGGGAAAAAAGAAAAGAATAATTGAAGTACTGATAAAGCGAAAAAGCAGAAAGGTTAAAGCTTTTCTTCTCCTTTATAAAATAAGCTGATTATAGCTTTCTGAACCTC
>JAFMYY010000037.1 GCA_017948555.1 Cesiribacteraceae bacterium YIM B00369 | reverse complement strand
GGACAGGCTATTTTTGTTTCTCGCAACTTGAATTAATTAAGGCAGAGGTCGTAAGCTTCAACTTTTTAAGAGAAAAGAATGCTTTCTACCCGGACCACTGATTAGAAGCAAACAGACCTGAATTATCCAAAATAACAAAAAAGTATTTATAAAATGAAAGAAATAAAAGGAAGGGCAGAAGTTATTGAATTGGTGGATGCCTTTTATAATAAGGTGAATGAGGATCCATTACTCTCACCTGTTTTTAATCAGATAGCTGCTGTTAACTGGGAGGCCCATTTACCAAAAATGTATAATTTCTGGGAATCGCTCCTTTTTGGCGCACATACTTATAAAGGCAAGCCCTTTGATCATCACCTGCAACTCCCCCTTACTGCCAGGCACTTCGAGCGCTGGGTGGAGTTGTTCAATGAAACACTCAACGAACGTTTTACCGGCGAGAAAGCCGAGGAGGCCCGCATGAAGGCCACTAATATTGCAGGTGTTTTTCGTTTTAAATTGAATATGCTGGGGTCTCTCCAGCCTGAAAGTTAGATAAGATGTACCGGAAGCTTTGGATGAAAATAACCATTCTGTTCCTGCTGACAGCTACCTTTCTGGGTGCCTTTTTACGCTATCTGCAGTTCAGTTATATAGAGGGTATAAATTTTAAAAACCTTCTGCATGCACATTCCCATGTTGCATTTATGGGGTGGATTTTCAATGCCCTGTTTATAGGCCTGGTATATTCCTTTATTCCAAAAGATTTTGAAGGAGCTAAAAAGTACCATAAGCTCTTCCTGGCTTTTCAGGTAAGCGTGCTGGGCATGCTGGTTACGTTTCCCATCCAGGGCTACGGTGCTGCTTCCATTGCTTTTTCCACACTCCATATTGTGTTTTCTGTTGTGCTGGCGGTGTTTTTTGTGCGGGATCAGAAAAAGATATTTAAAGGTCCAAAGCCGCTTTCCCTATGGTTTGCCCTTGCAGGAATTGGGTTTTTGCTGCTGTCATCCTTCGGACCTTTTGCCCTGGGGTATATAATGGCAACAAAAATGGCAGGTCCGTTCAACCAGCTGGCGATATATTTTTATCTGCATTTTCAGTACGATGGATGGTTTACCTTTGCGGTGTTTGCCCTCTTTTACTGCATGCTGGAAAAAGAAAAAATTGCTTTCGCTAACAAGCCGGCGCGTATTTTCTTTTTTCTGATGCTGCTTAGCTGTATTCCGGCTTACGCAGAATCCACCCTCTGGACGCAGCCTCCTCTTTGGGTTTACGGAACAGCAGTGGCAGCTGCCCTGGCACAATTAACCGGGCTTGGATATTTTATTGCATCTGTAAAAAAAGTATTGCCACAAATAAAGGCAGCTTTATCAGGCTGGGCCTGGTTTTTACTCCTTTTTGCCTTTGCCTGCTTTGCATTTAAAACAGTGGTACAGCTTTTTGGTACTATTCCGTTTGTAGCCGACCTGACTCATACTTACAGGGCATTTCTGTTATTCTATCTTCATACAATATTTCTGGGTTTTGTAAGTGTTTTCCTTTTTGCCTGGTTCAGCAAGTACAATCTTTATACGCTCAGGCCTCTTCAGGGAAAAGTTTTTCTTGCCGGCTTTGTGGTAAGTCAGTTGCTTATTGTAGCTCAACCTCTCCTTGTATTGCTTTTCCGGTATGTAATTCCTGACTACCAGCTGATTCTTTTTGCCGTGAGCCTGTTAATGCCACTTGCTTTTCTGTTTAATGAGGTGCCGGTGCTTTACAGGAGGAAAGATTCTGAAGGACTTTTATTGAAAAGTTCATGAAATTTCAGCTATCTGATTTCGATCATAAAAGACCTGTGGTAAGCGGCTTATCTTTATTTGAAGAAAGCTAATTATTAAGCAGGCCAGCCGGAGAGCCGGATTCACCTGTATATCCAGCCATTGGCATATATATCACCAGCTAAAATTAAATATTAAGCAGATGAGAAAAAGAGTTTTATTAGATGTACGTACGCTCCCGCCACAGGGAAAGCACCTTCACATATTTGAACAACTGGAAAACCTTGATTCCGGGGAAGAGCTGATCCTGGTGAACGACCACGATCCAAAGCCTTTGTATTATCAGATGCAGCATATTTACCCTGAGGTATTCGGGTGGACTTATCTGGAGCAGGGGGAAACCGGAGTATGGAAGGTGAGTATATTCCATAAGCCAAAGATCAGCAAAACGGTACGGGAGGTGGCGCTGCAGTATCCGCAGGCAGTTGGCATATTTAAAAAGTACAGGATTGATTACTGTTGCAAGGGAAACCTCGCATTTACTGAAGCCTGCGCAGCAAAAGGGCTGGATGGAGAGAAAGTACTTGAGGAAATTCTGCTCGAAGGAGGGCAGGGGAACGGAGCATATGCATTAAGGTTCCAGGACTGGAAACTGGCAGGCTTATGCGATTTTATTGAGAATAACCACCACTCTTATGTGCGGAAAAACATTAATCAGATAAGCCAGCTGGTGGATAAGGTTACCAAAGTACATTATACAACTCACCCTTTTCTCATGAATATAAATCAGGCATTCTTCCGCCTGAGTGAGGAGCTGATGTCGCACCTTGAGAAGGAAGAAGAAGAAGACTTCCCGCTGATTAAGGAGTATGAGAAAACAGGGATTTTGCCTGATAATGGAGCAGCCCTGAAGGAAGTGCTGGAGCACGAACACCTGGAGGCAGGGAAGCTGCTGGAGGAAATCCGGGCCCTCTGCGATAATTACCAGCCTCCCGTGGGAGCCTGCGCTTCCTTTGAGTTAACATATAAGCTTCTGGAAGAATTCGAAGAAGATTTGCACCAGCATATCCATTTGGAGAATAACATACTTTTCCCAAGGGTAAAAGAAAGTCTGCTGGTGTAGGCAATATTTTTTGGTTAAATTGGTAAAGGTTAGTTGAGGAAGAGGTTACTGAAATGGTAGCCTCTTTTTTTGTTTCCTCTGCGTGAGGTGTATGTAACACCCTGAATTACAATTCATTAATATTATAGGTTCCGGTTCCTGTAGCCACACAGTTTCCGCTCACCTTTACCTTTCTTATTTCTTTTTTTTCAGATTCTATATCAATATGAATGAGGCTTGGTCTGCCCATTTCAAATCCCTGCTCATTCCTGATACTTGTTCCGGAATGCAGGTTGTATTTCACCAGATAAGCGCCTAAAGGTCCGCTGGCACCTCCTGTAGCAGGGTCTTCGGGGATGCCGTGGAGGGGAGCAAAAAGGCGGCTGTGGGTGGTGCTTTCCCCGTTTAGCGTTTCCATGGTAAAAAGGTACAAAAGCCGGCTCTCAAAATCCATAAGGTATTTTTCCAGCAGATCAGTTTTTACCCTGGCTTTTTGTATGGCCTCTAAGCTGACCACTGGTATAACTACTACCGGGGTTCCGCAGGAAACAGACTGAACCGGTAAATCAGGGCGGATTGCATCAGGAGGTAAAGATAATATTTCTGCTATTTCGCTTATATTCTCATATACTTCTCCAAAAAGGGGCAGGGGTTGCTCCATGGTAATAAAGAAATCATCTTCGGCATTTTGGCTGAAGGTAACCTTTACAGGGCCTACACCTAAATCAAAAACAAGTTGGGTTTTATTCCGGGGTTGAAGTAACTTATTTGTCAGCAGAACAAAGGCAGTACCAATAGTGGGGTGGCCCGCCATGGGTAATTCAGCAGCCGGGGTGAAAATTCTCACCCTGCAATCGCTGCCCGGGTTTTCCGGAGGCAGCATAAAGGTGGTTTCAGAAAGATTAAGCTCTTTGGCAATTTTCTGCATCAGCTCGGTGCTTAAGCCCCTGCCGTCGGGGAATACAGCTAAAGGGTTGCCCCCGAACTGGGTTGTGGTAAATACATCAACGGTAAAATAATGAAGTGCTTTCATTTTTAAATTATAAGTTAATGGTGTCATCGGCCTTTATAATCCCTGCTTTCCCTGAGCCTTATGCAAATATGCAAAACCTTGTGTTTGGATAACAGATTCCCGTTTAATACTTTTATGCAGAAGTATTCTTCCTCTCCCTGCTGCCTTTGTTTATTTTTTCTCCTGAAGTATGGATGCTCTTTCCTTTTACATACTGAGTGTTATTTTTATAGCCACTCTTGTGCGCTCATCTTTTGGCTTTGGTGAATCACTTGTTGCTGTTCCTTTACTTGCACTTAAAATTCCCATTGAGGTAGCAGTACCGCTTTCTGTTTTGCTTTCAGTTACGGTTGCTGGTGTTGTAGTTGTGCAGGACTGGAAAAAAATCCATATCCGCAGTGCAGGATGGTTGTTGGTTTATACACTTTTCGGGATACCTCCCGGCCTTATTCTTTTAACAAGTGGCGATGAGGGGATGGTAAAAGCAGCCTTAGGTGTTCTGATTATTGCCTTCTCAGCATATTCCCTTGCGGGCAGGAAAAGTATAAAAATAAAAGCAAACAGCAAGGTCTGGCTGTTTGGCTGCGGGTTTAGTGCGGGGGTGTTTGGCGGTGCTTATGGCCTGAACGGACCGCCCCTTGTAGTGTATGGAGCTTTGCGGCAATGGTCAGCACAGCATTTCAGGGCCACTTTGCAAGGCTATTTTTTGCCTGCCAGCTTTTTAGGAATGGCAGGTTACTGGCTGGCAGGGTTATGGGTGCCCCTTGTAACGCATTATTATCTGATATCACTGCCTGTGGTTATACCAGCTATTTTTTTAGGAAGGGCAATTAACAGCCGTATGCATGGAGATTCATTTTTGAAGTTTATATACATTGGCCTGTTAGCTATCGGAGCGGTTCTACTTGCCCAATCTTTATCTGGCTTATCGGGTTAAAGTAAAAAGAAGCTATAATTACCGCCATCCGGCCCCCTCAACCAGACATGTGCCATATCTGAGAATTTTATTTTTTATTAGTTTCCCCGGAAATGTTACCTATTGTTTTGCTGGCTTTATGTGTTTATAATTGTGTGTAATTTTTCTCAATGGAAGCTGAAAACTTTAAGTACTGCAGGAATTAAGTTTTTAGGGTGGCCGGTGTTGAAAATTGTTTGAAAAAGCAAGCGGTTTGAATTTAGGAGGCAATTTCGCCTGCATGATCAGAGAAAAGGTTTATGAGAATAAGAGGGAAAAATTATCCTGCTGAGGTAAAAGTAATACTAAGTATTTATTCTGCAGGTTTTTTGGGAGGTACCTTCAACCATATAAGGGGGCTTCTGCAAGAGGGTTTTTTGGGAACTGATGCACCTTTATGGATAAACATTTTTTGGGACTCTTTAACCCTTCTGGACCCTTTAGCCGCTTTACTTGTATGGGTAAAGCCAAAATATGGCGTTGCTTTGGCTGTCCTGATTATGTCTTCGGATGTTATTATCAATAGCTATGCCTATGCCAGCGGCCTTTTTGGTGTAACTGTTTCAGGGATGGTTCCTATGGGCTTATTTCTACAATCGCTCTTTGCCACCTATATTTTTGTTACTGCCCCGCTAGTACTTAACAGACTTAACAGGCAACAGTTGTTGTAAATGCACGGCTGTTATTACTGAAGTGTTTAAAGCTTAGTAGTGTAACAGAATTATTCTGGTTTTATGGCTTACGGCTTTTTAAGAGGATTCTCTTTATTAAAAGCTGATTTGAACTTTATTAACAGGTTTCCTCCTGAATGACAGAGGAAGCTGATTAAGGATGAAATTAATTAAGAAAAGAAAGTAAGTACCCTGACAGGATTATTTTACCTGTAACTCCTTGTGTCATTCAGGCTGGCCGCCCGCGAGGGAAACTTGTAATTAAATAAGCGGAAGAGCGATTTAATGACAAGAATGGATATCAACAGCGACTAAAGTATTAGTAAAATAAAGATGTCAGGGTACTTAGTAACGAAAAGTCCTGCCTGAAAAACAGAGCCGGATCAGGAACACTTAAAATTTATACCACATGAAATACAGTTTATTCTTTTTCCTTTTTTTATTCAGTCTTCCTCTGTTTGCTCAGGAAGGAAGCAAAGATTTTGACTTCAGGTTTGGAGCAGGCAGGTCTGTATTAGGAACCGGGGACATGAGGTGCTTCATTTTTGAAAATGAAATAAACTACAGGTTAAATGCTTATTTTACGCCTGCCCTGGCGGTTGGGTATGGAAGAAGTAATTCTGGTGTTCATGCAACAGCCTCATACCTTCAGGGGAATTTTAATATTTTCTTCTCTCCGTTTAAAAACACCGGAAAGAATGATTTCAGGATAGGGGCAGGCCTGTCAGTGGTTAATATGTCCGACACCCGCTTAGTATCAGTAATTTATGGTTCCGGAAGCAACATAATTGTGGCTGATTATGCTCCCGAAGTCAGGAATTCCTCCGGTTTTAGTTTTATTCTTGAAGATACCTATACCATAAAAGATAAATTCCTTTTAGGCTTTAAACTCTTTACGCAACCTTACTTTAACGGGGATATCAATTCGGGAATATTATTAAAGTCTGGTATCAGGCTATAAAATCTTTTACTGCCCCTGTGGAGTGAAGGGGATGTCCGCTTCTGAAGAATAAAAAAAAGCGCAGGCGGAATGCCTGCGCGGGTAGAACAGCAGCCTCAGATGGTACTGCTGAATAGCTGTGTATTCGGCTTGTTTCTCCATAGCCGGGCATCGAGTGTCATGCAAATGTTCCGGATGAATGGCTTGCCTGCTTCAAGTACCTGAACGGAATCTTCCTCTAAACGGATGAGCTGGTCTTCCACCAATTCCTGAAGCCTGGTTTTAGCTTCAGTCAAAGCGAGGGTCTTCAGGTCATCACTATTCCATGAAGTACGGAAGCGGCACATCAGATTCAGGATATGCTGGCGCAGTACCAGATCTTCGCTGGAAAGCAGGTGACCCCTGAATATGGGGAAATGCCCTGTATCCACTGCCTTTTGATAAGTTTCCACCTTTTTCAGGTTCTGGCCAAATGCTGTCCAGGTATCGCTGATGGAGGAAGCTCCAAGGCCAACCATAAAACGGGTGCCGCTGCTGTTGTAGCCCATAAAATTCCGGTGCAGCTGTGCATTTTGCGAAGCCTCATACAGTTTATCTGTTTTAAGGGCAAAATGGTCCATACCAATCTCCACATAGCCGGCTTCCTCAAACAGTTTCTTTCCTTTTTCGTACAAAGCACGCTTTTCCTCATCGCGCGGAAGATCAGTTTCAGTATACAGGCGTTGCCCGGGGCTTACCCATGGCACGTGCGCATAACTGTAAAAGGCAATCCGGTCCGGTTTCAGCTCATTGGCGGTTATAATAGTGTTGGTCACGCTTTCCATAGTCTGGCGGGGCAGGCCATAGATAAGGTCAAAGTTTATTGACTTATAACCTATTTCACGGGCTTCCCTTGTTACACGCTCCACGTTTTTATAAGGCTGAATCCGGTTAATTATTCGCTGCACTTCCGGATCGAAATCCTGTATGCCGAAACTGACACGCCTGAAACCTAGCTCATAAAGCGTTTGCAGGTGCTCCCTGGTGGTATTGTTCGGGTGCCCTTCAAAGCTCATTTCCGCATCCGGTGCCACAATGCTTCCGGCAAACAGACCTTCCATTAGTCTCTTCAGGTTGTCGGGTGAGAAAAAAGTAGGTGTTCCTCCTCCTAAATGCACTTCTTTTAACAGCGGCTTTTTACCGAACAGCTCCAGGTATAAATTCCATTCGCGGAGTAAGGAAGTAATATAAGGATCTTCCACTTTATGGTTTATGGTAATCCTTTTATTACAACCGCAATAGGTGCATAGTTTTTCGCAAAAGGGGAGGTGGAGGTACAGACTGATTCCTTCTCCCGATGCATCGGCAACTGTAAAAGCATTCTTTACATGCTCCTTCCATTCCTCTTCGGTTGGCACCACATCATCCCAGTAAGGCACAGTAGGGTAGCTGGTATACCTCGGGCCCGGAACATTGTATTTTTGTATTAAGTTAGCAGGCATTTTTTTTGTTTTAGGTAGCGGGTATTGAATATTGATAACTCCTGATTCTTCCTTCTTCATTTTCAACTCTTCTTTATTTGATACCACACATTGTCATTCCTTTTTCAATTATTCCCAGAACCGGGCTCATATAGGGGATACCCAGTTCCATGCCCCGTACAATCAGCAGGAGGCCTACAACCACCGATACCAGCGGCATTATTCTTCTCATTCCGTTGCGCCAGTGCATGCCCAGGAAATTTCCCGCAAAGGCCAGCACCAGCATTGCCGGTAATGTACCGGTACCGAAAGCGGTCATGTAAAGGGCACCCTGCAGGGGTGTTCCGGTAATAATGGCGCCCGCTGCAGCAAGGTAAACAAGTCCGCAGGGCAACAGCCCGTTCAGAGTTCCGATTGTATAAACAGAAAGATAGCTTCTCCGGCGGAACTGAAACTGCATCTGCTCTTTAAGCCACCTTACAAGTTTGCCCATAGGGCCAGCCGGGTTAAGCCTTTGGGAAAAAGCTGCAGGCAAAATCGCCAGCAGTATAATACTTAGTCCTGCAATTACGGAAAGGGCTTTTTGTGCTCCCGCTAATGCAAAACCTTTGCCTAAAAGCCCGAATAATAAACCGATGAGCGCGTAGGTGGTAATCCGGCCGAAGTTATAGGTAAGCCTGTTGGTGAGGAACATTGCCTTGCCTTTTCCGGTAGCAGGCAGCGCCAGGGCTATGGGCCCGCACATGCCGATGCAGTGGAAGCTGCCAAGGAAACCCAAAACAAATGCTGTCCAGAGTTCCATAACTAGTAGAGGTGGAGGGCTTCGTCAGTATAATAGTCTTTTCCGCCGGACTGCCAGTTAATTTTTATGCGGTAGTAGCCCGCAGGAAGAGCGCTGGTGGCAATGAGCTGGTGGTTAAGGCTATCGGGAGCCAGGTCTTTAACAAGGTCAAAGCGCGCATCCGATGGACGGAATACCTGTACCTGGCCCTTTACAGGAGCCGGCAGTTGCGGAAACTGAAGCTGAACGCCACCTTTTTCAGAAATGATTTTTACCTTTTCTGCCAGTTTTTGCGTGTTCTCTATTTTGGTAATTTGTTGCTGATACTGCAACTCCTGCTCATAATAGTTCTCTGTTACCAGATCTATATTCTGCTGGTGGCTTTTTACTACCAGGAATAAGATAAAGCCAACAAAGCAGGCGAAGAAAATTGCAATTCCGTGTCCCCAGTTCATATTTTGTGTGTTATATATTGAGCAGCGGGATTGTCCCGCCTGTTTAATAACACAAAGATGGGCTAAAAGCAGGGGATGGTGAATGACAGCTATCACTGCAAAAACTGATCTTTATCAGGTTTTTACGGTGACAGCAAAAAAGGGGGAAGAAAGGAGGGAGGGCGGAAGGCCGCTCCCCCGGATATGTTTAAATGGCAGGGCCTATAAACTTAGTTTCAACAGTTTTCAGCAGCTGGTCTCCATTATAAATACCAATGGAAAGGTTCTGTGAAATTCCCGTCAGTTCATTTTTTTTCAGCAGGATAAACATTGCTCCTTCGGCCACTCCCTGTTCAGGCAGTTCCAGTATGTCTTTTCCTACTATTTGTACCTGGCCCTTACCATCTTCTGTTCTCAGGCTAAGCTGCATAGGCTCATTGGTTTTATTAATGATTTTAATGTTGTACAAATTACTGACAGCTCCTCCTTCCTGCTCCTGGTACATCATGCCCGGAGTACGTAAAATGGTGGCATCCACATTGGAGCGGAAAAGCAGGAGGCCGGTCAGCAGACTGGTTATTAACACCAGCACAGCAGTATAAGCCATAGAGCGTGCAGTCCAGCGGAATCCTTTCTTTCCTTCAGCAATATTGGCCTCAGAATCGTAGCGGATCAGTCCTTTGGGCAGGCCCACATTTTCCATAATGCTGTCGCAGGCATCGATACAGGCAGTACAGTTAATACACTCCAGCTGAGTGCCGTTGCGGATGTCGATGCCGGTAGGGCATACACTAACGCAGAGCCTGCAATCCACGCAATCTCCTTTATCAGCAGCTGCCCTGTCTTCATTCTTACGGATTTTCCCCCTGTTTTCGCCTCTTTTATAATCGTATGCAACTACAACGGTCTGGCGGTCGAGCAGTACTCCCTGCAAACGGCCGTAAGGGCATACTGTGGTACAAACCTGTTCGCGGAAAAAGGCAAAAACATAATAGAAAACACCGGTGAAAATAAGCATGGAAACAAAGCCTCCCAGATGAGCGGCAGGAGGGGTCGTGACTATTTCCAGTAAGGCTTCGCTCCCGATAATGTAGGCAAGAAAGATATTAGCGATAAGGAATGAGATAAGGAAAAAGATAAAGTGCTTAAAGCCTTTCTTCATTATTTTTTCCCTGTTCCACTCCTGCTTGTCTAATTTCTTCTGTGCCGTCCAGTCACCTTCAATCCAGTATTCGATGGGGCGGAAAACACCTTCCATAAATATAGTTTGCGGACATATCCATCCGCAGAAAACACGCCCGTAAACCACGGTAAAAAGAACGATAAAAACCGCTCCGGCAAGTGTGGCCAGGCCAAAAAGATAAAAATCCTGTGGCCAGAATATCTGACCGAAAATGATAAACTTCCGCTCCACAATATTAAGCATCAGGAGCGGTTGCTCCCCAATGCGGAGGAAAGGTCCTGTAAAGAGGATCAGCAGCAAAATCACATATACCAGAGTACGCCAGTTCGTAAACTTTCCCTTCGGTTTTTTAGGATACACCCAAACCCGCTTGCCTGCCTTATCAACTGTGGAAATCTTATCCCTGAAATCTATCTTCTCTGCTGTGGCGCTCATACTTTTTTAGAATTAAGAATTAAAAATGAAGAATGAAAAATTATTCCGGTAAGGACAATTCTTCATTCTTCATTTTACATTCTTCATTTATCTCTCAAATATTTCCCCCTGTGGATCTTTGGCATTCGGAGGGTTGGTTCCTTCCATGCTGATGATGTAGCTGGAAACTTTCTGGATCTGTTCAGGTGAAAGCTGTGCTTTCCAGCTGATCATCCCTTTTGATGGCACACCGTCGCGGATGGTTTTGAAAATATCTCCCACGCTTCCGCCGTGTATCCAGTATTCATCTGCAAGGTTAGGACCTACCGTGCCTTGTAATTCAGCACCATGGCAGGCAGTACAGTTGGCATTGAAAATGCTTTTTCCTTCTGCCAGGGCAGCCTCATCTTCTAAGTATGTTACATTGGATTCATTTAGCGCACCACCTTTACTGGCCATGTAGGCATCTATTCTGGCTTTTGCTTCAGCAACCTCAGTATTGTATTCTGCATCCTGTAACTCTGCCCAGCCAAAAACGTGGTAGCCAGCAAGGTAAAATACCGAAAATACGATGGTAGCGTAGAACAGGGCCTTCCACCATGGGGGCAGGCTGTTATCCAGTTCCCTGATTCCGTCATACTCGTGGTCGGTCATTACCTTTTCTTCCTGATCCACAGGCACAGCATCGGTCAGCTTCTGCTTAATATCTTTCCAGAAGCTGCTTTCCTCCGCCTGAACTCCTGATTCTTCCAAACCGCTTGCAGGATTGATGAGGGCTTTACCTGACATTACGCGGGTTAAGCCAATTACAGCAAAGAGCAGGCCCAGTACTGCAATAACGAGTGTTGCGGCAAGGAAAAGAGCAAAGCCCAGCAGCAACTCTTCTTCTGTAAAAGCGACTGCATTTCCTGAGCCTGACGAAGCCTGCCCCTTTGCCATTAGCGGCACCGCCAGCATCACCAGACCCGCCAGTCCGCTGGTTTTAATATATCTGTTCAATATCTGTTTCATCATTTTTCTTCCCCGGTTTGTAATTTCAAATTTTCTGCTCCGGCATCTTCCAGAGGCATGTTCGACATTCTGGCATTATACCCTTTATCGGACCGGAATACCCATACAAAGAGCCCTGTAAAGAAGATGAAAAAGATGAGCAGGGAAATCACGGGATAGATCTCTATCCCTGTGATTGTGTCCATATGATGTTTGATGAATTTAAGCATGTCTTCTTTTATTTTTCAGGTTCAATATGGTAAGGCTTCACCTCTTTGCCTGCATCTGCTTTAATGTCTGTACCCAGGCGTTGCAGGTAGGCAATAAGGGCGATAATTTCCTTATCGCTGCTTACTTTTATACCGCTTGCTTCCAGATTCCCGGTGATTTCCTCTGCCTGAAGCTTCATGTCAGCAACAGCACGTTTTTCATAGCCTTCAGGATAAGGAACTCCAAGGTGGCGCATGGCAGTGATTTTAGCTTCTGTTGTTTCCACTTCAATCTCCTGCTCAAACAACCATGGGTATGCCGGCATAATTGAACCCGGCGACATGGATTCAGGATCGAGCATGTGGTGATAGTGCCAGCTGTCAGGATACTTACCACCAAGGCGGAGAATATCAGGACCGGTACGTTTTGAACCCCACAGGAACGGGTGGTCATACACAAATTCACCTGCTTTGGCATATTCCCCATAACGCTCGGTTTCGCTGCGGAATGGCCTTACCATTTGAGAGTGGCAGTTATTACAGCCTTCTTTAATATAAAGGTCGCGGCCATGCAGCTCCAGGGAAGTGTATGGTTTAACGCTTGCAATGGTTGGTACGTTAGAGTCGATAAGGAAAGTAGGGATCATTTCAACCATACCACCAATCAGAATCACTAATAAACTTCCCACCATCAGCTGAACAGGACGGCGCTCAATCCATCGGTGCCAGTGTTCGCCTTCATGCTTTTCATAAACATTGCTCAGAGGAGCAGCCTCGGCAGCTTCGTTCTTCAGGAAGGAGCCTCCTTTGGCAGTCATCACCAGGTTGTAAGCCATTACCACCGCACCCACAATATACATGGCTCCGCCAAAGGCACGTGCCGCATACATTGGCTTCAGCTGGGTAACTGTTTCCAGGAAATTAGGATAAGCAAGCATACCTTCCTGTGTAAATTCTTTCCACATTAAGCTTTGGGTAAAGCCGGCCCAGTAAAGAGGCAGCGCATAGAAAAGGATACCCATAGTGGCAATCCAGAAGTGAGCGTTAGCCAGCTTTTTAGAATACAGCTTTGTCTGGTACATGCGTGGTATCAGCCAGTACAGCATACCGAAAGTCAGCATACCGTTCCAGCCAAGTCCGCCTACGTGCACGTGTGCAACCGTCCAGTCGGTAAAGTGGCTGATGGCATTTACGTTCTTAAGAGAAAGCATAGGGCCTTCAAAAGTAGCCATACCATAAGCAGTAAGCGCCACCACCATAAACTTAAGGGTTGGATCCTCACGTACCTTATCCCAGGCACCTCTTAAGGTAAGCAAACCGTTTAACATACCTCCCCAGCTTGGGGCAAGCAGCATAATACTGAATACCACGCCCAGCGACTGTGCCCAGTCAGGCAGCGCATTGTACAATAAGTGGTGCGGACCAGCCCAGATGTAAAGGAAAATAAGTGCCCAGAAGTGAATGATAGACAGTTTATAAGAATATACGGGACGATTTGCTGCCTTTGGTACAAAGTAGTACATAAGGCCCAGGTAAGGAGTGGTAAGGAAGAATGCAACCGCATTGTGGCCATACCACCACTGTACCAGTGCGTCCTGTACACCTGCGTAAAAGCTGTAGCTCTTCATAAAGCTTATTGGCAGCTCAAAAGAGTTTACAATATGCAATACTGCCACTGTAACAAATGTGCCTATATAGAACCAGATAGCTACATAAAGGTGGCGGGTACGGCGCTGAAGAATGGTGGCAAACATATTATAACCAAACACTACCCACATAAGGGTAATGGCTATGTCGATTGGCCATTCCAGCTCTGCATACTCCTTGGAGGTTGTATAGCCTAAAGGAAGTGTAATAACAGCAGAAAGGATAATCAGCTGCCAGCCCCAGAAATTAATTTTGCTGAGGGTATCGCTGTACATCCGGGCCTTACAGAGCCTTTGCAGCGAATAATAAACCCCGGTGAAAATACCATTTCCAACAAAAGCAAAAATTACTGCATTGGTATGCAGCGGACGGATTCTGCCAAAGGTAAAATATTGAATCCCGCCATTTAATCCGGGAAAAACAAGTTCCAGGGCAGCGATAAGCCCTACGAGCATACCTATTACCCCCCAAACCATTGTGGCGGTGGCAAATAACCGCACGATGTCGTTGTCGTACGAGAAGCGGTCAAGCTTCAGCTTATTATCGCTGAAGTGGTCGGGCCTCTCTAAAATTGCGCCTTGCGTACTCATAAGTTGTTTGCTAATTTTTTGATGTCTGATCTGCTGTTTTGAAAATTGAAATTTAAATCAAGCCTGGCTTCAAATCCGGCCACTCCTTCCTTATCTGTTGTTAATTGTCTGTTTCCTTGTATTCTTTTTCTCATGTCTGAAGTCTTCTCTCTTTAATTATATTTCCTTGTTCCCGTCCTTCTTCTTTCCATCCTCAAAAAGCATTCGTACGGCAGGTGTATAATCGTCGTCGTACTGCCCTGAGCGGGTGGCCCATAAAAAGGCAGCAAGAAATCCCAGGGCTACCAAAAGGCTTATCGCGATCAACAGAAATAGTGCACTCATTCTTTTATCTTTTTTAGTATGGCAAAAGTGGAGGAAAAAAGCCGCAGCTAACATGATTCGAATCAGCAGGAAAGATGACATTCGTCAGGTTTTTGAGAGGTGCCGGGAGCAGGCTCTCCAGCTCTGGTATTTCCCCATATTCTATCTGTTTGTTTTTCACCTGATTGAATTTTCAGAAAGAAAAAGCCTGCCTGGCCTCAATCAAATCGAAATGCCTGTAAAGTATGGCTTCGGTGTTTCCCCAATGTAAAAATGGTAATGCAAGGACCTGAAAAATATGATAATTATCAGTTTTGCCTTTGATAGCTGTCATAAAAAAGCCCGTACTCAATCCTCATTTTTGTGTTTGAAGGGGGAATAGCCGGATGGCTTTACCCCGGAACACCGGCAATAGCTGCCGGAAGAAAACGAAACCCATGTCTGTTGAAAGGAGGCAGGCGGGCGGGATTATATGATTTTCAGATCCCGGTTTCTTATTCATCCATAAGTACCTGATAATATTATTACTATATAAATTTATGTCCGTTACAATCGAGAATACCAGTTGTTACCATTGTGGGGAAGATTGCAGGGAAACACCTATTGTAGCCGATGATAAACCATTTTGTTGCCAGGGATGCCATACGGTTTACGACATTCTGAAGGGAAATGACCTGGGAGCATACTATGATATGGAGACAGCTCCCGGATCCAGAGGAAAAGATGAAAATCCGGATAAGTGGGCGTACCTGGAGCATGAGGAAATTAAAAGAGCACTGATCCAGTTTACTGACGGAAAGATCAGTAAAGCCACCTTTTACATACCTGCAATTCATTGCAGTTCCTGTATCTGGCTGCTGGAAAATCTGCATAAGCTTGATGGGGGCATCCATTCTTCGGTAGTAAACTTCCTGAAAAAAGAAGTAAGCCTTAGCTGGTCTGAAGATGCGCTGAGCCTCCGGAAGCTGGCTGAGCTGCTGGGCCGCCTTGGGTATCCGCCGGATATTAACCTTGACGGAGGCAAAAATGAGAAAAAAAGCAACGACCGTTCCTTTTTTATAAAGCTTGGGGTGGCTGGTTTTTGCTTCGGCAACATAATGATGCTGAGCCTGCCCGAATATCTGGATGCTAAATCTTTGGTGGAGGAATCATACAAATTATTCTTTTCTTACCTGAGTCTGTTCCTGGTATTGCCGGTGGTATTATATGCCGCCGTTGATTTTTACCGCTCTGCCTGGAACGGACTGCGTTATAAATACCTCAGCCTCGACCTCACTATTACTTTAGGGATCCTTACTATTTTCGGGAGGAGCCTGTATGAAATTGTAAGCCAGACCGGTGCGGGCTATATGGACAGCCTTGCGGGCCTGGTGTTTTTCCTGCTGATAGGCAAGTGGTACCAGAGCAAAACTTATGAGGCCCTGAGCTTTGAGCGGGATTATAACAGTTATTTCCCTATTGCTGCCACCCGCCTGAAAGCAGGGAAAGAAGAAAATGTACTGCTGAAAGATCTTCAGACTGGCGACCGCATTCTGGTGCGGAACCAGGAGCTTATTCCTGCCGATGCTATTCTGATGAAAGGAGAGGGAAAGGTGGATTATGCTTTTGTTACAGGGGAATCGGAGCCGGTAAGCCGGCAGAGCGGGGACTTGCTGTATGCAGGTGGCCGCCAGACCGGCGGAATGCTGGAGGTGGAAATTCAGAAACCTGTAGCAAGCAGCTACCTTACTCAGCTCTGGAACCAGGAAGTCTTCAGGAAGGGCAACATGCACAAAATGTCGGAGCTGGTACAGCGTTTAGGAAAGCGGTTTACCATTTTTATTGTGCTGCTCAGCATTGCTACTGCGGGTTTCTGGTATGTTGTCGATCCTTCAAAAATATGGAATACCATTACTGCTGTGCTCATCGTGGCCTGCCCCTGCGCCCTGGCTCTGGTAATTCCTTTTGCTTTTGGTAATGCACTGCGGGTATTAGGCCGCTGGGGAATTTACCTGAAAAACTCTGAGGCAGTGGAAGAACTGGCTACCGTAGATACGCTGGTATTTGACAAAACGGGAACCATTACCCATAAGAATAAAGGAGGACTGCAGTTTACCGGCACTACAGACTATGCCATGTTACTTGCCGTGCGCTCCCTTTGCAGAAACTCCACCCACCCGCTGAGCCAGACGATTTATGCCAGCCTGGGGGAAATGGTGCCGATCCTGCCGGTGGATACTTTTACCGAGGAAGCCGGTGCGGGTATTAGTGGCAGGGTAAATGGCCTGCAATACAAGCTGGGCAGTGCAGCTTTTACCGGGACTGCTGTTCCTGCAGCGGAAAAAGGCGCCACCAGGGTTTACGTGAGCCGCGAAGGGGAGGCATTAGGCTACTATGAATTCAGGAGCCGCTACCGCGAAGGACTGGATGAATTGCTCGGTGAGCTCAGGGAAAGTAATTACAGTCTGCACCTTTTAAGTGGCGATAACGACCGCGAAAGAGGAGTGCTTCAGGGGCAGTTTCATGAGTTATATTTTAACCAGCAGCCTATGGATAAGCTGCAGTATATCCGCGGGCTTAAGGGTGCAGGTAAAAAAGTGTTAATGATAGGCGATGGTCTTAATGATGCCGGTGCTCTTAAAGAAAGCCACATTGGCATAAGTGTGAGCGACGATATTTACCATTTCTCTCCTGCCTGCGATGCCATTCTGGATGCAGGGAGCTTCGATAAAATATTGAAAAGCATGCAGCTGGCCAGGGGAACAATAAAAATTATTAAGTGGGCTTTCCTTCTGTCCTTTTTGTACAACATTATAGGCCTGAGTTTTGCCGTCAGCGGGCAACTGAGTCCGATTGTATGCGCCATCCTAATGCCGCTCAGCTCTGTAACTATTGTTGGGTTTGTAACGGCAGGTGTACACTTCCTGGCAGGAAAAGGAGAAAAAAGGCCCGCCTGGCCCTCTGAGGGAGTGAGTGGGAATGAGATTTTAAGAAAGGCAGCTTAATATTTTTGAGTCGCACTGATAAATGGAATAAAACAGCTTATGAGCAGCCTCATAAAAAGGCTGAATAAGAAAAATTACTTTGGAAAAAATTAAACAAGAACAATGACAACACCTTTTGCACATACTTTCCATATACCTGTTATGGGAATTGGTTTTACTATTGATACACCTGCAAAGGTGGCTCATTACGGGATTTCATCAGCCATTTCTATGGTGGACGATATTTTGATGGAAAAAATGAGAGAACTGTATTGTAAGAAATTAGATATTCCCTTCAGGGCCATCACTAAAAAAGTAAATGATTTCAGAGCTAAGAGAGTTACAGAATACCTGAATATAATAGATGAAGCAGTAAAAAGAAATTTTGCGGAACTTCAAAAGTCGGTACTGAAAAAAGAATCTGAAGTGGAAAAATACCTGGATATGCTTCCGGGGACCTCAGCTATAAAGCAGCAGTTCTATAAACTGTTGCAGGAACAAAGTGCACAAAAGGCCATTGAATGGGTCAGGGCAAACTTATCTGTCGGGAGTATAGACATAAATATTATGACCAAGCTCGACAAGGATAATTATGAAGGTGATACCAAACTCCCTGCAGAATACAGGGATGCCCATGCGGCTTTAAGAGGATATGCGAACAGCCGGTTAAATTCCTCCCTCATCTTATCTGCCGGTATAAATCCGGCCTTGTACAGCTACCTGGAGCATTTCGATAATTTTTATCCCGATGCCAATGGTGCGCTCCAAAAGAAGATTATACTGAAGGTAAGCGATTACCGCTCGGCCCTGATCCAGGGTAAGTTTCTGGCCAAAAAGGGCTTGTGGGTATCTGAATTCCGGATTGAGTCAGGTTTAAATTGTGGCGGGCATGCCTTCGCTACAGACGGGTACCTGATGGGGCCTATTTTAGAAGAATTTAAAAATAACCGTGCGGATCTTATCCAGTCTATTCATAAGATTTTTGTTCAGGCACTTAAAGACAGGGAGAAGCCGGTTCCCGCGCAGCTGCTGCCGGTAAAGTTTACTGCCCAGGGTGGGGTGGGTACCAGTGAGGAGCACCGCTTTTTGCTGGACTATTACCAGCTGGATTCAATAGGCTGGGGAACTCCCTTTTTGCTGGTGCCTGAAGCCGTGAGTGTGGATGCTGAAACGAGTGAAAAATTAAGTGAAGCCAGGGAGGAGGACCTTTATTTGAGCAATGTATCTCCTTTAGGAGTTCCTTTTAATAACCTGAGAGGGAATACCAAAGATCTGGAAAAATTAAAAAATATTGAGAAGGGGAGGCCTGGCAGCTCCTGCCCTAAAAAATATGCTTCCTTAAATACTGAATTTACTGAAAAGGTAATTTGCACGGCATCCCGCCAGTACCAGGAAATGAAGCTGAAAGAGCTGGACGCAAAGGAACTGGAGAAAGAGAAATACAAAAAAGAGTATGATACCATAACAGAGAAATCCTGTATTTGTGTAGGGCTGGGTACATCGGCCCTGCTGGCCAACGATCTCAATACCAAAGTGGAAGGAGCAGGGGTTTCAGTTTGTCCGGGACCTAATATTGCCTACTTTTCTGAGACTGTTTCCTTAAAAACCATGGCTGATCATATCTATGGAAGGACCAATATTATTAAAAGAAAAGACAGGCCTTTTATATTTAATAAAGAGCTTTCCCTGTATGTTGACTATTACAAAAACATACTGGCTGAGCTCCCTGCTGAGGGAGATGAAAAACAGGAAAAGTATTTGAAGAACTTTTTGAAGAATCTGAACGAAGGAATAGCCTATTATAAAGAGCTGTTTCAAAAGCAGGTTTTGGAGTCAGAAAAAACTGTAAAAGCTGTTTTGAAGGATTTGGAAGAGCTAAGTCAGACATTGAACCAAATGCAGTTAGCGGAAGCCGGGGCAAATGTTTAGTTAAATATTTTTGGTTGGTTGTGTAAATAGTTTGTCAGCCTGAACGGAGATTAAAACCTCCTGTTCAGGCTGTTTTTTTTTGCCTGTTTGGAGTTTTTAATTATTGTCCGCTTGGGTGCAGGAACGCAGGAAACAGTAAAATAACAGGCCATTTCTATGCAATTGAGCCTGCTTTCCGGAAAACCTGATCTCCGTCATCTTTCCTGCCGTTATCAATCATTATTACCACCGTTAATAGTCATGTTTCAGCCCGTGATCTGCCCCTATATTTACATCATAAATCAAAACAAACAGACAAACAGACATTATTTCCTTAAAATTTACAGCCATGAAATCCTTACAACAAAAACTGTCTCTGATGATGCTTGGCCTGCTTACCGCCGGTGCCAGCACCCTTTATGCACAACAACCTGCTCTTGATACCTTCCGTCCTTACGACCAGGGTGGTGTAAATGTATTTGAACCTGCACAAACCGATACCGTACCTTTCGACGGGGTGAAGCTCCGCTGGGGTGTGGGATTTGCACAGCAGATGCAAAGCATTAAGCATACCAATAAAGCGGCACAGAAACTGGTTGAGGGAACAAACCAGAACCAGCTGGCCGATATAGGAACAGGCTTTAACCTTGCCACAGCCAACCTGAACCTGGATGCGCAGCTTGCCGATGGTATCCGTTTGAACCTGACCACTTACCTCTCCAGCCGCCACCACCCTGAAGCATGGGTAAAAGGAGGTTACGTGCAGGTAGATAAGCTTACCTTCCTTAACAGTGCAGTTATTGATAAGATCATGGAAAATGTAATGATCAGAGCAGGTCACATGGAAATAAACTATGGCGATGCCCACTTCCGCCGTTCAGATAACGGAAATGCCATGTACAATCCATTTGTAGGCAACTTAATTATGGATGCCTTTACCACAGAAGTAGGCGGTGAGGTATATTTCCAGAAGAATGGCTTCCTTGCTATGGTTGGTTTAACAGGCGGGGAGATTAACCCGAGTGTGGTAGCCAGAGAAGATAAAAAACCTGCTTTCCTTGCCAAAGTAGGCTACGACACCCAGGTGAATGAGGATTTACGCCTCCGCTTAACAGGCTCCCTGTACACAGTGGATGGCACAGCCAGAAACACCCTTTATGGTGGTGACCGTACAGGCTCCCGTTACTACAGCGTAATGGAGAACACAGCAAACACAGGCTTTACCTCAGGCCGTGTTAACCCGGGCTTAACCAACAAAGTTACCTCTGTAATGATCAACCCATTTGTAAAATACAACGGACTTGAGTTCTTCGGTACCTATGAAACCACATCTGGCAAAGCTCTTGCAGAAACAGAAGACAGAACCTGGACCCAGACCGCAGGTGAAGTGATCTACCGCTTCCTTCCAAGGGAACAGATGTACCTGGGAGCGCGCTATAACACCTTAAACGGAACATTAGCACCGGCAGCAGGTGGCCAGGAAGTAACCATCGACCGTGTACAGGTAGGAGCAGGCTGGTTTATGACAAGAAACATCCTTATCAAAGGCGAATATGTTAACCAGCAGTATAAAGGCTATGCAGAAAACAACATCCTGCATGGCGGTGAATTCAAAGGCCTGGTGTTTGAGGGTGTGATCGCTTTCTAAATCAGATCTCAGTTCAGTAATTACAGCTAAAAAGCCGGCCTCTCCAGGGCTGGCTTTTTTTGTATGCGTATATACAAGGGGCTTTTTCCCTGGCAGGACCAGTATTTCCTTCTGAAGGAATGGCGGGAAGATTACCCGATAACATAATAAAAGCACAATATCCCTCCGGCTGATAAGGATCAGCCTTTCACAGGATCACCGTCATACTTTTTACTCTGATCAGGGCCTAATTTTGATATACAAATTATTCCGGGAAGCACCTTTTTACCTGTGCGGCTTTCCGGTATCTGTACCAAATTTAACACTAAAATTCAATAGCCATGTTAGTTAAGAGAAACCTCATTTTAATTGCAATCGCAAGTCTGTTTTTAGTTTTTACAAACCTGTTGCAGGCTCAGGATAAGTTTGGGTTAACGCCGGGTGCCGATTTAAAGGTATCAGGAACATCTACTCTGCATGATTGGGAAATGACATCAAAAGGGGCTGCCGGTGATGCTAAAATAGTGCTTAACGGAAACCAGATAGAATCTTTGTCTGCTTTAAAAGTTGTTTTAGCCGTTCAGTCCCTTAAAAGCGGTAAAAACCAAATGGATGGTATAGCTCATGAAACCCTTAAATCTGATAAGTACCCCGAAATCCGCTTTGAGCTTACTGAAGTAAAGCAAATCACAGCTAACACTGTAAAAGCTGCCGGAAATCTTACTATAGCAGGTACCACCAGACCTGTGCTTATGGATGTGAATTATACAGTGAATGGTAAAAATATCAGCTTTACCGGGGCAAAAGACATCAAATTTACCGACTTCAAAGTAGATCCTCCTAAAGCTATGTTTGGTACAATTAAAACCGGCGACGAGCTTCGTTTATCCTTAAATGCCTCCTTCAAATCTGTTTCCCCACAGGTAAACCAATAAAGGAAAACGGAAAAATGGCGGCGGCTTTGCTTCCTTATTTATAATAACAACCGGCCTGTATTAAGCAGGCCGGTATCCTGTTTTCCAAACATCAGAAGTATGAAACCCATTTGGTTAATAATTGCAGCTTTAGGAATATTGCTGGTCTCAGGATCATTTACAGCGCCTGAAAAAAAGTGGTTAGTAACAGAGGAAAGCCGTTTGGAAATATCAGGCAGTTCGAACATAAATGAGTTTCAGTGCCTGAATGTATCTTATAAAGGAAACGATACCTTGTATGAAAACAGTAATCCCGGTCAAAGCCAGTACCAGTTAAATGGATTAATTACTATTATGGCAGATGAATTTGACTGCCGGAACAGGCTGATTACTAATGATTTCAGGAAGACCTTAAATGCAGGTGATTATCCGGTAATAAAAGTACGGTTTCTGGGATTAGGAATTCACAGGAAAGCTGCGGAACAGGAAGCTGTTAAGGGGCAGACAGAGATTACTATTGCAGGAGTATCAAGAAAGTATGATATCAGCTGCAGGTTTACAAACTCAGGAACAAAAAAAGCCAGGCTGACCGGTTCAAAAACAGTAAAACTGTCTGTTTTCGGACTGGAGCCACGCCCGAAAGTGCTCGGGATGATCAAGGTGGATGATACTGTAAAAGTAGATTTTGACCTGGTTATCCGGTCGATATAAGCAAGCAGGTAATAATTCACCGATGTTTTAGCCCCTTAAAAGACCGGAATTTTTGATCCAAAGAATTGGTGTTTTTTTGAGAATAAGGTAAAGGAGGGGATTTGATAACTTTATTCTTACCACTCTAAAGTAGAATAGCGGAAAGGGATAGGATAAAAACCAGGTAAGTGAAGTACAAGTTCGTAAAAAGGCATAGGAGGAATTTGTGTAACAGGCTTTTGGCATTTACAGGAAGAACGCATCACCATTTGGAGGAATGAAAAAAAGCCCGACAGAACTTTTTAAAACCCACGAGCTTTTGATTTAACTGAGACTGAGAATTATTTCTATATCCTTGTCCAAAAGCCAAAAAGAAACTGTTTTAGCTCTTCAGATCTCTTCACACAACATTATATAAATTTATCTGCTTTCGGTCTATTCCAATAATGTTTATAAAAATATTACATGCGTTACTGTCATAAAGAATAAATATTTAGGTTTAGCATGTTTAAGATTTTTACCCTAAAAGTGCCATTTGCTTCAATGAACTTTGATTGTTATTAACTCTCTGCTAAACAAGGCTCTAAATAGCATTAAAAAATCAACTAAAGTTTAGTAAAAATGAAAATCCGTCTCCTGCTATTAGTTATTATGGCCTTCACTACTATGGTGAGCGGGCAGTCTGTTTGCTCCGAAGCGGTTACTGCCGTTTCCGGAGTCAATACAATTCCTGCAAATTCCAATAATAACTATTGGTATAAGTATACCATGCCCCTGGATGGAACCTTGCAGGTGGCAACAACTCAGGCTACTCCAGGAATTCCATCTGTATTTATGTATGTCAATGCCTGTGCTAATGTCTATACGGTAGGGTCAGGGAAAGCTACGGCAATGGGGTTGAAACAGGGCGATGAAGTTTATATAGAATGGCCAGGTGGGCGATCGTTCAGCTGGAACCTTGCTGCAAACGCACCGAAACCTGGTGACACCCGCGAGTTAGCGGTAGAGGCAGTTGTGGGGGCAAATCATGCTTCTGTTACCTCTTATGATGATTATTGGTACTATTTTACCATGCCTTCAGACGGCAAGCTGCGTATTACTTCATCTGCTATCAGAACGGTCTATGTTCTTCGGGAAGATGGTTCTGAGATCAGTAGCGGAAATGAAAATACCACAGCGCCTGCACTAATTAAAGATGAAAAAGTATATATACGCTGGAGAACCCGGGGGAGTGGTAATTTCGACTGGAACTTGGCGGTAGTCCCTTCAGCACCTGGTGATGCCTGTACGTTGCCTGCCGATGCTGTTAATGGAGCTAACTATCTCCCTGCATCTACGGATCAATACCATTGGTATCGCTACACCATGCAAGAGACCGGAAAATTACAAATTACCTCTGCTTCCAGCGAACATATCAATATTTACCGTAGCTGCAACGGCACTGATTACAAGTATGGACAGGGCAGTGTTAATGTTAATAACTTACAACAAGGGGAAGATGTATTGATTAGGTGGAGTTTAATTCGTGGAGGAGATATGAACTGGAATTTAGCGGTGATGCCATATGATACTGGCGAAAACTGCACGACAGCAGCCTCAGCCAACAAAGGAACAAATCATTTGCCTGGTACTACTGCTGATGAATACTGGTATAAATACACCATGCCTGAGGATGGAAGAATGCAAATTACCTCTTCCACAAATGAGGTGAAAGTTTATGAGGGTACCTGCAGTGATTTAAGTGAGCCCCTTAAAGATAATTATGGATATGGTTTTATTTTAAGTAAAGGGCAGGAGGTGTTAATTAGCTTGAATGTGGCAGGGGGAGGTAGTCTTGATTGGGATTTGTCGGTAATACCATTAGAAATGGGGGAGGATTGCCGCTCTGCCATTCATGGTATTATGGGAACAAACAACCTTCCTCCCACTTCCCACGGATCGTATTGGTACAAATATACCATGTTTACAAATGGTAAGCTACGCATTCGCTCTTTCACTTCCAAAGCTGTTTTGGTTTACCGAAATGGGTGCGAAGACTTAACTGTAGAAGGCTATGGTCAGGGGAATATTAACGTAACTAATTTAAAAAAGGGAGAGCAGGTATTTATTCAGTGGGAAACTGCTACTGCCAGAGCCGGCTTTGATTGGGAGCTATCAGAATTGACTTCAGAAGAGGGAGACCTGTGTTCATTACCGGTTGAGGCAAGCCCCGGAACGAATACTCTTTCAGTAACTAACAATAACTTTTACTGGTACCGTTACACAATGCCTATAGATGGTAAGTTACAGATTACTTCTGCCTCCGGAGAGTACCTTAGTGTGTTTAGCGGTAGTTGTGAAGCACTTTTCGTTGAAAAACAGGAATACGAAAATATTTCTGTTAGCACTTTAGAGAAAGATGAAGTGGTATACATCCGATGGGAACTATATAATGGCGGTGGTTTTGACTGGAACTTATCAGTAAGTCCTTTTGAGGAAGGGGAGAATTGTATAACGACCGCTGCTGCTAAAATTGGAACGAATACAACTCCGGCGACTCCTTACTGGTTTAAATATGAGGTACCGGCTACCGGAAAGTATTCCATTTCGTTAGAAGAGGCCACTTCCATCAATACTCATTTAATGGTTTACTCAGATTGTGACGGAACTTTGATGGGAGAGAATGACAATAATCAGCATGGATTGTCGCTCCTCACCCTGAGTCTGACCGCCGGCGAATCAATATATATCTATTGGAATGATCCCTATACAAGAGAGGGGTTTGACTGGGCAATAACCAGCAATGCTCAATCGATTACTTTTCCTGCGCTGCCAGATGTAACCCTTGGAAATGATCCACTGGAGCTTACCGCCACTGCCAGTTCAGGCTTACCAGTTACTTATACAAGCTCTGATGAGTCTGTGGCTATCGTCTCAGGTAGTACTATAACTATTGTAGGCGCTGGAATAAGCAGTATTACTGCCTGCCAGGCAGGCAATGAGATCTATGATGCTGCTACTCCGGTTGTCCGGGAGCTAAGCGTTTACAAAGCCTCTCAAACAATTACTATTGCTGAGATTTCAGACCAATTTACGGATGCGGCTCCTTTTACGGTGGATGCTACCTCCACAAGTGGTTTAGACTTAGATTATTCACTAAACGGGCCTGCTAAACTTGATCATAATTTAATCATTTTAAACGGGATTGAAGGTGTAGTTAAGGTGACGGTGAGGCAGGTTGGCAATCAGCAGTACGCAGCCGCGGAAAATAGTATAACATTTAAGGTAATTGCTCCGCCCATGCCTTCCTTTAGCTGTGATAGTTTAACACTTTCAGTAATAGAAAAAAATAACGTTAGCTGCCATCAGATTGCTGATGGAAGTGTGTTAGTTTCTGCAAGCGGTGGGCAGCCTCCTTACCTTTATAGCCTCGATGGCACTAATTTTCAGAATAGAGCTCGTTTCAATGCTTTGGCTGCCGGTAAATATACAATAACTGTGAAAGATGCTAACGAATGTACCTTGGACATTGAGACTTATATTACGGAGCCTGATGCGCTTCGAATGCTAGGTGAAGTGCGTGCCTCAACTGAGCTTTCAGGAAATGGAAGTATTGAATTAACCATAAGTGGTGGAACGGCTCCCTACTACTATTCCTGGAACAACAATGAGATTACTGCCACTCTTAAAGATCTGCCTCCTGGTGAATATGTTTTGACCGTGACTGATGCTCAGGGTTGCATTAGCAATCAGAGTTTCGTAGTTGCCAGTGAAATCTTAACATCAATAGAAGAGGATCATAAAAATGAAATTATGGTTTATCCCAACCCTACTATTAATGGCGTGCTGTACATAGACGTGCCTACCGGTACCACGGTAAAAAAAGCGATGCTTTATAACTGGATTGGAAGCAAAGTAACTGAAGTATCATTGTCCGGCACTAAAAACCATTTAGATATTCGTGGGTTAAAGCCGGGAAGCTACCTGCTGATATTGGATAATGGAAATAGTTACCGCTTATTGATTCACTAAGCGGTTGCTGTCCTATTTCACTGAATTATCAGAACTATGTCCTTATCCCTCCTTTTCTTTCTCATACCAAAAGAAGGCATCTTCAAGCTCTACAACTGCTTCTTCTTTGACAACCAGCTGATAACTCATGCCTGATTTCTTATACGGGCTTTTACTTCTTCCCAGGTATAGGATTTTGATTGACCATTTTTATGACGCTCTACCCTTCTTTCCAGCTTCTCTTTTTCCTCCTGACTAAGTAACTCCTGCTCCTTTTTATCAGCCTGTACCATAGCATACACCAGCTGGATAAAACGGTCATCTGCCTGGTTTATATACTGGTATAATTCTTCTTTTATTTTTGTAGTATTCATTGACATTACTTCCATGGTGGCGATTATTTAAAGTTAACGATTTTTCTGTTATTTCTGATTCATTTACTCATTACCATCTTTTACTAATAAGTAAAACCCACCGCTTCAAAATAGGGTGGTTTGGTGAGACATTCAGACCTAAAGAACGAGGAACAGAATTTAGAAAAAGACACAGTTCCATTCATTAGAAAGAAATTTAGTAAGGCGTAAGGGCTGTCTAATAAGAGGCAGCCTTTTTTTATAGAACTTCACATCAATACTTCCACATGCTGGACTTTTTTATCCCTTGCTCTTTTCAATAAGGCAAGCTCTAGGAATCCCCCCCTTTTTTCCTATCCAAACAGCCTGAAATCTTACCTGTCAAGGAGATGCACAGGAATACAAAGTATAGATGTATAAAAATTTATTACCTATGTTTGAGCTCAGTTAAACAACCCAAAAAATTTTAAAATGAGAAAAGCATTTATCCTGCTATCCTTATTGGTAGCATTTGCAGCCTGTGAAAAAGAGGTAATAAATACTCCCCCCACAGACATTACTTTAACCAACACCTCCATAGCTGAAAATGAGGAAGCAGGCATGCTAATAGGGACCTTAGCCTCCATTGATGCGAACGCTGATGATCAGGCTGTTTTTAGCGTGATAACAGGGGGAGATTATTTTAAAGTTGAAAACAATCAACTTATGTCCAAGGTCTCTTTTGATTTTGAAGAAAAACAAAGCTACAACATCACAGTAAATGTTAGTGATGGGAATGGGGGAGCTTTCAATAAAGAATTCAGTATAGAAATTGTTAATCAGGATGACAATTACTTAATAGGTAGCTGGCGATTTGACCGACCTGATTATTGGTACCAGTTTACATTTAATGAAGATCTTACTGGACGTCGCATTGATGCAGATAATGAAGTTGAGGATTTTACTTACACCTATACCAACAATAAAGTTAAATTCATCACAGGATTTAATGAAGAAGTTGACTATAAAATTGATGGAAGTACTTTAACTCTCTTTGGGAACCAACTTATAAAACAATAAGAACATTAAATTAACAGACGGAGGCTGTATCAAAAGTCTTTGAACGATTATAAAAAAGGTTGTCCGAGCTAGGACAGTCTTTTTTTATGTTCTATATGTCCCGTCCTGATTCAGAGAATCAACAACAACAGCGAAATTGGCAGCAGATCGGTCTGACCAGCAAGGCTCCAGAACTTCAAAATACGCAAAAGTGGTGTACATATTAGTCTTTCTAACTCCTTAAAACATGCAATGGATGACTGACTGAAATCCAAACTACTTCCAATGGGGGAGTTGAGATAAATTTAAGACAATTATAAAAAAATGAATTAATCGCCCTTACAGAAAAACCACCGCTTCAGGAAAGGGTGGTTTTAAGAGATTTTGAGGTTTGGTGATTTTGGAGTGCTTCCCTTGCTATCTCTAAAGGATGCTATCGGTTCATACCTGAAAATATGTACTTAGTCAGGCGGATACGTTTTTATTTCTGCAAAAAGTAATATCCTGCATGTTTTCCCGACTGATTATAATTCACAATTTTTCCGTTGAAGAAAAAATCAAATCTTATATTCTCCCAATCACAATCACTTCTCCCCTCCTCATAATCATAAACAAGAGAAATGGTATCGGAATCTGTAGAATTCCAATGGATAAAATATACAGAAGAATCAGGAGTATATGGATTTTCCACTCCTGTTCCGTGACCTAAAAATCCAAAGTCTACATAATATCCATTTTCACCAGTAGAAAAGAGAGGATATAAACCCATTCGGTTGTTCAGATTTTTATTATCCTGATTATAAATGGTTATTGAATCAATATTAAAGTCATCATCGTTTTCATTGGCCTTATGAAGGAGATTCGCTCCGGTAAGGGAATCGATCACTGTAAAGGGAACTGTCATTCCGGATAAACTAGGAAGCTCATGGCAAGTCTCTTTACATTGATAAAGCAAGGGGAGTAGCAGGAAGAGTAAAAGACAGTGGGGCCGTTTCATTTTGTTTATGGCTTGAATTAAGTTAACAATATAACAAAAATGGATTTACTCCAAAATTAAATATTGAAAAAGGCGTAATGAAAGTAAGCATTCGCTCATCCCCTGTGTAGATTATCTGGGTAAT
>JAFMYY010000036.1 GCA_017948555.1 Cesiribacteraceae bacterium YIM B00369 | reverse complement strand
TTGATACCTTAGGTACCAGATGCGCATACCGAGCGCACACACCAAAAAATATCAACGGCTGGTAAACTGGAGCAGCAAGTTAAACTGCTGTTCAGTATCTTCCCGTAGGCTGAAAGTCAGGAGGCCCTTTACTTCAGCCGCTGGTATTTTTATTTCCGCTACACACAATTTATACAAACTATGTTCAGTAAACTTTTCAACAAAGGCTCCAAAGAGAGGAAAACAGGTGTTTATAAGTATTCGGACGGTAAATTGGTTGAATTAGATGAAATGCCAGGTGACGGTTCAATAAATAGCATTATTAAATCTCTAGGATTTGAGCTTCCTCAAGTCCACACAATTTTTACTTTTGACTCAAAATTAATTAGTACCATAGGAGTTAAGATTTTGACTAAGGAGGTAGTATTTGCTGCAACTGAAGAAGGAGTTCGGAATTTAACAATTCCAGACCTTAATAAGGAACTTGAAACTGTCGATTGGCAATTTGAATATTCGAGTTCCGGAATAGAGGATATATTAAATGAGGGGATTGAAAATGGTTCACTTGATTATGACTTCTTAAGGACGGTGACTAATTTAAAAAAGGAAAGTGAATCCATATTTCATGCTGTAGACCTTGAGTTGTATTTATACTTTAAGGATGGATTACTTACTAACATAGCGTCATCGGACTGGTTAAATACCGCCTCAAAATGGCTTAGGGATTTGAATGGGGCCATGTTTGAAAGTATGTTGTCAGAAGCAAATAGGTTCCATGATAGCGAAATTGATGCAATTGAAGAGGTAAATATGCAATGCAACTCTTTGCGCTCAATTCCCAATGCAATTGAAAATGAGTTCATTCCATTGCATACGAAGCAAAGTGGGAATATAAACTTTTACAATATCTTATTGGCTCATTATGACCATGACGCAAATATTGAGGAGTTTAAACAGGTAAATAAAGGTCGTTTTAAGCCCATCAGTGAGGAGGATTTAGAAGTAGGCAATTTTATTTATCAGTTCGATAGTGCAGGGAGCTTCAGAAATGTAACAAAAAAGTAAAGAAACTGTGTGTAACAACGCAAACAGGTTATTGGGCATATACTGGAAATTCTGGCTTCACAGCCATTTATAAACTAAACAGCAACCGGAAACTGATGTGCCTCTAAATGCCTAACACCCAGTTTGCAAACCGTTACCAGCCATAAAATGAAACAGGCACTTTACATATTGACAGCTTCACTTTTATTGACTTCTTGTGCAACAATTATGAACCAGTCGCATAAGGACATAACTATTTATACAACTGAACCGAGTAAGATTATTTTGAACCGTGATACCATAAACACGATTGACAATAAAGCTACTTTGAAGGTTGAAAGAAAAAAAGAAGTATTAAACGTTACTGCCTCAACAGATAGTTTGACCAAAACAATTGAAGTTGAACCAAAGAACTCCTTTATGTATTGGAGCAACATATTTGGCAATTATGGTATTGGAATGCTGGTCGACAGAAACAACCCTAAACGCTATACTTACCCACAAAGAATTTACATAAACTCCACAGACACAATCAGCAGATACTATAGATATAGTCAAGCGAATAAGAAAGGAGAATTACACCTACATATATCCTTGCCCCATATAAACTCACTCAATCTTACTCCTGAAAATGAAGGAGCTAAATCAAATACTGGATTTTGGGGCTTAACAATAGGCCTTGACTATTATCATTCAAAAAATCAATTTTTAAATATTGGAATATCGGGGGTATCGGACTTTTTTGTTCCGTTCCCTGCAGCAGTTGACATAAGCGGTGAATATGAACTAATGAGTTCAAGGTATGGTAGCATCTCTAACAATCATAGACTTGGACGCTTTTCATTGGGGTATGGATTATCATACGCAAAAAACACTTGGGACTTTAGATATTATGACAGATTTGATCCGCCCCCTCCGACAAGAGAACCAGTTAAGAAAAGCAGTAATGCGTTTGGATTAATTTTTCCGACATATTTCCAGCTTGGTGAACATTTTAATATTGGAGTTACCTATCGACCAACTTTTTATCGACCCAGAATGACCGACAAATTCAAATATGAGCATTTGATAAGTATAGATTTTGCTTGGAAAATAAGATTGAAGAAATAATTACGGCTGGTAACACAGCATATAACTTATGGCGGGTGGACGGCTGCCAGCAAGGCTTTCGCTTCGTAGCCAGCTTTAGTTTCGGTTGACAGGACAGTGCTTCGAAACCGCCACAAGCCATATGCAAACCGTTGGGGGCAACCAAAATACTGAATCAGGTTAGATTGACCGAACAATATCAAATAAAATGGGCTGGACGGTAATACGAGAAGATTTCGAAAATAATGAATTGGAGAAATTGGATGATGAATTTAGAATTAAGGATAATAATATATTGACAACTGAATCATTTAAAGTCTTGAAATATCTGGACCCCTATGATGACTCCACCTTCAATTCTAAAATGTGTTTTGACCTAAAAGATGATCTTCAGAAAATAGCTGATTTACAGCTTGCCGATAAAGAACAAATACAAACTATAATAAGAATGGCAGATATATGTATGGATGAACCACATACATATCTAAAGTTCTATGGTGATTAAAAAATAAAATTAGGCAGCCCCCAATCGAGTAGCCCGCCCTGAGCTAGACAGCTCAGGGTGAGACTCTCACACCACCTGGCGTACGGGTCTCGTACCAGGCGGTTCGTCAAGCATACCATAATCGCTCTTTACACCGACTATGGCTTAGCCGTAGTTTAAGGCAGGGCTGGAAAACTCGAAGTTTAAACCGCAGCGGCGGCCGCCTCCCTGTCGAACTTTGGGCAACTTGACGTTCAGCCCTTCATTGGTTTGTGAGACCTCTGCCATCTTCTTGGCAGCTCGTTACCTCCAACTACTATGGCCTCTGCTGACTTCTCCCCATGTTCCAGACATCGGGAGATCTCCCCGGGCAAGCACATATTTCCGGGCCGCGATCGGCTTGCACCCTCTGGAATAATTTGATACCTTAGGTATCAGATGCGCATACCGGGCGCACACCCAACAAACAGGTTATTGGGCATACACTGAATCCAAGCATCAAAGCCATTTAAAAACTAAACAGCGACCGGAAACTGAAGAGCCATTAAATGCCCAACACCCAGTTTGCAAAACCGTTCTCGGCAATACAAAAAAGCAAATCGTGAACCTAAATCTGGATATTTTTCGTTATTTTAAAGGACTTAAATTTGATTTAATATGGAAACGGACAGAATAAATATAGCGGAAAATATATTTCGGATGGTTAAGAATTTGAGTGCGGATGTAAAACTTGAATTAATTAGCAAAATAACAGATTCCCTTAAAGGGACAAAAAAAGAAGCAAAGGATGATTCCTGGAAAAAGTTGTTTGGTGCATGGGAATCTGAAGAAAGCGCAGAAGAAATAATTGAAGAGATTAGAGCGAGTAGGCATACGAACAGGCAGATTGAAGATTTGTAATGGACTACTTGTTAGATACCAATATCTGTATCTATTTTCTTAAAGGCAGATATGGCCTTGTTGAGAAAATAGAAAGAATAGGATTTGAAAATCTATTCATTTCCGAGATAACCGTTGCAGAATTAAAATACGGGGTGGAAAAAAGTGCTACCCCAGATAAGAATAGACCGGTCATTAACGAACTGATTGACAGATTTAAACAGCTTCCAATTTATGGAGCATTGGATGTTTACGCAAAGGAAAAAGCCAGACTTAAAAAAGAAGGAAATATAGTTGATGATTTGGACCTTTTGATTGGGGCAACGGCCATTGAAAATAATATGATTTTGGTGACCAATAATGAAAAGCACTTTGCTCGCCTGCAAAATATCAAGCTTGAAAATTGGACAAAATAGAAAAGTACTGCCGAGAACAATGCAAACAGGTTATTGGGCATAAGCTGGAAGTTCAGGCTCCACAGCCATTTACAAGTCAAGCTGTAGGCGGAAAGTTAGGAGCCATCAAATGCCCATTACCCGGTTTGCAAACCGTTGTTTGTCCCTCTGTAAATAGAAATCAGATAAATGCTCTACACAATAGGAATAGCAGTTACATTTTTTCTGTCTTTTATTCTGCTGACTAAAAATGAGAAGAGTAAAGCAGACCAAATATTAGCTTTGTGGCTAACCGTTATAGGAATACATTTAACTTTGTATTACATAATTTCAACAAAAAATTATTTCCAGCTACCTGACGTTTTAGGATTTGAAATTCCAATGCCATTACTTCATGGTCCTTTTATTTTTCTGTATACCACTTCTCTGACTCACCCTAATGATATTGGCAAAAAGGGATTTTTACATTTTATTCCATATTTTCTGGGCCTTTTGGCTCTGGGGCCTTTTTTCGTATTAAGTCCTGAAAAAAAAGTGATGGTTTACCAACAGGAAGGCAGTTCATTTACAATTCTTATGAATATCTTTTTTCTATGCATTATTCTTTCAGGTATTATATATAGTTCACTCTCTCTTCGATCCCTGATAGCGCATAAAAAGAAGATCTTAAAATCTTATTCCTATATAGAAAAAGTAAATTTAAAGTGGCTTTATTACCTGATAATCGGCATGGGAGGAATTTGGCTGGTAGTTATATTTGGTGATGACCACTACATTTTTTCTTCCGTAGTCCTTTATGTGATGTTCATCGGATACTATGGCATCAAGCAGGTTGGGGTCTTTACGGATACTCCAGCTATTGAAAACCTCCTGGCTTTAGAAGCATCAAAGGAACTTTTTAAAGAAACTCCAGTTCCTGAGGAAAGACCTAAGTACGAAAAATCAGAGCTGACGTTTAATCAGCTTGAAACTATCCATCAGGATTTAGTTCTATTGATGCAGCACGAAAAACTCTACAAAACTCCCGAACTGACCATCTCTGATGTGGCAAAGAAGCTAAGTATTCATCCTAATATTCTCTCACAGGTTATTAACAGGATGGAAGAAAAAAACTTCTTTGATTATATTAACAGTAAAAGGGTTGACGAATTTCGGGAACTTGTATCCAGGCAGGAAAATCAACAGTTTACCTTGCTGGCAATTGCTTATGAATGTGGGTTTAATTCAAAAACCTCCTTCAATAGAAATTTTAAAAAAGTTGCAGGGATATCGCCTTCTGAATACCTGAAGGAAGCCCGGATAAAACTTAATCAATAGTATCCTTCTTCTCTTAACAGGATCAAATTACCTGCCCGGCTGATATCATATTAGAATACAGCTTGATTATTGTGTAAATAATTGGTGCCACCTTCCATACCGGGACGATTTATAAGGTCTGTGCCGGCATTTTTACCGAAAACTTAAATCGGAATAAAAATGAAGCACAAATTTTTTCTTTTGGCAGGAGCCCTTGTCAACCTTTTCGCATCCTGCGAAATAGGTCCTGACATTAATGAGCCCGGTAAACTTGTACCCAAAACAGTAACCGAAGACCATGGTTTACCTTCTGTTTCTGTTAATGGCACGACTTTGCATTCAGAAGCTTTTGGAAATACAGCCGGGCCAATGGTAGTTTTTCTCCACGGCGGACCCGGTGGTGACTATCAAAATGGGCTTAATGTAAAGCAACTGGCTGATAATGGATATTATGTAGTGTTTTACGACCAGCGTGGCTCCGGCCTGTCTGAGAGACATGATAAAGCTTCTTATTCAGTTCAGTTGTACCTGGATGATCTTTCCGCAGTTATCCGGCACTATCGGTCATCTCCCAATCAGAAGGTATTCCTTTTTGGTCATTCCTGGGGGGCAATGATTGCTGCAGCCTATATAAATGCCTATCCTGACAGGGTTGATGGAGCCATATTTGCAGAAGCAGGCGGGTTCAATAAACAATTGCTGGATGAATATGGTGAAAGGAGTCGAAAGCTGAATCTCTTTTCAGAGGGTACAAATGATGTTCTTTATTATGATCAGTTTTTAACCGGAAGAGAAAATGAACATGCTGTATTAGATTACAAAATGAGCATTGCGTCAGGTTTCTCCTATGCAAAAGGAAATAATGAAGGCATAGAAGGTCCTTCGCCATTTTGGAGAAACGGTGCGGTGGTTCTGCAAGCCTTTGTTGATATTTCAGAGAATGAAGGCTTTGACTTTACAACAGACCTGGATCAGTATCGAGCCAGAGTGCTTTTTTTATATGGAGAAAATAACAAATCTTACGGATTGAGTTTTGCCCGGAAAGAAGCTGCTTTTTTTTCCGCCTCAGAAATAGTGCAGATAGATGATACAGGGCATGAGATGATTTACTTTAAGTGGAAGCTTGTACACCCTGTAGTTTTAAATTATTTGAATTCACTGAAATAAGAAGAAGATGAAAATGAAAATAATTTTGTTCGTGCTGCTGGCGGTAAGCTGTTTACAGCAGGGCAAAGCACAGACAGTTAACTGGAATGCATTAGAAAGTACAAAACATCTTGTAAATTTGGGAATTGGCTGGGACTATAGTTTGTCATACAGCCAGGGCTACGCTTATCAGCCAGGCAGGAGTATTCCTATAGTACTGAATGGTAATGTTTCCATCCCGTTCGGGCAGAACCTTTTTGATGACCTTAAGGTAAGAGCAGGAGGTCAGATTGTGCTTTTAAATCAACCATATTTAAAAGGAGGTTTATCTTTAAATGCTATTTACAGAAGGTATGAAAACTCATTGGTCCGCTTGCAGAATTTTGGAAGTGATATCAAAGGCTTTTTTGGTTATTATAAGCCTGATTGGTTTATTGCAGGAGAAGCTGGTTTTGACAAAGCAATTGTGACACATTTTTATCACACTGATTCTTATAAAGAAAATATCCTGCAGAATGTGCATGATGGCTGGTTCGATCCTGCTACAGGAGGGAATTTTTTGTACGGTTTTCAAACAGGATTATCCTTCAAAAAGTCAGATATAACTTTAAACACAGGCAAGGTGGTTTCTCAGGATTTTAAAACCACCCCATTGATTCCCTACTATTTAACCCTGGGATTTAATTATAAAATATTTTAATCCTCAAAATAATGTATTTGCTTTGGGAAGCAATAAAGCATATTTATATGCCTCCGTGGCTTCTATAAAAAAAGTTTGTAAACATTAAACATGATATGAAATCTACGGTCAAAATCTGGAAAACAAACAGAAAACTTTATTTAGAATATTTTGATAAGTATTCTCCGGAGCAATTGAATAAAATTCCTGAAAGGTTTAATAATAATCTGATTTGGAATATAGGGCATATAATAGTTGCTCAACAAGTATTGATATATAAATCATCAGGTTTAAAGGAATACATTTCAGAGGAATTTACAAACCTTTATAAGCCCGGGACAAAACCTGCAAAAGAAGCTTCAGAAAATGAGATAAAAGAAATGAAGGAGCTCTTAGTTTCACATATAGAAAAAACTGAGTCAGACTTAACTGATGGGAAATTCCAAATCTATAATGAACGGACGACCAGTATGGGATTTCACTTAGGCTCTCTGGAAGAGGCAATAGCATATAATAATTATCACGAAGGCTTGCATCTGGGATTCATGATGAGCATTCGAAAATTTGTTTAAAAAATATGTGGGTATCCAGTAAAAAGCGACCGCTGAAAGGATTACCTGGTTGTTTGCTGAATAAATTTATGTTTCCCGTATTTTAACAGCTAAACGGATTCCGGAGTCTGCGATTTTAGTACCCGTTGCCTGTCTTAAAACGATTGGATAAAAATTTACCTGCAAAATGATTGTTGCTGTTTTTTTGCACCTGAATAAATAATGGTAATTTATTGTTATTTTACACAGGTTGATGCGCATTTAATCTAATATAATTGAATGGTCATGATAGACAAAGAGCTCCTGAAAGCTATTAACATAACAGATATTAAAAGTGAGGAAATAAGTAATGACGGTTTAACCGAAAGCTTAGAGCTTTTAGAAAAGGCGCATTCAAAATTGCATAATGCTCTCATTATGACGCGGATGAAGAAATTAATGAGGGACTTTGGGGATATATTAATTGATAAAAAACGCGCTGTAACCCCGGGGAGCGAAAATAAAACTGTGTGAGCCGGACCGGCAGTTTGCATTTTCTTTTAAATTGTTCCTGTCTTAATTAGCAACTGGATAAAGATTTTCTTTACGTTTATAAATGTTGTTTTTCCGCTTTCCTAAAGGAAAAGCAGCAGTTAACTGTTATTTCAGACAAATTGGGTAATGCGGAAAAGCATCGGGAACAATTAAGCAATGATTGGAATAGGAAGGTTGAACAATGAATTGGCGGAAATAATAAGGAATGTTTATGAGAAGCATTCTCTTCAAATTTCAGACCTTATAATTGAATCCGAAAGCGTGGAATATAATGCCTGTCAATTCAAACTGAACGGATTGGATATTATTTGCAGGAATGCCAAAATAACACCAAAGAAAGGCGGCCAATTCGTGACCTTTTGGAAACGGAATGAAAAGGGGCCAATTGAGCCATTTTATGAAACTGACCCATTTGATTACTTTGTGGTAAACGTCCGGACTGAAAATCACTTTGGGCAGTTTGTTTTTCCAAAATGGGTACTGATAAAAAAAGGAATAATCTCAACCGGTAAAAAGGAAGGCAAAAGAGCTTTTCGGGTTTATTCACCGTGGGATATTACGAAAAGCAAACAAGCGGAGCGTACACAAAAATGGCAGCTGGATTATTTTTTAGAGGTCCATCATTCCACAGATTTAAAACGGGAGAAAGAGTTATATACTAAGATTTGAAAATAAACAGAACCTTAAACACAGTGCAATATAAAAACAATGGCTGGATTAGTGAATTAGCAAAGTTCACTGCCATTTATTAATTTAACCCCCCGGCTGGCAAACCGGCTCTTAAATCAGGCCCTGTTTTTATATGCAACCGTTAATGCCCAAAAAACAGACCAGCTTCCGGTTTGAGGAAACAGCACCTGAAATATAGATCAGACCTGCTATGCTGATTAAGTCGCGGGTCCATCCACTAAATCTGTACTAAAATTGACATCATGAAAAACTATCTTTTACTTGCAATTTCCTTGTTTATGCTTGCATGTAGCTCAATCAGGAAAGAAGACTCACCAAAATGGTCGCAGAGAATGGTTGAGTCGCACGGACTCGTTGATTTTTACACGAACAGACACCATCAGGCTAAACTGGCTGATACTGAATGGGATTATGTTTCGGGACTTGTTGCAAGTGCTGTACTTAAAGCCTGGATAATGTATCCGGAGAAAACAGAATATTATGAAGCCGTTAAAGCGTTTGCAGACAGGAATCTTAATGAAGATGGCACTATGATTCTAAATTCCAGAGGAGGCTCTGCAATCAGGCCCAGTAATATCGATGACTTACCTGCGGGAAGAATCTTTTTCACTCTTTATGAGGAGGAAATGAGAAAAGGCAACACCAAAGATGCCGAACGGTATAAGACTGCCGCGACCATGCTTCGAAATACCTTAAAGTACGAACACGAGCGCATACCGGAAGAATTACCCGGAACCGGTGGGTTTTATCACAAAGCTGTTTATCCTAACCAGATGTGGCTCGACGGTTTATACATGGGGTCGCCTCTTTATGCGCAATGGCAGCATAACTTTGGTAAGCCAGGTTCAGATGAGCATCCGGAAAGCTGGGATGACATTGCCCTGCAGTTCAAAACCGTTCATCAATATACTTATAATCCGGAAAAGCAGCTGAACTACCATGCGTGGTCTGCAGATCCAGGCGATCCGAATTCCTTCTGGGCCAATAAGGAAGAACCTTTTATAGGGGCCAGTAAAGAGTTCTGGGGTCGTGGCATGGGTTGGTATTTTGCCGCACTGGCTGATGTACTGGAATATATGCCTGAAGACCACAAGGATTATAATGATGTACTGAATATTTACAGGCAGGTAGCGGCAGGGCTGAAACGCCGGCAGGATCAGGAATCAGGTGTATGGTATCAACTGTTGCAGTATGACGCAACAAAAACTGCTGATGGCAAAGGAGATACAATAGCAGGAGAGGTCTATAACGTGTGTACGGCGCCTAATTATTTAGAAGCATCCTGCTCCTCTATATTTACTTATTCTTATCTGAAAGGAATCAGACTTGGCCTCCTTGATAAAGCAACTTACCAGCCTGTGGCAGAAAAGGCTTACCAGGGTTTGCTTAAGACATTTATCCGTGAAGATGAAGGTAAAACCAATATTATACAAACCTGTGCTTCGGCCGGCTTAGGTCCTGCCAAAGACCCATCACGTACCGGAACAGTTAATTATTACCTGTGCGGAAAAGATGTTACAATTGTTGAGAATGAAGGGAAAGCAATAGGAACATTTATTATGGCATCACTGGAGTATGAAAGGCTATAAAACATCTGCCACTTTGTCTTAAAATTTAAATTGCTGGTGCAAAGCAGCTTTGGAAAGGATATTGTCCGGCTTCGGTTTGTGAATTAGTTAAGCACTAAATGAAAGGCAAACAATCAATTAACTGCAACCCATTAATAGATGGTAGATAATTAAAGACGGGGAAATTGAAAAATGTAAGTTACTGCCATGGTATGAATGGGGCTTTATAAGCATGAGATATCCAATTTCCGGAGGGATGCTGAAAAACAGAAAATAATGAGATTAGCAACTGCTAATCATATACAGGAAAGCGGTACAGAGGAATCTTTGTACCGCTTTCCTGTTTTATGACAGCCACTGATGGCATCCATCCTTTTATTTTTACCTGTAGTGTCTCCGGATCCGGTTGTAAAACTCCGGCAAATAATTACCAATATGCCGCAGGCTTTGGAACTGCTAAAAGTTTTTCTGCCGGGGGAGCCGGATGTGTTTTTTTTGGAAGCAGCCTGAGGAGCCGCTTCCTTCTATGGTTTACTCTCCTGTATTTTTTTGTGAAAAATGGGCCTGAAAAGGTTCTTTCAGGCAAAATGTAACATAAGGGAAAGTAATTGTTACATGAAACTGTCCTGATGTAACATATGGAAAAAGGCTTGTAACAAAAGTTCAGGGCTTTTTGGAACATCCTGTAATATATTTGCTGAAGAAGTTTTCAGAGTATTCTGCTTAGCAGCGTTTTTTTAGCATTTGCCCTTTCCCGAAAAAGTATCCTGCTTTGCTTTATGTTATTAATTCAACATAAGGTAAAGCAGGAGGGGTAAAGCCGGATAAGTCCTGACCATTATCTATGTAGCGGTGTAACCGCATTTATCAGGAAAAGAAAATGCTGTACAACACATTTTAATGATTTGGATTAGCCTTATGATGTTTTTGAGAAAGTGGGATTGTACAAATAAAAGCTCTATGCTGAGTTCGGGGCTTTTTAACAGAATGTTCAGTATTCAAAGCAATTTGGTCCGGAGGAGAGTTTACCTTTCCGGAAAAATGCTGGCTTCAGATTCCGGGGCCGGACAGTGAAATTGTTTTATATACGAACTGGTGTTTGCATATATTAAATTAATTATAAATATAAGTCATGGTAAGAAAGAAGAACAGGAAATTTCCTGCAGTAGTACTGGCAGGAATGACAATAATGGCGGTTGGATGTCAGAATGGGGGAACAGAATCTGCCGGAACACAGGGTACGGGTACAACCTCAGAAAGAGAATTTCTGTCGGAGCCCCTGGTAGAGGATATTTATACGGCGGATCCTTCCGCACACGTTTTCGATGGTAAAATTTACATTTACCCATCGCACGATATTGATGCTGGTGTTCCTGAAAAAGATGATGGGTCCCATTTTGATATGCGCGATTACCATGTTTATTCGATGGATGAAGTTGGGGGGGAGGTTACTGACCATGGCGTTGCACTGGATATAAAAGATATTCCCTGGGCTGGCAGGCAGCTTTGGGCTCCGGATGCGGCTCATAAAAATGGTACTTATTACCTGTACTTCCCGGTGAAGGACAAACAGGATATTTTCATGATAGGTGTAGCCACCAGTTCATCTCCGGCAGGACCTTTTAAGCCACAGCCAGAGCCAATAGCTAATAGTTTTAGTATCGATCCTGCCGTTTATAAGGATGGCGACGGTGAATATTATATGTATTTCGGAGGTATCTGGGGTGGCCAGCTGCAGCGCTGGACTACAGGCTCATATACTCAGGAAGACAGCTACCCTGCTGATGATCAGCCTGCGGTAATGCCTAAGGTAGCCCGCCTGAGTGATGATATGCTAAGCTTTGCCGAAGCCCCTAAAGATGTACAGCTCCTGGATGAAAATGGAAAGCCATTGCTTACTGCAGATTCTGCAAGACGCTTTTTTGAGGCAGCCTGGGTGCATAAGTATAACGACAAATATTACTTTTCCTATTCCACCGGCGACACGCACCGGATAGTATATGCGGTTGGTGATAACCCATACGGACCATTTACCTATCAGGGGGTGGTGTTGGAGCCGGTCTTAGGCTGGACAAACCACCATTCCATTATTGAAAAGGATGGCAAGTGGTATTTGTTTTACCATGACACACAATTATCGGGAGGGGTAACCCATCTCCGGAACATAAAAGTAACAGAACTTAATCACAGAGCAGATGGCTCCATTGAAACAGTTGATGCTTATTTCGGAGACTAAAATCTGTTTTTTCACGTTTTCATTACTCAAACGTAACTGTGTATATATTTTCTTTGGATTGATCATCCATATCTGTTAAGTATCATGATCAATATTGAAGTGGAGTGATTTTTTGCTCCACTTCTTTTTTTGCTCCGGTTTGATTCTTAACCTTCTGAGGGGGTGAATTTAACGGGTCAATTCTTTTTCTGGAATAGGAAAATCCCGGTATTTATAATTTATGTGGATGGCAGGATATCAGGAAGCAGATTATGCCGGCCGGGATGATTTTCATACAGGTACCCCGCGTCAAAAGCAAATTTTATACTCTGAAGGTTAAGTCCGGAACAGGTACCTCGGACTCAGGGATGAAAGTGGATGAGTACAAAAAATAAGTTGGGATCAAACATTACACTTTGTGCAGTAACTGTAAGGATTGAACACCTTCATGCTTTTGCCTGTCCTTCTGGCTTTCCGGGGCTTTGCAAATCAACGTCTGTAAAAGAAAATTACCCGTATTACGGCGCGGGCATAACGATTTTTACAGGGTAAAATGTAAACTTTTTTCTTAAGAATATTACCTTCCTTTTTCATCTTCTCCCTTATCAAAAAAAACCTCATTTAAATGATGCCAGAAGCATTATGTTACATAAAAACAAACATATGTAACATGTTTCATGAAGGATGTAACATAGTAAAAAGGACATGTAACATGAAAATGGTTGCCATAGGATTCAGATAAATATCTTTGTTTTCGGGTAAGTGAAATATTGTTGGTTGAAAGGTTTTTTTTACATGTATATAATTTTGGTAAAGGTGTCTGATGCGGAATTTAATGTTTTTCAGGAATGGTGATTATCAGGTGTGGCCAGTCTTAATAAACTGAGGAGCCGTGCAGCTTTGAAACCAAAAATTGCAAACGTTACCGGAGACAGGGTTGAAAAGTTGGGAAAATGACGGGCTGATGCAAAAGTTCAGAATTATATATAATAATCTAAAAGGATAATGAAGAAGAATCAGAAATCAAAAGGGCTGTTAAACATAATAATGGGGGTACTTGCCTTTTGTTTTAGCTGTGCAGGTAATTCAGGGGTATCAGACAAATCAAAAGATAATGGGACAGATTTACCCACCGGGAAGGCCGGAGCGCATTTTGACTACTTCTCTTATAAAGGAATGGATGATTTTTACATTGAAAATCCATTGCCGGGTAAGGATTATTTCTATAATCCTGTTCTGCCCGGCTGGTATTCCGACCCCAGTGTGTGTACAAACGGAGAAGATTACTTTCTGGTAACCTCCACTTTCTCCTTCTTCCCGGGGGTGCCTATCTTTCATAGTAAGGATCTGGTAAACTGGAAGCAGATTGGCCATGTGCTGGACAGGCCATCTCAACTTAAGCTGGATGGACAGAGGGTGAGTCAGGGAATTTTTGCTCCGGCAATCAGCTATAATCCTCACAATAAAACCTACTATATGGTTACAACCAATATTGGCGGAGGAAACTTCTTTGTTAAAACCACAGACCCTTTTGGTTCATGGTCTGACCCGATATGGTTGCCGGAAGTACCGGGTATTGACCCGTCTTTCTTTTTTGATGAGGACGGAAAGGCTTATATAATTAACAATGATGAGCCTGAAGGGCCAGTCCTGTATGATGGCCACCGGGCTATTAAAATTCAGGAATTTGACCCGCTAACCGACAAAACCACAGGTCCCCGGAAGATGCTGGTAAACGGAGGCGCCCGTCCGGAAGATAAACCTATCTGGATTGAGGGGCCGCATATGTATAAAATAAATGGTCAGTATTTACTGATGTCCGCAGAGGGTGGTACGGGGCCGCAGCATTCGGAAGTTATTTTTAAGGGCGATAAACCGATGGGGGAATTTAAATCATGGGAGGAGAACCCGATTCTTACCCAAAGGCATCTGGATCCTGACCGTCCCCGCCCTGTAACCTGCGCCGGCCATGCCGATCTGGTTCAGGCTAAGAATGGAGAATGGTGGTCTGTTTTTCTGGCCTGTCGCCCCATAGAAGGTAAATTCGAGAACCTCGGGCGCGAAACATTCCTGATGCCGGTTAACTGGAGCGAAGATGGTTATCCTTATATGACACGGGGGGATGAACTGATTCCAATGATCGTGAAAAAGGAGGGGCTTCAGCGGGATGATGAAGTAACTTTCGGGAATTTTGAAAAGCAGGATGACTTTAATGATGCCAGTCTCGGGCACCAGTGGATGCTGCTGAGAGGCAAGGCAAACGATTTATATTCATTAACCGCTAATCCTGGCTTTCTTTCGCTGAAGTGTGCCGGTGTAAATGCAAGTGAGTTAAAAACACCGGCCTTTGTTTCCCGCCGTATGCAGCACCATAAGTTCGAAAGTGCCACAAAACTTTATTTTGAGCCCGCTGATGATAATGAAGCTGCAGGACTCCTTCTTTTCAAAGACGAAACGCATCAATATTTTCTCTCAGTATCTAAAGACGGCAACAACAGAAAAATTTCTCTGGAAAGGATATCTGCTAAAGGAGCTGAAATACTTGCAGCTGAAAAACTCCCTGAAGGAAATTATCCTATAGGCTTAAAAGTAGTGTCGGAAGGGAAGCATTACAATTTTTACTATGCCTTTGCTGATGAGGATTGGAATCAGCTTGCTGAAAATGTTGATGCCCGGTACCTGTCCACAGCCAATTCATATGGCTTTACGGGTACCAACATTGGAATGTATGCCACAAAAAATCCATTCAGAAAAGGCGAAATACAATAAGGATTTTCAATGGCAGTAACTGATAAGAGGGGATTCAATGCAGGGTAAAAAATACCGGAATAATCCTTTAGCTCTGTTTCAGGTGATTTTTTTAATACACATCCGAAACCCGGTTTGTTTGCAGACCTGGCCGGAAGAGGTAATTTAATCAGGATAAATCAAATAATAATTATATGAGAAAATTACTACGACAAAACCTGCATGTGGTAAAATATGCACTGGCAGGGGTTTCTGTTCAGTTTTTTTTAGTTGGAGTGGCACGGGCCTCCGCGGGTGGTGCTCTGCCGGAAACTATTGATATCACAGATCTGTCAGCTGAATATTATTATTTTCAGGAGCCTCAGCAAGGCAGGATTAATACCGGAAAAGTAGTATCAGGCGAGGATAATGAGGGTATTCAAGGGGTATACCAGCGGATTTCATCTGTAATTCTGGCAACGGGACATGAAGTTCTTGATGTGAAACATATAATGTAATCGGTTTCATTGATGCAATAAACATAAAAAATAAAACACTTTATTGTCTGTTATCCCTCCTTTGAATAGAAATGAAGTATTACTAATAAGCATAAATTGTATTTTTGGGTAATATTATTGTAATAATCGTTATAAGTTTGTGTTTGATGAAAATATTTATGCAATCGGTTGTGAAAATCAAAAATTATATTGAAGTTTATGTTCACAATCGATTGTGGACATAATACCAGGAGGAAGTTTTTAAAGTTGCCTCCGGTCTTTGCTGATTAATATTTCCCGGAGCTGGTTTGCCGGGGTTTTTAGGTATTGCTGCCCTTTGGCTGCATTTACAGCTATTTCTGTTTCTGATAAAAACTGCTTCGGCTGCAGGAAATAAATCTTTTTGTTGGTGTTTTTTTAGTTCAATCCTTTTTCTAAAGATTCTATGGAAAATTTAATTTTACGTTTTTTTTTAAATGAGAGGTGCAGGTGCCTGAGGCATCTTCAGTCGCTTCTGGTTTTGGCGCTTTTGATTGCGTTACCTGGTGCTGCTTATGCCCAGTCTGTTGTAACAGGGCGGGTAGTTGATGAATTAACAGGGGAAGGTCTGCCGGGGGTTAACATTATGGTCAGGGGTACTTCCTCCGGTACTATTACTGATTTAAGTGGAAATTACTCCCTTGAAGTGCCTGGTGAGGATCCTGTGCTGGTATTTTCGTTCATTGGGTATGAAGAGGAGGAGGTAACAGTAGGAGGCAGGTCTGTTATCAATATTAACCTTGTTCAAAGTATTGAAGCGCTTTCGGAAGTGGTTGTTGTCGGGTACGGTACTCAGCGGCAGGAAGCTGTTACAGGTTCTGTTGCTTCAATCAGTGCAGAAGAAATAACCCAGGTGCAGACAGGTAATATCTCACAGGCGCTGCAGGGGCGTTTGCCGGGTGTGGAGTTTTCCCAATCATCGTCCCAGCCGGGTGCTTCCATGCAAATCCGGATCAGGGGTACGCGCTCAATTTCGGGCAGTAACGATCCGCTGGTAGTTCTGGACGGTATCCCCTTCCCGGGGAATATCTCAGATCTTAACCCTAATGACATCCAGAGCATTGACATCCTGAAGGATGCCTCCGCGACCGCTATTTACGGCTCGCGCGGTGCCAACGGTGTTATATTAGTTACTACTAAAGCAGGAAAAGCAGGGCAAAAGCCGCAGGTAACCTATAATAGTTTTTATGGAGTGAAGAATGTTTTTTCTGAGTATGACATGATGAGCGGCCCGGAGTTTTTTGCGCTGCGTCAGGCAGCCGGACCCGGACAGTTTGCCGGACAGCTGGGGCAGGATGAGGCAGAGGGTGTAAATACCAACTGGCAGGACCTCTTATACAGAACAGGTATAACAACAAGTCACGATCTTGGTGTTTCAGGAGGTACTGAACAGGGCCGCTATAACTTTAGTTTAGGCTACTATGAGGATGAAGGCGTGATTCCTACCCAGCAGTACACCCGGTACTCAATGCGCGGAAGTCTGGATCAGGGAATAGGTAAATATTTCCGCATCGGTTTCAATACATATAATAACTATAATATTACAGAAGGCTCTAACGTGGGCTTGTATAATATTTTAAGCTTATCGCCTCTTGCCAGCCCGTACAGTAGTGATGGCACATTAAGAAGGACCATCAGAATGCCGCTGGATGATACATGGCTGTACACAAGAGGTGTTGTGGAAGATTTAAGCGACAGGTGGCTGAGTGAAACCAGGGCTTTAGCAACATATAATACCATCTACGGCGAAGTTAAAATTCCGGGAGTGGAGGGTTTGAAGTACCGTGTCAACCTTGGTTTAAATTACCGCCAGAGTCAGGGAGGTGCCTACACAGCAGCGGGGATAAACAACGTTGATGCAACCACCCCTTCAACTGCTTCTGTAAGTAACCAGGTTATTGCCGACTGGACTATTGAAAACCTGCTGACTTACGACCGCACCTTTGCAGGAAAGCATATTGTAAATGTGGTGGGATTGTATTCAGCAGCGGAAAGACAAATGAACCGCTCACGTATGGCGGCAAGGGATATTCCCAACGATGCCTTCCAGTTTTATAACCTTGGGCAGGCTGCCGGCGAAATAACAGTTAATCCTGATGACCAATGGTATGAAAGGAGCGGATTATTGTCTTATATGGGGCGCGCCATGTACTCTTACGATGACCGCTACATGCTAAGCGTTACTGTTCGTTCTGATGGCTCCTCCAGGCTGGCACCGGGATATAAATGGAATACCTATCCTGCGGTATCGGCCGGATGGAACATTGCCAGAGAATCATTCATGGACAATGTGGATCTTGTTAATATGATGAAACTGCGGGTGGGCTACGGGCAAACTTCCAATCAGGCTATACCGCCATACTCCACGCTTGGGCGTTTAGCTACCAGGCCTTACAACTTCGGTCCGGATAATTACCAGACCGGGTACTACGTATCGGAACTGCCTAACCCAAACCTGGGATGGGAGTTTTCCAAAACATGGAATTATGGTCTGGATTTTGGCCTCCTGAATAACCGCCTTTCAGGTACTGTAGAGTATTATATAACAAACACCGAAAATGTTCTGCTGAGTCTTGATCTGCCTGCTACATCGGGTGTAAACAGTTACACGGGTAATATAGGGGCAATTCAGAATAAAGGACTGGAGTTTTCGCTTAATGGCCTTATTCTGGATGATTTAAACGGCTGGACATGGGAAGCCGGAGTTAACATTTATGGTAACCGCAATAAAATTGTTTCGCTTGCTTCGGGAGCTGATGAAGACAGAACCAACTGGTTGTTCAAAGGAGAACCTGTCAATGTTATCTACGACTATGAGTATTTAGGCCTCTGGCAGGAGGGTGATCCGCATCTGGATGTTCTGGAGCCGGGCGGCAATGTAGGGATGATCAAGGTAAGATACACCGGCGATTACGATGAGGAAGGGGTGCCCGTAAGGCAAATTAACCCTGAAGACCGCCAGGTTATAAACGCAAATCCTGATTTCCAGGGAGGTTTCAACACCCGGGTAGGATATAAAGGATTCGACCTGACCGTTGTGGCAGCCTTTCAGGGCGGAGGAATTCTTAACAGCACGCTCTATGGATCCTCAGGATACCTGAATATGCTGAGCGGACGCCGGAATAACGTGAGGGTTGATTACTGGACACCGGAGAATACCAATGCCAGATATCCGGACCCTGCAGGGATCAGAAGTGGCGATAATCCAAAATATGGCAGTACCCTGGGGTATTTTGATGCCTCGTACCTGAAGATCCGGAATGTTTCACTTGGTTATAACTTCAATAACAGTAACTGGCTGGAAAGAATCGGTATTAACAGCCTTCGGGTTTATGCTACTGCACAGAATCCTTTTGTGATGTTCTCGCCATACCACAGAGAATCAGGTATGGACCCTGAAACTAACTCATACGCTGACGAAAATGTGGCTGTTACTAGTGGTGTTCCGGCGCGTCTGCTTACGATTGGCACCAACGCACCTTCAACGAGGAACTACCTTGTTGGTCTTAATATCAGGTTTTAAAAAAGATAAAGATGAAATTCATAAAAAATAAAGCTTTTATAGGGACGGCTCTGATGTTGTCGCTGTCCCTGAACTCCTGTAATGATATTCTGGATGAACAGCCGCGGGCTACTTATACGCCTGAATTTTTTCAAACAGAAAGAGGGGTTTATGGCGGACTAACGTCAATGTACGCTCATCTGCGTTATATATACGGACAAGCGTACTACTATAACACTACTGAAACCGGTACTGATGAAGTAACCTATGCGCAGAGTGCGGATCAGAACTTTCTGATTATGGACCTTTCAGGCCGGGGCGAGATTACTGCCCAGGACAGTCGTGCCGATGTTTTATGGGGAGCCGCTTTTCTAAACATTAACACTGCCAACGGTATTATTGAAAATGCAGAAGAAGTAGGAACCATTTCGGATGCACTGATTGCCGAAGCAAGGTTCTTCCGTGCGTTCGATTATTTTATGCTGGTACAAACGTTTGGCGGAGTGCCACTGGACCTGGGGGCAGGAGAACTGGCGTTCAACACTAATCCTGTAAGAACCTCTGTGCGTAACACTGTACCTGAGGTATATACAAGAGCTGTATTCCCTGATCTGCTGCGGGCAGTAACAGATTTACCTGAAGCTGGTCGTGTAACCGGAGGGGCAACTAAAACGCTTGCGCGCCTTTACCTGGCAAAAGCTTACCTTACTTACGCATGGTGGCTTGAAAACCCGAACAACATTCCTACTTATCCGGAGACTCCCCGCACTGACCCTGACGGGCATGATGCTCAGTGGTATTACCAGCAGGCATACAATGTGGCAGCAACTGCCATTGATAACCCCGGGCCTTTTACTTTGCAGCAAACGTTCTATGATGTAAACGTGGCTACAAACGACCGTAACAGCGAAATTCTGCTGTACGCTGACCGCACGGAGACAAGCGAGTTTTACAATGCAGCAAGCCTTACCTGGTCCAATGGTAATGCCCCCGATAACTTTGCCGGCTGGATGATGACCTGGAATTATACAAATATCAGGAGTGCTACTGATCCAAACTGGACCAATGCTATTAGTTCTGTTCAGCGTGAAGCATCGCAGGACCTCGGACGTCCGTGGACACGTATGGCTCCTACCATTGGCGCAATTACAAATACCTTTGCCGACAAAACAAACGATTCCCGCTACGACGGCACCTTTACAACCGTTTATCGTGGCAACTGGCCTAAAGGAGGTGTTGACGCACCTGTGGTTTACAACGCTAACTCTTTGCCGGTTGAGCCGGGAGGGGCAATACTGACTTTTCTGGATGAAGAACCGGCAATGCCTGTTAATTACCCTTCAGGGGCAGGTAAAAGCAATATTGGTGCAGGAGAGCTGCCCGGAAGATCTGATTTTGTAATAGCTCCAAGCGGAATAAGCAGGATTGTATATCCTGGTCTTTGGAAGCTTGGTCCTTACCGCACCGATAACGGGGAGGGATTAGGACAGCCGAATGCAGCAAGTACCCGTCCTTTTAACATTGCTAAATTCTCGGAGCTTTATTTTGTAGCAGCCGAAGCTGCTGTAAAAGGAGCAACTACACAAGCTGGTAAAAGCGCACGGGAGCTGATTAATGTAATTCGTGCACGTGCCGGAGTATGGCGCTGGGATAACAACGGAAACACTTCCAGAGTGGAAGACAATAGCGCAGAAATGGTCGCTGCAACTCCGGACGTTATAGACATTAACTATATTCTGGCTGAACGTTCCCGTGAATATTATGGAGAAGGTTATCGCTGGTACGACTTAATCCGTACCCAGAAGTGGGAAGAACTCGCCTCTACTTACGAAATTGCGGGAAATGAGTATGGTGACCATACGCCTGTAACGGTACAGCGAAATATTCAGCCTCATCACTATCTGCGCCCTGTTCCTCAGGTGCAGTTAGATGCTATGGAAGGCGACATTGCTAATTATCAGAACCCGGAATATAATTAATCTGATTAATCAGGATTGTACCAGGCTTTTATCCTGAATTTTTCAGAAAGTGTAAGGATAATCGATTATTTACAAGTGTTGGATCAATATAGAAAGCGGTGCAGAGCCTTATCTGCACCGCTTTTCTTTTTTTTTACTGCTTCGTATGGAGTAATCTGGTGAATTCCCGGGGCGATTCGGATATCCGGAGGAGAAAGGGGTATTGCTTAAGTCCGGGGGTGTTGAGGACAGCACCATTTCCCCTGCTTCCTTGTCATTTCAGGCGGGCTTACTTTATATCAGATTTATATCAGGGTAATTTGTTCAGCTGTTTGAGCTGCATTTCCATATAATTAGTGGGCGACTCTCCGAAGAAATCCTTGAAAGCAGTGGAAAAGGTGGCAAGGTTAGTAAAACCAACTGCAAATGCAACCTCCGAAATATTAAGATTTTTGCTGGCTAATAAATTCGCCGCCTGTTGTAAACGGATATTCCGGATCAGGTCCCTGGTTGACTGGTTGGTAAGCTCCTTTGTTTTCCGGTGCAGGTGAACACGGCTGATGCCAATTTCCGCAGCCAGCATTTCAACATTAAAAGAGGAGTTTCCAATGTTGTTATTGATGATATCCATGATTTTCTGCATTAATTTTTCATCAGCAGATTTCATACTTACCTTTTTAATCTTGTCTGTTTGCTGTTGATTGCCACTGAAATTATTCCGCAGCATTTCTCTGGTTCTGATTATATTCTTAACCGTTTTGCTGAGTATCTCAATATTGAATGGTTTTACAATATACCCGTCAGCGCCAATACCTATTCCTTCTAAGTTGTCCTCTTCTCCCGATTTGGCTGTTAGCAGTATAACAGGTATATGATTAATATTTACATTGTGCTTTATTTTCTGGCAGAGGGTAATTCCATCCATTTCCGGCATCATAATATCACTGATAATAAGGTCGGGAGGATTAGCCAGCGCGAGTGAAAGTGCTTCTTTTCCATTGGAGCAGTCCAGCATGTGGTAATCCGGTGCCAGTTCTTCGCAGATGTACTTACGGATTTCATCATCATCATCCACCACGAGTACCCTGTGCCTGCTTTTTGATTTTATTTTTATCTCATCCCCATCAACCGAAATAAGCGGAATAGCCGGAATAAGTGGTTCGGGTTGTTTATTTACAACAAACGGGTTACCTGTTTCTTCAGGCAGTAAGTGGCTGTTCCCTAAAGGCAGCCTGATAGTGAATCTGCAGCCTTGTCCGTCTTTGTTATTTTCAGCTTTAATGGTGCCCCGGTGCAGCTGAACTATCGAGCGGGTGAGGTGGAGGCCAATTCCTGTACCTTCACTGAAATTATCCTGTGAAATTCTGGTTTGGTAAAAACAGTCAAAGATGTTTTCCAGCTCCTTTTCCTCTATCCCGATCCCGTTATCGGAAATAACAATTTCAAAGTATTCCTTTAATTCATCTGTCGCATCAGGATCTTTTCCTGTGCTCAGGTGAATTTCAATTTTGCCGTGTTCAGGCGTAAATTTTAAAGCATTGGCCAATACGTTCAGTAATATTTTATCGAAATTCTTAGGGTCCACCCATGCCTTTAGCTGCTCCATTTCATGATTAAACCGGAGTTCCACTTCCCTGGCCTGTGTTTGTTCATCAAAAATGGAATACAGGTCTTTGATAAATTCCACCATTTCAACCTCCCTGAACTTTAATGCCATCTGTCCCTTGTCAATTTTCCGGATATCCATCAGCTGATTGATAAGTAGCAGAATGCGTTCGGAATTTCTGTACATGGTCTGGTAAGCCTTTTGATTTTCGCTGTCCTTATTTGCATTCATCAGCTTCTTGAGAGGACTGATTACCAGGGTCATAGGGGTGCGTATTTCATGGGCTATATTGATGAAGAACTGCAGCTTGGCTTCGTTAATTTGTTTGGCATGGATATGTTCCTGTATCTTTTTGCGGGTTCTGTACCGGTTCCTGATAAGATGCCCGATAAGGAAAGTAATGCCTGCCAGGATAATGAACCATACTGATTTAGCCCAGGTGGAGAAATACCAGACAGGAGATATAACTACAGCAATTTCTTTAGTATTGGAAATGGTGTTGTAATCCTTTGCCCTGACTTTAAAATTATAATTGCCCGGCGCCAGGTTATTGAAGGTAACATTGTTAGTGCCCGGCCGCAGGGTGATCCAGTTCTGATTATCCATAGTATACATATAGGTAATGCGTTCAGGGTTGATGAATTCCATGGCTGAAAATTCAATACTGAAGGAATTATCCTTATGGGATAAGTTAAATGTTCCGGCCTCTCTTACCGCGGTGGTAATGATGTCCTGTCCGCCGGACTTCATCCCTTTTTTTACTGCCTGGTCATGGATATAAAAATCAGTAATATGTATATCCACTTCTTTGCCCTGAGTTGTAATTTCCGCAGGTTTGAAGTAAGTTATGCCATTGAGTCCTCCAAAATATATTCTTCCCTTATCGTCCATGAAAGCAGCATTCTTACTGAATTCATTCCCCTGCAGGCCATCATCAGAATAGAAGTTGAAGAAGTTACGCTTTTGTAAGTCAAATTTTGAAATTCCGTAATTGGTACTGATCCATAAATTGTTGCTGTTGTCGCCCTCTATTGAACTGATTACATTACCTGGTAATCCATCTTCCATGCTGTAGGTACGAATCTCCTGTGAGCTTTTATCAATGTACATTAATCCTTTTGAGGTTCCTATCCAGATAGTTTCCTGCTCATCCTCAAAAAGGGAGTAAATAATATGTCCGCGGAGCAGGCGGTTTTTGCCAAAGGTGCTGGTGAAGCTGTTGGTTTTCAGGTCCAGGCAGCCTAAGCCATCGTAAGAGCCTATGTAGAGCTTGCCTTTTTTGCTCAGTAAAAGGCAATCTATCCAGCCATTGTGTAAACTATTGGCTTCTCCGCGGTATTCTGAACCTGCGACTGCCTCAAAATTGGTGATTTCGAGAGTATTCAGATTTATTTTAAAAAGACCTGCTCCCATGGAGCCAATCCAGAGGTTTTTTTGCTCATCTTCAGTAATGGAATAAACCCGTTGCACAGGGTTGTTATATTTGTCTTTCAGGTCGCTGATGTAGCTGCATTCCCCTGTTTCAGGGTTGAGTTTTGCCAGGCCATTGAGGTAGGAACCAATCCACAGATCATGATTTGAATCTTCATAAATGCTCATGATGGTGGAGGGAACAGAGCCGGGCTTGCCGGTGTTTTCAAAATGGACACTATGCTTTTCATCAGGCCCTATTTTATAAATACCATCCCCGTCTGTGCCTGCCCAGAGAGTCCCTTTGTGGTCTTTGTAAATTGCAGTTATAGCATCGGAGCCAATAAGGTTGCTTTTTATTGATTTATGGCCGATGTAATTAAAATTGTTAGGGCTGTTTGGAAGCACTAAAACTCCTTTCTGGAATATTCCGGCCCATATATTTCCTGAGTTATCTTCAATAATGGAGTGTACCTTCGATCTTGAAAAATCAAAAGAGGTTACATTGAAATTGCTTTCGGAAATTTTGTTTGATGAAGGGTTAAAAACAAGCATTCCATTTCCCTCTGTTCCAATATAAATAGTACTGTCTTTGCCAAGAGCAAGCGAAAATACAGACAGGTTTTCTTTTTCAGGCCAGGGGATGGACTTAAAAGTATCTGTTGCTCTGTCGAGCATAAAGAATCCTTTTTTAAAGCTTCCTGCAAATAATCTGCCTCTCTTGTCTTCTATAATGCCTGATATGGAGTTACAGGGAATTGATCCGCTGCCTGAAAAATCTTTCAGCTTGCCGTTTTTGCTTAGCCGGAAAAGGCCCATGTCCTGAGTCGAGATCCAGAGGTTCTGCTCCTTGTCTTCATATAAATAACTGATCAGGTCGCTGGGGATTAACTGATTAATTTGCCTGGCCTCAATGTGGGTACCCTTGAATTTGAGAACCATTAGCCCCTGTCCTGAGGTGCCTGCAAGTATTTCGCCGTTTTTCCTTTCCAGGAGGGTGAGCACATGTGCGGCATATTTTTCTCCGCTTTTAAGTAGTAAAGGAATTTCCCTGAAAGTATCAGTAGCAGCATCGTAATGTTGAAGTCCGTTGAAAAAACCGAAAAACAGGCGGCCCTTGCTGTCCTCAAAAATGGTGCGGATAAAATTATTTAACAGTGAGGTGGAATCTTTATCGTCATTTTTATAGATAGTGAATTTGGCTCCGTCGTACCTGTTTAAGCCATCCTCAGTGGCAATCCAGATGTTGCCATTCCTGTCCTGATGTACCTGATTGATCAGGCTGCTGGAAAGCTCTGTGTCTACCGTAAATAACTTTCCCGACTGGCCAAAGCCTGAAAGAGAGATCAGCAGAATAAGGCAGGTAAGAATATAGTTATTTTTCATGTTGGCTTTTTTTTGCCCTGATTCGCTAAATCCGGACTGAAATCGATTGCGGAGCAGGAAAATACTTATCCGCCGGTCTTAATATATTTAACTGTATTAAGGCTGAACAGGGTTCCTGCCCGGGGATTTTATGCGCTTTTATGTCGTAAATAATTTCAGGAAACCCTGATTCAGGAATGATAAAGCCATGGAACCGTCCATATATTACGCCTTTTGTTTAATTTTCACTTATTTAAGTATAGAATATTAAGCCTAACAGCTGAATTTTCCAAATAAAAAGTATGATTTATATGGCCGGGCGCTGTTGAGTCTGTTTGTAAAGGAGCAGCACTTTTTCTCAGGGAATTTCATCAGGAGCATGTTAAAATATGCTCCTGATGAAAAACATGTCAAATGAAAGAATTAATCAATGTTGAGTGATAATGTTTTTTTTGATATGTAACAGTTTGTATTCAGGCATCGGATTAATTATTCCTTCCAGTTATCGGTCCTGAAAGGAGAGGCGGGCAGGCCTTCTTTATTGTATAAACCGGCTTTATCGGGATTGTCTGCCCAGGCATACCTTACCGCTACCGGATCAGGGATGTTTTCATTCCAGACCACTACCTTGTTTCCTTTGATTTTTGCCTGTGCCCATACGAATTTTTTGTCAGGTCCGGCAATGGCAAACTCATTTAAACCGTTTCCTTTATTATTATCAACCAGCCCTTTGCCGGTATTTGTAAAAGAGAGTATAATTTTATTTCCCTTCTTTTTCATGGACTTAAAAACGGGGCCTGAATGCACTGTTTCTTTATTTCCGTAGGCTACCTTTTGAGCGGCCAGGGCAAGGCGCTTACCAACGTCTTTTTTGTTCAGAGGATGAATGTCGTTCCATTCGCCAATATCTATGGTTACTGCCATGGCAGTATTGGGCACGGAAAGGGTTTTTAGCTGAGCTTCCCGTAACATGGCCCAGTTGCTTGGTCCGGGCTGGTCTGCTGCCTTCATGAAATTGGCCAGCTGAACGAACAGGAAAGGAAGGTTATCCTGCTTCCATTGTTTCCGCCAGTCACGGATGAGTGTGGCAAACATTTCATTATATTCTTCCGGCCTGCCTGTGTTGGATTCTCCCTGGTACCAGATTACGCCTTTTACAGAATAATTTGTTACAGGGGCGATCATTCCGTTGTATAAACCAAGCGGTTTAAAGCGGATAGTGGTGGTGCCGGGGGTAGGGGGCATTTTGGCTCCCGGCTTATAGCGCCATTCCCCGGTAAGGTCAAGGGTGTCTTCACCGGCTGCGATATGGTAGGGTTTGTCCTCTACAAATCCTCCTTTGCCGGAGTTATTTATAATCCTTACCACAAGAATGTTTTTTCCTTCCTTCAAAAGGTTTTCAGGGATCTGATACCTTCTGGGAGGATACTGGTAGCCGGTTGTGCCAATGAATTTTCCATTCAGAAATACTGAGTCGCTGTCTACGATCCTGCCCAGTAAAAGCTCAGCCGGTTTTCCTGCCATTGAAGAAGGAACTTCAATCTCTTTCCTGAACCAAACCACCCCGTTCATAAAGCCTAAATCTTCATCGGCCCAATAGCCCGGAATGTTCATCTCCGGCCATTCAGTATCATCAATAGCAGGCATAAACCAGGGCTTGTCCGGGTTTCGGTAACCCTTGTCCTGCTCCTGAAGGCTGGCATACCACTCCCTTTGATTTCGCTGGTCCTTTTCCTGTATGTCCCTGATCAGTTCGGGGTCCTTAAATTTTAATGCCTCCTCATAAGGAACAGGGAATCTTTTTAATGCCTCCTCACTTAGCCAGGCTTCCACAGGCGAGCCCCCCAGGCTGGCATTAATCAGGCCAACAGGTACCTGATATTTTTCATACAACTCTTTTGCGAAAAAATAGCCGACAGCTGAAAATTGCAGTACATTCTCAGGTGAAGCGGAAATCCAGCTTCCGCCTTCCAGATCAGTTTGAGGCCCGTTAAAATTATAGCGGTCCGGTACATCAAAGTGGCGTATATTTGAATTTTCAGCCCGTGCCACCACTTCTTCATATGCCGGTTTTGCCCGCGCCATGGTAAGCTCCATATTGGATTGCCCGGAACAAACCCAAACATCACCCACCAGAATGTTTTTAATTTTTAACTGGTTGCTTGCTGTAAGAGTCATTTCATAAGGCCCCCCGCTTTCCATGGGAGGCAGGGTTAAGGCCCATTTTCCTTCTTTACCGGCAGTGGTGGTATAGGTGTTGCCTTTAAACTGAACAGTTAAATTTTCGCCGGGCGAGGCAAGGCCCCATACAGGTACTTCGGTATCCCTCTGTAAAACCATACCGTCACTGATCAGCCGCGGTAGTTTTACCTGAGCTTGCAAATAATCAGTCAAAAGCAGCCAGGTAAAAACCAGTAAAAAGTATCGCGGTGTTTTATTCATTGGTGTGTGTAATTTATGATTCTTAAATTAAAAGTAAGGCAGGATATCAATGCCGGGCAGGCCTATTATACCTGAGCGGGAGGAGGCAGAAGCTTTATTGCTGTTTCAATGAACCCTGAATGACGCAGTCTGATTTTTTTAAATGATTGAGGATCTTATGTCCTCCGGCATATTTATAAAGATATTGACAGGGCCTGCTTCTCTTTCAATCAGCTGAATTTTTTCCCGTGCATTTGCTTTGTTGGTTACATCAAAAGAGCAGCCAATTACCCTGATGCCATACTTTTTATATTTACCGATAACCTCTTCAATTTGCTCCATAGCCGGCACATTAATAACAATTGTAGCTCCTGCGTTTGCCAGCCTGATAGAGATATTGGTCCTGTTGTCGTCAGGGGTGTGATTTATCAGAGCCACCTGACCATTCAGATATTTCAGATCTGTCATATTTTAAAAAATTAAAAAATCAATATGAGAAATTATATTTCTGTTATGTGCCTTAAGCAGCTTAGCCGGATTGTAATAGTATCTGTATTAACGGGTAACCTGGTTAATCTTATTTTAAATTATGTCTGTTCAGGATGCGGCTTTTTTAAGGTTTCTGTTCAGTATTTTACTTTTAAGGGAAGATTCCCGGACAATAAGGTCGCTGCGGAGCGTAATGGTGTTGGTTGAATTAATGTCCGCCAATCCTCCCAGATGGTTAATAAGGTTTCTTACCGCCACTTCTCCCATTTCATATCCCGGATTGTTAATTGTGGTAAGGTTGGGTTCAATAATTCTTGAGGCCGGATCGNGGTTTCTTACCGCCACTTCTCCCATTTCATATCCCGGATTGTTAATTGTGGTAAGGTTGGGTTCAATAATTCTTGAGGCCGGATCGTTGTTAAAACCTGCCACGGCAATATCTTCAGGAATTGAGATGCCTGCTTTTTTCAGTGTTTTCATGCAGGCAACCGCACAGGTGTCGTTTGAGAGAAAAATGCCGTCGGGGAGGGGCTGCATTTTCAGAATCTGCTCAGCAGCTTCAACTCCCTCTTCCTCTCCAAGTTTACTGATAATTACATTCGATTCAATATAGGGCAGGTCATGGTCTATAAGTGCGTATTTATATCCCTTTAAGCGGTCTTCATACACGTTTCTTTTCAGGCTTCCTGTTACGTGTACTATGTTCCTGCAGCCCTGTTCAATAAGGTGAGTGGTGGCCTTATGGGCAGCCTGTATATTGTCTATAATAATGCCGGTGCACTTTTTATGCTCAGCAATACGGTCGAAAAACAGGACGGGAATACCCTTTTCAAAGAAAGGATTGAAATGATCAATATTTTCAGTATCGTAGGCCAGTGAAACCAGCAGGCCGTCTATTCTGCTGTTGAACATGGTTTTTGCATTGGCCTTCTCTTTTTGCGCAGATTCCAGGGACTGGCTGATGATCAGGTTGTAGCCTTCTTCATTGGCAACTTTTTCCATTCCGGCAATTACAGAGGACTGAAAGGGGCTGTTCAGTCTTGGTACAATAACCCCTATTGCATTTGTGCGCTGTTTCCGGAGGATACTTGCAAAAGTGTTGGAGCGGTAACCCATTTCCCGTGCAGC
>JAFMYY010000035.1 GCA_017948555.1 Cesiribacteraceae bacterium YIM B00369 | reverse complement strand
AAGGTATATTAAATATCTAGACCTTTTTCAGTGGCCTCAAAAGAATAGCCGGGATTTTTTTTATTTCTGCCAGTTGATACTAAACCTGACTAAATCAGTCAATATTTGGCTGTGGTGTAGTACGCAGGTAAGGCTTTATTACTTTATGTCCTTTCGGGAATTTTGCAGGAATATCTTCAGTCTTGATAGCCGGAGAAACAATGCAATCCTGTCCGTTTACCCAGTTTACAGGGGTTGCCACGCTATATTCTGCCGTTAACTGCAGAGATTCCAGCACCCTGATGATTTCCTGGAAATTACGCCCTGTGGAAGCAGGATAAGTAATTGTCAGTTTAATCTTTTTGTCAGGACCAATGATGAACACAGAACGGACGGTAAGTTTATCGTTTGCGCTTTCGTGAATCATGCTGTATAGTTGCGCTACTTTACGATCTTCATCCGCTATAATAGGGAAGTTCATGTTCGTATTCTGTGTTTCATTTATATCCGGTATCCACCTGTTGTGAGATTCCAGGTTATCAACACTAACAGCAATAACTTTAGTATTCCGCTTATCGAACTCACCTTTCAGGCGGGCTACCTCACCCAGTTCAGTAGTACAAACAGGCGTAAAATCAGCAGGGTGAGAAAACAGAATCCCCCATTGATCGCCCAGCCATTCGTGAAATTTAATTTCACCTTCTGTAGTCTCAGCCGTAAAGTCCGGCGCTATTTCTCCAAGTTTCAGTGACATGTTATAATGAATTAAAAATGATAAAATAAGAATTAAAAATTATGTTCAGTAATCTGATTTTTCCCTTCCGGCATCAGCTTTAGTATCTGGGCAGCGACGGATCAATTTCCTCTGCCCAGGCTAAAATACCACCTTTAAGGTTATACAGGTTCTTCAGACCATATTTGTCCTGTAACAGCTGAATTGCCTCCCCACTACGCTTTCCGCTTCTGCAATGTACAACAACCTTCGTGTTTTTTCCAACTTTATCCAATTGCTCTTCCAGACTTTTAAGGGGAATCAGTTCCCCGCCAATGTTACAGATTTCATATTCGTATGGCTCCCTTACATCAATAAGCTGAAAATCCTCATTCCGTTCCAGCATTCCTTTCAGCTCCGAAACGCTTACTTCAGGAGTGAAAACCTGTTCTGTTTCTGCATTTCCGAAACCACAAAATTCCTTATAGTCAATCAGCTCCTTCTGCACTGGATTTTTTCCTGACAAAGGATTATTGTCGTCTTTTCCCACATTAAGGGTTCTCATCTCAAAGCTGAGCGTATCTATTAACACTAACTTTCCACTCAGGGGTTCCCCTAATCCGCTTGCAATTTTTATTACCTCATTTGCCTGCAAGCTTCCTAGTATACCCGGCAATACACCAATTACACCTCCCTCTGCACAGCTTGGTACCATTCCCGGAGGCGGAGGTGAAGGAAATAAATCACGGTAGTTGGGCCCCCGCTCACCATTCGCTTCCATAAAATTGAATACCGAAAGCTGCCCGTCAAAACGGAAAATAGATGCATAAACATTTACCTTCCCAAGCAAAACACAGGCATCATTTACCAGATAACGGGTTGGGAAATTGTCTGTTCCGTCTGCGACTATATCATAATCACGAATTATATCCAGGGCATTTTCAGAACTAAGGCGGGTATTATAAATATTTATGTTAATGTACGGGTTCTGGGCAAGAAGCCGCTCTCTTGCTGCCTCAACTTTCGGCCGCCCAAGGTCATGCATGGAAAACAGCACCTGCCGCTGTAAATTTGAGGCTTCCACCACATCAAAATCAACTATACCTATAGTTCCAACCCCCGCAGCCACAATATACTGCAATAAGGGACTTCCAAGACCTCCTGCACCAACCACAAGCACTTTAGCTTCTTTCAGGCGCCTTTGTCCTTCAATATTAAACTCCGGAATAATCAGGTGCCTGCTATAGCGTTCCAGTTCTTCTTTAGTAAATTCTGTGGAATTATTCATGTGCTGATATAAAATTTCCGGAGGAGGAACTCTCCCTTTCCGTTACGAAATAAACAAATTTATTAAAAAAGAAAAAGCCCTTCCGGCTAAGGAAAGGCTTCAATTTTCTGCACATCCCTGTTTGTTATATTAATAATTGAAAGGATGAGTTATTATACCTGTTTGTTTCAGGCTATTTTCTTTGAAGGAATATCAGCCTTCGTGCTGCCACCAGTACTTTTTTCTGCACTTAAATTCCTCATTGCGGGAGAGGCAGGTTTATCGGACTTCACCGGCATAGGGCTTACTTTTGTAACATTTTTACCGCCAGGGGTAACAATTTCGGCTCCGGGACCACTGATCAACACCTGAAAAAACTCTTTAGGTGAACGTGCCCATCGTAAATCTTTAATCAACCGGATGTACTCATGAAACACAAGGTAAACAGGGTTGTAAGAGTTTACCGGTGTTGTAATACCATAAACCGGCTTTTCAACTTCAGGCTCAAATGTGCCGAATATTCTGTCCCAGATAATAAAGGTAGACCCGTAATTTTTATCCAGATACTGATCGTTTGTGGCATGATGCACCCTATGATGAGATGGGGTAACAAAGAAATATTCCACCCAGCGTGGCATCTTATCAATAAGTTCAGTATGTATCCAGAACTGATATACTACTGCAATCTGGTGGCAAACAAAGAATACAAAAGGGTGAAAGCCTAACAGAGGTACAGGTAAAAAGAATATTACCTTCATTTGTTGAACCCAGCTTAAGCGGAAACCTACGGAAAAATTATATTGCTCCGAGCTGTGGTGCGTAACGTGAGAGGCCCACCAGAACCGCTGCTCATGGGAGATCCTGTGTGCCCAGTACCTGCAAAGGTCTAATACAAAGAAACACAGAATAAATGACCACCATGTAATAGGAACACTCCATGGCACCAGGTTGTAAAAAAATAATACAATGGAAAAAACAAAAACTTTAGTAAGCAAATTCACCCCTACATTTATCAGTCCGATAGTAGTGGCTGCAGCAAAGTCTTTAGGATCATACAATTTTTGCTGCTTCCTGATGCCCATATACCATTCAATTGCAACAAAAATAAAAAATAAGGGAGCTACATAAACAATAATTTCAGGAAGTTCCATGTTAATGACTTCCTGATAGGTAAGTGGATTCTCTTTCATGCAAACAAAAATTTACTCGATATAATAAAAAGATGCCGGATTTTCCTTTACAGGAACATCCGGCATTAGATTTACAACTGTAATTTACTTCCTTTTTCCCGATTTTAAAAACTGAAGTACAGTAACACCAAGTGGAGGAAGGGTCAAAGACAGAGAATGATCACGGCCATGTGCCGGAACCTGAGTTGTTTCCAAAGCTTCTCCATTTAAAACGCCGCTTCCGCCAAATTCAGTATTATCAGAATTAAATATTTCCTGGTAACTGCCTTCTTCAGGCACTCCTATGGAATAGTTCTCTCTCACCACAGGAGTAAAATTACAAACCACCAGTAAATGATTTCCTTCTTTATCTTTCCGGATATAGCTCAGTACGGAATTTGCCCAGTCATTGTTGTCGATCCATTCAAATCCTCCCTGTTCAAACTGCAGTTCGTAAAGCGGTGGATTCTCTTTGTACAGCTGGTTGAGGCTTTTTACCATTTTCCGGACGCCATCGTGGTTGCCGTATTCGAGCAGATGCCAGTCAAGGCTGCTGTCGTGGTTCCATTCGCCGGGCTGGGCAATTTCGCAGCCCATGAACATAAGCTTGGTTCCCGGGTGGGTAAACATATAGGAATAAAGCGCACGGAGGTTTGCAAAGCGCTGCCATTCATCCCCGGGCATTTTTCCGAGCAGAGAACCTTTTCCATGCACCACCTCATCGTGAGAAAGCGGCAGCATAAAATTCTCTGAAAATGCATAATACAAGCTAAACGTAATATCGTTCTGGTGGTGCTGGCGGTGCACAGGGTCCTTCTGGAAGTAGGTAAGCGAATCGTGCATCCAACCCATCATCCATTTCTGACCAAAGCCCAGACCTCCCATATAAACAGGACGTGATACCATCGGGAAAGAAGTAGATTCTTCCGCAATTGTATCAGTATCAGGGAACTGGCTGTAAACAGCTTCATTAAATTCTCTCAGCAACTGTATTGCCTCAAGGTTTTCATTACCGCCATGCTCATTCGGGATCCACTCGCCCTGTTTACGGGAGTAATCCAGGTAGAGCATAGAGGCCACAGCATCCACACGTAAACCATCCACATGGTACATTTCAAGCCAGAACAGGGCACTGCTGATCAGGAAACATTTAACTTCATTCCTGCCATAGTTAAATATGTAGCTGTTCCAGTCGGGGTGAAAACCTTTCCTCGGATCGGCATGCTCAAACAAATGGGTACCATCAAAGTATACCAGGCCGTGCTCATCGCTCGGGAAGTGAGAAGGAACCCAGTCAAGGATAATACCAACACCGGCATTATGCAGCTCGTTTATGAGGTACATAAAATCCTGCGGTGATCCAAAGCGGCTGGAAGGGGCAAAATAACCGGTAACCTGATATCCCCATGAGCCTCCAAACGGATGTTCCATTACAGGAAGTAATTCCACGTGGGTGTAGCCCATATCCTGCACATAATTCACCAGCTTGTTAGCCATCTCCCTGTAGGTAAGGGAGCGGTTATCTTCCTCAGGTACACGCATCCAGGAAGCCAGGTGTACTTCATAAACAGACATTGGCTTAGGCTTTTCAGCCTTCTCCTTCCTGCTCTCCATATATTTGTTGTCGGACCAGCTGTAGTTAAGGTCCGATACCACTGAAGCTGTTTGAGGAGGCACCTCGGTACTGAATGCATAAGGGTCGGCTTTCTCCACCTCATAGCCATTGTTGGAGCGGATAAAGTATTTGTAAACCTCTCCCGGCTCAAGATCCGGAATAAAAATTTCCCAGATACCTGAGCTATCCATCCGCGGATGCATTGGATGACTGTCGCGGTTCCACTGGTTAAAATTTCCAACAACCGACACAATTTGAGCGTTAGGAGCCCACACTGCAAAAACAACTCCTTTTTGCCCCTGCCATTCCCTTACATGGGAACCCAGTTTTTTGTACAGGCTGAAATGCCTGCCTTCGCGAAACAGGTGGATATCAAAATCGGTAAACAGGCTCCATGTATCCGTCTCCTGACTTTGCTGTATCTGTGGTTCCTGATCCATTTGTGTTACTACTTTTTTTGTTCTGGGCTTAGTTGTTTTTTTTGTGGTGGCGCCATCCTTTGCCACCACTTTTTTCTTAGCTCCTGTGCCACTTTTTGCCACCGTTTTCTTTTTGGCTCCGGCAACACTCTTTTCATCTGTTGCTTTTGCTTCAGCCTTTTTGCGGGTGGAAGGCGCCTTCTTCTTAGTTACTTTATCGTTAGTTTCGTCTGCCATTTCAGTCTTTATTTATCGGTTTTATCCATGATGTACTTAATTCCCCTAATAGGTATAATAACCCAATCGGGTCTGTTGTTTAATTCATAGCCCAATTCGTAGATTGCCTTTTCCAATAAATAGGTATTGAGCATCAATTCCCTGTCATTTTCATTTTCCGGAACAAGGCCTGTGCCTTTCACCTCTTCGAGGTAAGCCTTCAGGTAAAAACCAGCATTGTAATGGTACCATTGTTCGGCCCATTTAGCCATCAGCTCCTCTTCTTCCGGCCGCAGTGTATCGAAGCGGTTCAGGGAGGCGTAGGCAGCATAATGGAAAGATCTGATCATTCCTGCCACATCGCGAAGCGGAGAACGGCGCAAACGACGTTCACTGAAAGAACGCGCTGGTTCCCCTTCAAAATCAATAATCATAAAGTCCTTACCGGTAAAGAGCACCTGCCCCAGGTGGTAATCGCCATGGGCCCGCACTTTTAAAGTATCTATTTTATGATCATGAATTTTCTTTAGCCTTTCAAGGATAGCAGGACGCATAGCCAGTACCTCAGCAGCTTCTTCTCTTACATCTTCAGGAAGCCTATCAAGGTTAGAAGAAAGCAGCTCAAAGCTGTTTCTGGTTAAGCCCTGGAGCGAAGAGAACAGAGAACGCTGATAGTGCAGCGAGAAATCTTCTGTATCAAAGTCCTTCACATCCGGTCTGGAGGCAAGCGCTTTATGCAATTCCGCAGACCTGCGGCCTAACAGATCAACCCGCTCAAGGTAAGCACCTCCGATTATATCCTGCAGAACTTCAGGTACTTTTTCAAAAGCAACAGGTTTTAACAGGCTTCCTTTCAGGGCAGGGAGCTTTTCAATTTCATCTCCTTTAGCCTGCACTCTTTCAAAATAAAATCTCAGAACATCGAGCATATATTCCCAGGCATCGCCCTGGTTTTCCACAGCCTGCTGGCACATTCCAAGCACCATTCTGTCTTTGCTGTTAGCCATCTGCAGCTCCACGGAACCCTGGAAATGAGGAGTATGTTCAAACTCAGCCACCTCCGTTAAGAAGCGCGAAATTTCCACATCAGGATTCATGGTAGTATCGAGCTTGCGATACAATTTAAAGAAGAACTTGTTATTGTACAGAATAGAGGTATTGCTCTGTTCGGCACTTAGTACACGGGAGTTAATCTCATTTTCTTTATAGAATTCCTCCACCCCGGCAACAGCCAGTGCATTTAAGCGCTCCACGGAATCTTCCAGGCCTTCTTTTTTACTCATTTTCGCCATCAGGTATTCCCTGAACTCAGCTGAGTAAACAGCATCGTACAATACCACATCCCTGTCGCCAAGGCGGAGTCTGCTGATGAGCCCTTTGCGCTGGTCAGATTTCGCATCTTCAACTTCATCTGAAGGGCAATAAGTAACCGGCATCTGGTATATTTCCGGCAGGCCTTCGTTATAATTTACTTCGAGCACAAACCAGTAGAAAGGCTGTTCATTGTAGGTAAAGGAAATCTGCTCCACCACATCCACACTTATAACCGTCCTTGCTTTTCCTCCAAACCAGCGGGCCTGGAGCATATAAGGGCGAAGCACTTTGTTAACCAGTTTGGTCCGGTGCCTTGCAATGCTAAACTCTTCCCAGTCAGAAGCAACCAGAGCAGGCTTGCTCATCCTGTCTTCAATTTCCTCCTTGTCTTCCGCCTTTTCAAGCAGGAACCAGTAGTATCCGTGCGGGCCTACAGTGTAAACTGATGGCTGGTCGCTGATAGCAGGGAATTTATTATGGCTGAAAACCTCTACAGGTGTGTAGCCAACATATTCCGCAAGGTCAATTTCAGCTGCCTGTGAATAGCGGGAAAGGTTTGTAATTACAAGCATTACCTCTCCTTCATATTCCCGTATAAAGGCCAGTACCTTCGGGTTCTGAAGGGAAAGGAATTTTATGCTTCCTCTGCCGAAAACCTTAAAGTGCTTTCTCATGGACAGAATACGCTTCATCCACCAGAGCAGGGAGTTGGAGTTACGCTGCTGCACTTCCACATTAAGCGACTCATACTGGTATTCAGGATCCAGGATAACCGGCAAATACAGCTTCTGAGGGTTGGCCTGAGAGAAACCTGCGTTGCGGTCGGCGTTCCACTGCATAGGTGTACGAACCCCATCTCTGTCGCCCAGATAGTAGTTATCGCCCATGCCAATTTCATCACCGTAATAAATTACAGGTGTACCCGGCATAGAGAGCAGCAACACATTCATCAGTTCGATTTTCCTGCGGTCGTTTTCGAGCAGCGGGGCAAGGCGATGGCGGATACCGAGGTTAATTTTAGCCTGTGGATCTTTGGCATAAACACGGTACATATAATCCCGCTCCTCATCTGTTACCATTTCCAGGGTCAGCTCATCATGGTTCCGCAAAAACATAGCCCACTGGTTAGTTTCAGGAATTTCAGGAGTCTGGTCCAGGATATCGGTAATAGGGAACCGGTCTTCCATTTTCAAACTCATGAACATACGAGGCATAATCGGGAAATGGTAGTTCATGTGGCATTCGTCACCATCGCCGAAATAAGCAGCAGAATCTTCGGGCCACATATTGGCCTCTGCAAGCAGGAGCTTACCTTCATACTTACTATCCACGTGCTTGCGCAGTTTTTTCAGGAAGGCATGGGTTTCCGGCAGGTTTTCGCAGTTGGTGCCTTCCCTTTCAAACAGGTAAGGAACTGCATCAAGCCTGAATCCATCCACTCCCATATCGAACCAGTAGTCCAGTACTTTAAATACTTCATCCTGTACTTCGGGGTTGTCGTAGTTCAGGTCAGGCTGGTGATGGAAGAAGCGGTGCCAATAATATTGTTCCGCCACAGGATCCCAGGTCCAGTTGCTTGGCTCAGTATCGGTAAAAATAATACGGGTATCGCTGTATTTGTGCGGGTCATCGCTCCACACATAATAATCCCTGTATTTCGATCCTTTAGGTGCTTTCCTTGCCCGCTGGAACCACGGGTGCTGGTCAGAGGTGTGATTAATTACAAGCTCGGTTATTACCTTCAGGTTTCTTTTATGTGCTTCATTAAGGAAACGCTTAAATTCCTGAATGGTACCATAATTAGGATTAATACTGTAGTAATCAGCTATATCATAACCATCATCGCGGAGTGGCGACGGATAAAACGGGAGCAGCCAGATAGCAGTAACCCCCAGGTCTTCCAGGTAATCGAGTTTTTCAAAAAGACCTTTAAAGTCTCCTATTCCATCTCCATTACTATCTTTAAAAGCTTTAATGTGCAGTTCGTAGATAATGGCATCTTTGTACCAATGCAGGTTGTCGTCGATTTTTTGTTTATTGCTCATATTCCCAATATGGGTTAAAAATGTTTACTCTGAATAAAACTCCGGCTTTGCGGACTGAACCGGTTCGGGGTAATTGTCGAATTCAAGTCTGAATACGTGGCCTGGTATAGCCTGAGGCGAAAGCTCCACATAATTCCACTCATTCTGCCAGTGGTAAGTATGTCCGCTGATCAGGTCATGTGCCCTGTAACGGGTTTCCGGATCAAGGCCAAGGTCGTAAAGCGGCACTTTAATCCAGCCGGACTGTTTCCACTGAAAATCAAGGTTCACCACCGTAAGAATTATATTATTACCCTGCGGGCTCTTTTTCACGAAAGCAAAAATATTTGCATTGTCTGAATCGGTCAGATATACATTATTTGTGTACTGCAGAGCTTCGTTTTCTTTCCTGATCCGGTTTATGCTGGTAATGGTATCGCTTATTTTAGTGGTAGCTTCCCAGTCCCAGTGTTTAACTTCGTATTTTTCGTTATTGATGTACTCCTCTTTGGTAGGCATTGGCTGTGTCATGCCAAATTCGTACACGGGTCCGTACATGCCCCAGTTGCTGGAAAGGGTGGCTGCCAGTATCATCCGCACCAGGTGTGCAGGCTCACCTCCTGTTGTTAAATGCGGAGGAAGAATATCCGGTGTATTTGGCCAGAAGTTCGGACGGAAATAATCTTTCAGTGAGGTTTTAGTAAGGTCCGTAACATACTCCTGCAGCTCTTCCTTACTTACCCTCCAGGTAAAGTAGGTATAGGACTGGGTAAAACCAACCTTAGCTAAACGCTCCATTACCCGCGGCCGGGTAAAGGCCTCTGCAAGAAACATTACTTCAGGGTGATCCTTCCGTACTTCGGCAATTACCCATTCCCAGAATACAAAAGGCTTTGTGTGGGGGTTGTCCACCCTGAATATCTTCACCCCTTTATCTATCCAGAAATTGAAAATGCTTTTCAGTTCCTGCCAGAGATTCTGCCAGTCGTCATTTTCAAAGTTAATGGGCAGTACATCCTGATATTTTTTAGGTGGGTTTTCAGCATACTGAACTGTGCCATCAGGACGCCATTTAAACCATTGCGGATGTTCCTTTACATAAGGGTGGTCAGGAGCACATTGTAAGGCGTAATCCAGGGCAATTTCCAGTCCCTGGCGGTTTGCCTCCTGCACGAAATCCACAAAATCGTCTACCGAACCCAGTTCAGGGTGAATGCTTTTGTGTCCGCCGTCTTTGCTTCCTATTGCCCAGGGCGATCCAACATCTCCGGGCTGGGCATTGGTTGCATTATTTTTACCTTTCCGGTTTACTTCCCCGACAGGGTGAATGGGCGGCAGGTAAACCACATCAAACCCCATCTGAGCAATTCTCGGCAGTATTCTTTTACTTGTCTGGAAACTACCATGCTGGCCCGGCTCATAGGCAGTAGATCGTGGAAAAAACTCATACCATGCACTAAAGCGGGCCCTTTCGCGCTCCACATCCAGCAGCAATGGCGGATTATATTGAATTACATCCTCATTTTTATAATGTGACTCGTAAACCAGCCTGCTTAATTCCTCATCGAAAGCAGCTGCCACTGCCGATGCCTGAGCATGAAAGGATCCATTATACTCATTAATTTTATTCCTGAGAACCTCAACTCTTGTTTCGGGGAGCCGCGATGCAGCCTCCTCCATGAGCTGTGTTCCTATCTGCAATTCAACTTCTACATTCTGGTTATCCTCAAACTTCTTTTTAAGACCGTTTTTCCAGGTAGTAAAATGATCCACCCACCCTTCTACTGTAAATTCCCATAAGCCCATTTCATCAGGTGTAAAGGTTGCTTCAAAGCGATCATTTCCTATAGGTTTCATAGGAAAATCCTGCCAGTCCTGCTGGCCCTGGCGGCGGTATAACAACTTTGCCTGAACAACATCATGGCCATCGCTGAAAACATTGGCTGACACGGTACATGGCTCAAGAACAGTTCTTTTTGCCGGGAATTTCCCGTCGTCCACCCGGGGTGAGATATTTTCTATTACGACTCTTTTTCTGCCTTCGAAGTTTTTCATAAAAAAAATTATATGTAACACTAAAAATTATAAATTAACTAGCAGCGTAGTTGTTTAAAATTCTGCTTCCTTTACCTGCTCCGTTTGTTAAAAATTTTTTCAACCGGCCTTTTCCTGATCCAGTCCAGATATTTATTAAGGCGCTGCGATTGCTGAAGCTTACTTACTGTATTAAATTCCGAAGCCAACTCTTTATTAGAAAAAGTATAATGGATGGTTGAGTGGCAGGGCTGGCAAAGAGGAACTACCTCTCCGTATTTTCCACCCTTTTCCTTTGGCACCAGGTGATGCCTGCTAACCGACTTAACCGAACGCCCGCAAAGGGCGCAACTGTTTTCCTGTGATTTGTCTCCTGAAGGCTTCAATACTTAATATTAAAAATGCTTCCTTACAAGACTAACATTAAAAGTAAATTGCTGTTTTAACAGGTATCTATAAAGATTTAATTTGTTTAATTCCTAAAAAAAATACTATTTGAAAACCAATTCATATTTTGTCACAACAATAAAAAAAACATTACATTAAAGTGACAAAGTTGAAATTATGCGCTTAAGTTAGAATAATGATCAGTAAAATTAAAGTTTTAAGCATTAAAAAATCCTGTATTTTAAACCTTAGCAGGAAATATTGTATTTACATTTAGATAATTCCCTGATTTACTTTCTTATAAACAGACAGATATGAATAATATGAACCTGCCCCATGGGAACTACATGGAAAATTTTGAAGATGGCCGTACCGGCAAGCATCTTCCCGGCAATGTTATTAACTGGCAGCAAAACGATAATATAATATTCTTTTTTTGTAAAGACACTACCCTGCAGCTTACTGTGGTAAATGATACTATCATCAGGTTCAGGTATGCAAATCATGGAATCTTTGAGAACGACTTCAGTTATGCCATAGATCCTGAATTTAAAACCTCCCCGAAGAAAGCAGAGGTAAAAGAGGAGGAGGATCATATTATGGTTTCAACTTCTGAGCTTAACATATATGTGGACAAGGAAACCTGTGGAACCAATATAAAAAACAAAAACGGGCTTTCGATTCTGGAAGATGAATTAGGTTACCACTGGCAGAAGCATAAAGAGTATTCGGGGAACATCGTTCTTTGTACTAAAAAAATAAACAGCGGGGAGCAGTTCCATGGTTTGGGCGATAAACCCTGCAGCCTTCTTCTTCGCGGGCGGAGAATGAGTATGTGGGGATCTGACACTTATGCCTATGGCCCTAACACCGATCCTATTTACAAAAACATTCCCTTCTTTATAGGTCTCCACCATAAGGTTGCCTATGGAGTATTCCTTGATAATTCATTCCGCACCTGGTTCGATTTCGGAGCAGAAAGGCAGAATGTTTTCAGTTTCTGGGCTCAGGGCGGGGAAATGAATTATTACTTCATTTATGGGCCGCAGGTACAGGAAGTGGTGGAGTCTTATACTTCCATGACAGGTAAACCTGAGCTGCCTCCCCTGTGGGCACTCGGCTATCAGCAAAGCAAATGGAGTTATTATCCTGAAAAAGTCGTACGGGATCTTGCAAAGGAATTCAGAAAGCGGAAAATCCCATGCGATGTTATCCACCTGGACATTGACTATATGGATGGCTTCCGTTGCTTTACCTGGAATAAAGATCATTTTCCTGACCCGAAAAAACTGTTAAGCGACATGCGGGAAGATGGTTTTAAACCTGTATGTATTATTGATCCGGGAATAAAAATTGACCCCGAATATTCTGTATATACCGAAGGGGTTGATAATGACTATTTCTGCAAAACCGCTGACGGCCCTCTTTTCAGGGGCAGTGTATGGCCGGGAATCTGTAACTTCCCTGACTTCACCAAACCTGAAGTAAGGGAGTGGTGGAAAGATCTTTTCCAGGAACTTATTGGCCAGGGAATACGGGGCGTATGGAACGACATGAATGAGCCTGCAGTATTCGAAGAAGGCACCTTCCCGGGTGACATCCGCCACGACTACGACGGTCACCCCTGCAGCCACAGGAAAGCACATAACATTTACGGGATGCAGATGAGCCGCGCAACTTACGAAGGAGTTAAAAAATTCACCTTCCCTAACCGGCCATTTACCTTAACCCGCTCCACCTATAGCGGAGGCCAGCGTTTTGCCGCCGGCTGGACGGGCGACAATGTTGCCTCCTGGGAGCATTTAACAGTAGCAAACGTGCAGTGCCAGCGCCTGAGCCTTTCCGGATTTTCATTTATAGGATCCGATGTGGGAGGTTTTGTCGAAAGCCCTTCAGGTGAACTTTATACCCGCTGGATACAGCTGGCTATTTTCCACCCCTTCCTGCGCACACACTCCAGCGGCGACCACGGGGCACAGGAGCCATGGTCTTTCGGTCCTGAGGTGGAATCCATTGTAAGGGAAGCACTGGAGCTGAGGTACAGGCTGCTGCCGTATATGTATACTGTTTTCTGGCAATATGCAACTTATGGCACCCCTATGCTTCGCCCGCTCTTTATGCTGGATCAGCGCGACCCTGACACCTATTACCGCCAGGATGAATTTGCCCTGGGCGACAATATTCTCACCAGCCCGGTAAATCAGCCCGACACCAAGGGACGCTGGGTATACCTCCCATACGGAGAATGGTATTCCTTCTGGAACGATCAGAGGTACTCCACTCTTGGAGAAGAAATTTGGGTGGAAGTTACTAAAAGAACTTTCCCTTTCTTTATCCGGAGCGGAGCCGTACTTCCTCTTGGTCCTGCAATGCAGTATGTGGGGGAAATTGAAATTAAAACACTGGAACTGCATGCCTATTACACCACAGCCTACAGGGAAAGTACCCATTATGAAGATACCGGAGATGGTTATGCTTATAAGGAAGGCGGCAGCAATGTGGTTACCTTTATAATGAGTGGTGAGAGTGAGGACGATACCCTGGTAATGAGGCAGGAAAGAAAAGGCAACTACACTCCTACCTATAAAGACTATAAGGTTTCTATCCATGGCCTTACCTATACTCCGACTGTAATACTGGTAGACGGAAAAGAGGTTAAGTTCACCGGCAGTCAAAATGTATTTACCTTCACAGTACCTTTTGATTTTCAGGAGATACAGGTGCCTGCAGGCAAAATAAAGGCATAAAAACACTACTCCTCCGGCATATAAAAACATATACCGGAGGAGCTTGTTGTTTCTTAAAACAAATGTTATGAAAGCAATCTGGAACGGAAAAGTAATCGCTGAAAGTGAAAAAACAGTTATAATCGAAGGAAACAAATATTTTCCTCGTACTGCTGTTAATGATAAGTTTCTGGAAGAAAGCTCCCATACCTCCCACTGCCCCTGGAAAGGAGAAGCCAGTTATTATACTTTGAATGTAGATGGCGACAGAAATGAAAACGCAGCCTGGTATTACCCCGAACCAAAGCCAAGAGCGGAAGAGATAAAAGATATGGTAGCTTTCTGGAAAGGAGTTAAAATAGAAGAATAAAAGTTTGTATTCCGTAGCACCACCTGTTCCTTTTCTTCCTGTTTGCAAATAATTAACTATTCCGGAAGACCAGCCCTTTTTAATTTTCAGGGAAACCCACTGTTTCTCTGATTTTTCTACTCCTTGTACGGTTGCCTTTCTCTTTTTTATTCTCTATTTGATTTTTTTTAATTGTTTTGACAATTATGCTAATCTCTTTTAGCCAAGGTCTAACCAGGCCGCCGAAGCGGCAGGAAAGGAAATTATCGGGATAATGCCGCAGCAGAAACCTTCTTTAAAAAGTTGCAAAGAATTCACTGTTCCGTTTTTATTAGAAGAATTAAAATTTAACCGTTGGCCACTCGGCTCTGTCCCATTCTATTTCTTTTAATACAAGTTTTGAACGGCCCGCGTCGTTTTTATCGTAGCCATGAGCTACAAAGTAAGTTTTTCCATCGAAATCATAAACGGCGCAATGCCCTATTCCGGCATACTCTTCTGTTTCACCTGCCACTAAAGTGCCCCCGCCTGCATACATCGGCATGCCTTCCTTATCAAAATAGGGTCCGCGGATATCCCTGGAGCGGCCAACCACCACCTTATAAGTACTGTCCAAACCTCTGCAACAATAATCAGTAGAAACAAACAGGTAATAGTATTGATGCCTGCGATATATAAAAGGCGCCTCAATGGTTCCATCTCCCGGATCAGTATCAGGCATGCCGAAGGTCCTTTCCTGCTTGGCAATAGTATACCACTCCTGTGGTTCGGCTAATGATTTCATATCAGGCGCCAGCTTAACCAGCTTTAACCCTCCCCAGAACGATCCGAACGATAACCAGCCTGTTGTTTCTCCACCCCATTTTTTTTCAAAATACACATTGGCATCAATAGCATTCCAGAAGTCACGTCCGGGAATCGACCGGAGAATCATACCATGGTCCTCCCATTTATATTCAGGACTGCTTTGATCCAGGGTTTTATTAGTCATTACCCCAATTGCAGAGGTGTTTTTAGCAAATGCCGATGGAGAATAATACAAATAATAAACTCCATCTAAAAACTGGATATCAGGTGCCCAAAAACCTCCCCTGTACCCCGGAATGATGTCTTCAGTTACCCAGTCCAGTTTGTTCGGAACCGGGTTTACTCTTTCCCAATTTTTCAGGTCAGGGCTTTTGGCCATATCGCCGCCTGTTAAAAACAAATAAAATGTACTGTCCTGCTTTATTATTACAGGATCATGAGCAATGAAACCCTTTGAATCATCGGGTTTCCGGGATGGCTGTGCCTTTAATATGGATATTGAACAAAAAAGAAAAAGGAAAAATGATAAAACGCATTTTTTTCTGAAATTCATGGAAAAACATCTTATTTACAGTTGAATCAAATTATTAAATAAAGCCACTCCCTTATTTTGATGAAAGACTAAGGTTGCTGAATATCAGCATGCTCATGCACAACTTAATTCGCTCCTTTTTCTTTTTCTAAACCAAAAGTGGTTCTGGTCGTAAATTATCAAAATTGAGATAAAAATGCAGACAGTAAGGTATATTTAAAGCTCTTCTTCATCTCTGAAATATATGAACTTATTGTTCTTTCACTTTTGCCTTCCCTCTCTCTCCGGTTTACCTTCCGCCTTTATAATTATACCTCCATCCTGAGACACTGCTGCCGGGAAGGTTGTATTCCTGCCAGGTTTACGAAAAGAATTACCCCAATCGGGTATTTTTTTTCAGGACAAGACAGGCCGTTCAGTCCTTAGGAAAAGCAGGACCATATTGAAAAAAATAAATCCTGATAAAGGTTCTATTATGAATTACCAGTCATAAAGGAAGGAGCGCTGATGCACCTTTGCTAAAAGAACTTAATAAAAATTAAACCTTTAGCTGTTCGAACAGTACTTATTACTGAATATTCTCTCCGGGAAATGGAGCCATCATTTTTAATAATTATTATTTCGAACAAAGCATGACATTATCGTAAAACGCTTTACCTGAACAGCTTGCATATTTTATCCGGTTGATAAAAACAACTACAAAAAGCAGAAAAACATACAAGGCCATTCTTCTGCCTCTTGTTTGCAAAATAAACCCTCCCATACGGTTTTAAAGTATTTAAATAAGCCTTATTATTGCACAAAATTTTCTGAAAAGCCCTTTGCTGAACATGGAAAACGACAAATATTTCGTAATTGATTTCGACAGTACCTTTACAAAAGTAGAAGCTCTTGACATTCTCGCTGAGATTTCCCTGGAGGGACACCCTGAAAAAGAGGACCGTATCCGCCAGATAAAAGAAATTACTGACCGTGGAATGGATGGCAGCCTTTCAGTAAAAGAATCTCTACTGAAAAGACTGCAGCTACTGGAAGCCCGCAGGGAACATTTAGATGAGCTTGTCAGTCGCCTTAAAAACCATGTGTCGGAATCGTTTAAACGAAACAAAGAATTTATCCCTAACTTCAGGGACAATATTTTTATTGTATCAAACGGATTCCGCGATTTTATTGAACCTGTTGTAACTCCTTACGGAATCAGGCCGGACCATATCCATGCCAACAGCTTTGTTTTTGATGAAGAAGGCCGTATAGTAGGCTGCGATCCTGAATGCCTCCTTACTGAAAATAATGGAAAGGCAAACCAGCTCCGTAAACTCGAAATTACCGGCGATGTATATGTAATCGGTGATGGTTACACTGATTATGAAATTAAAGCGGCAGGCATGGCCAACAGCTTTTATGCCTTTACAGAAAATGTATCCAGGACTAACGTTATCGAAAAAGCAGATCATGTTACGCCTAACCTCGACGAATTTCTTTTCCTGCACAATATGGTAAGAGCCCACTCCTATCCGAAGCACCGCATAAAAATCCTGCTTCTTGAAAACATACACCCACAGGCCGAAAAGCTGCTGAAAGAAGAAGGCTACAGCGTGGAAGTTCATGCCGGCGGACTGGATGAAGATGAACTTTGCGAAAGAATTAAAGATGTTTCTGTAATTGGTATCCGCAGCAAAACAAACATTACAGAAAAAGTAATTGCTCATGCTAACCGCCTGATGGTGGTAGGTGCTTTTTGTATTGGAACCAACCAGATAGACCTGGAAGCATGCAGCAAGAAAGGAATAGCTGTATTTAATGCGCCTTACAGCAATACCCGATCTGTGGTGGAAATGGCCATTGGCGAAATTATTCTCCTTATGCGTAATATCCCTGATAAATCGGTTAAAATGCATGCCGGCGACTGGGATAAATCTGCCAAAGGAAGCTTCGAGGTTCGTGGTAAAAAACTGGGTATTATCGGTTACGGCAATATCGGTTCTCAGTTAAGCGTACTGGCCGAGAATATGGGTATGAACGTATTCTATTACGATGCCATTGAAAAGCTGGCCCTGGGCAACGCCACCAAGTGCAGCTCTCTTGATGAGCTTCTGCAGACGGTAGATATCATAAGCCTCCATGTTGACGGCCGCAAGAGCAATGAGAACATGATCAGCGACAGGGAATTCAACCTCATGAAAGAAGGTGTAGTATTCCTGAACCTCAGCCGTGGTCATGTAGTGGACATCCCTGCCCTGAAAAAAGCAATAGAATCAGGTAAAGTTCGCGGAGCAGGTATAGATGTGTTCCCTGAAGAACCTAAAACTAATGAGGATCCTTTTGCATCTGAGCTTCTTGGCCTGCCAAACACTATTTTAACCCCTCATATTGGAGGAAGTACCCTTGAGGCACAGGAAAACATTGCTTCTTTTGTACCAAACAAAATAATTGATTACATTAATACAGGCAGCACCACCAATAGCGTTAACTTCCCTAACCTGCAGTTGCCGCGCCTGGAAAATGCACACCGCCTCATTCATGTGCACCTGAACACTCCTGGTATTCTGGCAAGCATCAACAATATACTGGCAAACCACAATATCAACATTACAGGCCAATACCTTAAAACAAACGAGATTATTGGATATGTAATTACCGATATCGATAAAAAATACAGTGAGGATGTAATCAAGGATTTGAAGAGCATCAAAAACACTATCAAGTTCAGGGTTTTATATTAATTCTCAGTTCTTTTTACATCCTGTTAATCAGGAAAAAGCGCCGGCTGGAAAACAGCCGGCGCTTTTTTTGTATTATACCTATATAATCGTTATAATAAAATTCAAATAAGAACAGCAGGCTGTGCTTTCAGTTTTTCAGCAATTTATAAGCCTGTAAAAAAGTTTGTAAAGCCACAGACACTGCAAGAGTAGATTAAATTTTTAACCTTATAACATTTTTTATGGCTAATACACCAGATTACAGCTTTTACGACGATGTAAACCAGTTTGTCGATAAAGCTGCCATGCATACCGAACATCCCGCAGGCCTGATCGAGCAGATAAAAACCTGCAACAGCATTTATAAATTTAACTTCCCGATTAAACTTGAAGACGGAACATACAAGGTGCTGGAAGCTTACCGTGTGCAGCATTCCCAGCATAAAATGCCAACAAAGGGAGGTATCCGCTATGCCGAAACAGTAAACGAAGATGAGGTTAAAGCCCTTTCGGCATTGATGACCTATAAATGTGCCCTTGTAAATGTTCCTTTTGGCGGGGCAAAGGGAGGGATAAAGATGAATGCCCGCAGCTATTCCCCCCAAATGCTGGAACGGATTACCAGAAGATACACTTCCGAACTGATAAAGAAGAACTTTATTGGCCCGGCACAGGATGTTCCTGCCCCTGACTATGGAACAGGTGCACGTGAAATGGCCTGGATTGCCGATACCTATGCTGCCTTTGCCCCCAACCAGGTAAATGCAAGCGGTTGTGTAACAGGCAAACCTCTTTCTCAAAGCGGTGTGCAGGGTCGTACAGAGGCTACAGGAACCGGAGTAATGCTGGGCCTTCGCGAGGCTGTAAATGTAAAGGAAGACATGGATGAACTCGGCCTCACTACCGGCCTTGAGGGAAAAAAGGTAATTGTGCAGGGCTTTGGTAATGTGGGTTACTGGAGCGCAAAAACGCTTCAGGACGAAGGTGCCCTTATAGTAGGAATTGCCGAATTTGAAGGGGGAGTTTATAATGAAAAGGGGCTGGATGTGGAAGACCTTTTCCGCCACAGACGCGACACTAAAAGCATTTTAAATTATAAAGACGCCAAAAATGTTGAAAACAGTAACGAATTACTGGAGTGGGAATGCGACATTTTAGTGCCTGCGGCTCTGGAGAACCAGATTACTGAAGAAAATGCGCCAAGGATAAAAGCTAAAATTATTGGAGAAGGAGCAAATGGCCCTGTAACTCCGGAAGCGGAGAATATCCTTATTCAAAAAGGAGTACTTGTAATACCTGATATGTACCTGAATGCCGGTGGTGTAACAGTTTCCTATTTCGAATGGCTGAAAAATCTTTCGCGGGTATCATTTGGAAAAATAGATAAACGCTATGATGAGCTGAACAACCTTCGCATTGTGCAGGCAATTGAAAAAGCCAGCAACACAACTTTGTCTGAAGATGTAAGGAAAAACCTGGTGAAGGGTGCAAGTGAAAGAGATCTCGTACTTTCAGGCCTGGCAGAAACCATGATTAGCGCCTACCATGAAGTAAGAAATACCATGAAACGCAAAAACCTGAAGTCAATGCGTACCGCTGCCTTTATTGTTGCTATTGACAGGATTGCAATAAGCTACCTTGACCTGGGTATTTTCCCCTGATCAGACGGATAAAAAAAACATTAAAAAACTTAAAGGCCGTAATTCCTGCAAAGGGTTTGCGGCTTTATTTATTTTCAATGGCAGGAATAGCGAGATCCTTTAATAAGCTGAAATAGTCAGTTGCCGGACGGCTTAAGTTCCCTGTCAGCAGGATTCCTGCATCCAGATCCGGCACAAAGGCCACCAGGTAATTTTTTCCTTTGGAATAAAAGATGGCATACTGCCGGCCGTTTACCAGCAAAAGATGTTGCCACCATCCCCATGCAAACTGGCCCTGGGAGGATTTATTATAAGCCCGTGACTTTAACTGCAGCACCCAGTTATCGGCTAAAATGCGGTTCTGGTGCCATTGCCCGTTTTGAGCATGCAGTGAGGCAATCTTGAGCAGGTCCCTTGGCGGCATTTTTTTATCAAGGTCATCCCATTCATAGCGGTCTATTTCCAGGGGCTCAAATAAATTCTCTTCAGCAAAAAAACTCAGGGGCTCCTCCGTCTGCGACTCAAGCCATTCAGCAACAACCTCATAATTTGCAGGGCAGTAATAAAAGCCCTGTGAAATATTCTGTTCGGCAATTTCCTTTATTACCTGCTGCTGGGGCCTGCAGAGCAAATCGCTTTCCATTTTAAGTAACTGATGCAGCCCCACTGTCGCCGGGGGTCCGTTCTTTTTGAAAGCATAGTTAGGGAGGGTCACCATCCGGCTCATCAGTCCGCCGGCATCCTGTTTCTGATAAATACCGGCGAGTGTTGCAATAAGAAGCATCTCATTTTCCTGTAAGGACAAAAGAGTATCTGCCACCCAGCCAGGTTTGTATTCTTCCAGAATCAGTGTGCCCTTTTTACTCAATAAAACTCCGGAAAGCCCTAAGGTGGTATCTGAAAGCAATTTATTTACAAGTTCTTCTGCTTTCTGCTCCTCTACATCTGAACCAATTTCCCAGCCGTCGGACTGAGGTTTTGGCACCTTGTATAAATATTCTACGGAAGATGAAAAAAAAGAAGTGGATGGCTGGCTGTTTTCTTGCTGAGGTTCACTTGAACAGGAAAAGAAAAGAGAAAGAAAACTAACACACAGAAACCCGGCATTTATCCTTTCTTTCTTTTTGGGGAATTGGTTCACCTTTATAAAAAAGCTTAAAAGATTGGCAATTTAAAACACCCACGTCAGGCCAGGTGTAGGTTTTATCAAACCTCCTGTAAGACACGTTTTGAGCTGCCCGTCGAGGCAACTATCCACTGTTAACATCTGCCGAAGCAGATGATCCCGGAGAACCGGGATTGAGGTCCAGTTTTTCCGACAAGCTTCACCCGTTAATTAGTAAATTGTTAGGTTTGAAAAACGATCTGGCCTGAGTGGGATATTTTCAATATTTCAAAGATGAAAACCTGATTGTTTTACATCAGTGACACAAAATTAGTTCAAATTTTTCAGTTTAATAAGCCCTTCAACTTTTTTATCTGAAAAGCTTTTCAGATACTTGTAGTACCAAACGAAAGAACCGAAAACCGGTTTAATTACTAACGGATAAAATTATTCCCTGTTGCCAGATGAGCAAAAATCTATATTTCACAGTTGGGCCGGCGGAGCTTTACTTTACTGCAGAGGAACATATTAAAACAGCTTTAAAGGAGCAAATTCCATCTATTTCTCACAGAAGTATTGCTTTTCAGAACATATACAGAAAAGCTGCCGGAAACCTGCGCGAATTATTGAGCATACCTGAAAGTTACCATATTTTATTCCTGAGCTCAGGCACGGAAACCTGGGAGCGCATTCTCCAGAACTGTGTGGAGGAAACCTCCTGCCACCTGGTAAATGGTTCTTTCAGCAAGCGTTTTGCCCAGACAGCCGAAGCACTCAATATAAAAACTGAAGTTTTTAAGGCAAAGCACGGGGAATGTATCTCTCCGGAGGATATTATTCTATCTAACAATGCAGAGTTGATAGCTCTTACCTACAATGAAACCAGTACCGGGGCCATGCAACCGGTAAAAGATATTTTTGAGCTCAGAAAAGCCTTCCCTGATACTCTTCTGGCTGTGGATGTGGTTTCTGCCGCCCCTTATATTGATTTCCCGATCGAGCAGGTGGATACCCTCTTTTTCTCAGTACAAAAAGGAATAGGACTGCCTGCAGGTTTAGGAATCTGGATCGTGAACGAAAAGTGCCTGCGTAAAGCAGAGCAAAAACAGGAAAAAGGTTTGTCCATTGGCACCTACCACAGCATTCCGGGCCTGCTGGAAAATGCAGTAAAGTACATGACACCCGAAACCCCTAATGTATTAGGAATATATTTACTGGGACAGGTACTTGAAGACATGAACCGGAAAGGAATGAAGCAGATAAAACAGGAAACAAACTATAAGGCAGCTGTTCTGTATCAGGCAATTGAGTCATGTAATTATTTAAAGCCTTTTGTAAGCAATAAGGAATTCCAGTCTAAAACCACTATTGTTGCTGAACTGACAAACGGGGCGTCTTCTGAAAAGCTGCATCAGTACCTTAAGGCAAAAAATATGGTGGTAAGTACAGGATATGGCGATTATAAAAACCAGCATATTCGTATTGCTAATTTCCCCACGCACTCAAAAGAGCAGGTTGAAATGCTTGCCGATGCCCTCTTAGCCTTTGAGGTATAAGTACGAAAAAACCATATTTAACATTAAAGAAATATTCAGCATTGGTTAACTTTGTCTTCATTTTAAAGAAAGCAAACAGAAGCATTAACCCATGTACCCGATCAGAAGATTATTAGTAGCTCTGGATTTAACTGAGCTTGATCCACTTTTAATTCAGTTTGCCTCCTACATTACCAGGTCTGCCGGTTCGGAGAAGGTTTACTTTGTTAATATCCTGCGGAATATTCATATTCCTGATGAGGTATTAAAGGAATTTCCTGACCTGATAAAAAACGCAGTAGCGGAAAGACGCAAACAAATTACTGAATTAATAGAGGAAAACTTCGACCGGCCGGAAGGGGTGAAACTTCAGGTTTTGGTAAAAGACGGACAACCTGTAAAAAGGATCCTTCAAATGGTAAAGGATTCTGACATAGACCTGGTGCTGGCAGGCAGGAAAACCACACTGGTGGGTAGTGGGGTTTTGGTACAAAGACTTGCCCGCAGGGCAGGGTGCAATCTCCTGATTGTTCCTGAAGGAAGTAAACCGGAGTTCCGGAAATTACTGGTACCTTCCGATTTCTCAGAAAACTCTAAGCTTGCCCTGGAAACGGCTATAATGATTTCTGAAAAAAGAATTCCTGAAACCGAGCTGACTGTTCAGAATGTATTTTCTGTTCCTGCCGGATACCATTACACAGGAAAAAGTTATGATGAGTTTTCCGGGATCATGAAAAATCATGCCAGCCGCGATTTCGAAAAATTCATCCAGACGCTTGACCTCAAAGGAGTAAAAGTTAACGATGTATACTCTATCGATAAAAACGATAATAAGATGAGCGACATCTATGACAAAGCCATTGAAATAGAGGCCGATGGCATTGTTATGGGTGCAAAGGGAAGAACGGCTGCCACAGCTCTCTTTCTGGGAAGTATTGCTGAAAGAGCTATTCAGATGAACAGAAAATTTCCTTTACTCATTGTAAGACCAAAAGGCCAGAATGCCGGTTTTATAGATTTTATCCTCGACATTTAATAAGCCGCTTCTCTCCTCCTTTCCGGATGCTATAAAAATAAGGGCAGCTATGTATCTTTTTCCTGACTTCCAGGTTATAAAAAGAAAAAAGAACATAACTGCCCATGAAGCTAAATTCCCTCATTTTATTTACTGCCTTGCTATTAGTCAGCTTTATTCCCACAGATTCATCTTCCCTTTACAAACCCTCTGAACAGCTTCAGGAATTATTTGAAGCTGTTCAGCTAAGCAATATTTTCCCTGACTCTAAAACATTCGTGGACTGTGAGGCTAAATATGCTCCTGAGGAAATCGTAAAAAAATACAGGCAGCAGAAGAAAAGAAAGGATTTCAACCTGCAGCAGTTTGTTTTGGAAAATTTTAATTTACCGGAACATGCAGGCGGCACCTTTACCTCTAACCTGCAGCTGAATATGGCAGAGCATATCCTTAACCACTGGGATTATTTAACCCGGCCTGCCGATGAAACCGAACCCTATTCCTCTCTTATCCCCCTCCCCTACAATTATATAGTTCCCGGAGGCCGCTTCAGAGAAATATATTACTGGGACAGCTATTTTACCATGCATGGACTTGCCGCCAGTGGCCGCATGGACCTGTTCGAGAACATGCTCAATAATTTTGCTTACCAGATCGACGAGCTGGGCTTTATCCCTAACGGGAACAGAACTTATTACCTGAGCCGCTCTCAGCCCCCGTTTTTCTCCGGCATGGTGCGCCTGTTCCAGCACCACAAAGGAACGCCCGCTGCCCTTGCCTATCTGCCTCATCTGGTAAAGGAGTATAATTTCTGGATGGATGGTCTGAGGGAGGTTAATGAGAATGCTCCGGCCCAAAAGCATGTGGTAAGAATGCCCGATGGCAGCATATTAAACCGATACTACGACCTTAAGCCTGAACCCCGGCCGGAATCCTATTCCGAAGATGTAAAGCTGGCTGCACACCTGCAGTACGAAAAAGAAAAGCAGCTTTTATACACAGATATAAGGGCAGCTGCGGAATCGGGCTGGGACTTCAGCAGCCGCTGGTTTGCGGATGGAAAAAGCCTGGAAACTATTGAAACAACCAGCATTATTCCTGTGGACCTGAACTCCCTGCTTTACCAGCTTGAAAACACCATCAGCGAATTTTACCTTGCCAGCGGCCACGGAGAAAATGCGGAGAAATATGAAGCGCTGGCACAGAAACGGCAACAGGCTCTGGAAAAATGGCTATGGGATAACGGCAGGCAATTTTACGTGGACTATAACTTCAGAAAGAAAAAGCATATACCTTCCCTGACGCTGGCAGCTGTTTATCCGCTTTATTTTGAACTGGCCAGTGAAGAAAGAGCCGGATTAGTAAGTAAAAAGCTGGTGGAGGATTTTCTGAAGCCCGGCGGACTTGTTACCTCTCTAGTGGAAACCGGTGAGCAATGGGATTACCCGAACGGATGGGCTCCCCTGCAATGGATGGCCATTAAAGGTTTAGAAGCATACGATATGCCTGAACTAAGTCAGGAAATAAGCTCCCGCTGGTTAAGAATCAACCGCAAGGTGTTTCAGGAAACCGGTAAAATGATGGAAAAATACAATGTGGTGGATACAACCTTAGTGGGTGGCGGTGGCGAATACCCTCTGCAGGACGGCTTCGGCTGGACAAACGGAGTAGATATTGCCCTCATTAACCCGGAATAATTATTATGTCAGAGCCTGGAGCAATAAGTGGGGAACACGGGATTAAGAGCTGAGAATTTTAGCAACAAAAAAATAAAATGGGCCCTGGCCCTTACCCAAAAATCCAGGTTCCCGGCTCTAAATTCTACATTTTTCATTCTTCATTTTTCATTCTATATTATAAACCCATATTTACTACCTTTGCAGCAGATATGGAAAAGCACCTGAGCCTGGCTGAACTAAGCCAGCTGATAAAGCAAACACTTGATTCTGAACTCCAAACCTCCTATTGGGTGGTAGCCGAAATAGGCGAACTCCGGATGAACCAGAGGGGCCACTGTTATATGGAGCTGGTCGATAAGCAGAATGATGTGCTGGTAGCAAAAATCAAAGCCACCATCTGGTCTTACTCCTTCCGGACAATAAGCGGCACTTTCGAGGCTGCAACAGGGCAACGCCTTGCGCATGGAATGAAAGTGCTGGCAAATGTAGCCGTACAGTACCATGAACTGTATGGCTTAAGCCTGAATGTAAGGGACATCGACCCGAATTATACCCTTGGGGAAAGAGCAAGAAAACGGCAGGAGGTTATAAACAGGCTTATAAATGAAGGGGTATATGACATGAACCGGCAGCTCCCCCTCCCCGATGTGCCACAACGGATTGCCGTTATCAGCTCACCAACTGCAGCAGGCTGGGGAGATTTTGTTGACCAGCTCATCCTGAATCCTTTCCGTTATAAATTCGAAGTAAGCCTGTTCAGGGCAACCATGCAGGGAGACCCTGCAATAGAGTCAATTATTATGGCGCTGGAGCAGATTTACTCCCGCGAAGAACAGTTTGACCTGGTGGTTATTATCCGTGGAGGAGGCGCCAAAACAGACCTTGACTGCTTCGACTCTTATGAGCTTGCCACCCATATTGCGCAATTTCCATTACCTGTACTTACCGGCATTGGCCATGAGCGGGATGAAACCATCGCAGACCTTGTTGCCCACACCAAACTCAAAACACCCACAGCAGTAGCTGAGTTTTTGCTGGGCGGGCTCCATCGTTTTGAGGAACAATTTATGGAACTGGCCGGTAGTATTGGGGACTACGCACAGGATTACTTAAAAGAACAGGACCGCCAACTTGATTACCTTGGAAAGGGCCTGCTGTCGCAAAGCCAGTTCTCCTTCAGGCAGGCAAAGCAAAAAACCCAGCTCATTGCCACAACTATTGAAAGAGCCTCCAACATCCTGATCCGGGAAAAGGAAAGCAGCCTCCAAAACATTCAGCTTAGCTGGAACCGCTGCCTTACTGCAATTATCAAACAGGAGAACCTGAAGCTGCGCCATGTACAGAAAACACTTGAGTTGCTAAGCCCTGAAAATGTTCTTAAAAGAGGCTATAGTATTACTTATGTAAACGGTACTCTGCTCAAAAAGGCAGGAGAATTGAAAGAGGGTGATGAACTGCGCACCCAAACCAGCCGGGGAGAATTTATCAGTACATTAAAAAGCCACCATAAGAAATAATAAAACGGGAAAAGCATTAAGATTGAAGTATAAAGAAAAAACAGTCAAAACTGTTTGTTATTAATCACAGGCTACTATAAAATTAAATAATAAGTACTTTAGCTTTACAATTCCTGTCCATTACTTATTCCTGAAGAATGAAAAAAGACCAAGAAATAACATACAAAGAAGCCATGGCACAATTAGAACAGATTGTGCATAAAATAGAAAATGAAGAGCCTGATGTGGACGAATTGTCAGCCATGGTCCACAAAGCCGCAGAGCTTATGCAGTTCTGTAAGAAAAAGCTCAAGAGCACAGAAGAAGAAATAAATCAGGCCCTGGAAAAATTAAAAGAGTAAAAGCGCTTTGGAACCGCTCTGTAAACCAAACAGTTAATAATAAAATTTGTCAACAATAATTCAAGTTAAAGAATGAAAACAGCAGAAATCATCACCGAAAAAGGCACCATGAAGGTGGAGTTCTATGAAAAAGATGCTCCGAACACCGTAAAAAATTTTATAGATCTTGCCAATAAAGGTTTTTATGACGGCCTTACCTTCCACAGGGTAATACCAAATTTCGTTATACAGGGAGGCTGCCCTAATGGTACAGGTGCAGGAGGCCCCGGTTACAAAATTGATTGTGAACTGACCGGCGACAACCAATACCACGACAGAGGTGTTCTTTCAATGGCTCATGCCGGAAGAAATACAGGAGGCTCACAGTTTTTCATTTGCCACAGCCGTGAAAACACCAAGCATCTCGACAGAAACCATACCTGCTTTGGTAAAGTAGTGGAAGGTCTAAATGTGATTGACGAGATAAACGCGGGCGATAAAATTGAGAAAATAAATATTGCAGAAGCTTAATCCATAGCCTCTCAGAGGCTTTTTAAGCTTAGCAATTTAATAAGTAGGGAGACATATAAATTTTGGGCATAATTAACTGCTTTGTCATCCCGACGAAGGAGGGATCTTTACAAATAATTGGCTTTTTTGAGGCTTCAGAGTATGTAAGGTCCTTCGTTCCTCAGGATGACAAGGCTAGCTTTTATTCTAAGATTAAATTTGTCGTGGTACTTAATTCTGGTGCAGGATAAAAAGCTTCGGATAAATTTCCGGAGCTTTTTTAGTTTCTGCAGGAGGTAGTCGGTTTTACCGCGTATTTTTCTATTCTGCAATTAATAATACCTGGAGGTTTTCGACCGTGGATTCCCATATCTTATGGCCGTTACAAATCCTACTATACCTCCAATCAGATGCGATTCCCAGGAAACTCCTGGTTGCATTGGTAACAGCCCGTAAAATAAACCGCCATACATAACCAGTATAATTGCTGAGATAAAAAGTGACACCAGGTCCTTTCTGAAAAAGCCAAAAAACATCAGAAAAAAAGCAAGTCCGTAAATTACCCCACTGGCACCGATATGAATGGTTGGCCTGCCAAGGAGCCAGACAAGGGCGCCTGTAAGAAAGTAGCAGTTAAAAAATACCTGATCCGCAATTCTTTCATAGAAAAAATATAAAGTGGTACCCAGGAAAAGGAGTGGAAAAGTATTAGAGCTAAGGTGCCAGAGATTCCCGTGCAAAATTGGGGAACAGATAATGCCCGGCAAACCGGTAAGGGTCCGTGGAAACACTCCTAAAAAACTCATATCGATCAGCCAGGTGATTTCCAGAAAAAAAACAACCCACATAAGTAATGCAAGCCTGGCAGGAACAGTTATACTTCTGTTTAACTTTTGAAACATATACCCATTTTTTCTGCAAATTACTGAATAATTCCCACCCGTCAGCAGCAGGCACGAATATGCAACCTTTAATTAACCACTAATCCTGTTCATTATCAGCAGCTTACTTTAATTAAGAATTCCCGCTAAATATTTGATGAGGGAAAAGAGGGACTTTTTTCTATTCTCCTTATTTGCAGCCGGTGGTGTTGTATATGTTCTATCAAAAAATTAATGGTCTGCCCGATTGTCAGCCACCCGATTACCGGATGCCTGAAAATCAGCTCATCAAGCTTCTCTTCCGGAAAATTCTCAAGATAGGTTTCTGTTTTTTTTCCTTCCAGTGACCATTCCTTTATAAGCTCCTCTAAATCATTTTTCTCCGGAGGTTGAAGAGCAGCAATTGGAGGAGCCTTAAATCGTATTGGGCTTGCCAGCATGATCCGAAGGAAAAGGGCACGAAAAAATTGAAGTTTTCCTTTTGGCCTGCTGGCATGGGAATACTTTTTTCCTGATAAATAGCCAAAACTGGTTCTCTCCACAGCAACCAGGTGAGCCATTACCTGCAGCATATTCCAGCTTTTTTCATCAGGACTAAAGTGGAGCTGTCTGTTACTGGCTTTTTTCAATTCCTTAATAAACCTGCTCTTTTCCTTCTCTAATTCAACCCACCTCTTATTTAATTTTGTATTCATACCCGTTTTATAGTTGGTGCATTACGGCTTAGTCTCACAATACAACATACAAAGGATTTTGTATATCAGGAGGATTCCATCCTGATTTTCCTGATACCTGCAGCACCCCTGAAGGAGTGAAAAAAGCTCACAGGGAAGCCACGTCAGAAATTCATTATCTGCTGCAATACATAACAATATAAAGCAGGATAACTCCATATAAGCATAGCGGAAACAGTAAAAATTTAAATAGCTTCAAATAAAAGAAAATTTTTACCGTAAACCTTAAAGAGCTCAGTTAAACCTCTTAAAAAATGACATAAAAAAAACCCGGTTGCTGCCGGGTTTCTTTATATTAACTGTTGCTGATAATCTTATTTAGAAGTAGCTGAAGATTTTTTAACCTCAGGTGTTTCTTCAGTCTTGTTAACTGCAGTTTTGCTGCTCTTGTATTTCTCGTTCAGGCCTGTAATAACATTTTGGGTAATGTCAAGGCTGTCGCTGGCATACAATACGCCACTGCCTTTTGTATAGGTTAATACCACATCAAGGTTTTCCTTCTGACCATAATCTTTCAGGTACTCAGAAACATTATTGTACAGCTCTTCATTGTATTTTGCCTGCTCCTGCATTAACCTCTGCCCCAGGTTTTCCTGGTAAGCCATCAGGTTATTTCTTTTCTTCATTAGCTCTTCTTCGGTAGCACGGGCCTGGCTGATAGTCATGGTGCCTGCATTACGCTGGAAGCTTGCCACTTCATTCTCCAAACCTTTTGCACGGTTAGCAAATTCAGCCTCATACTTTTTCTCAAGACTTTGTAGTTTTTCCTGAATTTCCTTAGAAAACTCATAATTACTTAAGAGGGAATCGGAATTGATATAAGCAATAACTGCTTTGCTTTTTTGGCCACCTGCCTGAGCCTCCCCAACATTTGTGGCTGTTACTACATTACCCGTACTTGAAAAGTGCAGATAAAATAATACACCTACCGCTGCCAATAAAACCAGGTTCAGTACTAATGATAAATTTTTCACAATTTTTAAATTTTAATTTGCTGCAAATATAACCTTTTAGCAGAAATTTAAAACTTATGGTTCCAAATTGAAAAAAATTATTCTAAAAACCCTTAAATCAGTCGTTAGTGCTGCTTTTGTTCCATTCAGGAAGATCGGCTGGCATTACATAAACATATTGTTTAGCAGCGGTTTTCACAAGCTTTTCTTCAGTTTCAGGGCCTGATCTTTTATAAATATATCTTTGCAGTTGTACTGAATTTTCCTCCATTCCCCGGGTGGAAATGACATTCCCGGCTGGCACTGTTAAACCTGATTCTCTGATGTGCCAGGTATCAATAGCCTGCTGATATTCGCTGTAACTCCTTTTTTGATGTGCCTCCTGGTCTTCAGACTTGTTTTCAGTTCCATTCAGGGGAAACATAGAGGCTGATTGAAGAGCATACTGGTCTCCTGTTCTCCGCGATTTGGTTTGCAGTTTTACATCCCTGTAAAAAAAGGCACAGAAAGCCCCGGCCATTGCTCCCAGCATATGCGATTCCCAGGATATACGGCCATCGGTTGGGAACAAGCCCTGCAGCATGCCGCCATAAAGGAAAATTACTATAAGAGAAATTGATAAAGATTTAGTGTCGCGCCTGAAAAGGCCGCTGAAAAAGAGAAATGCAACAAGACCATAAACCAAACCACTTGCTCCTATGTGGTAAGCATCACGGGCTGCCATCCAGACCCAAAATCCCGAGAGGAAATAGATCCAGGCAAATACCTCCAGTGCTATCCTGTCATAGAAGTAAAAAACACTTACGCCTAAAAGGAGGAGCGGAAATGTATTGGATATAAGGTGCAGTGCATCCCCATGGATCAGTGGCGCTGTAATGATTCCCATTGTGCCTGAAAGTGTCCTTGGAAGAATTCCAAGAAACCCGAAATCAAGCGCAACAGCCCATTCGAGCGCTTTCACCAGCCATAGCAGGATTGTGAAAGACATCACAAAGAATACACTGTTTTTAAATTTTATTGCTTCGTCACTCATTATTTGTTTTTACGAGCCTGAAAGCCAATTTGTTCTCTGCTTTTCCAATGTTTTTCAAAAAAAACATACAGTTAAACAAAGTTAAGCAACGAATAATTGGTGTACCAACATCTATTTTACCCGTAACTGAGCAGGAGCAGCCCTGTTCATAGGTGCAGATAAGCCCTTCTCCCCTTTTATTGCCGGGGCTGCATTTGATTTGTATCAGAAATAAATTTCCTGCGCCAGCCGGTAAGTATTGGCATGTGCTTCAATAATGTTGGCAATCTTTTCGGAGTACCCTCCGCCCATACTTGCTGCTACAGGAATATTATGCAGGCTGCATGTCTGCAGCACAAATGAATCCCGTTGTTTACATCCTTCAATACTTAAACCTAAACGACCCAACTTGTCCGATGCCAATACATCCACCCCCGACTGAAAAAAAATAAAATCAGGTTCAAAGGTATCTATAACAGAAGAGAGCTCCTGCCGGAGAATTTTTAAATAACCAGCATCAGTTATTCCGTCCGGCAGAGGAATGTCGCGGTCCGATTTTTCCTTATGCATCGGGTAATTCTTCTCTCCATGCATGCTGAAGGTAAAAACGGCTGGCTGATGGCGGAAAATTTCTGCCGTTCCGTTTCCCTGGTGTACATCAAGGTCAACCACCAGGATTTTCCGGCAAATCTCCTTCCTTAACAGGTAATTTGCTGCAATAGCAATATCGTTCAGGAGGCAGAAGCCCTCACCTTTGTTAGAAAATGCATGATGGGTACCCCCTGCAATATTCATGGCCACCCCATGTTCCAGCGCAAACAAAGCAGCCTGCAGCGTTCCCTGCATAATAATTATTTCCCTTTCCACCAACAGGGCAGAAAGCGGAAACCCGGTTCTCCTGATTTCCGCCTTGTCAAGTTCAAGGTTTTTAAGCCTGTTCCAGTATACAGGGTCGTGGGTGGCTATGATATCTGCTTCTGAAAGTGGCTCAGGCCTGAAGAAGTTATTTTCTGATACTGTTCCTTCATACAGGAGTTGCTGAGGAAGTAACTCATATTTTTGCATTGGAAACCTGTGGTTTTCAGGCAAGGGGTGAGCATAAACCGGAGACCATGCAATTTTCAACATATCAACGGCTTAAAATTCCTCATAAAATTAACCATCAACCTCGTTATCTTCCTCTTCAACAAAAGAATATAAAGTTTCATCAAGCTCCAGTTTGCCTGAATTATAATCCTCAATAAACCTGCTTATTACTTTTTTATCAACTTTAGGTACATTCAGTGCCACATCCATACCAACACCAAAATCCAGGTGCGGATCAACCTCCACATGTTCCTGTACCTTTACAGCTTCCTCCTCTTCCAGTTCCATCATAATCTCTGCCATGTACAGGCCAATTTCTTCCTGTTCGCGGTTGGGAGCTTTTAAATCTCCGTTCTCATCTTCCTCGTACTGAATATTTTTAAAATTGGGGAAACGCTGTGCAGCTTTATGTTCGGCTATTTCGTACAGTTCACTGTTATAGTGCAGGCGTAAGGTATAAATTACAGCATCGTAAATCACTTCCTTATCTCCATACTTCCCAATAAAAAAGAAGTTTATGTACTCATCGCTGTTGTCTTCAGAATCTATTATAATAAAGTTTTGCTTTTTGGCCTCCATCTTCCGGCGATATTCTGCAATTTGCTCCGGATCGAAACCTTTATTTAATTGTGACATGGTTTTTCCTGTTTGATTTAGTTATAAAAGTTGATGAACAAATATATAAACTCTCCCTGTTTTTGCACACTTACCCTGCTGAGAGATACAAAAAATACCACCTGAGATGCAGGAGGTTTCTTAACGATTTTTTGTTATGGAATGTAGAGAAATATTTTTTCCAATGCAACTAAATTTAGCAGATTTAATAAAGTCGGGGGAAGGTGAAAACCTGGATTTTAAACAGAAAATAACCAGCCTTGATAAGATAGCAAAAACAATTTGTTCTTTTGCAAATACCAGCGGTGGCATTATACTGGTGGGCGTAAGGGATAACCGTGCCATTACAGGCATTGATCCCGAAGAGGAAAAATATATGCTGGAACAGGCTTCACAGCATTATTGTCAGCCGGCCATTTCTCTTGAGTACGAAGAAATTGAAGATGAAGATGAACTGGTGGTGTTAAAAGTAACGGTGGCTGAAAGCAGTTTAAAGCCCCATTCAAGCATGAATAAAACCGGCGAATGGCAGGTGTACATACGCCAGCGGGATAAAAGCCTACCTGCAGGCAGCTATATGATCCGCCATTTAAAAAGTCAGCCGTCCCCCGCAGAAGATGATCCTCTGCCGCAAATGGATAAAAATGAGCTTAAAATAGCTGGTTACCTCCGGGTACATGAAAGGATAACGGTAAAAGAGCTTTCCACCCTGATCAATTTCTCTAAACGCAGAGCTCAGCGGCTCCTTAACCAAATGGTGCAGAAAGGCCTGGTACGTTTATTTGAGCATGAAAAAGAAGATTATTACGCCTGATTCAGGGAGACCGGAATAAAGGCCGGAGCAAATACATTATTATTAATCCTTTGTTCCGGTGAGGCCTTCCGCAACCCACATCAGGGCAGAAAGAAGCAGACTGTATACCAGAGCCCACCAGAATCCTTCCACCTCAAAACCACTGATCAGGAAATCGGTAAAAAGAATAATTGCGGCGTTGATAACCAGCAGGAATAAACCTAAAGTAAGAATAGTAACCGGAATGGTTAAAAGGATAAGAACCGGCTTAACCAGGGCATTCATAAATGCCAGCACAAGCGCCACCACCAATGCAGTGCCGAAGCCGCTTACCCACACACCCGGAAGCATATAAGCTCCCACCAAAACAACAAGGCCAGTGACCAGAATTTTGATTATAAAATTCATACTAAATAAAAGCAGAAGGTTAATAAAGTGTTAAATATTGCTGGTTATAACCTGTTTTATATGTCTGATCCGCTGGTTCAAATCAATATTTTGAAAATCAACCCCGGGCAACAGCGAAGCTTTTAAAAAGTCCAGCACCTTTCCTTCGTGGGGAGTACTTTTGCCCGACTGCACATCAACATATCGCATGGTAGACCATAAAACGGTTTTCAATTCATCTTCGGCATCGTTGGTCATATAGTACTCCAGCACAATGGTATTTTCGTTGAACCAGATCAGGCGCGACTTAATTCTTACCCACTCCCCTACCTTTGCCGGTCTTATATAGGCAATCTGGTGCTGGTACACCACCCATGCGGCCTTATAAGCTTTGTAAAAATCCATCACCTCAAGTCCGTAGAGCTTTGGAACCTGATCTTCCCGTGCATTATAGAAATAGTCAAAATACTTGGCATTATTCAAATGCCTGAGCGGGTCGCAGTCCTGAAAGCGTATAACCACCCGCGACTCTGTTTCCTTGGCGTAAACTTTATCTTTATCGAATTCAAACATTTCGTTCTTTTCTTTTTTTACCTAATGATACAGAAAGATAGCAAATTTAGTTATTTGTTTTTAGTTGTTCGTTAACCGGCTTATGGGAAATCGGGAAATAAGGTTTTTCATAAATTTATATAAAATGAATAATAAGCTACGATTTGCCCGGCAATGAACCACCTTCAACAAAAAGAAAAACCTTTTTAATTGTAGGCTGCAGCCTATACCTTTGCGCATAAAGCGGAACCATGGAAATTTACGACATTATAATTATTGGCGCCGGCCCTTGTGGTCTGGCTTGTGGAATAGAAGCAGAAAAGCAGGGACTTCAATACCTGATAGTGGAAAAAGGAAACATTACTGAATCGATCAGGAGGTATCCTCTTAATATGAAATTTTTTTCCACCTCCGAAAATATTGAAATAGGTAACCTGCCCCTGATCTCACAGGACATCAGGCCCACCAGGAGTGAAGCCCTGAAATACTACCGCCGGGCAGCCGCACAGTATGAGCTTAATATTAAGCCTTTTACCACGGTCAGCGGCATAAAAAAGGAAGAAAGCAACTTTACAATAGAAACAGACAGGGGGAACCTGCAGGCAAAAAAAGTAATTATCGCCACCGGTTATTATGATATACCACGCAAGCTGAATATTCCCGGTGAGGACCTGCCCCATGTAACGCATTATTTCGATGAACCATACCGTTACACCAATACCAAAGCAGTTGTGGTAGGTGGTGCCAATTCGGCCATTGAAGTAGCACTCGAACTGTACAGAAACCAGGTGGAGGTAACCTTAATCCACCAGTTCGAAGGATTGGATAAAACCGCCAAATACTGGATTGTTCCCGACCTCGAAAACCGGATAAAAAAAAATGAGGTTGAAGCCCATTTTAACAGCAGGGTGATCAGCATTTCGGAAACTGCGGTGGAAATAGAAAACATCCAGACAGGAAAAGTCCGGAGCCTGCCTGCTGATTTTGTGTTCCTGATGACCGGCTACAGGCCCGACGCAGAGTTACTTCAAAAAACAGGAATCAAATTAACCGGCTCCGCTTACATTCCTGAACTAAACCCCGAAACCTTTGAAACCAATGTGGAAGGTATTTATATGGCAGGATCAGTGGTTGGAGGAGAGGAAACGGCTAAAATATTTATTGAAAACGGAAAGCTGCATGCAAAACCTGTAATCAAAGATATTAACAATAAGCTTAACCCTGATTCCACCAAATAAAGATTTGATTTCATAAGAACAAGCAATATAAAAATGTATATTTTCATTAAAATAAAAATATACATTTTTCGTACATTTTAGCTGTAAAGCTTAAGGGAAAGAAATAAATTCAGCCCTCCTGATGTATATTTCTTAATAAATCATGCTGTTCTTTAACTATTCAGTTATGCTGCATGCAGAATATTTTATCTTCTTCGAGGGCAGAAACTTTATGCCTTGCAACTAATTACATATCTTGATTATGTTTCTTCTAAACTTACATTAACCGATATGAAAAAAACTTTATTAACCTTTTTAGCTGCCACCCTTTTAGGTGGAAGTGCCATGGCGAGCGGCTATCAGGTGGCACTGCAAAGCAACCGTTCCACGGCCATGGCAAATATGGGTGTGGGTTTACGTCCTGATCCTTCCAGCATTTTTTTTAATCCGGGCGCACTGGCTTTAATGAGGCAGAATGGTGTTCAGGTTGGGGCAAATCTTATCTATTCAAATATAGCCTATCAGCCTTTTGAAAGCGCAAAGGTTTACAGAACCGAAAACCCTACAGGTACTCCTTTTCATGTTTATGCTGCTTTTGGCCCGGAAGACAGTAATGTTAAGTTTGGACTGGGCGTGTATACTCCTTTTGGCAGCAGCGTACAGTGGGAAGATAACTGGGCCGGCCGCTTCAGCCTTACCTCACTTTCTTTACAGGCAATCTATATTCAGCCTACTGTAAGCTTTGCGCTTAATGAAAATTTATCAGTTGGAGCAGGATTTATTTACGCCATTGGCGGTGTAAATCTTCAAAGAGACATACAGGACGTATACCTTGGAGGCCAGGAATACGGAAGCGCAGAGCTTGATGGCCGCGCCAGCGGGATGGGATTTAATGTGGGAGTATTCTTTAAACCTTCAGAAAAGTTTAGCGCCGGCATTAACTACAGAAGCCGTGTGGATATGAAGATTGATGAAGGAACAGCTACTTTCAGGAAATCTCCTCTTGTACCCGATGAGGTAATTCCTTCTGAAACAAGCTTTACTGCTGAATTACCCCTGCCAAGCAACCTGACCTTAGGTATTTCTTACCAGCCTCTTGACAGGCTGACCATCGGTGCGGAAGTGATGCGTGCCCAGTGGTCGGCGTACAAAGCACTTACTTTTAATTACGGGCAGGAAGTAGGCGGGGAAAGCACCACCACCGCTCCCCGCAATTACGAATCTGCATTTGTATACCGCCTTGGCGCGGAGTACGGGCTTAATGAAATGCTGAACCTGAGAATAGGCGCATATTATGATGAAACACCTGTACAGGAAGGTTACCTTACTGCAGAAACTCCTGATGCTAATACCCTTGGCCTGACCGCAGGTTTTGGGGTAAATATTAATGAGAACTTTGTGGTGGATGCATCCTTTTTGTACATCAATAAAGCGCAGAGAGATAATGTGCCCAGGAGCGGACTTGATAACCCGCTGGGCACTTACAAATCAACTGCTTTTATTCCGGGCCTTTCCTTAACGTATAAATTCTGATAAGAATGAAGATAAAATTTAATCATCTGAAGTACTCCCTTGCTGCGGCTGCGGCCATTGGCTTTTTTACAGCCTGTGAACCGGAAATTGAACGGGACATGCCAAATTATAATTCGGTACGCGGAGATGCCGATTTCTCCACTTATGTGGCCTTAGGAAATTCCTTAACTGCAGGAGTTATCGACAATCGCCTTAACCGCTCCGGGCAGCTGAACTCCTATCCTGCCATCATGGCCGATAAGATGGCTTCGGTTGTTCCGGGTTTTACCTTTACCCAGCCGCTGTTGCCCGAAGGGCTTGCAGAAGGAACCCTGCTGTTCAGGGGCTTAAACAACGGAACCCCTGTTATTCAGTCAAGCACCGGCGGGTTAACCATGGAGGCTGTAGAGCAGGCAAGGGTAAGTGGCCCTGTTAACAACCTTGGAATACCAGGAGCTAAAGTAGCCGATCTTACTGCTCAGGGATATGCGAACCCCTATTTTCAACGATTTGCTTTTAATCAAAGTAATACGGTTGTAGGTGAGGCACTGGTTTTGAATCCGACCTTTTTTACCCTCTGGATCGGGAATAACGATGTACTTGAATTTGCCACCGAAGGGGGTATTGAAGGAGGCGCCATTATAACACCTGCTGCTGAATTTGAAGAATCTTACCGCGCAATTATCAACCAGCTTGTGGCATCCAATGCTTCTATAGAGGGAGCTATTGCCAATATACCGGATATTACTAAAGCACCATTTTTTACAACGGTAAAATACAACCAGCTGGTTTTAACCGCTGAACAGGCTCAAACAGCAAATTCCTCCTATGCAGCACGACTTAATCCCGGTATTGATTCAGCAGCCACCAGGGGTGTTATTACAAGTGTGGTAAGAGAAACAGCCTTAAAAACACAAATAATTCCGGGTGTTGCACGGACTATTATAAAACGAAGGATTGAAGCTTCCCAAACCTGTAACCAGTCACCTGATCCGGCCCAATGCGCTGAAAGCGTTATCCAGAGCGGTGCAGCGAATGAGCAGATAGAAAGTTTAAGAGCGGCCTTAACTGAAAATTACTTTAAATCTACGGATGAAAGAGCTCCGGAATACAATGAAGCTTACACAGCCATAGACGGACAGCTTGCAGGAAACCGGGAAGCCATTGCAGCCAATACATCACAAACCCTGACTGCCTATTGGGCCGGCAGGTTACCTGAGGACCAACAAACAGCTCTGAAAACTGCAATAGACTCAGTATTTAATGTTCAGGTAACCCAGCTAAAAGCAGCCGGTTTATATCCTGTTTTTGCTGAAGGTCCCAATCCTTTTGTGATTGAAGACAGCAGCCCTGATAACCCACTCCCTATACGCCAAATGAGGGAGGGAGAATTGGTGTTGCTTACAGCTCTTTCAGCAGGTCAGCTTGCCCCTGAAAGGGCTGCACTTCCAAAGCCTGATGCTTATATCCTGGATGGGGAAGAAATCCAGCAGGTACGGTCCGCAATCAGGGAGTATAATGCCATCATAGAAACTATTGCAAAAGAAAACACTTTTGCCCTGGCCGACATGAACAGCTTCCTTACAGAGCTGAATACCACAGGAATTACCGAAAATGGAATTCCTTTTACCAATGCCTTTGTATCCGGCAATACCTTCAGCCTCGACGGTGTTCATTTAACACAGCGCGGATACGCACTGGTAGCTAAAAGATTCCTCCAGGTAATCAACAATTATTATGATTCCCAACTGCCACTACCGAACGTAAGCACCTACCCTGCAGTGGCATGGCCGGCAGAGTAAGCGGAAAAGATTCAATTTTAAGGAAAGAAGGCCCGGACTTAATGCGAGGCCACTGAAAAAGGTCTAGATATTTAATATACCTTAT
>JAFMYY010000034.1 GCA_017948555.1 Cesiribacteraceae bacterium YIM B00369 | reverse complement strand
GGGACAGGCTATTTTTGTTTCTCGCAACTTGAATTAATTAACAGTTGCCATTGTTACAGGCATGCAGCCATTTATAGAAAGAAGAAGCCAGGCAGGAATTTTTTAAGCTATATTTTCGGTTCTGTCGTAAAGAACCTGTAACTGACAGTAAAATTAAACTGAAGCTTTATGTTTATATTATCAATAATTCCAATCGCACTGGCTTTTTTCATGGGGTACATTTATGGCTATTGGATTAAGCCAAACCGCCAGTTAAAGGAAACCATCAGACGGACCAGAGAAAGCTGCCTGGCAGCTCTGGAAGATGGCAGAAAGGGAGTTTACAAAACCATTGTAATGGATGGGAATAAATCATCTGAACTGGTGGTGGAAGTGAAAGAGCAGGCAGTAACCGAACTGGGACAGGTGAAGGTACAATACCTCAGCGCCTACTATAAGAATCCCGATTTCAGGACCAGAAAAGGAGAAGCCCTTTTGAAGGAAGTACATAGCCTGCTGGGCGAATATTTGCCTGTGCATGAAATTGAATGGTTCGACCCTAAAGGACAGCAACAGAACATAAAAAACTACCTTAATACTCTGGAAGAAAAACCAAAAAAATATTTTAGCCTGTAAAGCAGATGGAGAAAAATCAATTAAGTGTTGCCGAAAATAAAGAGTTGATTCAGCAAAAAGCCCGTGAGCTTTCCGTTACTATCGATCCTGGTAAACCTGAGAGCCTCAGTAATTTCGGGGTGGAAACACAGCGTAAGCTGGGTTACTTCAGCAATGAACTTCTTACGAAAGTAAAAGCCAAAGATTCAGGCGATGCCGGTGCTGCCATAAATGAGCTGCTTAACCAGATTAACCAGATAAAGGTGGATGATGGCGAAAGTCAGGGTGGCTTTTCCCGCTTTCTGAGTGGCATACCTTTTATGCAGAAGTTTACCGACAGAACAAAAAGAATTGCCACCCAGTATAATTCCGTATCTGAAAATGTTGATGAGGTGGTTATTAAACTCGAAAAGACCCGGCAGAGTGTATTAAAAGATTCCACCAGTCTTGAAGTAATGTTTAATCAGGCTGTGGAATATATACAGGAGATCCGCGCGGTAATTGCTGCCGGAAAGCTAAAAATTGAGGAGCTGGAAAATACAACCCTTCCGCAGTTACAGCAGGAGGTGGAAACCAGCGGCCAGGATGAAATGGCGGTCCAAAGGCTCAGCGATATGATCGCTTTTAAAGAGCGTCTGGAGAAAAAAGTGCATGATTTCACCCTCTCCCATACTATTGCCACGCAGTCCATGCCCCAGATCAGAATGATCCAGTCGGCCAATGATGTGCTGGCCCAGAAAATCCAGAATTCCATTACAACGGTTATTCCTGTATGGAGACAGCAGGTAGCGATTGCTCTTGGTCTTGAGAAGCAGCGGAAGGCACTGGAAATACAGAAGAAAGTAACTGACACAACTAATGAAATGCTGCTGAAGAACGCACAGCTGCTGAAAACCAACGTAGTGGTGGCTGCAAAAGAAAACGAACGCGGGATTGTGGATGTGGAAACCCTGAAAAAGGTGAACCGCGATATGGTTGAAACCCTTGATGCCGTGATAAAAATTTCGGAAGAAGGAAGTAAGCAAAGGGCGGATGCTGTAAAAGAACTGGCCCTTGTTCAGGAAGAGCTTAACAGCAAGATTATCCGTACTTTCCGTCCGTCTAACCAGATCGAAACCGAATAATGGCTGGTAATAAAGAGGTGAAAAAGAATTCCCTTGCTGTTCTGACCCCCGGACAGGAAGAGGTACTGGATTTGTATTTGCAAAACCTGGATGATTTTTATGCTACAATAAAAGAAGCTGAAAAGGTGCAGGTGGAAATAGAAACCCTCCACCTGAAAAGGATATTAACTAAATGAAGGATTTTTTTCGTTCTCTTTTTGGAATGGGAGGCTCAGCGGGAAAGAGGTATGCACTGGGCCACAGGCATGAGATTGACCTGAAGGACGTAAACTATGTCCGGGATGCTAATGCGCGGCTGGTGACACTCCACCAGCTGTACAGCAGGTATAAAAAAACTCCTCATGCTTTCAAGGTAAAAGCGGTTTACGAAAAGACAAAAGCTATTCAGGATTACCTGATTTCGATGAACCGGGTACATGAACTGGAAATATTCCATCTTCAGCACACCGATCATTTTATTAATACTTTTACCGCGATTATCAACGTACACCAAAATGAACCCGAAGCTCCTGAACCTGCTGCTTTTACTGCTCCAAAGGAAGAGAAGCCCAGGCCGGTAAGGACCCCCTCTGAAATGGAAACCTTACTTGATAATTTGAAGAAAGACAGGTTTAAGGAATCCTGGAACAGGATGACAGGGAAAGCTGCGGGTGCCGGAAGTTATTCTGCATCAAAACATAATGATGCTGCGGAAGCCGAAGTTCCAAAACTGAGCATTCCCGCGGTATCTATAAACACCTTTGAAAAAATCCCTTATTTCCCGGTAGGTCTGCCGGCAAGGGCAATTGGCTATACATCAACCAGTTCCGAAAAAGAAGATTTCCTCCGGCATCTTTCCTACTGTTTGAGCATTGATAACATAACTTACCTGGGGAATGCCCCGCTGCAGATTTCCGGTAAAAGGGGAGCAGAATCCTATACATTGCTTCCGGTCATCCGGTGGAAAGCTTCCCTGTATGCAATCGATATGAGCGAAAACCGGCTTTTTCCGGTAAAAACACTCCGCCAGGCGATTTAGCAGCGCCTGCTGCAGTTTTACCATACTTAAGATACGCTTTCTTATCTTCTAAATTTCTGGGTGGCTGTTTTTATGCCCTCCTTCATTTATTTTATGAATAAGCAGGCAAAGCAGATGGGAATAATATCCGTTTTTTGGTATATATCCGGTTTTAAAGACAACTCTGATGGAGATTTTGCAGGGATAGACCTATTATTGGAGAAAAGATGCTTAAATGCAGTATATCTGAAATTTGGAATTAAGCTTAAGGATCAATTAGGAAGACCTGATATAATAAAATGCAAGATTTAATTCCGAAACACATTTATGGCTATGAAAAATTCAGCAAAATTGTCGGCAGATCAATGTGAAGTGCTGCTCAGTGTATTACAGGAACGTTTTGAAAAAAACATGAACCGGCATAAAAACTTTGAATGGGTTAAAGTACAGGAAAAGCTGGAAGCTAATCCTGAAAGGCTCTGGTCGCTCAGTGAAATGGAACGAACAGGCGGGGAACCGGATGTTATTAATTTCGATGAAAAAACAGGTGAATATATTTTTTATGATTGTTCAGCGGAGAGCCCCAAAGGCCGCAGGAGTATTTGTTACGATCCTGAAGCGCTGGAATCGAGAAAAGCAAATAAACCAAAAAACAGTGCTGTTGGTATGGCTTCCGAATTTGGGGTAGAATTATTATCAGAAGAACAATACAGGGAATTGCAAAAGCATGGAAATTTTGATACGAAAACATCCAGCTGGCTTCAAACACCCCCAGATATCAGAAAATCCGGTGGTGCCATTTTTGGTGACTGGCGCTATGGGCATGTATTTATTTATCATAACGGGACGGAATCTTATTATGCAGCCAGAGGTTTTCGTGCTTCTTTAAGAGTGTAAAAACAGGCGGATGTAAAATGGAAAGGGTAATAAAAGAAACTTTCCAAAAGTCATTAACTTTTGGAAAGTTATTACCTGATCCATTACCTGAAAGCGGGAAGCACCTTTTCTGAAAACACTTCTATAAACTGCTCCTGCTTCAGGTTTACGTTGTGTAAATCCAGTTCAGTGAACCCCATTTCAGCATATTTTTGAAGCCACTCCAGGTGCTGGTCAGTGGAGTCGGATATGTTTACATGGCCGTGCATCTCTTCCGGATTAACAAATTTCGCGGCCTGCTCAAGCTGCTGTGGTGTGCGGAGTTCTGCCAGTAAGGAGCTTCCGAAAATATTGGTTTTCCATTGCTCATGAGCACCCTGTAAAGCCTCCTTCATTGTTGTATCGTAAGATACCTGTATTTTAAGGAGCATAGGCTTGTTTTCCCCTCCGTTACTCCTCCATGCATCAACTACTTTTTGCAGCTCTTCAGGTGGTTTGGAAACAGTAATCAGCGCATCGGCCCATGGTGCCAGCCATTTTGCTGTTTCCGGTGTAATGGCAGCACCGGCTACCCTTATGTCCGATACAGGCCTTGTGTACAAGGTAGCTTCTTCCACCGTGTTGAGCCCGTGGTGGGTTACAGTTTCCCCTTTCCAAAGGGCTCTCATTATATCCACGGCTTCCTTTAGTTTTGCATTCCTTTCGGACTTCAGCGGCCATTTCTGTCCGGTAATAGCTTCATTCAAAGACTGGCCGCTACCCACATTTATCCAGAAGCGGTTTGGGAACATCTGATCCAGGGTAGCTACTGCCTGCGCAATAATTGCGGGGTGGTATCTGTAGCAGGGGCAGTTTACAATTCCATAATCAAGGGAAGTTGTTGCCATAGCCGCCCCAAGCCAGGACCAGGGAAAGCCTGAATGCCCCTGTTCGTGGTTCCAGGGGTGGAAATGGTCTGACGAAATGCAAAAATCAAAGCCTGCTTTTTCGGCCTTTTGCGCCAGCTGAAGCAGCTGGCGCGGCGGGAATTGTTCGTGCGATATGTGGTATCCCAGTTTTGTCATGTGCTGTTGAAAAAGTTTTATGTCCGGTTACCCTGCAGCCTCATAGAATTGATGGCAGGTGATTGCAGGGGTTCTTTAAAAAGCGGGATCAAACCTGGAATGTTTTAGCATTCCTGAAAGATATTTTTTGCCGTATATGGCATCAGGCGGAAGGGAGTGGAACAGATTCTGGGGCTGACGAAAAAAGAAATAATAGGTTGGAACGGGGTGATGATTTTCTCAAATAAAGAAAGATTTCCTGAAGAATCGGTTTGAATATTAGAATAATCTAATAATAGTGTGGTAGTCAGGTCTGAAAGTCCAGGTAATAGAACTTGTTACAATCCGGTTTATATATGGAAAATAAGCTGTTGCTTTACAGAAAAAATAAAAGGATATGCAAAAATTAAACCTGGTGGTTTTGGCCATAATAATATTAATGGCATGGGGGTGTAAAGAGGATGAGCCGGTGGTGGCGACAGGGTTTGTAAAGGGAGTTATTTCCAATGCAAGTACCGGTGCGGCATTGGGTGAAGTCCGGATTATAGTATTTGAATCTGATTCTAATAATCCTGTTCAGTCGCTCAGCAGTGGTCCTGACGGAACCTATAGTGCAGAGTTATTTCCCGGAAATTATTACCTGAAACTTTACCGCAGTGGTTTTGACCAGGTACCGCCAAAAGGAATGAGCCCGCTGCCGTTTACTGTGCTGGTGGGGCAGGAGTTGCAGAAGCCATTTGAAATGAATCCTGCCGCGGTGCAGGATGGTGGTATAATTAAAGGCAAAGTAAGTGATGGGGCGAAAGGTGTTCCGGGAGTGCTTGTAGTGGCTGAAAAAGAAGGAAAAGCTTATTCGGCAATAACAGATGCTGCCGGCGATTTTTATATTTATAATTTAACAGCCGGAAGCTATCAGCTTAAAGGCTTCGTAGCCGGATACACCTCAGAGGAGAGTGCTGTTGCAGTAGAATCTTCAGCGGAAACAGTTAAAAATGTTATGCTTACAGCAGGAGCCGCAGGTACCGTTAGCGGAACCATCAGCTTTCTGGCTTCTAATGCCCGTGAGGTGGATGTAACCCTGGTTCACCCTTTAACGGGGGAGCCTGTTCCCGGACTGCTTGCCAAAACAGCGCAAAACTATACTATTACTAATGTTCCGGCCGGTACCTATATTGCAAGGGCCACCTTCCGGAACGATGAGCGGGTAATGGACCCGGACTGGATCATAAAGAACGGAGAGCCGGTGGTAACTGTTGGCAGCGGCAGCGTGAGCAGGGACTTCAGCCTTACCGGATCAGTAAAGGTTCTGGCTCCGACGAATGGTGCAGAAACAACCGAACCTGTTTTAATAACAGGCCTTACACCGGAATTTGCCTGGTCTCCTTACTCCAGTGCAAGTGACTATGTGGTGGAAGTGAGCGATGCAAACGGAAACATTATCTGGGGTGGCTTCAGCAAAGGAGCTGCAGGTTTGGAGAAAAAGGTAACAGTGCCTTCCGGGCAGACGAAAGTGGTTTATAATTACGACCAGTCAGCGACAGGCCCTCTTGTTCCTGGTAAAGTGTACCGCTGGAGAGTATATGCCAGCAAAGATGATAACAAGGAAGCCACCGGCTGGAAGCTGATTTCAGTAAGTGAAGACCAGATGGGGCTGTTCAGGATTGCAGAATAAAATTAATAGTTAGTTTAAACAGGTGTGAACATTGTAAAGAGGCTGTCATTTTTGGCAGTCTCTTTTTTATTCAGCGGGTTTTGTGCACAGGAAGAATTATTTTATTATATTTGATGTTTAAACATTAAAATGGATTAAAGCCTGGCTGCATGAAAGAAAGAGGAGCCGCTGTTTACAACCTGCCATGTCCGGTTTATCTCCTGTAAATGAAACAGCTCCGGCAAGGGGGGGTAAATGACAAAAAATAAATGAATGAGAAATGATATTTGAAATCTATAAAAGTGAGCAGAGAGGCTTAAAAGATCTGGGATGGTTAAAAAGTAACTTATCCTTTAGTTTCTCCGGTTATTATAATCCGGTAAGGGCAGGCTTTGGCCTCCTGAGGGTGCTGAATGATGATTTTGTGGCGCCGGAAAACGGTTTTGGCCTGCATGCACATGCAAATATGGAAATCATTTCCGTAATGCTGGCCGGATCAATGAACCACATTGATAACCTTGGCTATAAGGAAGTGGTTCATAAAGACTGGGTACAGATAATGAGTGCCGGCAGCGGAATGTGTCATGAAGAGCATAATGTCGGGGAGGAGGAAGTTAATTTTTTGCAGATATGGATAGAACCCAAATTACAAAATGTTACCCCCCGGTACCAGCGCAGGTTTTTTCCCGAAGAAAAGAGAAAAAACAAACTGGTAACCATTGTGAGCAATGAAGAAGGAACAGGCCATTGCTGGATCAATTCAAATTCAAAGCTCTCTTTAGGGTGTTTTGAAGCCGGGCGGCAACCTGAATATTCTTTCAACCCTGTTAATAAAGGGGTGTTTGTATTTACCATAGATGGCGAAATTGAGGTAAACAAACAACTACTGAAAAAGAGGGATGCCATAGGGCTTTGGGAAACAAATAAGCTGGAAATAAATTGTTTAAGCGAAAGCAGGTTCCTGATAATTGAGGTGCCTGTAAATCATTAAAAAACTGAGCTATGGAAGACAGAATTTTAGGCCTTCACCATATTACCGCTATTGCCGGAAAGGCCAAATCGAACGTTGATTTTTATACTAAAGTACTGGGCCTGCGCCTGCTTAAGAAAACAGTTAATTTTGATGATCCCGGAACTTACCACTTCTATTATGGTGATGAGCAGGGAAGCCCGGGCTCTATCCTTACCTTTTTTCCTTATGAAGGAGCCCCAAAAGGACGTGCAGGAACAGGGGTGGCCTCTCATATCGGCTATTCCGTACCTCAGGGAAGCCTTGATTTCTGGATTAAGCGCTTTGAGCAGCATAAGGTGGAATTTGAGAATCCCCGTGAAAAATTCGGGGAGGAAACGCTGCCATTCAGGGATCCTGATGGCCTGCAGCTGGAGCTGGTGGTGCCCCGTGCAACTGACTCCCGCAAACCATGGGAAACAGCTGAGGTAAAAGCAAATGTGGCTACACGTGGATTCCACCACGTAACCTTAACCCTCAGGAGTGTACAACCTACCGCAGCAGTGTTAACAGATATTTTAGGCTATAAGCTGCTGGAGCAAAATGGCAACCACTTCCGCTTTATCACTGATGCCATAGAACATGCAGCCATTATTGACCTTGTTGAAATGCCGGAGGGTAGCCGTGGAAGTGGTGGGGCAGGAACAAACCACCATATTGCCTTCAGGGTAAAAAATGAAGAGGTGCTGATGCGATACAGGGAAAAGGTGGCAGCCAGGGGACTTAATATTACTGATAAAATCGACCGGAATTATTTCTATTCCCTTTATTTCAGGGAGCCCGGAGGCGTTTTGTTCGAAATTGCCACCGATAATCCCGGTTTTGCCATTGACGAACCTCTGGATAAGCTCGGGAGCAGCCTGTTGCTGCCACCGCAGTATGAAGGCCAGCGGGCCAGGATAGAATCGGTGCTGCCAAAGCTTTCATAGCCCGCACAAAAAATAAAGGCCTCCTGTTTCGGGATATTATCTTTTATTACCCGAAAGAGGAGGCTTTTATTATCTGTTAGTTTACTGGTTTTATCTGCTTGCCTGATCTTCAATCCGCAACCTTTCTCAGCTTCAACAGGGTGGAGGCGGTACTGTGAACCGATACGCAGAAAGGCGTGAGGTAGGTAAGCAAAAGCTTTAATAAACTGATTTCCTGAAATTCTGAGATTCTGTCTCCCTGATTTATAAGGTTTAAAATGCTTCCCACCACTATACTTAACATCACTCCTCTGATAAGAGTAGGCTTTGAAGAAGCCAGTTTAAAATATAAAAGGATATTTTTCATAACTCAACTATTTATCCTTAGTTCTTTACTTTATCCGGCTGCCAGGTTTGAAGGGCTGGAATAGTCCCGTTTATACTAATATTTCCTGGTGTGGGTGTTTGCTTTATTCCTTCAAAGTTTGCCTTTGCCCTGTTGGCTTCTGTCATTTTTACCACTAACTCATTATTCAGCTGCAGCATTTTTTCGCTGTTTTCTTCAATAAAGAGGAGGCTTTCTTTCCCCTCCGGGAAATTTCCTGATGAATGAATTTTTGCTGAGCCTTCCGGTAAAGCACAATGATTCAGCAGGTTTCGGGCATGGAAACTAAACTGTTTCCATAATTCATATACCCTTGAAATCACAGGGAGCAGATCCTGTTCCGCCGGAGGGAAAATGTATTTCTGTTTTAATCCAGGGGCTTCTCCACCTTCTTTTAAAACTTTAAGGGAGGTCTCATGGAGGGTAAGTGCTTTTTCAAGCATCGGCAAATTTGCAGAAATATTCACTCCTTTACTTAACAGCTCACAGAGATAGGCGATTTTCTGAGACAGCATCCTGTTTCTTCCGGCTACATCTAAAACGGCATTTTCCACTGTCAGGGCATGGAACAGGAGCAGCTTGTTTTTTTCCATTATCTGCCTGCTTTTTTCAGCCTCCTCCAGTTTCCGGTTATAGTCCTGTCTCAGGTTATCCAGCTCTTTTTCCCTTTCAGCCTGGCTCCTCTGAAGCTCTTCCTGTGTGGCTGTGAGCTCTTCCATATTCTGGCGCAGTTCCTCCTCCTGTGCCCTTAATTCTTCTTCCTGCTGCTGTGCCTGTTCCAAAAGGATCATTGTTTTGTTATTTGTTTTAGCTGTGGAGAGAGTTGCAGCAATACTTTCAGCAACTTTTTGCACAAAATTCAATTCATGAGTTTCGTAAGTTCTGAAGGAAGCTATTTCCACCATTCCAAATACCTCATCATCGACTTTGAGTGGCACAATTAATATACACCCCGGGTTTGCTCTTCCTAATCCGGAGGTAATTTCCACATAACCCTCCGGTACATCAGTTATGTAAATGATATCTTTTTCCAGCCATGCCTGTCCCAATAAGCCTTCCCCGGGATTCAGCTGCTTTTGGAGGTACTTCTTTTTTCCCCAGGCGTAGGTGGCAAGTAACTTAAGGTATGGTCCCTCATTATGCTCTTCTGTCATAAAATGAGCCCCCTGATTTGCTCCCAGGTATTTAACTATAGAAGAGATGATTTTATCTGCCATGCTGTTGATATCCTGCTGCTGTTCCCTGAGGATTTCTGCAAAGGCTGCCATACCTTCGGCTGCCCATTTTCTCCTGTTTTCTTCCACGTTTACCTGCTGCAGTTTATCCCGCATGTCCAAAAGGGCTAATCCGAGTACATCCTGCCGGCTTACAGCTGTATAATTTACTTCATGGTGGCCCCGTCCGATGCTTTTGGCAAAGCCTGCTGCCTTTTGCAAATTTTGCGACAGCACATTAAGGGAAGTAATTGCCTCCCCGATTTCGTCATTACTGCTATTTACCTTATTTTCTGAAAGGTCCCCCCTGGCTAAAGATTGAGCTGTCCGGCAAATCATCCTTACAGGTATAATTACATATTTTTGAACCACCCACAGGCTCAGTGCAATAAAAAGAGCATTAATGCTAAGAAGAACCCATAACAGGATGTTCAGGCCCTGTTGTTTTTCCTCACTTAAACCTACATAATCTTTAACAAGCATATCGCTCTTCAGGAGTAAAGCAGGCGCCTGCTTTTCCAGCTGGTCCATAGCAGCAGCCAGGGCGGGGTTAACCATATAGACAGCTGAAGCCGGTTTTACCCCCATGTCCTGTTCTTTCTGTATTGCCTCCTGACTTATAATGTAAAGGGGCTTTTGTAAAAAAGTTTCTGCCTGAGCTTTGTACTGCAGCCATTGGTTTTCGGCAGCCATAAGCGATGGTAAAATTGCTTCAGGGGAAGGAGGCAGTAGCGTATTGCCTGCAATGCCGGGAGCAGGACCACCTTCCCTCAGCGTTATAAGAGAGTTGTGGTATAGATTTAAAGTTTCCTGCAATTCCTCCCTGGCCTCTTCTTTTCCCCGCATTATCATACCTGTAAGCAAGGCAATTTTTTGAGAGAGCATTCGCTGCCGCCCTGCCACATCCACTACAGCAGTATCAATTTTGCTGATGTTTTTATAATAATTAACAGAAAAAAAATTAGCCAGAGCTACTGTTGTAAAAAGCAGTAATAATCCGGCCAGTTTTGTTCTGACTGAAAAATCTTTAAATGATCTTATTTTTAGTTCCGTCATATATGTTGGTTCTTATAAATACCTGCCGTACCATTCTCCTGATTTTCAGATTTCTCTTTCCCTTACAAGCTTTCCGTCAGAATCCGCCCCTTTTTTTTCTGGATGAAAGGATATGGCCAAAGTAGATTTATAAACTGACTATAGTTAATGGTTGAGAAAATTGATTAGGTACCCTCTGTAATCATAATATTCCGGGTGTTCCAGAACGTGTTTCCTGTTGCGGGGCCTTTCAAATGGGATTATCAGCTCATCGCCAATTTTTGCATAAGGGCCGCTGGTCATCATAATTACCCTGTCGGCCAGGAAAATAGATTCATCCACATCGTGGGTAATGGCTACCGTGGTAATTTTTTCTTTCTGCCATATTTCCAGCAGCACATCCTGCAGTTCGCCGCGGGTAAGGGAGTCGAGCATACCAAAAGGCTCATCCAGGAGCAGGATTTTTGGTTTAAGAGCAAATGCCCGGGCAATGCCCACCCGCTGCTGCATTCCCTGAGAGAGGGAGGTAGCTCTTTTATGAAAATCATTTCCAAGGCCCACTTTGTCCAGGTAGTATTTACAAATTTCCTCCTTCTCTGCTTTGCCTGCACGGGGGAAAACCTGCTTTACACCAATCATAACATTTTGGATGGCTGTTAGCCAGGGCAGAAGGCTGGGCGACTGAAACACCACAGCCCTGTCCGGTCCGGCACCATCAATTTCCTCACCGTCAATATATATTGTACCTCCGCTTATGTTGTTGAGCCCGGCAATCATGGTAAGAAGGGTGGATTTCCCGCAGCCGGAGTGCCCGATTATGGAAACAAATTCTCCCTGCTTAATCTTTAGCTGAAGGTTGTCAAGTACTACATAATCTCCTTTGGGAGTCGGATAAACTTTTCTTAAGCCGTCGCACACCAGCATTTCAGGTTTTCCATCAAGGTGTGATATGAATTTGGTTTCTTTTTTAAGTAATGCCTCCATAGTTTTGATTGCTTATGTTTAGACTATCTCCAGTGTTTTTTTCTTCTTTTTCTTTCCGGAAAACAAGCTCAGTATGCCACCTCCGGGCATAGTTGGTTTCAGGTCGGGAAGTATATATTTTTGGCCGGTCACCTGTTTCCTTGTAGCGCCGATTTCCATCAGGTATTCCAGAATGTCGTTCCTCAGGCGCTTATAAGCAGGGTCCTGGTTAATTTCCGTTACAATGCGGGGGCGGGCAAAATCCACCTTAAATTCTTTGCCAAGGGTGGCTTTTGGTCCGGGAGTGAGCGGAATTATGCGGTCTGCCATCAGGATGCCTTCATCCACATCATTGGTAATGAGAATAGCTGTTTTTTTATCCCGGCTCCAGATTTTTACAATTTCTTCCTGCAGGGTTCCGCGGGTAAGGGCATCAAGGGCGCTTAAAGGCTCGTCCATAAGCAACACCTCCGGGTTCATAGACAAGGCCCTGGCTACCGATACCCGCTGGCGCATACCGCCTGAAAGCTCAGAGGGAAGTTTGTCAAGAGCAGGGGTGAGGCTTACCATTTCCACATATTTGCGTATGTGCAGGTCCTTTTCCTTTGCCGGCATGGAGGGAAAGACTTTATCTACCGCCAGCTGAATATTTTTGTATACCGTAAGCCAGGGGAGCAGCGAATAATTCTGGAAGATAACCCCCCTGTCTTCTCCCGGTCCGGTAATTGGTTTCCCGTGCAGGAGCACCTCTCCTTTGTCAGGAAACTGCAGACCATTGATCATATTGATAAGGGTGGTTTTTCCGCTGCCTGAAAAACCTACGATCGCCACAAATTCTCCTTCATTTACTGAAAGATTTATATCCGACAGAACCTCTGCTTTTGAAGATCCGCTTCCGTAGGATTTGGATACGTTTTTTAATTCGAGTAGTGCCATAGTAGTTACGCTTTAGTAAAGGTCATCAGATTTTGTATTGCCAGCATAATTCTGTCGAGGAAGAAGCCGATAATGCCGATTACGAACATGGCTACTATTATTTTAGCATTGGAATCGCTGGAACCGTTCTGGAACTCTTCCCATACAAATGAACCTAAGCCGGGGCTTTGTGCCAGGAGCTCAATGGCGATCAGTACCATCCAGGCAACAGAAACTGTTATTCTGAGGCCTGTAAAAATGAGGGGGAAAGAGGCCGGAAGGATAATTTTAAAAATGTTTTGCCCTACATTTAGTTTAAGGACTTTGGAAACATTAATGTAATCTTTATTTACCGATGATACACCCATGCTGGTGTTAATAAGGGTGGCCCACATGGCGCAAAGCCCTACACTTATAAAGGAGATAATAAAGGATTTGTCAATATCGGGATCTGTAATAACTGTTTTTACAATCATAAATACCAGAAGCAGCCATACTACCGGAGAAACAGGCTTAAGGATCTGGATGAGCCAGTTAAAGGAGTTCCGGAGAGTTTCGCTGAGGCCGATTATTATGCCCAGCGGAATGGCCACTAACATGGCCAGGAATACTCCTGCTGCCACTGTTTTCAGGCTGGTGCCTATCTGATCCATAAAAGAAGGTCTGCCGGTGTATTTTATTGGTGCCTGACCTTTTTCTGCTCTTTTTTCATTTATGGAGGCAACTTTAGCTTTAAAAGCATCTTTTTTAGCAGAAATTGCCTGGTGATCTGCCCACAGGGCACCTGAGGCCTGAAATACCTGTACCGGGGAGGGGAGGGTATTTGGCTGGCATCCTGCCTGGCCGGATTCTATACATTCTTTCATAGCTAAAGCAGCCTCTTCTCCCTGTTCGGTCCTTGCTTTTTCTATACGTATGGCAGCATCTTTATTGTACAGGTAAGTGGCTCCTGTATGCCATACCAGGAGGAAAAGAAAGATGGAAGCAAGAGGGAAAATAACCTGCCTTATAAGCTGCATTCCATTCTTTTTTATTTCTTCTCCGCTTAGCAGGCGCACAAGAGGTTCTGCAGATGTCAGGCCAACGAAACGTAGTGTTGATATAGATTTTTCTTTCATGATTGATTCCTTTTTTACTTCTTGTTTTGCTGTTTTTTTGTCCACTGCTGATTTTACCGGCGCTGTTTTTTCAGGTGTCATTCAGGAAGAAACCTGTTGTTAAAAAAGATTTCAGGTTTAAGCTTGAGAGAGGCTTCAAAGATGAACAATTCCTTTTATTAGCTTATTTCTCTTTTTAGAGCAAACCCTCCGGCTATTTGCCAACAAGTTTCCTTCTGAATGACAATTAATTTTATGTAACTCTTTTAATTAAGCCCGGACAGCTCCTGTCTACTGCACGGCGTCTTTATTACCTATTTTGAAGCTGTTGATGTAACCTATAGGGTCTTTGCCATTATAAGTCACTCCATCGATAAAATCTGAAGTCGGGGCCTTGTATCCGTCGGTATCAGGAATTTCAGAGGCTTCTAAATGACCTTCTTTTACCAGAAGCTCTGCAGCTTTTCTCCAGATGTCCGGGCGGTAAATTTCCTTAATGGTTTCTGAATACCAGTTGGCAGGCTTGCTTTCAGGAATTTGTCCCCATCTTCTCATTTGAGTCAGGAACCATATACCGTCGGAATAGAAAGGGTAAGTAGCATCGTGGCGGAAGAAAACATTAAAATCAGGCATTGCTCTTTTATCACCTTTTTCAAATTCAAATGTTCCTGTCATGGAATTGGCAATTACCACAGAGTCGGCGCCCACATATTCCGGTCTGGAAAGGATACCCACTGCTTTAGGTCTGTTGCCCGGAGTGTCCAGCCATTTTCCGGCCCTGATCAGGGCTTTGGTTACCGCGATGGCAGTATTTGGATTTTCCTCCATGAATTTTTTGGTCATTACAAACACTTTCTCAGGGTTGTTTTTCCAGATATCCATATTAGTGGTAACCGGCACACCAATGCCCTTAAATACTGCCTGCTGGTTCCATGGTTCACCTACACAATAACCGTAAATGGTTCCTGCTTCCATAGTGGCAGGCATTTGCGGGGGAGGGGTAACTGATAGAAGTACTTCAGCATCGATCTGGCCCTGGATATTGTCTGCAGAGTAAAAACCGGGGTTTATTCCCGCTGCACCCAGCCAGTAACGGAGTTCATAGTTATGTGTAGAAACAGGGAACACCATACCCATTTTAAAAGGCTTTCCGTTGTTCTTATATTCCCTGATCACCGGCGCCAGGGCATCGGCCTTAATAGGGTGAACAGGCTTACCATCAGCATCTAAAGGAACATTAGCTTTCATTTTTGCCCACACCTCGTTCGAAACTGTAATGCCGTTACCATTCAGGTCCATGGAGTAGGCGGTAACCAGTTCGGCCTGGCGGCCAAAACCTGCACTGGCGGCAATGGGCTGCCCGGCCAGCATATGCGCACCATCCAGCTGTCCGTCAATTACCCTGTCAAGAATATTTTTCCAGTTCGACTGGGCTTCAATGGTTACAAAAAGACCTTCATCCTCAAAGTATCCCATCTCTTTGGCAATGGCCAGGGGAGCCATGTCTGTCAGTTTAATAAAGCCAAAGGTTAACTGGGGTTTTTCCACTTCCAGTAAATTGGTAACAGAAGCTTTCTTTACCTCATCCGTTACTTTTCCTTCCGATCCTCCGCTGCAGCTGAATAGTACTGTAGCTGCAGCTGCAAAAAGGGTTAACCGGCTGCTTAGTTTTTTAATTGAAATCATAGAACTTTTTATTTGTCGTGGTAAAATTTTACTGATTTAAATTATTTGGATGTAAACAGCGTTGGCTTGAAGGTGATCATAGTCCAGGCCCAGTTTTGAATGGCACTTTTGTCTCCTCCTCTGAGGGCTTCCATTGTATCGGTGGCAAACATCTGGGAGTAACCTAAATGCCATACAACACCCTCCTTAAGCTTTTTAACAAATACCAGGTCAACCTCAGTACCCATAGCTTTATCCAGTTCTGTTGCACCATCTCCTGCTGTCTGGGTTGATCCTGTCAGGAATTCATGGACATTTACATTAAGGGCGCCGCCCGCCAGTTTAAAGTTGGTTTTCAGATAGAGGTCAGTTACACCAACACTGCCGTTGGCATTGCCTACAAAGAAGTAATCCATAAATCCGTTGTGGGCGTGGTTAGTACCAAAATCAGGGCTGAAGCTGGTAATTTTTGAATCTGAAGGATTGCTGTCGCCGGAGATATATTCCACCCCGAAGGTAAGAGGAGTGACCGGAGTTGTGAAGGTGGCATTTATACCTGCTAATAAGGCGCTGACATCCCTTTTAGCTTGTTTGCCTCCCTGGTAGTAAAGGTCACCACCTATTTTAACAGGACCCAGGAAAGTAGTGGCGTACATACCAGCGGTCAGTTTATTGGAAACTGTACTGTCGGCATTCTGGTACCCTGTATTTAAGGCTAATAAGGAAATGTTACTTTTCTTGATCTTCTTATTAAACCAGCCGTATTGCATGGTTTTGTAATTGCCGCCCATAAGGCTGTAGAAGCGGGCCCCTTCATTCTGCAGGAGAGCAGGCTCCGGAATGTCATCATCCTGGTTATAAGCAAAGCCCAGATGCAGCTTGGTTTCATTCTCAATGCCTTCATACATTAAAAGTAAGGCATCATGCCTTCTTCCCTGCTGAGCCCATTCCAGGCCCCCTAAAATCCGTTCGTTATCATAAGAAATAATCTGGCGGCCGGCTTTTACAGAAAATGCAGGATTAATAAAGTACTGTCCCCAGGCTTCACTTATAAAGGTATTACCTGCATCGTTTTTAAATATCTGAGGTACTTCTCCCCAGATCCTGACGTCCTGGAAAGATACCCTCAGCTGATAATTTTTTTCTTCAGAAAGAAAATCAGCATTAAGCCTTGATCTTTGCTCTGTGAAAAAAGCTGCGTCTTTTGATTCGGTGGTTAAGGTTTTAAAGCCATGCCTGAATTCTGTTCTTGGCCGGACTTCAGCTGAGAGTGTAAACTGGGCATTTGCTTCATATCCGCCAATGCTCAGGAGTAGGGTAGACAGGTAAAAGAGTTTTTTCATGCTCGCATTAATTTTAGGTTTGGGAGAAAAACATTGTTTCTGCTGGCTGATATTTTAATCAGATCCAACAATGCAAACCTAAGTAGTAATGCGTATCTATTTCATGGGATACCGCAGGGTAAAACAAGCTTTTGTAACATGAAAAAACCTGCTAAAGCGCAGGTTGAAAATTTTAAAAACTTTAAAATCAGCGTATTGGACTTGTTCAGGGACTGAGGAAAAAGTTGTGGTCTGATATTTCCTTGCTAAGTAATTCTACATTTTTGATGCCCAGTTTCTTCCCTGAAGCCACCAGCAGTCCTTCTTTTTTTAAGCCTGAAATTATCCTGATAACCTGCTCTTCTGTAGTACCTGCAAAGTCTGCTATTTCTTTTCTTGAAAGGGGGATATTGAGAAAACCATTTACCTGACCGAATTTCCGGTTGAAATAAAGAAAAGCATCTATTACCTTTTCCCGCACCGTCATTTGTGCAAATTTCTTAATTTTTGTTTCTGTGCTGTTAAGCTCCTCTGCATATATGAGCATTAAATCGTAGGTGAGCGATGGGATATTATGCAGCATTTCATTCATGGTAGCGGTTGAAAAGTTGCAAAGGACAGAGCCCTCAATAGTGGCAGCATTTATCTGGTAAAACTGGCTTGCACCAAAACCCCGGTGACCCACAATTTCCCCGTCGCGGGCAAAGCGGATAATTTGTTCTTTTCCGTTCAGACCTGTTTTAGCCACTTTTACCTTTCCTTTCCTGACAAAGTAAAGACCATGAACCGGAGCACCCTCAATAATAAAGTTTTGTCCTTTTTTACAGCTGATGGTGTTTTTCTTCTCTATGTAAGCAGCCATTGCATCAATGCGCAGATTTTTATTGATGATGCATGAGGTGTTGGGGCATGTGCTACACTCGTATTTACTGGTTGCCATAGTATTGGTACAGGGTACAGATAAAATTTATGCAATTATACCTAAAACTTAGCTTTTTTTTAGTAATAAGGCTGTTTTAAAAGGATTAAAAATGTTTTGCAGGTAAAATTAATGAGTATAAGTACTTTATTTGCCTTCTGTTTTAAAAAAAAGCCCCGGATATTCAGCTGTTTAAGACCAGTGCAAGAATGTTCAAAGCTGATAAGATCATTCGGATTAAATTATAATAGAAGGTTATTTGATATTACCAGTAATAAGGATAATACAGGTATTACCACCAATTGAGGTAACACCGATACTACAGGTAATAATAATAACATACGGCTATCTGCCTGATGGAGCTTGCAGTGCACTGTTTTTAAGGTCCTGATTAATTTTCCTCCACCTTTACCACCACTTTTCCAATTGTTTTTCCCTGCTGAAAAAGCTGAATTGCCTCCTGCATCTGCTTGAAGCGGAAGACATGCCCTATATGCTGCGGGGCCAGTCCCAGCGCCTGTAAGCGGCTCAGGAACCGGTGCATCATATCTGTTTGCTCATAGAGGTAAATGAGGTTAAAGCCCATGAGCGATTTATTTTGGGTCGGCAGGCGCAGAGGGTCGATTTTGGGGCGCATAAAATACTTCCGGATCAGGTTCGGGTAGTTGGGCTTTGAGCTGTGGCTGGTAAAGCTGGCGTTGCCATATACCACCATCCGTCCCATGGGAGCCATAGCCTTCCAGCCTTCCTTCAGGATTTTGCCCCCGATACATTCCATAATCAGGCGGAGGGGCCGTCCGCCAACCGCATTTTTGAGTTTATCGTAAAATGCCCTGTCCCGCACGATTACCTCATCATAAGCCTCCTCCTGCCTGAGATAAGTCACTTTGCTGCCGGAGCCGGTGGTACCAATGGTATAAGCCCCGTATTTTTTGCAAATACGGTTGGCCAGTATCCCAACACCACCGGCTGCACTATGGATCAGTACCGTCATATCTTTCTGGAGATTGCCCAGTTCAGTCAGCGCATAATAAGCCGTTAGTCCCTGCACCAGAAAGCCGGCACCCTCCTCATAACTCCAGTCCTGCGGAAGTGGTATAACATAACGGTGGTGGATATTGATGTGGGAGGCATAACCGCCAAACTTTGTGGCCCCCATCACTTTATCGCCTGTTTTCCATTCCTCCACATTACTGCCAACTGCTATAACCTCACCGCAAAACTCCAGTCCCGGGATAAATGAACCTTCAGGGGTAGCGCTGTAAAGGCCCTGCATGGCAAAAACATCTGCAAAGTTAAGTCCGATAGCTTTGACCCGGACACTCACCTCATTGGCTTCAGGATCCGGCAATTCTTCTTCCCTTATTTGTAAATCTTTAATAGAGCCTGCTTTAGGCATGCGGTAAACCTGGCGCTGTAGCATAAGCTGTTTTTGTTTTGGTTTAAAAATTCCTGCTTTCAAATGCAGAACAGGAGGCAGGGCCTTATGTTTTATCAGAGGGGGGAGGTGCAAATTTTTAATGAAATGTAGCACCTGTTTACCACAGCCTGAATTTCCTGCCGGAAATAGTAAGGAGCCTTCCGTCAGGATCCAAACTTAAAGCGACTCCATTGGAGCCTTAGCGAAAACCGAACAATGTGCCTGATGCGTCCTGTGGCTGGTATGCTCCTCAGTTAAAATGAGGGAAATTATTCTCCGTGACTGTGATAGTAGCTGTGCTCCTGAAAAAAATGTCCAATACCGATATAAATTTCAGCATCATTTGCATTGAATGTTACACGGGTTTTGCCTGAATTTCGATTTGTGCACGATTAAAGTATTTACTTTCAGTGCTATCCACATCTCTTTTATATGTCATATTCTAATACTATTCGGGCAGGCAAGAGGGATTTAATCCGGAAAGGGCTTTATTTTAGCATGTCAGTTTGCCTGAAATATTACATATCTTTTTGAAATCGCTAATGCTTAACAAGAGATTTTGATTGCAGGTATGGCAGCTTCTTTTTATTTTAGTTTATTAATAAAGATACTGACTGAGAGCAGGTTGCCTGTTTTGAGCAGTCCTGACAGAAAATAACTTACATTTATTTATTTTACCAGTCATTGGGAAATATCCAACTGGCTAATTATTATCTTATGATTCACTTTCAGAATAATTATGTTGCCATAGAACTGATCAATGATTCTACAGCAATCCTGCTAACCTGGAAGGGTTTTGTTCCAAGTGCAGTTTACCGTGAGGGCATGAGTAAAGCCCTTGAAATAGCCCGAAAACATAAAATTGTTAACTGGGTATCTGATATACGGCTTTTAAAAGTATTAGGAATACCAGATCAGGAGTGGGCAGGAGTGAAGTGGGTGACTGATGCTACCTCGGCAGGATGTTATAAGAAACAGGCAATTATAATGGCAGAGGATGTTTTTGGAAAACTTACCGCCCAGAATATCATGGAATATATAAAAGATCCTGAAATTAAATTATCATGCTTTCCTGCTCTGGAAGATGCAAAAAACTGGTTATCAGGTGGTGAAAATAAATTTGTTGCCTGATTTATAACTGAACCGGAACAGGTCTGAGGTGGAGCTTCCATTCCTTGCCTTTTCCGGTATTTTTTTTTATGGGACACCACCCGGTGCCGTATTTATTTTTTATTACCCCCCCCAAAAAATAAGAACCCGGTTGCTACCTCCTGCAGCACCAATATACTTGTACCTAATAAAATTTGCCGGTATAAATTCCAAATATTAAGGACGGCAAGGAATTCTAACCAAATTTTCAGTCATTCCACGGGATTGAGGGAAAAACATTATGTTGTACTTCCTCATTACCTTTGATAGCAATAGCATAATTTTTAGCAAAAGGTAATTGATACAACTATGGAATACAGGCAATTAGGAGCATCCGGACTGAAGGTTCCGGTTCTTGGCTTTGGAACAGCTACTTTTGGCGGGGGCAATGAATTTTTTAAAGCCTGGGGAAGCACCCGGGAGGAAGAAGCTACCCGCATGGTTAATTTATGCATGGATGCAGGCGTTAATTTATTCGATACGGCAGATGTTTACTCCGACGGTCTTTCGGAGGAGATTCTGGGTAAGGCAATCGGGGGCCGGAGAGATAAAGTGCTGATATCCACCAAAGGAACGTTTCCTTTTGGCGAAGGCGCTAACAACCAGGGCTCATCACGCCATCACCTGACAAAGCAGGTGGAAGGAAGCCTGAAACGGCTGAATACAGATTATATAGATATTTACCATATGCATGGGTTTGACGGCAACACTCCGGTGGAAGAAACTCTGCGAACCCTTGATGATCTGGTACAAAGCGGAAAGATCCGCTACATTGCAGCCTCCAATTTTTCAGGCTGGCACCTGATGAAGTCTTTAGCAGTTTCAGAAAAATATGGCTGGAGCCGCTATGTGGCACATCAGGTTTATTATTCTCTTGCCAACCGGGAATACGAATGGGAATTAATGCCCCTTGCTACAGATCAGAAAGTGGGAGGGATCATCTGGTCGCCACTGGCTGCAGGCTGGCTTGGAGGCAAATACCGCAGAGACAAACCAAAACCCAAAGATACCCGGATAGCTAAAGGCGGAAGCCCTGTTCCCGAAGCAGTAGTTAAGGAGGAAGTGCTGTACAATACCATTGATGCAATGGATGAAGTGGCGGCTGAAACCGGAAAAACGGTTGCCCAGGTGGCGCTTAACTGGTTGTTGCAGCGCCCCACGGTTTCCAGCATTATAATTGGTGCACGCAATGAAGAACAGCTGAAGCAGAACCTTGATTCCGTGGGCTGGAACCTGAGTACTGAACAGGTGAAGAAACTCGATGCTGCCAGTGAGGTTCCGCCGGTGTATCCATACTGGCATCAGCGGCAGAACACCAGCCTCAATCCCCTTCCGGACTTTTATAAATAAAGATCTTTTTTTATTTTTTAGTATACACAACTCATTATGATTACCAGACGTAATTTCCTGTCCACAGGAATAAAAGGAGCAGCCGTTGCTGCCATTGCCCCTGTACTGCCGGCATTTAACGGCTCTGATAAATTTTCAGGGGGTGATAAAATAAAGGAACATGAATCAGCTGAAAAAGGGCCGCTAATAAAAAAGTACCAGCCGGAGCAGTCTTTTGGTCTGGGTGGTGTGGCAATAGGTAATGCCTTCCGGCCTACAACTGACCGGCAGGCGCAGGAAGCAATGGAAGGAGCATGGGCTGCTGGTGTCCGTTATTTTGATACCTCTCCCTGGTATGGGCTTGGGCTTAGCGAACGCCGTTTTGGCCATTTTTTACATAATAAAAAGCGCGAAGAGTATGTGATTTCCACAAAGGTCGGCAGGCTTCTTAAGCCTGCAAAAGAAATTCCCGACACCATGTGGCAGGAGCCATCACCTTTTGATTATGAATACGATTACAGTGCTTCCGGAGTAAGGCGTTCAATAGAAGATAGTTTACAGCGCATGGGCATTGAAAGCATTGATATTGTTTTTATCCATGACCTGTCGCCCGATAATGAAGATATGGGCAGCCGCTGGACTGAATATTTTAAAACAGCACGTGAGGGTGCAATGCCTGAGTTGACTAAAATGAGGGAAGAAGGCCTGATTAAAGGCTGGGGCCTGGGTGTAAATACAATTGAGCCCATTTTACAAACCCTTGAAGTGGCTGATCCTGATATTTTCCTCTCAGCAACTAAATATTCATTAATAGAGCATGAAGATGCCCTTAACCGGCTTCTCCCTGCCTGTGGCAAACGCAATGTTCCAATCATATCGGGAGCCCCGCTTAATTCAGGATTCCTGGCAGGAATAGACCGTTATAACTACAGCAGGGATATACCGGCTGGTTTTAAGGAGAAAAGGGAAAGAATAAAAGGCATAGCCAAAAAACATGGAGTTGATTTGCGTACGGCAGCCCTCCAGTTTGCAGCTGCTCCTCCTGAAATTTCAGCTGTAATACCAGGAACACGTTCAGCTCAGCAGGCAAAGGATAATGTACAATCTATGAAAGTTAAAATACCTGCAGATTTCTGGGCAGAGCTGAAAAAACAAAAATTAATAGCAGGAAATGCGCCTGTTCCGGTCTAGTTTTTTTGATGCGCCTCCCTTTTGCCGGCTCCTTGCAGTAAGGAACAGCAGCCGGTTTCAGCAGGTCTTTTATTGTTTTATAATATTATCCCCTTAAAGGATGATTAGAAGAAATATTATGTTTTTTTAACTATAACAATATGATTACTAATAAAAAAATAAAACAGGTGGAAGGGAAATCTTCTTCCATCACAGGTCATTTTTCCGGGTTTATTTTACTTCTTTGCTTTTTAGGATCTGCTTTAGGTGGATGTGCAACCTGGGAGCTTGGGTCATCGGGGCAGCGGAAGATAGAGGGTAAAACCATTGTTATTGCAGGGGCATCCAGTGGGTTTGGCCGTGGAGTGGCAGAGCAGGTGGGAGCCTATGGCGCAAAGGTAGTGCTTGCCGCCCGGAGAGCAGAGCTTCTGGAGGAAGTGGCAGCTAATGTAAGAGCGGCTGGCGGAACAGCTCTGGTGGTGCCCATGGACATCAGTAAACCCGAAGATGTACAGCGGTTGGCAGAAAGGGCAGTTCAGGAGTTTGGTGACATTGATGTATGGATCAATATGGCAGGCGTGGGAGGTATTGGCCGGTTCTGGGATATCCCTCTTGAAGATCAGGCCCGTATTGTGGATATAAACCTGAAAGGATTTATTTACGGCAGCCATGCTGCTATCACCATTTTCAGAGAGCAGGGTTATGGAAGGCTGATTAATATGGGTTCTATAGAAAGTGAAAATCCGCTTGCCTACCACGCAACCTATGCAGCCACGAAAGGCGGAATTTTAAGACTTGGCCAGGCCCTTAACCAGGAGCTGAGGCTCGACGGGCATAAAGACATTGAGGTGGTAACTGTTGAGCCATGGGCTGTAGACACTCCGTTCTGGAGGCATGCTGCCAACTATAGCGGAGGCACCGCACGTATGGCGGCTATGGACCCTCCGCGAAAGGTAGTGAACGCCACCATCCGGGCCTCTCTCCGCAGGAAAAATGAGCTTCCGGTTGGCTGGAAAGCCAAAGGAGCATGGATTTCCCATCATTTGTTTCCCCGCCTTACAGAAAGGTTATCGGCCAACATAATACACAGATACCAGATAAAAAATGCCCCTCCTGCACCTCCTGGTTCAGGAGCAGTACATGAACCTATGGAAGAAGGCAGGGGAGTGGATGATAATGTACGTGAACGGATGAAGAGGGGAGAGCAGTAGACTAAACGGGAATTTTATTTTTATAGTCTGTCAGTATAAAGCGCTACTGTTCAATGTTTTGAGGTGTGTTGGATCGTTTGCATACTTTTCCAAAATATATATTGATGAAACATCCACAGGTGTTTTTATTATGCCTATCTTAACAGAAAGAAATTAACCAATAAGGATATGTCAAAAGAAAAAGAAGGCAAGGCAAAAAACGACAAAAGCGCTCCGGCCAAAAATTTAAAAGAAAAAAGAGCTGCAAAGGCAGCTAAGCGCGACGAAAAGAGCAGACGTGATTAAGCATTCCCCTGATAAGGAATTGTCATTTTTTCTTTGAAAGGCTCTGGTCAGGTAAAACGGACCAGAGGCCATTTCAGGGAACAGCAATATATAAACCTATAAAACAGATAGCCCTTATACTAACTAATGTATGAGGGCTTTTTTATTTCCTGAATTTATAGATGTTTTAATTGCCGGTATCTGCTCTTTTTTATTTTTTTTTTAATATTAAACACTCCTGAAAAGAGCGGTATTTCTCCTGTAATCCTGTGAACCACTGCAGCAAACATGCTGTTACAAAGTATGCAAAAGTTTAACCCATCTGCCATCTATTACACCCCTGATTCTCTGAACGACCGGGGACAGAAAGCTCTGCAACAGTACCCTGAGGCTGCAAGGGAAGAAATTCTTCAGCACAACAGGTTGCCGCCGCAGGAAAAAAATCATTTTCAGGTTAAATCAGATGTTCTGGTGCTGGGCCGCCTGAAAACCCTTGTTTGTAAGCCGGGCGGACGAAGTTCTGATTTTATATCTCCCAGCCTTGCCAATGGATGTTTCGGGGCCTGTGCTTACTGCTATGTGGACAGGAATAAAGCTGTAAATCCTATATCGCTCTTTACAAATACAGAGGAAATTCTGGCAGCGGTAAATAAGCATGTTCAGAAGCAGGAATGGCCAAAGCCGCCAAACCAGACTCATGCGCAGTATTACACTTATGATATAGGCTGTAATTCCGATGTTTCCGTGGATGCCACTCTTTCGGATAGTGTTGAGGCGGCAATTGCTTTTTACAGAGCGCATCCTAAAGCTTTTGCCACTTTTGCCACTAAGTTTGTAAACAGGGATTTACTTTCCTGGGACCCGCAATTGAAAACCCGTATCCGCTTTAGCCTGCTGCCGCATAAAGTAAGCAGGCTGGTGGATGTACGCACAGATAATGTGGAGAAGCGTATTGCTGCCATTAACGATTTTTACCATGCAGGTTACGAGGTGCATGTTAATTTTTCACCGGTTATAGTATATGAGGGATGGCTTGATGATTACCGTGCTTTATTTGAGCAGTTGAATGGGGAGGTACAGCAGAAGGTGAAGGATCAGATGAGCTGCGAGGTTATTTTTTTGACCCATAACCAGAGGCAGCATGAGCTTAACCTTGCCATCAATCCTAAAGCAGAAGAAATGATATGGACACCGGAAGTGCAGGAAACCAAGCGGAGCCAGTTTGGTGGTATAAATATCCGTTATAAATATCAGATAAAAGCCAGGTGGATTGATGAATTCAAAAAATTGCATCAGGAGGTAATTCCCTGGTGCAGGATACGATATATTTTTTAATATCAGGAATTCGGGTAAAAAAAAATCACTTTAAAAAAATCCTCCCGAACCTGCAGAAAATCTGGCACTTGCGTCGGTAAAGCAGATATCTTAGCGAGGTGGAAATTGGGCTCCCGTATTTAAATACTGCAGCGGAACGTAACATGTTAATTATGTTTAACGTCATGTAATTAAAATTAAACGCTTTAACATGAAGGCTTCGCCACAATTTGAACCTGAGACCCAAAATCCGGCACAAAATTCGTTTTACGATTTTGTTCTTGATAAAAATTTTCCATGCATTATGGCACAAACGGTTTTCCGGACAGACAAGGTAAAAATGATTAATTATGAGGGATTCGGAACAAAGCAGGCAGTGCCATCCCTGTTAAAGGACCTCAGCGGCTACCTGGATAATTATAATTTTGATACCAATGACTTTTTTACTTTCGTAGCCCTGTTTCCTGATAGTGAGCATTTTACAGAAGAAGAATTTGAGGATAAACTCTGGAAACAGTTACAGTATTTGCATGAGGCTGACGGTACTCCATGGGATCCATCAGTAAGTCACGATCCGGAAAATAAGAATTTTAGCTTTAGTATATCAGGAAAGGCTTTTTATATAGTTGGTTTACACCCGGGCAGTTCAAGGCTGGCGCGCCAAAGTCCTGTTCCTGCTTTAGTTTTTAACCTCCACTTTCAGTTTGAAAAACTAAAGGAAATGGGGACGTACCAAACTATCCGTGATAAAATCAGGGAGCGGGATATTGTCCTGCAGGGTAATATTAACCCCATGGTGAAGGATTTCGGAAAAGAAAGCGAAGCCAGACAATACAGCGGAAGGGAAGTAAGCAGGAAGTGGAAATGCCCGTTTCATCATAAGTAAAATTTTGCTGAACATATTATTCCGGCAGGACAATTTAACGGTGTTTTTTTGTGATTGCGGGAAAAAGCATCAACGATAAAAATTAAAGGAGTCCCATAAAGAATATAATGAAAGTAATTGAGAAACAAACCGGAGTGGCTTTTGAGCTTAAGGAAGGCCAAATGCTGAAAGTAACGGACCCTCATGGAGAACAGGTGAGTGATATGGTATTATTTAATGCCCATGATATAAGGGAAAAGATATCGTCCGGAAAAACCCTCGATTTTGAAGAATCCATTCTTATTTCAACCGGAAATTTCCTGTGGAGCAACAGGAGCAGAAAAATGATGGAAATTATTGAAGATACTAACGGCAGGAACGATTTCTTACTTGCGCCCTGCAGTCCCGAAACCTTCAGAATAATGTATCAGAATCCTCATTACCATCCCAGCTGTTTTGAAAACCTGTATACTAACCTTTCAGGCTATGGAATTGAGCCGGATGATATACCAACTGCCTTCAATATTTTCATGAACGTACAGTTTAGCCCGAATGGAAAATTAAGCGTGGAACCACCACAAAGTAAAGCCGGCGATTTCGTACTGTTTGAGGCAAAGATGGATCTTATAGTTGGCCTTACTGCCTGTTCAGCCGAAGACAGCAACAATGGGAGCTTTAAACCAATTCATTTTGAGATTATTGGAAGTAATGAGGAGCATGTTTAAAGTTAAATTCCGGATTACCTTTTAACATGCTCCACAATCTCCTGTTTAATTGAAAATAACTTTCACCATCTTTACTTCCCTGTTAACAGTCAGTTTTAGCAGGTACATGCCTGATGGGAGATTTAAAACGTCCTTGTCCAGTTTAAAGGAGTGAATTCCGGAACTGACTTTTCCGGTTCGGGAAACACAGGTTTCTTTTCCATAGGTATCAAAAAGGCTTATGGTTACATTGCTTTCCTTTAACAGGCTGTATCTGACCGTAGTGCCTGTATTCGCAGGGTTCGGGAAAACTTCAATTCCGGAATCCCGGAAAGAGCCTTCAGCAGCGGTACTTACATAAATACTAAAGGTGCTGCTGGTTGTTGCTGTGCAGCCATTGCTGTCAACAAAAGTATAAGTTATCCGGTGTTTTCCGGCGCCGGCTTCCATAATATCCAGCATTGCTTCTTTTATACCTGCTCCTTCGAATGTTCCTCCCTCAGGATGCCCGCTTAAAGAAACTACCGTATTGTCAAGAGGGTAATTCTCATGCAGCCCGGTGATAAATGCCTCTCCTGCCTTGTTAATAATCAGGGTAGCCTCAGCAGGATTACTCCTGCAGTTTTTTCCATTATCTGAAACTGCGTAAAATTTGTAATTACCTGCTGTTGTTATTCCATGGAAGAGGTGGTTTCCTGTTCCTGCTTCCACTGTTAAACCAGCATCAGAATACCATTTAATAAAATCTCCCTCAGCAGTTAAAGGAGGAATATCTGTTCCCTGGCAGGCTTCCACATCAGAAGTTACAGGAGTACTGTTCCGGCTGCAAACATTCAGAAGATTTTGCCTGGCAGTGCCGGTTATTCCTCCGGTTCCTCCAACCTCCAGCGATACTGTTTTTGCACCTTCAGTTGAGTAATAAACCACGTGAGGACCTTTACCTTCTGCGCTGGCAGGAGTAGCCCCCTCCCCGAATTGCCACTTCCAGCTAATAGCGTCTGGCGAGGATAAATCAGAAAAAGTTACCGGAGACCCAATACAAATTACTGAAGCGGATCCGGAAAAATTTGCAACAGGTGCTTTAAGCTGCCCTTTTTCTGCTGCCGCTACTATTATAAAAACAGGCTTTTCGGATACCTCAAATTTTACCGTTCCTGAAGGACGGGCAGAGATTTGAAGAGTGTCGCCATTTTCATCATTATTTTTGAATCCCACTACCGCATATTTACGCGACCCTTCCGGGAGTTTAAAAGTATAGTCTTTTATAACTGTTTGCTTGCTGTCCGGACTCCAGATCATGTAAATAGTGCTGCCGGATACATCATCCGTGAATTTGTAGTTCCGGACATGCCCGCCAGGCATTTCCCTTTCAAATCTGTAATTCCCCAGCAGGTTATTCAATGTTTTTACATAGTACCAGCTTTGCCTTTTTTTAATATTCTTTCCTTCAGTAAGCCCGCTGGTAGAGTATTTTACGGTAGAGCTTAATTCTCCGGCATCTCTTACCATGTACATGGCAGCACGGTCAACTCCCGCGGCAGCCATTTCGAGATAACTTCTTACAAGCCACATGGCCTGTACTTCTTCTGCAGTAAAAGTTCCAATTGCAGGAGCCTTTTGTGGAGAACCCTGGTTTATGTCATATCCAAATTCCGTTACCCATATTTCCTTACCGGGGAGGTAACGGTTCCGGTAATCTACTAATGTTTTCAGTTTGCTTTTTAAGTTATCCTGCTCCGGGGATACACCTGTGGTTGCTGCCCCGCTTTGGCCTCCGCCATCATTGGAATACGGGTGGAAGTTGATTACATCTGCCGGGAAATCGCCGTCCCTGTTATACTCTGCCCATAAACGCATCGCTTTTATATATTCCAGATTCAGGCCGGTTAATCCACCCATAACCAGTACTGCCCCCGGGTCTGCTGTCTTTATTCCATAGCCGGGCCCTAAAGCTCCTTTGTGTCCGTCATAGTTAGCGCTTGCCATAGCAGCGTATTCAAAAGGGGTAAAATAGGCCTTTCTTCCAAGCCACCACTTATCCTGCTCATTCCAGTCTTCGTAGTACTTCAGGTAGTTAAGCCCTGTCTTTGGTTCCTGGCTGGCATCCAGCTTTAAAAGGTTTTTGTTAACAGCTCTGGCGCCGTACCTGGCTGCATATTGAAACATAAAGCCAGCCTTTTCTTTATAAGATTTTGGATCCTGTGTATCCAGGCCACTTTTCACAGGCTTCTCTTCATTTTTTTCTGCTATCCAGGAAGGGCTTTCTTTTAAGCAAGGAACCACTGTTATGCCAGCCTCTTTCATTCTTTTATAATAGCTGTCAAAATCCCATCCCGGATAAGCGGGGCTAAACCTTATCTTATCCTGGTTCCTCTCATTCCAGCCCCAGTTATGATATTCCCTGACAAAGTTTACTGCACGGCTCACCTCCAGTGGGTCATCAATAAAACCATTGACGCCAATAAAATTTTTCATGAGGGGCTTTGGGTGGGAAACTGCTGCCGGTTCATTGATATCGGTGCCGGTTTTTTTTCCGTAAATAACTATTTCTTCAGGTACTGCTCCCATTTCATTTACCTGAACCTGTATAAAACGTGTTTTAACATTTACCTGCCGGCAGTTCCAGGTAAGATACTGTTGAAGGTTACTGTTAAATAGCAGGCTCCGGGTGGAGGGGGAACCGGTAAAAACCGAGATATTTCCTGTTCCGGCCCCATCATAGATACAAACTTCAGATATGTCATACTCAGCTTTAAGGTCAATTATAGCTGAGGAAGGATAGTACCAGTCGGACCAGCCGGGGTACCATCGGGTAAATACCTGGTTCCCCTTTCCGGAAGCGGGATCACCTGCTAAATCCTGCTCATCTGCCAGTAAATTTGCATTTCCCCAACCTGTCAGGTTAGTAATCATTTCCGGTTTAAGTAATATTTTGGTTTGTGCAAATAATTCAAAAGGCAGGATGATAATTATCCATAGTAGAAATTTTCTCACAGCAATGGTGTTTTAAATTGGAATAACAGGTTCTTATTTTCAGACCTATTATCAAAATACAATTTATTTATTGTTTGCTGTAGCGTTTGGATTTTAATGTTTAAAGGAGAAACAGCTGTAATACGTAATATTTTTAACCTAAATGGGGCAGGCGCTTATGCTAATATAAAATTTCCTGTATTATATTAATTATTATCAGGACGGATAAATACAAAATAATATATCTTCACAAAAAGCAGGTCCGGCTGTAATTTCACTTCATCAGGGCGAAATATCTACCCGGAAAAATCCCGGGAACAGAAAAAAAAGAGGAAAGGTAACTTTGGATAATCCAGTTTTATTTAAGAAATACCAGCCGGTTTATCAGGAAACGGGGTGAAAAAAGGAGGCGAAACAGCAGGGGGAAGGGATTCGCTCCTGTTGTTGCGGGAAGAAAATCCGGTGAAAAAGCTTAATTTATTCCGTTTTTCACAAGGTCTTCCGGAGTGTCAATATCAATGAGAGCCTGCTCAAACGGGATGGTATGCAGGTGAGAGGCATGCCTGATAAGGATCTTTTTAGCTCCGCTGTCTCCGGAGAGTTTTTCCAGCTCTGTGAAATACTGCCGGGCAAAAAGTGCTGGAACTCCCTGCTGATTTCCGTAGGCTGTTGCAATAAGAGGCGCCTTTCCCTGCCGGAAAGCGGAGGTAATGGCCTGCAGATGTTGTGAATTTATGTGCAGCTGGTCGCAAAGCATAATCAGTACAGCATCCCATTTCTTTTCGCCGGTAACAGGAGCAATACCGGCACTGATACTGCTGCCCATACCTTCCTGCCATTTACTGTTTCTGATAACGGTAACAGGTAAATTTTCAATCCGGGTTTCAATTTGTTCGCGGTGGGCTCCAAGCACTACATAGATCTGCTGCAAACATGTCTTCTGTGCGTTTTCAATAGCATGTTCCAGCAAAGACTTTCCCCCTGCATTAACCAGCTGTTTAGGTTGGCCTAATCTGGAGGAGCCACCTGCGGCGAGGATGAGCCCGCAAATGTTCATGCCTTGCTGGTATTGAGGTTTACAACAGCCATTTCCTGCCTTTCATGTATAGGTACCTTTTTCTCTTTCAGGGGGCGGCCTGCTCTCCCGGAGAAGAAGGTTTTAACCTCTCCCAGTATAGAGAGGGCAATCTCCTCAGGTGTTTCTGCACCAATATCAAGGCCAATCGGGTTATGGAGTCTGTTCCCTTCGCGGTAAGCAGCCAGGGAAGGGAATTCCTCTTCCATGCGGTCGAAGCGTTTACGTGGCCCCATTAAACCCACATAAGGAATATTCTTGTCCCGGAGGAACTGCAGGGCATTGGCATCAAATTTATAGCTGTGCGACATTACCAGGGCTGCCGAATACCTGCCGGGGGAAAAATTCCGGGGCAGATGGCAGAAGTCTGTAAAATTCAGTGAGTCTGCAGCCGGAATACGCATAGGGGCGAGGTGAGCCACGCAGTTGTCATAAACAAACACTTTCCATCCTAAAACTTTGGCCATTTCGCTCAGTGGCACCACATCTAAACCTGCCCCGAAAATGTAAAGCTCCAGTCCGGGGTTGAGGTATTCAAAAAAGATTTCTGTTTGCGCTTCCCCTTCATTAAAAAGCATATTAACCGACCTGCCTTTTTCCAGTGCTTTTGGAAACCCGGCAGCAAAGGCATCAAAGGCAGAAGGGAGAATACCTTCCTGCCCAAACCATAAGTGTCTGCTGCCCGGCTTCAGGCTCCCCCCGCGGAGAACAGTTGCAAGAACAGCCTCTTTATTTTGCAGGAAAAATGACTGAAGGGACAAAACAGGATTTGCCGGATCGCTTTCGTGCAAAGGCTCAAGGAGAATTTCTATTTTTCCATGGCAGCCCAGCCCCAGGTAGAGGTCATGAGCACCTTCCTCACGGGTATCGTAAGTAAGCATTTCCACTTCGGTACCTTCCATTACCTTTCTGGCCTTTTTCAGGGCATCACCCTCAAGGCAGCCACCGCTTACTGAGCCCTGCCATTTGCCGTCTTCCATTATCAGCATACGGGCGCCCGGCCTGCGGTAGGCGGACCCTTCCACTTTAACCACAGTGGCCAGAGCAGCTTTTTTCCCACTTTTGAGGTATTGAGTATAGGTATCAATTATTTGTCTGAGTTCCTTCATCCCTTTTCCATTACTTCAGTGCCGCTTTCACATCTTCTGCTTTTACCATTTCCCCTTTATTGCCCCACGAATTCCTGATGTAGTTCATTACATCGGCTATTTGTTTTTCGTCCAGGTCCTGTGCAGGCATAAAACCATAGTAGGTAACTCCATTTACAGTCATTTCACCATCAATTCCTTCCTTTATCAGTTTTATTGCCCGGTGGGTATCAGCCATCAGGTAATCGGATTGGGCAAGAGGAGGGAAGGTTCCCTGCATACCTGTACCATCTTCCATGTGGCAGGATATGCAATTGGTAATATAAACCTGTTTGCCTCTTTTAATGCTTTCCTCAAGCTCCGTGTGCCGGTTCAACAGAAAGGACGACAGTAAAATGAGACCCGATAAGGCCGGAATAGCAAAGGCATTCCTGCGGAATATATTATTGAACATGTAGCAAAAACCTGATTAAACCGAAATAGTTATTAAATATTGAGTTATAAGGGAAGCAAATGGCTTTTAAGAAGCGCCCTTCATCGCGTCCTGCTCTGTAAGTGGCTGGTTGTAGATACGTTTTCCTGTAGCCTTGAAAATTGCATTAGCCACTGCAGCACCTGTTGGCGGAAGTGCAGGTTCTCCGAGTCCGGTCGGGTCCATTCCGTTATCCACAAAATGGACTTCAATTTCAGGGATTTCCCGCAGCCGGATCAGGCGATACTGATGGAAGTTCTTTTGCTCAGGTGCTCCTTCTTTAAAAGTAAGGTTGCCGTACATAGCATGGCCAAGGCCATCAACAATGCCTCCTATTACCTGTTGCCTTGCACCGCTGAGGTTTACAACCTGGCCACAGTCAGCTACGGCGTATATTTTCTTTACCACTGGTTTACCGGCATCCAGAACAACTTCTGCTACCTGTGCTACATAGGAAAGATGGGAATAGTAAACGCTGAAGCCCTGATATACCCCTTTCTTCTTACCCCATCCGGATTTTTCAGCTACCATTTCGCTGACCTTTTTCATCCGGTCAATGTCATAGCCTATTTTTCCCACCGGCGATTTTTTTGCTTTGTCCATCAGTTCCAGCCTGAACTGAACAGGATCCTTGCCGGCAGCCTGGGCAACTTCATCAATAAAAGCCTGTTCCGCAAAAGCAAGAAAGTTGGTGATAGGAGCCCTCCAGGGAGCTGTGCTTACCGGTGATTTATGTTCCACAGAATCGATCAGCAGGTTTTCCACTGAGCCTGACGGGAAATTGTGCTCCCTTGTGGGATTCCCCGCATTCATGCCGGCACCTCTGAGTTTATAGGCGGTCATATTGCCGCTGGCATCCAGCGCTGCCTCAAAACGGTAACGGACAGCAGGGCGGTAATATCCCCCGGTCATATCATCTTCGCGGCTCCAGATAAGCTTAACAGGTGCTTTAAGCTGTTTGGAAATTTCCACTGCCTCCTCCACAAAATCTGCCATTAACCTGCGGCCAAAAGCACCACCCATACGGGTCATTTCAACTGTAATTTTTTCGGGAGCAATGCCTGTTATTTCAGCTGCCACACTACGGGCGCGGTCAGGCGTTTGGGTGGGGCCAACCAATTCAACTCCGTCGGGCCTGACGTGGGCAAAAAAGTTCATGGGTTCCAGCGGACTGTGCGGAAGGAAAGGGCACTGGTACTCCTTTGTTATTACCCTTGCAGCCCTTTTAAATGCCGTTTCCACATCTCCGTCCTTCCGGCGTACTGTAGCGTCTTTGCTGTCGAGCAGTTCCCTGAACAGGCGGTCATGGTCTGAGCTGCTTTCAGGTTCCTGTTCCTGTTCGTAAGTTACCTTCAGGGCTTTTCTGGCTTTCATTATCTGCCAGGTGGATTTGCCCGCTATGGCTACATTGTTTTTGAAAACAAAAACATCTGTTATGCCGGGCATGCTTTTAGCAGCAGTGCTATCCACCGACTTAATCTTCATACCAAAAGCCGGCGGGTGCTGAACCATGGCAATAAGCATTCCTTCCCGGTAAAAGTCAATTCCATAAAGAGGCTTTCCGGTTATAATATCCTTATTGTCTACATTTTTAACAGCCTTGCCTATCAGCTTAAAATCCTTCGGATCTTTTAGTTTTACATTGGCAGGCTGAGGAAGTTTTGCTGCTGCTTCCGCCAGTTCACCATAGCCTATACTGCGATTGCCGGCCTTGTGTATGACCATACTGTCTGCAGTACTTAATTCCGATACGGGTACCTTCCAGCGCTGTGCCGCTGCCTCCATCAGCATCTGCCGTGCTGTGGCGCCTGCTTCACGAAGCCGCTTCCATGAATGCGGAATGGCCCCGCTGCCACCGGTTACCTGTCGCTGGAATTTACTGTTATCCAACGGTGCCTGCAGTATGTTTACCTTAGTCCAGTCCACATCAAGCTCATCGGCCACTATCATGGGAAAGGAAGTTTTAATATTCTGACCAATTTCCGGATTAGGCGAATATATGGTAACAAGGCCATTGCCGGCAATGGAAAGGAAGCTGTTAAATTCAACAGCAGCCTCTGCAGCAGCATTGCTGATGATGCCCTGAGCGGCAAGTTTGGTGCCGCCTAGGTTAAAGCCAATTAACAGACCTCCACCGGCAATAAGGGATTGCTTAAGGAAATTCCTTCTGCCCGAATCCGTTTTTTGATTTTCCATGATTACTTAAGTTTGGTCGCGGCTAATGTAACTGCTTCACGAATGCGGTGGTAGGTTCCGCAGCGGCAAATATTGCCCGTCATGCCGGCATCTATTTCTTCCGCAGAAGGATTGGGATTGCGCCGGAGCAGGGCTGCTGCAGTCATTATCTGGCCGGCCTGGCAATAGCCACACTGCGCAACATCAACCTCATCCCATGCCTGCTGTACAGGGTGATCTCCATTTTCAGAAAGCCCCTCAATGGTGGTTACAGGGGAATTGCCAATGCCGGCAACAGGAAATACGCAGGAGCGTACTGCCTGATCTTTAAGGTGGACTGTACATGCGCCACATTGGGCAATTCCACAGCCATACTTGGTTCCCGTAAGCCCGAGATGGTCGCGAAGAACCCAAAGAAGAGGAGTGTCCGGCTCCAAATCTGCCTCGTAGCTTTTTCCGTTAATATTAAGCTTGTATAGTGCCATTACTCAATATGGAATTTATTAAATGATCATTTGCGTGCTTTCGGGCATCTGTTGCCTCCAAATATTTTATCTAAGGTAAAGTATTTCCTGCCCTGGTAAAAAAGGAATATTTTTTGCACAGTAAATAAGCTGCATATCCGGCTGGTAAAAACTTTAGCGTTCAAACGTTAAGTTAAGAAAAAAACTGCTTAACTGCAGGGCCAAAAAAGATTTTTTCAGAAAATGGACTGTGTAAATTTACCTGCCCCTTTATTCCCTTTCCTGAACCCCTGCCAGTTCCTGCAGAACAGGTGTACGCATCCGTACAATAATAATAATCGCTGATGATATGGTGAGCAGGCCAATTACCAGGAATGGAACTTCCAGGCCTATATAATCAGCCAGCAGGCCTGTAAGTATTGCTCCAAATGCATAGCCTGAGTCGCGCCAGAAGCGGAAAATGCCAAGGCTTTTTGCCCTGTCAAGCGGGTGAGTGAATTCAGCAATGGTGGCCAGAAAGGTAGGGTAAACAAGTGCTTTACCCAAACCTAACACAACGGCAAGGGCTATATAGTGAGAAAAGGTGCCGGCAAAGAGCAGGGAAAGGATGGTTATTCCCTGCAGAAACATTCCACAGTAAAGCATCTTTTTTTTGCTGAAATGGTCGGCCATTTTACCGGTAAACAACTGGCCTGTTCCCCAAACTGCAGGGTAAGCGGCTGTAATTATTCCAACTTCCTTCAGGTCAAAACCTTTAACAGTTAAAATGAGGGGAAGAAGACCCCACATCATTCCATCGTTCAGGTTATTGATGAGTCCGGCCTGAGTTACAGATCCTATATTTTTGTTCTTCCATGTGGTTTCCAGAAAAATATTTTCCAGCCTCATAATTTTACTGGTAGCTGATTCCTTTTTTACATGTGGCTGCGTTTCCTTTACAAGCAGTAAACTGGCCAGAAAACCTGTAAAAGCCAGAGCTATACCAATATAAAAAGGGTAGGGCCTCAGGCCATATTCTCCTGCAATATAACCTGTAAAAAAAGCCATTAGTGCTACAGCAAAATAACCTGCAAATTCATTTAAGCCCATAGCAAGACCCCGTTGCCTGTCTTTCACAATATCCAGTTTCATCATTATGGTGCTGCTCCAGGCCATTCCCTGGTTCATGCCTAATAACAAATTTGCAAAAATAATCCAGTTCCAGCTTTGGGCATACATCAGGATAAAAGGAACAGGAAGACCCAGCAGCCAGCCTGTTACAAGCAGCTTTTTCCTGCCCAGTTTATTTGCAAAAGTGCCGGTAAGGTAATTAGAGCAGGCTTTAAATATGCCAAAAACAATTATGAATGAAAGAATAGCTGTTTTTGCTTCTATATTAAATTCCACCTCAGCAAGCCGGGGCAGTATGCTTCTTTCCAGGCCTACCATGCCCCCCACAAAAGCATTAATGGTAACAAGTAAGAAAAACTGCTGCCAGTTCTCCTTGAGTCCGCGTTTTATATTGCTGTTTGCTATATCCATTTAAAGTTTATTACTGCTTTTTTCAGGGAAAACGGTTTTATGTTTTTCACCGCTTGTATAAGTTTATTAACAGCTGTAAAAATCAATCAATTTAACGGTAATAGCAATTCTTTGCCGCTCCGGGCCAGTGGCGGGCTTGGAGATTTATGTTCCCGGACCGGATTTCAGTTTTCGCCTGAATCAGGATCTGGCATCCTTTTTGTATTCACCCCGTTCAGGTGGTCGTAATACAGTATCCGTGGAAATGAGCTTTCAACAGGGTGTAACTGCTCAGAATAAATTTATAACTCTAAACATAAACAGCATGAAAACTTCCATTATAGTTATTACAGCAGTTGTTTTGCTATTAAGCGGAATACTTCCTTTTGAGGCTTACGCTCAGAAAAAACACGGGCATCCGCATAACAGGGGCGCAGCAGAATCTTACCATGCACAGCCAAGGTATTTATATTTCCCTCAGCACAATTTTTATTATGACAATGTAAGCAGGGCATATATTTACCCGGAAGGGCAGGCATGGTACAGGGCAAGCGTTTTACCTTCCTTTTATGCAGGTATAAATTCAGGAAATTCCATGCAGGTGGTGCTGGATTATTATGGTGACAGTCCATATATGTATAATCAATATCATTGCGAAAAACATCATTATAAAGCCCGCCATAAAGAATGGAAAAAGCAAAAAAAAGAATGGGAGAAAAGAGAAAAGGAATGGGCAAAGAGACACCAGCACCCGCACAGTAAGTGTGGAGGAGACTGCAGGGAACAGGTTTATGCAGGTGAACGGGCACAGGACCGGCCGAATGGAAGGGTGAGAGTGGATGTAAACTTTTGATTTGCCGGTTGATATTTGAGGTGGTACGGGAATATAAAGAATTAATAAAAAAGGCTGTTGCGNTGAGAGTGGATGTAAACTTTTGATTTGCCGGTTGATATTTGAGGTGGTACGGGAATATAAAGAATTAATAAAAAAGGCTGTTGCGTTAATGAATGGCCTTTTTTATTAATTTTCAGGAAAAAAAAACTAAAAACCTGGTGGTACATCAATCAAAACAGTCCGTAAATCCGTTAAGCCATATGTAAACGGCTGTGCATGGACAGTATTTCTGTGCTTTTAATTGATTATTACGGCTTTATTTTTTAAGTCCTGGTTAATAATTATTAAATTGCATAAATACCCATTTTTTACATTAAAGCATTATTTTTTTACTTTCAGGATTGATGTCAGAAAACTCAGATAGCATTACAACTAAGAACCATTATAATATTTTTGTGGGGGATGGGGAAATGGCCACTCTGATGCGCAATTATGATTGGGAGCAGCACCCTATGGGAGCACCTGAATCATGGCCAAACAGTTTGATTTCCCTGATCAGGCTAATGCTACATTCCGATTTCCCCATGTTTATATGGTGGTCGCCGGATTTATACATGTTCCATAACGACGCCTACCTTCCTGCTTTGGGTAAAAAGCACCCTCAGGCACTGGGGGCTAAAGCAAAGGAAATGTGGCCGGAGATCTGGAGCCAGCTGGGGGTAATTGCGGAAGAAATTTTAAACGGAGGCCGGTCTTTTTTCGCTCAGGAGCTCCTGATAATGCTTGACCGGAAAGGTTTTGGAGAGGAAACTTACTGGACTTTTTCTTATAGCCCCGCCCCTGATGACAAGGGAGGTACAGGAGGTGTGTTTTGTGCCTGTACAGAAGTAACCAAAAGTGTTATAGGTCAAAGGCGGCTTAAAACGGTTAAAAATATTTCCGATTTTACTGTTAAGGTAAATACAGTACAGGAAGCAGGACACCTGGTGGCTGGTGCTATAACCGAGAATAAGGAAGACATTCCCTTCAGCCTGATCTATCTGGTTAATAATGAGGGATCCAATGCTTTCCTGATTGGGAAATCCGGAGAGCTTTCCCCTGAACTGATTCCCGATGAAGTAAATCTGCAGCAGCCGGAGGGAAGAGATATATGGTCGCTGGCTGAAGTTTTTAAAACCAAAAAAGAAAAAAACTTTTACAGATCTGATGACCAGGCGGGGACATTGGCTGAAAAGGAATTTTTATCCGGGAAAAAAGTGGTTGTTCACCCGGTTTTAAAACCGGGTGAAGATAAAGTAATTGGATTTTTTATAACGGGAATCAGTCCTAAACTGGAATATGATTCTGATTACAGGAACTTCCATGAACTTCTGTCGGGGCAAATTGCTGCTTCCCTGGCGAGCGTGCTTGGCAGGGAGGAAGCAAACCGGCAACAGGAGGACCTTATTCAGCTCTTCCAGCAGGCTCCTGTTGCTATTGCAATATTGCGGGGTGACAAATTTGTGGTGGACCTGGCAAATTCAAATATGTGCGAGTTCTGGGGGCGCCTTCATGAGCAGGTAATTAACAGGCCGGTTTTTGATGCTTTACCGGAAGCAAAAGGGCAGGGGCTGGAGAAACTGCTTCAGGAAGTTATTACAAAGGGGGTAACTCACTCTCACAGTGAATACCTGCTGGAGCTGAACCGGAGAGGTAAAAGAGAAAAACTTTTTGCTAATTTTATTTATTACCCCTTCCGGAATGCATTGGGAGTAATTACAGGAGTAATTGCAATTGCTGTTGAGGTAACCGAACAGGTGGAGGCCCGCAAAGAAATTGAAGCAAAGAACAAGGAGCTGATGGCCATTAATGCTGATCTGGATAATTTTGTTTATTCCGCCTCACATGATTTAAAAGGCCCTATACTGAATATTGAAGGTTTAATGAGGGTATTACTCCCCAAATTACCGGATGAAGCCCGTAAATCGAAAAAGATTGAAGAAGTGGTGGATATGGTTTTTGGTTCCATTAACAGATTAAAACTCACCATTGATGACCTTTCGGAGGTTTCCAGGGTGCAGAAGGAAGCTGAGGAAGACGTAAGGGATATCGATATAAATGATGTTGTGGAGGAGGTTTTATCGGACATGCAGCTGACAGTAATGGAGACCAGGGCAATTATTGAAGTAACAGGTAACCGCTGTTCTATCCCTTTTTCGCCCAGGAACATGAAAAGTATTGTTTATAACCTTATTTCTAATGCCATCAAATACAGAGATCCTGAGCGAAGACCTCATATACGGATAAACTGTGAAAAAAGAAATAACGAATTGATTTTTTCCGTCAGCGATAATGGCCTGGGAATGGACCTGAAATATGAGAATAAAATATTTTCGATGTTCAAACGCCTTCATTCTCATGTAGAAGGTACTGGTATCGGGTTATATATTGTAAAAAAGATTGTGGAGAATGCAGGAGGAAGAATAGAGGTGGCAAGCAAGGTGAATGAAGGATCTGTTTTTACCATCAGGCTGGGATTATAACAAAAAACTTAGCGGGTAAAGGATATTAAAGACTTGCTTAATTCTACTGAAGTAGAGACTGTAAACGAAACTGTGTCAAAGTTAAAAAAATAATT
>JAFMYY010000033.1 GCA_017948555.1 Cesiribacteraceae bacterium YIM B00369 | reverse complement strand
GTCCCGAACTTTCATTTACACAGTTTTATAAACGCTGCCTCTTTTTTATGCATACTGTTCCTGCATGCTTATTTTAAGCTTATGAATGAGCTCCTTTTGTTCAGGTGAAAGTTTAGCCGGGAGCTGTACATTTAGTTTCACATAAAGGTCCCCATACTTTCCGGGGTTGCCATATACCGGCATTCCTTTTCCTTTCAGCCTTAGCTGTTTACCGTTTTGTGTGCCTTCCGGGATGTTTACCATCAAATGGCCCGATAAGCTGATTACCTCCTGCTTTCCTCCTAAAAAGGCGGTGAAAAGATCAAGAGGAATTTCCATATAAAGATCATTACCTTTGCGCTCATAAATGTTATTGGGCAGTACGTTTATGCGGAGGAATAAGTCTCCTGCCTGTCCGCCAGGTACTTTTTGTCCTTTTCCTTTAATCCTCAGTTTTAAGCCATCGTAAGCACTGGGCTTAATTTTTACTTTGATTTTTTCTCCTCCGGCATCAATTATCCGTTCGGTGCCATTGTATGCTTCCTGTATACTGATAGAAAGCTCCCCTTCAAGGTCAGCACCCGCAGGCTCAAATCCAAAACCTCCGAAGCCCTGATCAAAGCCGCTTTTGCTTTTCCGGCTGCCTCCGCCGAAAAAGGATGCGAAGAAGTCTGAAAAGCCTGAAGCTTCGCCAAAAAAATCAGAAGGATCTCCCTGGAACCCGTAAGAATAAGCACCTCCCGGGCCACCTCCTGCAGAATGCGATTTATTGAAACCGGCATTCTGGTACTGCTTCCAGTTTGCACCAAGCATGTCATACTGCTTTCGTTTTTCAGGGTTTCCTAATACTTCGTAAGCCTCGGAAACTTCCTTAAAACGCTCCTCAGCTGATTTATCACCTTTGTTTTTATCAGGATGATATTTAACGGCAAGCTTCCGGTAAGCCTTTTTTATTTCATCCTGGCTTGCCTGCTTACCTACCCCTAAAGTTTTATAATAATCTTTGTATTCCATAGCTTTTACTACCTGACAGTTAAACTTCTTTTTTTATTTTAGCCGGGCCAAAGCTACCCGGCTTTATATAGTCTGTGTAGCCGGCAGGTATGGGAGAAATTGATGCTGCCAAAGCTTTTCTTGGTCTGGGTTTACAAGCCAAAGGCATAATAATAAACCCCCGGAACATCTTCGTAAATACCTTCCACCAGCACTCCTCCACTCTTGCTTTGAAGAACCTTGCCCAGTTCCTCTACCGACTTAACAGGCTTTCCATCAACTTTTGTAATGATAAAACCTTCTTTTATGTCCGTATCTTTCCTGAGTTTACCGGAATAGAGCCTGTTAATCTTTACTCCACCCTCTATATCCAGTTTCCCTGCTGTTGATTTATCTAAGGTTTTAAACTCAGCACCCAAAAAATTCAGGATTTCACTTTTATTTTCTGCTACAAAGCCCGTTTCTCCATTGCTGTTTTTCAGGGTCACTTTTATGTCTTTTTCTTTCCCCTTACGGTCTACCTTAAGCTTTAATTCATCGCCCGGCCTGTAGCGGGCAATCATTTCCTGCAATTGAGAAACGGAAACCATCTTTCTTCCATTTATTTCCTTTATCACATCTCCGGCCTCAATGCCTGCATCAGCGGCGGCGCTGTTTTCAGCCACACTGTCAACATAAACGCCTGAATTTACTTTCAGCTCTTTTTCTCTTGCCAGGTTTCCGTCCACACCACGAATGGTAACCCCCAGGTAACCTCTCTGTACAATTCCATATTTAAGAAGGTCTTCCATTACTTTGCTTACCAGGTTAGAGGGTACTGCAAAGCCATAACCTGCATACGCACCCGTAGGGCTGGCAATAGCTGTGTTTATCCCTATTAACCCACCCTGCAGGTTTACAAGTGCCCCGCCGCTGTTTCCCGGGTTAATGGCTGCATCCGTCTGAATAAAGGATTCAATGGCATACTGATCCTGAAGAATGTTAATAGTCCGGGATTTCGCACTCACAATTCCCGCTGTAACTGTTGAGTTAAGGTTGAAAGGGTTTCCAACAGCCACTACCCATTCCCCGACTTTTACATCGTCGGAATTTACCAGAGGCAGGGTCGGAAGGTTCTTTTCTTTTATTTGAATAAGGGCCAGGTCGGTACTGGGGTCAGTGCCAACAACGGTTGCCTTATATGAGCGCCTGTCGTGCAGCGTTACTTCAATATCATCTGCATTCGCTATTACGTGGTTGTTTGTTACAATGTACCCTTCGTTATTAATAATTACCCCTGATCCCGAACCCATTTGTACATGAGGAGCTTCCTGCCGGGGAGTTTCAAAATGAAACCGCGGGCCAAAGAAATGCTCAAAAAAATCATCCTGGTAAAAGTGCCGGAAGGGATCGGGAAGCTGCCGGTATTGCTGAGTTCCCTGATACGCAGAAGTGCGGGTTGCTTTTATGTGAACAACAGCATCCATTACCTCTTCGGCAACTGTTGTAAAATCCAGAGGCACTATTTCATTATCCTTATTAAGGGTGTAAACTGCCCCTTTAACAGGTGTTCCGCTAATGTGCTCTATTTTTAGCGTTTTTAATCCTGGAATAACCTCAGGAGCAAGTGTAACAACTCCCAGGGAAACGCTTAAAGCAATTATACCGGAAATAAAATAGTTTTTCATCATGCAAGCCTTTTTAGTTAAACCATTCGTTTTTTTCAATTGTATCACCAGGAAGAATTCCTTCTTTCTTAATTTAAATTGATTTTGCTTAACTTATTCCACTCACAAATCCACCCTGTTTATTTCTGGCTGCTCCATTGATTGCCGGACTCCCTTTCCCTCATTCAAAACAGCCACTGGAAACGCTCTTCTCTGTTTTGTTTAATTTATATTATTCTAATTTTATTTAATGCTGAGTCAAAATTTTGCCAGCCAGGATGGAGGCAGGCCGGATCAGATTTATTTCTGTTAATTTATATTCAAATGATGTTCCGATGTGGAGAATAGTGCCATTTTGTCGCTGTTCGATATGTAAGGGGAAACTTAGTGGCAGGAAGTAATTTTATTTAATATGGAAGGAATGGATGTGAAAAAAAAAGTGACCGGTAAATTGTGCTTCCTGTGCTGACAAAATGACAAATTTAAAAATTATGGATCCGGAAATTTTCTTTATGGCATTTGATTTGGTATGAGTGTTTTTGACAATATCAGAAAATATTTTTTGAGTTTTTTTTAATTGATAAATTTAAATATTTGGAGATAAGGGTGTGGCCAAACCATTACTTTCTCCATTTTTTCTCTTCGTTTTCCTCAGCAGGAGGAAAATAGAGTCCTGATGAATCGATTCTCATTGAAACAAATTTTTAGTAAAGCTAAACAGTATTAAAATTTTGAAAAAAATGAAGATCGCGCAAATATCACCTTTATATGAATCGGTACCACCAAAGTTGTACGGAGGTACGGAAAGAGTGGTGTCTTACCTTACAGAAGAATTAGTGGAGCAGGGGCATGAGGTAACTCTTTTTGCTTCAGGTGATTCCCGGACGAAAGCAAAGCTGGTAAGCCATATCCATGATGCCCTGCGGCTGAATAAGTCAGTGTCCGATCCCCTGGCACACCATATTGTTCAAATGCAGGACCTGGTGGAGAGAGCAGAGGACTTTGATGTTATCCATTTTCATACAGATTATCTCTATTTCCCGGTTATCCGCTTATTGAATAGACCACACCTTACCACCCTGCATGGCAGACTCGACATTCCGGACCTGCAGTATGTGTATCAGAAGTTCAGAAAAGAGCCTGTTGTTTCCATCTCCAACCACCAGAGGAAACCACTCCCTTTTGCCGCCTGGGCAGGTACTGTATACCATGGTTTGCCACTCAGTTTGTACCGGAAAGGCGAAGGAAACGGAGATTATGTAGCTTTCCTGGGCAGGATTTCGCCGGAGAAAAGGGTTGACAGGGCTATTGAGATGGCAGGAAAGGCCGGCCTGAAAATTAAAATAGCTGCTAAGATCGATAAGGCAGATATGGAGTATTACGAATCTTCCATCAAACAGCTGATGGAGCAGCCCCATGTGGAGTTTATCGGGGAGATAGGAGAAAAGGATAAAGGGGCATTTTTAGGAAATGCAAAAGCGCTGCTTTTCCCGATCGACTGGCCGGAGCCATTTGGTATGGTGGTTATAGAAGCCATGGCATGTGGTACTCCTGTTATAGCATGGCCCCACGGCTCCGTACCTGAAATACTGGATCATGGAAAAAGCGGATTTATTGTGCAGAGTATGGAGGAGGCTGTAACAGCTTTAAAAAATATAGATGCACTGGATAGAGACGTGGTGAGAGCGGTATTTGAAGAACGCTTTAGTGTAGCGGCTATGGCTGGCAATTACCTCAGGCTGTACAAACAGCAAATTGAAGAAAAAGCTACGGAAGGTAAAATACTGCCTATCAGGAGCCGGAAATATGGTGGAAAATCCAATGCCAGACTTCCTAAAGTATCTGCCTGATAAGGCAGGTGCTTTTTTCCAAACCGGAATTTTACAAACAGGCCCTTCGGGCACTTGTATAATGACGGAATTGGGAAGGAGGGAGGGAATCCACCATAGCCTTTTCATAAATCAAAATTTTGTCGGGCTATTACTTAATGGAAAAATGATAAGCGAAAAACCAGTAAATGACCAGCTGGTGAAGCTGGAAGATGATAAATACTATATATCGGCAGATTCTACCTATGCTGATGACAGGGTAAAAGTGCTGAACCACATCGATACCTTCGGGATATTTGACCGTTGGGGAGATATACTGCCTATTGGACAGGGAGCACAGGGAATATACCATAAAGATACGCGTTTTTTGAACAGGCTGGAGTTTAAGATTAACGGACTGAGGCCTTTATTGCTGAGCTCTGCCATTAAGGAGGAAAACGAGATCTTATCGGTGGATTTAACCAATCCGGAAATGAAGGATAAAAGAGGTGCGCCGGTAGTTAAAGGGATGATCCATATCCGGAGGAGCCAGTTTATCCGTAACAGCCATTTTTACGAGCAGATTCTGGTTACGAACCATCATAAAGAGGAGTATGAAGTGGATTTAAGCCTTCGTATGGAAGGCGATTTTAAGGATATTTTCGAAGTGAGAGGCCTGGAGAGAGAAAAAAGAGGTGACGTTTTCCCGCCAACATTAAACCAGCAAAAACGACTTATTATAGCTTATGAAGGCCTTGATGATATTAAGCGCTATGCCAGGGTAAAATTTTCCCGGACAGTTGAAGAGATATCGGAGGAGAACACAATTGTTTTCCCTTTAAAACTAAAACCAAAAGAAAGCATTGCCCTTGATTATTCGGTTTCCTTTAACATCGGGGATGATGAAATTACCAATAAAGATTACTGGCGGGCATTAGAGCAACTGGAGCCTCAGATGGAGGAGGCAAAGGAGCTTTTTCCGCTTATAAGCACCTCTAATGAGCAGTTTAACCACTGGATCAACAGGTCTAAGGCGGATCTGCTGTCTCTTACTGCCCGGACCCCTTACGGGCGGTATCCTTATGCGGGGGTGCCATGGTATAATACGGCATTCGGGCGTGATGGTATTATAACAGCTTTAGAAACCCTGTGGCTGGCACCTGAGCTGGCGCGGGATGTGCTGCTGTTCCTTTCTGCAAACCAGGCGAGGGAACTTAGTCCGGAACAGGATGCGGAGCCTGGTAAGATTTTACATGAAACCAGGGGAGGCGAAATGGTTGAACTGGGAGAGCTGCCTTTTAAGCAGTATTATGGAACCATTGACGCCACCCCGCTTTATATAATGCTGGCAGGAGCGTATTTTGAAAGAACAGCTGATCTGGGGCTTATTAAATCCATCTGGCCCAATATTGTGGCGGCCATAGACTGGATTAATGAATATGGTGACCTTGACGGGGATGGTTTTGTGGAATACCAGCACAAAGCGGAGAATGGTTTAACCAACCAGGGGTGGAAAGATTCGTTTGATTCTGTGTCGCATGCTAACGGAAATCTTGCTGAGGCACCTATTGCACTTTGTGAAGTACAGGGCTATGTGTACGCAGCAAAATTACACGGGGCCGTAATGGCAAAGGCTTTAGGAGAGGCTGATCTGGCAGGCATTTTACAGCAGGAAGCGGCAGCCCTGAAGCAGAATTTTAACCAGTCTTTCTGGGATGATGAACTTGGTTGCTATGCACTGGCACTTGACAGGCATAAAAACCGGTGCAGGGTAAAATCATCTAATGCAGGACATGCCCTGTATACAGGGATAGCCGATGCAGATAAGGCAGGAATTTTAGTAAAAACCCTGATGGGGAAAGATATGTTCTCCGGCTGGGGAATCCGCACCCTCTCTGAGCAGGAGAGAATGTACAACCCTATGTCTTACCATAACGGTTCGATATGGCCGCATGATGTGGCAATAGTTGCTTCCGGATTTTCCAGGTACGGCTATCAGAAAGAGGTTGTACAGTTGCTCCAGGGCTTATTTGATGCCTCTCTTTTTATCGATCTGCAAAGGCTTCCGGAGCTGTTCTGCGGTTTTGAAAGGCGCAGGGGAGAAGGTCCTACGGCCTATCCTGTCGCCTGTTCTCCGCAGGCCTGGTCTGTTGGTGCTGTGTTTTTAATGCTGCAGGCCATTCTGCAGTTCAGGGTAATTGCGGGAGAAAAAAGAATTTATTTTAATAAACCCATTTTACCGGAATTCCTGAAAAATGTGGAGATCAATGAATTACAACTGGGAGATGATGTGTGCAGCATCCGGATCAACCGTTATGGTTCGGATGAAGCTGTGGGGGTTAACATCAAAAACAAGCCGGCCGATTGGGAAATGATCGTTGCAAGTTAATTGGTCCTGCCATTAAATATGAAAAAAAAGGGTTTGCAGGAAAAGCAAACCCTTTTGTTATTGTTCCGGATTAAATCCGGTAAGTTAAAATACATAACGTGCGGTAAAGGCAATATCTCCGAAACGGGAGCCTCCCCAGCCAATAATATCAATAGAAGGTTTCAGGTCAAGACCTAAAGTAATTGGAATCTCCTGAAAGAGATATTCAAGTCCGATTATACCGTCGATGCCAATAACTAATCTGTTAGTGTCGCAGCTGTATCTGCGGCCATTGATGTAGTAATAACCACCCTTACAATCGCCGTTGTTCCAGTATCTGTTATTGTAAGAGCCAATGTGGCCGCCAACCCCATAGAACCAGCTCAGGCCTGCAGCTCCTGGAATAGTTTTTTGAATTTCGTAAAGCCCGATAATGCGGGTGCCACCGTAATTTGCCCATCCGGTACTTAAAATACCTTCAATGGCAGCATTGCCCTTAATAAAATGTTTTATAGTAAGCCCGCTTTCCCAGCCTCCGAAACGGAAACCTATACCGGTATTGTAACTGGCAGAATAATTACCTGAATTGCTTTTCTTTTGTGAAGAGCTGTTTCTGCTGTTATTATTGCTGCTGTTGCTGTTGTTATTGGAGTTGTTGTTGGAATTATTGTTGGTATTCCCTTCTTCTGACAAATACTTTGAAGACACATAGCCTGTTTTTCCGTCGTAGCGCACTTTGTACCACTCGCTGTTGCTTTTGTCAACCACCGTTACTTTTCCGTTTGGAGGAATACTGGTAAGGACTGATCCGCTGGTACTCGGTTCGCTCCTCATATTTAAACCGTTAGAAGAGCTGTTTTTTAAGGTTTGCGCAAAAACAGAGGCGCAAATCATAAGGAACAAAAGGGTAGAGAAAATTTTTTTCATGTAAAAGGTTAAGGATCAAGTCCGGATTGTGATGTAAATCTTATAAAGGTTATTTTGGTATATAAAGAACAGGAGGTCTGCTCTTTTCAAAACCTGGTGCAAGATATCAGCTGTTTTCCTTTCTTTTATATTAAGTTTCGGTCTCTTCTTACATAGCTGTGTTTGAGCCGAAGTTATTGGATTTTTTCTATAGATGCGGGATTTCTCTTTCCCCGAAGTGGTTTTGTTTTGGATCTTATGAAGAAAACAATAAGAATCAACGGAATTGTTTAATCAGCCGGGTTTTAGCTTTAAAGGTCCCTCATCCAGCATACAAGTTCCTTAGGGCTTGATCTGGTTTCTCCTTTATCCGGCCACAGCATTGTTGTTTTTAAGAAAGGAATCTTACTATACCCTCTTTTTTTCCAGAAGGTGTCATTAGTGCGGTATTTCAGAGGTTGTGCCGGATGGTCGTCTTCGCGGATTACGGAAAGGAAACAGGCTTTCCGGTAAGTGCCAAAGCTGCGGGCATGGGCCTCACGCTCATCGAAAAAGCGGTGCCCAAGTCCCATCCCCCTGAATTCAGGAAGTAAAATGCTTTCACCGAAATAAAAAATGGTGCCGGTATCAAAGCCCTGTTGCTCAAATGGTTTCCTGATTTCGTCGGTTTCGTCCTGCAGGGGAAGACAGGTGGTGGCACCAGCCATTTTCCCCTGCAGGTACACTGCAAATAAAAAGGAGCGCTCCGACCGGGCGTAAGTATTCAGGTACTCCTTTTCATATTCAATGGTTCCTTCGTACAGGTAGGGGAAATCGCGGAAAACGCTTATTCTTAACTGAGCCAGCTCATCAAAAACTGTTTTTATCTCCGGGCCCCTTTTTGTAACAAACAGGAATGAATCCATCAGGAAAACTTTTTACTGCTCAGAAACCAGGCTGGTCCAGAGGGGGAGGTTATAATAAGTGGTTACGCGGGAAATCTTTCCTTCCTTTACTTCCAGAAAAGCGGCGGCGGGCAATACGTACTTCTGGTTACGGGCAGGAGGGAAGCCTTCATCAGCTTTTTTATAGATGCCGTTTACTGTAAACTCAGCAGCTACCCGTGAGCCTGAAGGTTCTGTGAAAAAAACCATATCAGTCAGTTTCTCTTCGTACGCTTCGTCCATCATTTGAAGGAATTCTGTAAACTTAGTAATTCCTGTTCTCACCTCTCCCTGGTTAGGTTCGTGCCTTACATCCGTGTGCACTAAGGCTAACATACCTTTCCAGTCCTGTTCGTTAAAACATTTGTAATATTTCTGTACAATTTCTAAAGAGGTCATATGTAAAAATGAATGGTTGTTATATTTTGTAAATGTATAAAAGATAAAAAGACAAATTGTTCATTTATTACCCTTTCAGGTGAACAAAAAAGGTGGTTCCTTTGCCGGGCTCACTTTCTAACCCAATTGATCCGCCATTATTTTCCACAATTCTTTTTACTATAGCCATACCAACCCCGGTTCCTTCCACATGGTTATGTAAGCGTTTAAACATGCCGAATACTTTACCCTGCACTTCTTTTTTTATACCCAGGCCATTGTCCTGTACCTTTAATAAAACAGAGGAATCCTGTTTTACAGTACTGATCCTTACTTCGGGCCTCCTGTCCGGGGAGCTGTATTTAATAGCATTGGAAACAAGGTTGTAGATAATACTTCTCAGGTTTTTCCGGGAAAAATTTATTTTAGGTGCCCCGGAAAAGTCCTCAATGATCTCAGCGTTTGATTTCTCAATAAGTTCTGCAATGGTTAATTTTACCTCGTCCAGTGTTTCTTCAAAGCTGATTTTGCTTTCGTCGGTTACTTCCTCGTTCTGCGCTTTGGCTACCTCTGTAAGGTCGCGCAGGGTATTTTTAAATCTTTCAATAGAGTCGTGCACCAGGTCCAGGAGAGAAGCCGTATCCTCCTGCTCCGTGTCCTTATTCAGGATACGGTCGCGCAGCAAATGCATAAGTCCTTCTATGTTATTGATAGGAGCCTTAAGGTCGTGGGAAGCAGTATAGACAAAATTATCAAGTTCGTTGTTGATCTTTGTTAATTCCCTTGTCCGTTCTTTCACCCTTTCTTCCAGTTCCCGGTTTATATTAAGCACAAACTGATTTGCCTGTTCAAGTTCTTTCTTTTGAAGGTGAAAATCCACAAAGGCCGAAACTTTAGCTTTGGTAATGAAGGGGTGAAGAGGCTTAAAAAGGAAATCCACAGCTCCGGCTTCAAAACCTTCCACCATCCTGGAAGTCTCTGAGTCTATGGCTGTTACAAAAATAATAGGGATGCCTCTTGTTTTGGAGGTGTTTCGCAGGTAATGAGCTACTTCGTAACCATTCATTCCCGGCATTTGTACATCCAGTAGTATAAGGGCAAGCTCTTCCTTCAGGGCAATTTTCAGAGCCTCTTCTCCTGATCTTGCAAACAGGTACTTTATTTTATCATCTTCTGTTGCTAAGAGGCTTTCCAGGCTTATCAGGTTTTCTTCCCGGTCATCCACCAGCAAAACCTTTACCTCCTGAGGTGCAGCTTCGTCCTGAAAAGGATTCTTTATCTGAGCTTTGTTTATCATTATTAGATGGATAATAAAAATTCTTGTATGCTCTTTAAATTCATTACAGAACAATCCGGAACAATATCTATCGCTGAACGTGGCATGGTGTCCACTTCCGCCTCCTCAGGATCCTGTACTATACTTAGCCCACCGTTTTCCTTAATGTTTTTTAGTCCTTTGCTGCCGTCTCTGCTTGCTCCACTTAAAAGTATTCCGGCTGTTCCTGCCCCGTAAACTTCTGCGGCGCTGGTAAAAGTTACATCAATTGAAGGTCGGGAATAATTTTCATATTCAGAAACATCCAGAGAGAAAGTTTGATCTTTTTCAATTAAAACATGATAATTGGAAGGTGCAATATAAACATAATTCCCGCTTATTTTTTCCTTTTCCTCAATTTCCATCACATTTAATGCCAGTTTATTTTTATAAACTCCGGCGAGGTCACTTTCATAGTTCTTTAACCTGTGCAGAACCAGGATAACAGGAATCTTAAAACCGGCCGGCAGTCCTGAAAGAATGGAAAGTGAGGCCTGTAAGCCTCCCCAAGACCCTCCTATGACTATTAAGTTTATGTTTTGCATCAGCTTGTTTTCCGGTATATGCGGTTTTCTTTGTCAATAATATTGTAACTTTTACTGGCTTCAGACATGGATAAGGTTTCCTTTTTGCCCAAAGCAAGGTACCCCAGCCTTACCTGGCTCCCGTTAAAAAGTGAAAAAACCTTTTCCTGCAGTTCACTCGTGAAATAGATGAGTACGTTCCGGCAAAGGATCAGGTGAAACTCATTGAAGGATGAGTCGGTGGCAAGGTTATGCGGGTAGAATATTACATTCTTAATCAGGGAAGAATTGAATTTTAAGTTTCCGTAATTACTGATGTAGTAGCTGGTGAACTCCTTCTTTCCTCCCGAAGCATAATAGCCTGAGGTGCTGGCTGCCAGTTGGTTTGCAGGAAAAATTCCCTCCTTAGCTTTCTTTAAAACCTTCTGGTTAATGTCAGTGGCATAAATCCTGGTCCTTTCCAGCAGGCCTTCCTCCTGGAGGAGGATTGCCAGGGAAAAGAGTTCTTCTCCGGTGGAGCAGCCTGCATCCCATATTTTTATATGAGGGTAGGTGGACAGGATGGGCAGCACGTTCTTACGGAGGGAAAGAAAAAAGGCAGGATCCCTGAACATCTCAGTTACATTCACGGTAATTTCCTGCAGAAAACTCTCAAAGTAAAAAGGATCGCTGAAAACAGCAATTTTCAGATCCCTCATGCTGTTAAGGTTTTTATTTGTAAGAAACCTCTTTACCCTCCTGTAAATAGAAGCCCTGGAATACCCGCTGAAATCATATCCGTAGCTGGTATTAATATCGCGGATCAACCCTTCAACCTCCTGTTCAAAAATATTATTATCCTCAAGCTTCATAAAGCCAAATCCTCATTAAAGTAAGCAATTTATCAGTGTCTACCGGTTTTGGAATGTAGTCTGATGCGCCTGCTTCAATGCATTTTTCTTTGTCTTCTTTCATGGCTTTAGCCGTAAGTGCAATAACCGGAAGGTCTTTGAATTTGTCGATCTTCCTGATTCGTCTCATCGCCTCCATGCCATCCATTTCAGGCATCATCACATCCATCAGTACTATATCAACTCTTTCTTCTGCCTGAAGTTTGCTTAAAGCTTCTTTTCCATTGTATGCTTCCACAATATTCATACCCTGAAGCTCCAGTAAGTTGCTTAAGGAGTACACATTACGTACGTCATCGTCCACAAGCAATACATTTTTATTCTTTAAGATTTCTTCCGGAACATGCAGCTTCATTTTAAAATCATTACCCAGTGGTAGTTTCTGGTTTACCTTATGCAGGAACAGCTGCACCTCGTCGAGCAGCCTCAGGTAAGAATATTCATTTTTAATAATTATAGTATTGGCAAATTTCTTCAGCTTTATTTCCTCTTCTTCACTTAAATCCTTACCTGAATATATTATAATAGGGATGCCTGATAAGCCCTTTGATGACCGTATTTTTTCCATCCATTCGTAACCCTTCATGCCCGGCAGGTTCAGATCCAGGATAATGCAATCCACCTTGTTTCTGGCAAGGAGGTTTTCGGCTTCCTCTGCAGAAAATGCTGACAGGGACTGGAGCGAATGAGCAAGCAGGAGCTCTGCAATGGCATTATTTTCCACTTCATTATCTTCCACAATTAATATGGTTTCAATGGAGCTGTCAGACAATTCGGAAATAGTGGAAAAGGCGGTATTCAGCATTTCCAGGGTTACCGGCTTTGGCAGATACTCTTCGTTTTCCTGGTGTTTATCCACCACCTCTTTATCGTAGGCCGACATTACATGCACGTTTACATGGCGGAGCTCGCTGTCTTCCCTAATTTCTTTCAGTACATCCCAGCCCGACATATCAGGCAGGTTGATGTCGAGCATAATGGCTTCCGGCTTAATCTTACGGGCAAGCTCCAGTCCTTCTGTTCCTGTGAGTGCCTGCTGCACCTTAAAGTTTTTTGCCAGGGCAAAGTCGGCCAGAATATCGTTAAAGCCTCTGTCGTCCTCGATAATGAGTACCGAAACCTCTTTATGCTTTCCTTTTTCTGCCAGCTTATCAAAAACAGCATTAGCCGATTCTCTTTTTTGCTGCGGGACTTCGCGGAGTACCTGTGGGGGCTGCACCTCCACAGGTTCCTCCTGTACGTTTTCCGTTTTGTTTTCGGATATTTCCCGGGGCGGATTAGCGGGCAGGTAAAGGGTGAAGGTGCTTCCTTCCCCTTCACGGCTTTCCAGTTTAATTTCTCCTCCCAGTAAAGCAGCCAGCTCTTTGCTGATGGCCAGCCCAAGGCCCGTGCCTCCGTACTTTCTGGTAGTGGAGGAATCGGCCTGCTGAAAGGCTTCAAAAATGGCTCTTTGTTTGTCTTTTGGTATACCTATTCCTGTGTCTTTTACAGAGAAAGCAATAATTTCATCACTTTCATTAAGCTCTTCCCTGCTGAATTTTGGTTTGTCCTTTACCAGACTGATGGAAAGATCCACCTTTCCTCCTGCATCTGTAAATTTAATGGCATTGCTGAGGAAGTTCTTCAGTATCTGCTCCAGCCTGAAGCGGTCGGTTACTATATTTTTTAAGCCATTGGTATGGTAATGCACATTAAAGTCTATCGCTTTATTAAGGGCAAGTTCTTTGAAGACTGATTCAAGGTCAAAGGAATTTAGGTCTATCTTTTCTATTTCCAGCCTGATCATTCCGGACTCTATTTTAGAGAGGTCAAGAATTTCATTGATCAGCTTGAGCAGGTCGGAGCCTGAGCGGTGAATGATCCTGGCATGTTCGGCCTGTTTATCGTTAAGGGTATTTTCAGGATTATCTGCCAGTAACCTTGAAAGAATAAGAATGCTGTTGAGCGGAGTGCGGAGTTCATGCGACATATTTGCCAGGAATTCGCTTTTGTACTTACTGACGGCTTCCACCTGCTGGATTTTCAGCTCTATGGCCTCCCGTGCTTCCTCCAGTGCATTGTTTTTTGTTCTGAGCGCTTCATACTGCTCTTCCAGAAGCTGGGCCTTTTCCTCCAGTTCGGCATTTTTCTCCTGCAACTCCTCCTGGCTCACCTTCAGCTCTTCTTCCGATGCTTTCAGTTCCGCATTCAGCTCCCGGAGTTCTTCCTGCTGTGTTTCCAGCTCTTCTGCCTGGTTTTGAGTTTCGTACAGGAGTTCCTGGGTTTTAAAGTGCGTTTTGAGTGTATGGGTAATAATGGAAACCCGTTCGCTTACCGACTTCAGAAATTCATGCTGTAAAGTGGTGTAGGCATGAAGAGAGCAGAGCTCAATGGCTCCCACAATGGTGTCGGAGAACTGCAGAGGAAGTATTATAATGTTGGCAGGCTTAATTTCTGCAAGCCCGGACTTAATGGTCAGGTATCCATGGGGAACATTCTCCAGCACTTTTATTTTTTTCTCGAGTACAGCCTGGCCTACCTGCCCTGTTCCAATGGAATAAGATGCCAGCTGGTCTGTTTTGAACTCCACTCCGTAAGCACCGGAAGGCACCAGAGTTCCTGAATCGTCATGTAAATATAAAACCCCCGCCTGAGAACCGGTATAGGTACAGAGAAAGGAAATAATTGTTTCTGAAATTTCGTGCACCTGTTTTTCGCCTGAAACCAGGTTGTTCAGGTCAGAAATCCCTGTTAATATCCAGTTTCTGCGGTTATTCTCTGTTGTAAAACGACGCAGGTTCTCCTTCATCTCCAGTATGGCAAAGCTTAAGCTGTCGCCGGGGCCCTGTATTTCAACCTCCACATCGTAAATTCCGTCGCCAATAGATTGTGCAACTTTGGTAAGGGAACGGTTTTTTTGCACTACCCCACGAAACGAATCTGCTACCACCCCCATTTCATTATTGCCTTCAATATCTATAACCACATCGGTATCGCCCAATTTTATGCGGTCTGCAGCATTTTTTAAGCTGGCGAGCGAGGCTGAAATAAGGTTAATAATGTAAAGTGAAAGCAGGGCGGCTAAACCCAGTGTCAGCAAAATGATTATACTTAAAGTTATAAGGTTTTGCTCCTTCTGATAACTTTCCTCCTCTACCCCGGCTTTTATCCTGTCAATCATCCGGCTTTCTGCTCCCCTGAAATCTTCTATGCTTTTAGTATATAAACTAAAGGTATAGCCGGGGTTGTAATCGTTCAGCCCGGTACGGGGGTGGAGTTCAAGGTTTCTGAAAATTGCTGTTATTTCTTTATAGCTTTCCGAATCAATCAGATTCTGTACATCCTGCATTGCTTCCGGTGAGGCATAGCGCTTAAATGCGGAAATAGCCTGGTTGTGCGAATCTCTCAGGGAAATCAGCATTGCATAGTCTTCCAGCGGGAAACTGCCATTCCGGAGTATCTTCATCATTAAAGTTCTTATTCTCCCCAGATGTACCTTGGCTTCTGCCAGATGTTTAAAGCTCTGCAGCTTCCTGCTGATCTGTACATTACTGATCCCTGTTGCATTCTCATCCATTCTGCCCAGGAAGCTGAAGATTATGTCCCTGGAGTAGTTCCTGAACTCCAGCTGGTCCATATTTCTCTGGTCGAGGAGGTTGCGGTATCGCCTCAGGTCATTCAGGAGAGAAAGGTCGGCAAAAGACCGGTCTGTTTCTGTGGTAAACTCTTTGAGGTCATCCACGGCAACATCCACTTTTTCCCTTTGCGCAATGGCCTCCACATAAAATGCTGAATCGCCTTCTGTTGCAGCAATTATCCGGGCCCGCTCTTTCTGAAACTGATGAATAAACTCAGAGATCTTTTCCGACTCAGTTAAATCAACGGTTAAATTTTTATACTCATTGTTTTCATTTACATCCTCCCGGATCTGTACTATAACAAAGTAAATAAGAGGAATCAGCAGCAGGAAAAGGAGCGTAAGGAGCTGGTCCCGTATTTTAAGATTTCTGATGAAATTCATTTGGTATGGACTGAGAAAAAAGCGTGATCTTTAATTAAACCCGGTAAAAACAGATGGCAATTTACAAAAATTACAAAAAAGTATTTTAATTTTCTGTCAAAGGAGAATGCTAAAGGTGGAAACATTCCGATAGTGGAAGCCTGGCCTTGTTAAGGGCCGGCTTTTACAAACATTTTACTGAAGATTGAATTACTTAATTAAGAATAAAGAAAAGGTAAAAAAAGGATAAAATGCATATTAAAAATATAAAGACTGCGGGTAAGGCTGTTGAAGAGGCGCAAAAAGTTTTAATTATGCTCCACGGCAGGGGAGGGTCGGCAGCGGATATTTTATCGCTTGCTCAGCATTTAAATGTTCAGGATTATGCCCTGCTTGCCCCGCAGGCAACTGATAATACATGGTACCCCCAGTCTTTTATGGCTTCACCACAGCAAAATGAACCCTGGCTTTCCTCTGCTTTACAATTACTGAAGGACATTGAAGAGGGCCTTAATGCTCAGGGGATTACTTCGGATAAAATTTATTTTTCAGGTTTTTCGCAGGGAGCCTGCCTTACACTTGAATATGTTACCCGTAATGCAAAAAAGTATGGGGGTGTGGCCGCTTTTACCGGAGGGCTGGCAGGAGATAAGATTTACATGGAAAACTATAAAGGTAATTTTAAAAAGACTCCGGTCTTTATAGGTACAGGCGATCCTGATCCGCATGTGCCCCTGGAACGGGTAAATGCATCATCTGAATTAATGCAGTCAATGAATGCAGATGTTAATGTTAAGGTGTATAAAAACAGGGCGCACAGCATTAGCCGGGATGAAATAAATATGGCAGACAATTTAATTTTTTATTGAAAGCCATGTAAACGGACGGCAGGAGAAGATTTATAACTTCCACATTCAATAATAAATATATGTTTACCATAACCAGATTATACAGCGACAGCGATGGCGAGAGTCATTTTGAAGAACAGGAAATTCCTCTTAAAAGCGGGGGAATCATTGGGAGCCTGTCGGAGGAGCTCCCTGCCAAAAGCATTGTGTTCCGTGAGGTGGCACCCTCTTATGACTGGGACTTCCATAATGCTCCACAGCGGCAATACATTATACTGCTGGATGGGGAAATTGAAATTGAAACCTCTTTAGGAGCTGTAAAGCGTTTCAGAGGTGGCGATGTACTTCTGGTGGAAGATACTGAGGGCAAGGGACACAAAACCCGCAATGTTTTGCCTGCCAAAAGGAAATCTGTGTTTATTATTTTGCCATAAGTGTATAGGGCGATTCAGGGTGTCAGGGTTTTATTAAAATGCAGGCCCGGATTATTGTGGCAGGCATGTTGAAATTAATACTTGTAATTTGTGCATTTATTTCCGGCAAACGATTGTGTAATAGAACAGTCATTATGCCTTTTTTTAAAATTTTTTTCAACCCTTTTATGAAGAATAACTACCGTTCATTTGACTCTTTTGCCATTCTGCTCCTCTTTTTTTGTTTTACAAAACTGTTTGCCCGGACGGGTGCTATAAAACGTATGCTTTTACCCGCGGTTTTCACTTTTTTGCTTTAACAATCCTGTTAATTATTTGAAAACACAGGTCATATTTCACAACATAATAGCACCGCACCGATTTACCAGTGAATTACATTTAAGTTTTCCGGACCAATATAACCGGGCAGAGGATGTTCAGCTTACTGCCGGGGCTATAGTCCGGACTGGTTTTATTAAGTTCACATTTTTTTACGTACAACTAATTATTTGTTACTTCCTGCATACTTATGAAGGGAATTACCTTATTATATGATGAGTCCATGACTGAAAAGGTCAGGGAAGATGTCATTCCGCTTTTTCAGCAGCACCTTAAAATTGCAGTAGCCTTTAAAAATGATATGGTCATTGATTTTGAGGATGATGATTTTATCGTGACCTACCTTTCTGATGAACTCTTAAAAGAATTTTTGCCCATTGTAATTGAAAGGGGCTGGAAGACAGGCTTTCTTCCGCATCCGGACATGCTTTTTGCCAGGCATGGTTTTGGCGTTTCAGCTGTTTTGCAGGAGGCTGTTGAAAATATCATAAAGGCAGAATCGGCGGAGCGGGTGGATATATTAATGGTAAACGGCCGGCCTGTTTTTGATACTGTGGTAATAGGGGAGTCTCTGAGCCTTATGTATGGCAGTCCTGAGCCTTTAAAAATTAAGCGGGTATGGAACAGGACAAAAAATTTTTTCAGGCTGTTCAGAAGGGTTCATTTAAACCAGTATACCCTGGAGTATAAGGAAAAGGATGGGGGTGAAAAAGAATCGCTCAGCACTGCCGCATTAGGGATGGTGATTGTGCAGCATGGCAAAAGCTCTCTGCTTTCGAGGAGGATTCTTGAAAATTCTTTTGTGAATGACGGAATGATGCATAACCTGATTATGGCTCCTGAAAGTGTTTTAGGCCTTGTGGAATTCGGTATCCAAAGTATCTTCAGGTCAGGTAATAAATCAGGGCTTCCGCCTTTTGCGGCTCATATTAAAACAAATAAAATAAAGGTAAAGAGTAAAGATCCTATGGATCTTTCTGTGGATGAAGTGCTTATGAGTACCCGAGAGGTTGAGCTGGAAGTGGTGCCGAAGGTTTTACATATAGTACCCGGAATATATTTAGACACAAATAAAAAAGAAGGCAGCAAGGAAGTATTCAGGATTCAGACACTGCCGCGGGGAGAAAAACGGGATGAGTTGCTTAAGGGGCCGCTTCCGTTTATCAACCATGCTACAACAGAGGAATTTAAAGATCTGTTTACCACGCTCAGGGAAAATGCCAGTCCAAAGTCAAGTTACCTTGTGCTCATGTTTCTGTCGACTTTTATTGCCACCCTTGGGCTTTTCAGTAATTCGTCGCCGGTGGTAATAGGCGCAATGATTCTTGCACCTTTAATGGCTCCCATAATTTCTCTTTCAATGGGTGTTCTGAGGCAGGATAGTCAACTCATCAGGTACAGCCTGAAATCTATAGGATTAGGTTTGCTGCTGGGATATTTATGTGCTGTTCTTATTACAATGTCAGTGCCCTTAACGAATGCTAATGTACAGATACTGGCCCGTGTGCGGCCAAACCTGCTGGATTTATGGGTGGCAGTGGGATCGGGGGTGGCAGGAGCATACGCTCATTCTAAAAAGGAAATTGCCAAAACTCTTGCAGGTGTAGCCATTGCCGTTGCCCTGGTGCCTCCCCTGGCTGTTTCAGGTATTGGCTTAGGCTGGATGAACTGGGAAATTTTTTCCGGGGCACTTTTACTGCTGATCACTAACCTTGCCGGAATGATACTTTCAGCCGCTACTACTTTTCTGTTCCTTGGGTTTAGTCCCTTCAGGCTGGCAAAGAAAGGCTTATTAATTGCATTGGTGCTGGTGGCCTCTGTAAGTGCACCTCTGGCATTCGGCTTTTCAAGGATGGTAAGAGAAAGTAAAGTGGTTCAGGATTTAAGCGGACACCGGATGGGCCACCTGATCTTAAGGAATATAGAGGTAAGGCAGGTGAATCCATTACGGATTTCAGTAAATGTGGTGGCCGAAAAGCCTTTGAGTGAAGAGGAACTGCAGGCAATTAAAAGGGAAATAGAGGATATACTGGAAGAGGAAGTTGAGCTGGAGATAACCATAGGCCTTAAATTGTAGGTGATTTGTTAATCCCGGTTAAGAGGAGGATCTATATGTTTTTCACCAGTGGAGGGATGCCCTTTTACCCCTTTGAGAAGGTAAAGATCGAGAGGGCCATCTGCCCTGAGTACACTGATGGATCCGTCCCGCTCCATTACAACTGCTCTTACCTGGTTTAGCTGTGTAATCCCTTTCTTTCGCAGACTTTGCAGGAGGTCGGCTTCTGTTATTTTTCCTCTTTCCAGATACTCAGGAAGAATCTTCGGGCCGTCCATTAGCATTAGTGGTGAATTATCCACAGCCTTTGTTAATCCCTTTCTCCTGTAGCGGGCTACAAGCCAACGCAAAAGAAAAAGAGTAGCCAGGCCGGTTATGCCATTTGCCAGTGGTGCTCCACCCGTAGTGGTGGCACCTACAATGGCACCGAGGGCAACAGTTACAGCAAAGTCAAAAGCAGTTAACTGCGAAAAACTCCTGGGGCCAACCAGGCGGCTGAACAGGATAAGAAATGCATAAATGGATAGTGCCGAAAGGGCAACAGTACCTGGCTGGTTTAACGAAACGGGAATGTCTCCATCCATACTGAAAATCTTTTATGTGGATTGAATAGTTGCGAATTACTTTATTTTGAATTAGAAAAAGCAGGTCAGACATTTAAAAATACCCCCTTAAAGGGGCCGGGCCTTAAGCCTGCTTCCTCTTCCGGACCTCCTCCGGAAAGATAATCTTTTCCTGGTTTCTTCATTTCAGGTTCAGTGATAAACTATGCAGCTTACTTTTTTACCAACCCCGGGAGGTTCTGATAGTTTAAAAACAGGGCATGGCTGCAGTATACAGCCACTGATTATTTTCAGGCATCTGATGTGAGAGTAAATTGGTTTTAACGGAGGATTTCTAAAACCTTCCGGCATTTATAATCTTTTAAATGGAAGATGCAGGCTTAAGCAAAATGACAGGATGCCAGCAATTAATCATCTATGGAATTTCCGGCAATTTTATTATAAAAATGCCTGTTGATTCTGAATGCTGTCCGGCCTCTGATTCCCTGTTTGTATTTGCAGAGGTGTCTGATGATAAAAAAGCGGGGCAAAACAATGAAGTTGAAAATGGATAATTTTAAAGGAATGAAAAGGATAAAAACACTTAAACCTGCTTACGAAAGGCTGAGTTGTGTCCTGTTCACTGTTTTGTTTATGTTGCAGATTCCGGCCATTGCCCAACAGGGGGTGGATAGGGAGTATATTCATATGAACCACCTGTGGATGGATTTTGATTTTGAGCAAAAAATAGCCGAAAAAGTTAAACTGGGAGTTGATATCCCCTGGAGGAGGCAAAGTCTGGAGGAAGGCAGTCTGAAAATCTATGATCGGTTTCACTACTTTGGCTTCAGGTTGTGGACAACAATAAATCTGGCGGAGGATGTGGATTTAAGTATTTCGCCTTTTGCTTATATTTATTCAGTGTCGGCTACAAATGATTATGAGGAACTGGAGAATTGGGAGGAAGAATTAAGGTTTACCATCAGGGTAAGGCATGCACCTGTAGATGCAGCCGTTTCGCACAGGTATGCAGCCGAAAGGAGATACTTCAGAAATTATGAAGAAAACCAGTGGAGTGAGTTCAGGTTCCGTTACAGGCTGCAGTTTAACCGGGAGGTTTTTAAATATTATAGCCTGATCGTTAACGATGAAATCTTTATCAATATGGGGAATGATATAAGCTATAATATTTTTGATATGAACCGGTTTTTTGCAGGTTTCAGGAGGGAGGTATGCCCTCAGGTTAAAATTACCGCAGGTTACCGGAACATTCTGGAGCAATTACCATCCGGCGAAACATTTAATATGATCCATGCTATGGTATTTACTTTGAGCATAAACAGTACCCTGAGTGATTAAACGGGGGCTTATATCTTATATTATAAGAAAATTTTTGTAACTGTATTTATAATCTTCCGTATATAGCTGGAAAATAAATTAAAAAGAGCGAAGAAATCATAATTAATTAACAATTAATTATTAAAATAATCGTATATTTAGTTTAGTTTTGTTGATGTGGCGGGTATGTGAACTAACCTTCCCTTAAGGCGGAAAGATTGTTTAATCAGGGTTCCACCTGTTAAGCTTAATCAATTTTTTAGTAATATTTTATCCAATTCGAAATTATGGAATCAAGAATAATTGAAAAATCATTCAATGTAAATGGTCAGCTCTACGATCTTATTTTAACAAAGGCAGATAGTATTTTTACAATTCATGTAAAAGATACTGACGGGAGACTGCATTTTCATGAACAGGAAATTGCAGAACAGATGGGGGTACAGATGCCCGGAATTGATCATTTGATTGCGTTTATTTCAGCCTATTACACCTCAGGTTTAAATATAAGAAGAAGCAGAGATTTTCAGATAAAGCTATTGGTGGAAGGATGCCCTCAGTTGTTTCGTATGGAAAGTTTTCAGGTATCAGCCTGATAAAATTTTACATCCTCAGGTATATGCACTTTCCTGTCCGGCCCTTTTAATCCCCCCTTGTTTTGTTTTTATCAGTGGCTTTGTCCATTTTTGTTAAACTATATTTTTTTTTGCCCTTTTCCCTGAGCCGGAAGTGTTTCTCCCGGCTTCCCTGATTTTAAAAGAACCATTGGAATACTTCGCTATGCTGTACAGTGATAGCAATTTTTTAGTTTTCCGGTAATTAAAAACAGGACTTAAAAAGAGGTCGGGCAGGGACGTCTTTTTTTCAGGAAAGGAACAGCCTCAAAGTTTAACAATTCCTTAACATTAAAATTAAAAATCTTAGTTACATTTTTCCTCACTTTGGCCTTTGAAAAAAGGCTGTATCTCTTTAAAGTAAAGATAAACTAACGCATGTAAGATAAAGCCGAATTTTGTTACATTTGTACCTTGATCCGGTTAAAATCTGAATATTCTTTACTTTATAGTGTGAATAGTGCTAAATTTTTATTTTTGTGCTAATTGCCTGAAGTTCAAAACCTAAATAAAAATCAAACTAAGATTATGATGTCTTTTCAGTTCAAAATTCCAAATCTGAATACTGCTTTCCTGATTGGTGGTACTATATTACTGAGTGCTTGTGGAGGCGGGAGCGGGGATTCCGGTTCCGGCGAAAATCTTTCAGGAGAGGTACGGATAGATGGATCATCTACTGTATACCCGATAACAGAGGCAGTTGCTGAGGAATTTCGTTCTGAATCTCCTGGTGTGCGGGTAACTGTTGGGGTTTCAGGTACAGGTGGTGGTATGAAAAAGTTTTCAAGAGGTGAAATTGATATTGTTGATGCTTCCCGTTCAATGAATGAGAATGAAGCTTCAATGGCAGCGGAAAACAATATTAAATATATTGAACTTCCTGTGGCTTACGATGGCCTCACCGTGGTGGTGCACCCTGAAAACGACTGGGTTAAAGATATTACCGTTGCAGAACTAAAAAAGATATGGGCACCGGAAGCTCAGGGTACTATTACCCGCTGGAACCAGGTTCGTCCGGAATGGCCGGATCAGGAGCTTCACTTATATGGAGCAGGTGTGGAATCAGGTACTTATGATTATTTTACTGAAGCTATTGTTGGAAAGAGCCACTCCAGCAGGGGAGACTATACTGCCAGCGAAGATGATAATGTATTGGTTCAGGGTGTTTCCACCGACCCTTATGCATTAGGCTTCTTTGGTTTTGCCTACTATGACGAAAATCAGGGTAAACTGAAGGCTGTTCCTGTGGATGACCAGGACGACAGTAATGGAAAAGGCGCTATTCTTCCTTCTCTTGAAACAGTTAAAGACGGAAGCTACGCTCCTTTGTCGAGGCCTCTGTTTATTTATGTAAACTCAACAGCTGTGGTGCGGCCGGAAGTGGTGGAGTTCGTTAATTTTTACCTTGATAATGCGGCGGAACTCAGCGAGGAAGTAGGTTACATTCAGTTGCCTGCAGAAAGGTATGAAGAGCAAAGGAACAGGTTTGAGGAGTTCGTTCAAAGCTCTGTGCAACAGTAATTTGTGAATTTAGCAAACCTTCATTATAGCTAAACCATACCAAATTGAGAGTAAAGGAAAAAATTATTGAAGGCCTGTTGCTGCTATCGGCCATCATAACTGTTTTTATCACTGTTGCAATTATCTGGGTTTTATTGTCGGAGTCTGTAAGCTTCTTCAGGGAAATCTCCATTGTCCGGTTTCTTACCGAAAAAGAGTGGACCCCTTTGTTTGCTGAAAAGAAATTTGGAATCCTTCCTTTAGTAAGCGGAACCTTTCTTACTACTTTTATAGCCATTGCGGTGGCGCTTCCTGTGGGCTTAACGGTGGCAATATACCTTAATATTTATTCTCCGGGAAAGCTGAAGCTGATTATAAAGCCTGTGCTGGAGCTTTTGGCTACAATACCAACAGTAGTTTACGGCTTTTTTGCACTTACTGTGGTAACTCCCTTTCTGCAGAGTTTTATCCCGGGCTTAGCCGGCTTCAATGCCCTTTCTGCGGGAATCGTTATGGGAATTATGATTGTTCCCATGATCTCTTCCTTAAGCGAAGATGCTATTGGCTCGGTGCCCCTGTCATTGCGCGATGCGGCTTTTGGAATGGGGTCAACAAGGTTTCAGACCGCTTTTAAGGTAATGGTGCCTGCGGCCTCTTCCGGTATTGTGGTTTCTGTGATACTGGCTGTTTCGCGTGCCGTGGGAGAAACAATGATTGTGGCTATTGCCGCAGGGCAGCAGCCCCGTTTAACCCTTAATCCACTGGTGCCTATCGAAACTATTACCACCTACATTGTGCAGGTAAGTTTAGGCGATGTGCCTCATGGTTCCATTGAATATAAAACAATTTTTGCGGCGGGGATTACTCTGTTTATTTTCACCTTTGCGCTTAATAATATCAGCTTCTGGGTAAGAAAAAAATATCAGGAAAAATATGACTAACTCAGATTTAAACCGCTATAAAGACAAGGCCTTTCAGGTGTTCGGGATCTGTTGTACGTTTTTGGGGCTGATAGTGCTTGCTGTTTTTCTTATAGATATCCTGATAAAGGGACTGGGAAGAATAGACTGGGATTTTATTACCAGCCTGCCATCCAGGAGAGCTATGCGGGCCGGTATTCTTACTGCCTGGGTAGGTACCCTCTGGATTCTCGTGCTTACGGCTCTTATTGCCATTCCTCTGGGGGTTGCTGCCGGTGTATACCTGCAGGAATATGCCAGGAAAAGCCGGCTGTCCGATTTTCTGGAAATAAATATTGCCAACCTTGCCGGGGTGCCATCCATTATATATGGCCTCCTTGGTCTGGAGGTATTTGTGCGGCAGATGGGACTGGGAGAAAGCCTGCTGGCGGGTGCCTTTACGCTATCTTTGTTGGTGCTGCCCATTATTATAGTAACCACCAGGGAAGCCATTAAAGCGGTGCCGGGGAGCATCCGCGATGCCTCCCTTGCATTAGGGGCATCCAAATGGCAAACAATCTGGATGCAGATCCTTCCGGCCTCTGCCGGTGGTATTATGACGGGGGTTATCCTCTCCTTGTCCCGGGCGGTAGGGGAGGCAGCTCCTCTGATTGTTATTGGTGCCCTTGCGTACGTTCCTTTTGTCCCTGAATCGCCGCTTGACGAATTTACGGTACTCCCTATCCAGATTTTTAACTGGGTTTCCAGACCGCAGGAAGAATTTTTGATAAATGCTGCTTCCGCTATTATTATATTATTATTTATTACATTTTTGCTGAATGGTATAGCAGTATATTTGCGCTACCGCCAGCAGAAAAAAGTTAAGTGGTAAATTTCGCTATGAGCAAAAGTTATAAACTTGCGGCAAATGATGTTAATGCCTGGTATGGAGATTTTCATGCGATTAAGGGTATTAATATAGCCCTTGAAGAAAAAGCAGTAACCGCCTTTATTGGTCCCTCAGGTTGTGGAAAGTCCACCTTTCTGCGCCTGTTCAACAGGATGAACGATTACATTGATGGTTTTCGCCTGGAAGGGGAGATTTTACTGGATCAGAAGAACATCTATAAAAAAGATGTACGGGTGGATGAATTGAGGAAAGAGGTAGGGATGGTTTTTCAAAAGCCAAACCCTTTTCCCAAAACCATTTTTGAAAATGTGGTGTATGGTCTCAGGATTCAGGGAGTGAGCAAAAAAAAGGTGCTGGAAGAAACTGTGGAAAGGTCTTTGAAGCAGGCGGCCTTATGGGAGGAGGTAAAAGATAAGCTTCATAAATCGGCTCTTGCGCTTTCCGGCGGACAGCAGCAGAGGCTTTGCATTGCCAGGGCACTGGCCATTGAGCCCACTGTTTTGTTAATGGATGAGCCTGCGTCGGCCCTGGATCCAATATCAACGACTAAAATTGAAGACCTGATTTATGAGCTGAAAAACCAGTACACCATTGTTATAGTAACCCATAATATGCAGCAGGCCGGCAGGGTGAGCGATCATACGGCATTTTTTCTATCAGGTGAGCTCGTGGAACATTCCAAAACAAAAACCTTATTTACGAGTCCTAAAGATAAGAGAACTCAAAATTACATTACCGGTCGTTTTGGTTGATAAATGCAGCAGTTCCTGATACTTATTACTTATTGTTTACTATTTTTTTTTGCGTATGCCACATATTGACATTGAAATTGAAAAACTGAAAAAGAAGCTGATGGAGATGTGGGACCTGGTGGAGTTTCAGCTGGAACAGGGCCGCGAAGCGATGCGGAAAGCGGATCCGGAAATATCGAAGGAAATTTTAAAACTAGGCAAAAAGGTGAATAATTATGATGTGAAGATAGATCGCATGTGCGAAAATTTCTTTGCATTATTTACGCCTGTAGCCGTTGATCTCAGAACTGTACTGGCAATTTTAAAGATCAATGCTAATCTGGAGCGTATTGGCGATACGGCAGAAGGAATTGCTGCTTTTGTAAAGAAACTTGAAGGAACGCTGAGCCCTGAACTGATTGAAAAGGTTCAGGTAGAGGTAATGTATGATGAAGCTTTGAAGATGTTTGATGATTGCAGGGCTGCCTTTATGTATAATGATGCTGATCTTGCAAAGGAATTAATTAAAAGGGATCATGTGCTGAATAAGATTTACCGTAAATCAGATGAAATAGTAGTTTCTTACCTTGAGGGAGAGCCTGATAAGATAAAAGAAGGATTGGTTTTGTTGTCCATTATCAAAAAGCTTGAGCGTGTAGGTGATCAGGTTTCTAATATAGCCGAAGAAATTATTTTTTATAAAGATGCTGAAATAGTAAAGCATAAAAAAAATAAAGAAAAGCGATAATAAAAAATTCCTGAGTTATCGGGGATTTATAAAGTTTGAAAGAAATCCTTAAAACAGGAGCCGCAATAGTGGTTCCTGTTTTTTTTTTGCCTTCGCTTTCAGGTGATTTTTAAAAGCACCGGTTCCCGGGAATTCATTTGATCGTCATTGGTTTTTGCCTCCTGAAAACCTGCTCCTCCCTGATCATTACAATATTCTACTTAAGTTTAGTTTTAAAGCATATAATTGATAAAAAATTATATCAGGGGAGAAATTGAGCTTAATATAATATGCTTAAGTTAATATTTAACTAAAAAATCAATAAGTGTGATGTTTAAATGAGGATCCTTTTTGTAAAGTTAAGGAAAGTATCTCCTGAAAATGGAGGTTTGATGCTGATTTGGGTGAAAAAACGGTTAAAAAGTTAAATTCAGGGTAAAAAATAATCCTGAATGAACTAAAAAAGTGATAAACGTATTGATGGAGGTGAAAAAAATAACCTGAAATGATTTTAAATAAGTAAAAAAAATCAAAACAAGTTTAGTATTAGTCGTATTAATACGTATAATTGCAGTACAAATGATCGGTAAAAAATCAAATAGCATGAAAAACTTAATAGTTATAGGCAACGGAATGGTAGGGTATAAATTCCTTGAAAGGTTTATGTCCAATCCTGCAGCAAAGGAATATAAGGTAACTGTATTCGGGGAAGAGCCTCGTCCTGCTTATGATCGCGTTCACCTGAGTGAGTACTTTACTAACCAGTCTGAGGAGAAGCTGTGCATGGCTCCTTTAAGCTGGTATGAGGAGAATGGGATTGAGCTTGTATTAAGAACGCCTGTCACTGATATTGATGCTGTTGGTAAGAAAGTGATTACCCATGATGGTAAAGAATTTTCTTACGACAAACTGGTTTTTGCTACAGGGTCTTCTGCTTTTGTGCCGCCTATTAAGGGCTATGAAAGAAATGGAGTGTTTGTTTACCGCACCATTGAAGACCTGGAGCTGATTATGGACTACTCTAAAAAAGTAAAAAGAGCAGCTGTAATAGGTGGTGGTTTACTTGGCCTGGAAGCTGCTAAAGCTCTGCTGGATATGAAACTGGAAGCTCATGTGGTGGAATTTGCGAGCCGCCTGATGCCAAGACAGCTGGATGATGAAGCGGCAGGCTTACTGAAAGATAAAATTGAATCTCTGGGTGTAAATATCCACTTAAATAAAGTTACAGAAGAAATTGCCGGAAACGGTAAGGTTGAAGGGCTTCAGTTTAAAGACGGACAATTCCTTCCGCTGGAGATGGTTGTGATTTCTGCAGGTATCCGCCCGCGCGATGAGGTGGCTAAAAAAGCCGGCCTTAAAGTTGGGGAGCGTGGTGGTATAATAGTGGATAAAAACATGCAGACCAGCGATGAAAATATTTATGCCATTGGTGAGTGTGCGCTCTATGAAAATATGATCTACGGCCTTGTAGCTCCCGGCTACGAAATGGCTAATGCAGCTATTGCCCACCTTTGTGCAGAGGAAAAGTGCTTTAATGGTGCTGATATGAGCACTAAATTAAAGCTTATCGGGGTTGATGTGGCAAGCTTTGGCGATGCGCTTGGTGAAACAGAAGGTTCCCGCAGCATTGTATTTAAGGATGCTGCTAAAGGCCACTATAAAAGAATTAACATCGACAAAAAAGGAAAGAAGCTGTTAGGTGGAATCCTTGTCGGGGATGCGGAGCAGTATAATATGCTGTTGCAGACTACTCTTCTTGGAATGGCAATTCCTCCAAACCCTGAGGACCTGATTCTGGGAAGCCGTGGCGGAGGGGATCAGGAAGGTATGGGCCTGATGGACCTGCCTGATGCAGCGGTAGTTTGTAGCTGCGAGGGTGTTACAAAAGGCCAGATATGCAGTGCCATAGAAGAGCAGGACATTACTGACCTGGGTGTGTTGAAAAAATGCACTAAAGCCGGTACCAACTGCGGTGGTTGTTTACCAATGGTAAAAGACCTGATGACTGAAACCCACAAAAAACAGGGTAAGGTTGTGAAAAAGGTAATTTGCGAACACTTCCAGTATTCCCGTCAGGAAATGTTCGACCTTATAAAGGTTAACAAGATTCAAAGCTATAACGAACTGCTGGATAAGTACGGCAAAGGCGATGGTTGTGAGATTTGTAAGCCTGCAGTTGCTTCCATGATGGCCAGCATCTGGAATGAAATGATCCTTACCACTCACTCCACCATTCAGGATACAAACGACCGCTTTCTGGCTAATATACAGCGTGGTGGTACCTACTCTGTAATACCACGGATTCCCGGAGGAGAAATTACGGCTGACAAGCTTATTGTAATTGGTGCAGTAGCTAAAAAGTATGGCTTGTATTGCAAAATTACAGGAGGACAGCGTATCGATTTACTCGGTGCTCATGTGGGGGACCTGCCGGATATATGGGAAGAGCTGATTAATGCAGGTTTCGAAAGCGGGCATGCTTATGCGAAATCGCTGCGGACGGTGAAAAGCTGTGTAGGCTCTGCCTGGTGCAGGTATGGTGTGCAGGACTCAGTAGGGTTTGCCATAAGGGTGGAAGAAAGATACAGAGGCTTACGCTCACCTCATAAACTTAAGAGTGCTGTTTCGGGCTGTATCCGTGAATGTGCCGAAGCTAAATCCAAAGACTTTGGAATTATAGCTACTGACAAAGGCTGGAACCTCTATGTATGCGGAAACGGCGGATCAAAGCCTGCTCATGCATTCCTGCTGGCCAGCGACCTGGATGATGAAACATGTATCAGATATATTGACAGATTCCTGATGTTCTACATCAAAACCGCAGATCCATTAGCAAGAACCTCTGTTTGGCTGAGCAAGCTTGACGGTGGTGAGGATTATGTGCGCGATGTAGTGGTGAACGATTCACTGGGCATAGGAGCTGAGCTGGAAAAGGAAATGCAGTTTATGGTTGATACCTATTCCTGCGAATGGAAAGAGGTAGTGAACAATCCTGAATTGCGTAAACGCTTCTCTCACTTTGTGAATACAGATGAGAAAGATGAAAATGTTCAATTTGAGGAGGTTAGAGGTCAGATAGCACCTAAAGCCTGGTAAAAATAATAAACATGGAACCTATGATTACTGAAGTTTTAACTGAGAAAAAGTGGTATAAAGCCTGTAAAACTGATGACGTGCCTGCCGATGGCGGTGCCGCTGTTAAGATCGGGAAAGAGCAAATTGCCATATTTTACTTTGCCAGAAAAAATCAATGGTACGCAACACAGAACCAGTGCCCTCACAAAATGCAGATGATTTTGAGCAGGGGTATGCTGGGCGACCAGGCAGGAGAACCTAAAGTGGCCTGTCCTTTCCATAAACAGACATTTTCCCTGAAAACCGGCAAAAGCCTTACAGGAGAGTGCGATAATATTAAAACCTATCCTGTAAAAGTGGATAATGGTTATGTATTTATAGATGTGTCAGCTATAGACTGATTGCAGCTGTACAGCATCCATGTCCTGTTTTACAGGAACTGACTACAGTAACCGTAAACCTGCTTAAACAGAATCACCCGTTTATAATTCAGTTATTATATTTGAACTGTAAACGGGTGATTAATTATATATAGCAGGTCACTGGATATTCCGGGTATTTCAATATTTCTATAGCAGGGCTAAAGCCTCCGGAGTATCTGCTGTTTCTGCAGGGTCTGTATCCGGGCCTGAGGGCATGGGGTGTTCCATTACAGCCGGCCTTATTGTTTCCTGATCTTCTTCATTATCATCCCCGGAAGATATCCACCAGATAATGCCTGCTATTACAAGAATGGCTATAATAATGTATAGTCCTTTGTTATTTTTATTGTTGTTGCTCTTTTTCTCAATATCAATTTGTGCCATTTCTATAAAATTTCAGGTTAAAAAATCCTTCATTTGGTGGAGATTGTCTTCTTTAAGTTCTCTCTGACCACCTTGTTATTTCTGATAAATAAGAACGGAACCGGGAGTTTAAGGTTTTTGCTCTTGTTTAATGACAGGCTGCAAACGTTTCAGGCTTTCTGCCCGGTTTACTCCTTATGCATTAAATGGCTCAGATCGCCGGCACGATACCAGCGGTAACCGTATGCTTTAAGCGAAATCCTGTGCATGCCTTTGCTGTCAGAATGGCTTTCTTCCTTGTTCATGAGGTCTACAAGAGTGGTTTCCTGTTTTTTTTCTGGAGTAATTTCAACTTCATGGGCTTTATGATCGAAATTGTGGAGTATTACCAGTGAGCTGCCCTTATGGTTGTAATGGATCGCCAGTACATGGTTTTCTCCGGTAGGGAGTATTTTCCACTCTCCCCAGCCTATTTCAGTGCATTCCTGCCTTAACCGGATCAGGGTAGTCATCCAGTTAAGCATTGAATCAGGAGTTCTCCGTTGGTTTTCCACATTCACTTTGTGGTAACTGAATGGTCCTTCGTCAACAACCGGGTGAACCAGTTTTTCTGTGGAGGAGGCCTCAGAAAACCCTGCATGTGGCGCGTCTGACCATTGCATTGGGGTGCGTACTGCATTCCGCTCTTCCAGGTCAAGCCTGTCGCCCATTCCTATTTCATCTCCATACCTTATTACCGGGGTGCCCGGAAGGGAGAACATAAGACTGTAAGCCAGCTGGGATTGTTGTTTGTTTCCAAGCATTGTCGATACCCTCCTGCGAATTCCTCTTTCGTAAAGGCGCATATTTGGTTCCGGAGCAAAACGTTCAAACACTTTCTGTCGTTGCTCATCTGTGAGGCGGCCGAGGTCCAGTTCATCATGGTTGCGCAGGAAGTTAGCCCATTGGGAAAGAGGAAAGGAACTTCTTGTCGCTTCTATTGCTTCGATCAGTGGCTTGGTATCTCCGGTCGCAAGCGTGTAAAAGCTGTATTGATTTACATAAAAATTAAACATCATGTGGATTCCATTACCCTCGTCCCCGAAATATTTCTTGGTATCCTGAGGTTCTATATTCGCTTCACCCAGTAAAATGGCATCGCCTCTTCGCCATTGCAGGAAGCGGCGCATTTCCCGCAGGTATTTAAATCTTTTCTTCCGTTCAGTTTCTCCGGGAATCTGGGTTTCCAGTAAAAAAGGTACTGCATCTACCCTGAATCCGGCTACGCCCAGCTGAATCCAGTACCCCATAATCCGGTAGATCTCTTCCCGTACTTCAGGATTATCTATATTAAGATTTGGCTGATGTTTAAAGAAGCGGTGAAAGAAATAAGCTTTTGCCTTTTTATCATAGGTCCAGGTGGCGTCCTGTTCACCCGGAAAAACCATTCCCTCATTCCAGTCCGATGGTTTCTCTTTTGACCATACGTACCAGTCGCGGTGCTTGGCGTCTTCACTGCTCCGGGCATCCTGAAACCAGGGGTGCTCATCGGAGGTGTGGTTCACCACCAGGTCGATAATTACTTTTATCCCCCGTTTATTAGCCTGATTCATGAATTCCACAAAATTACCGCTGGATCCATGGCGGGGATCCACTCCATAATAATCGCGGATGTCATATCCGTTGTCCCTGTTAGGTGTAGGCTGGAATGGCGCGAGCCAGACGGTGTCAATCCCCATGGCATGGAGGTAATCGAGCCTGCGGGCAAGGCCTTCAAAGTCGCCTGTGCCGTCGCCGTTAAGGTCCATAAATGTTTCAAGGTCAAGGCTGTATATAATGGCATTTTTATACCAAAGGTCTTCAATCATAGTGCTGAATTTATGTAAATGAATAGTTGAACATGAGGAAAAAATAATCCGGGAAGGCCTTTTTATCCGCTATTCGTAAGAATAACAGGAATTGGATTGTTTATGTTGGCAGAAGGTGCCATGGAATACCACATAACCCCATTCGCCGGAATTATAATCCATAATTTATGCTCTCTTACGGAAGTATATGGGGAGGATTTTTTAATATTTTTTCAGTTTGGTGAAAAGACAGCAGGAGTGTTCCATCCTCTTAAAATTATATTTTTAATAAGGAGGTATTTTCTTTTCCTCCTGTCTGTTTTTCCTGGAAGGAAGGATAGAAAATGTATGATTTATATTTTTATAATACCACAGATGAATTTTTGCAGAAGCTGGTTTTTGTAATGGTCCGGATAAGCAGTTGATTCCTCAGAGGAGCAGGAATTTTTTGAATAGGGACTGGTAGTTTCTGACATTCAGCAAAATAAAGCCAATAAAGTATTTGCGGACAGATATTTTTTTGCACCTCATTTGAGGCGGACAAAGGAACAGAAGTTGTCTGCAGAGAGTAAATACTTTTCTCATTGAAGCTTAAAAAAATTACCTGATGGATATTGGATTTAGGTTTTCATAGTTTTACCTTCGTGGGAAGCTTTGTTATTTATAATCAAAAAAATATTAGAATAATTTTATTTTTAAAAAGAGTCCACTGAAGCTATGAAAAAGTTAATTTTCTTTCTTTGTTTTATTGCAGTTTTCCTTACATCCACCCAAGTGAATGCACAGGAAGTTTTCCGGACAGGCGACGGGGTTTTAAATGCTTCTATTGGTTTGGGTAATGCATTATATACTGGTTCCGGCTATTCAGTTACAGTTCCGGGGCTGGCGGTTTCATATGAAGCAGGTGTTTTGGATAACCTCATTGATGGTAATGCAAGTATAGGTATAGGAGGCTTTTTTGGAATTTCTGCCTCCAGATCAAGATACAGGTTTGCAGGTTTTGATTATGGAACTAACTATACTAATATTGTGATAGGACCCAGAGGTATTTTTCATTATCAGTTTATAGAAAATCTGGATACTTATGCCGGTCTGTTATTAGGTGCGAATATTGCCAGTGTCAGCCACTACGGAGATTCCCCTGTTGGCTACTCCACTTCAGGTGCGGGTGGTTTGGCTTTTGATACTTTTATCGGAGCCCGTTACTATTTCCAGCCTAATCTTGCCGTAATGGCAGAAATTGGTCATGGAATTGCTTATTTAAATATTGGTGCTTCCTTCAGGTTGAAGTAAGTCAGGTTGAAGTAAGTTAATAAGTAATTAATATTTCAAAAAAAAGGCCAGTGACGGGAAGCAGATTTCCGGCATTGGCTTTTTTTTTGTGCTTTCTCTGCTTACGGACCGTTTACTTTTTTAGCTGCTCTGGTTTTGGTCCGGAATTACCTCATGTTGCAGTAACCACTGGAGAGCGGTTTGCCGTAAAGCCGTATTTTGCTTTGTTACTGCCATTTTAAGAGCGTAGCGGCTGCCCACAAAAACAGCCAGTTTGCGGGCGCGGGTGAGCCCGGTATAAATAAGGTTGCGGAAGAGCATGGTAAAATGCTGGCTCACCAGTGGCAGGATAATTACTTCAAATTCGCTCCCCTGCGATTTATGGATGGTAATGGCATAGGCCAGTTCAAGCTCCTGAAGGTGTTCTTTTTCATATACCACTTCTTTGGTTTCTTTACCGGAAGTATAAGCAATCAGGCAGCTTAATTCCTCATTACTTACCTGTACAATTCGCCCGATATCGCCGTTAAAAACATTGAGGTCGTAATTATTCCTGCGCTGGATTACCCTGTCGCCCGTCCGGAAAATGCGGCCACCAAGCTGAAGCTGGGCTTTTCCGGAGCCGGGAGGGTTTACCGCCTGCTGTACAACTTCATTCAGGTTATGGGTGCCAAGGCTGCCTTTGGTCATGGGGCAGAGGATCTGGATTTCGGTATCAGGACCATAATATTTTGGAATAATTTCCCTGTACAGCTTTTCCACCATTTCAACCGCAGAATATCCCCAGTGCAGCGATGACCACGGGTGTACCCGCTTCAGTACTTCCTGCAGCTCTCCCGTATGGGATTCCGCAGCAATGAGCTTATCAAGGTCCACATGCAGGAATTTTTCAGGTATATTTATTTCGGTGTTTTTCCGGTAAAGTTCCGGTTCCTCGGCCGCCTGCAGCAGTTCCTCTTCCTGTTCCTGCAGGTAAGTTTTCTTTACCCTGGATATAAAGCGGACCTGTTCCCTGGTAGCTTCTTCGGAATCAATAAAGAGGCAGTCTGATTTTTCCGCCCATAGCTGAGGGGAGTGGAAAGGAGATTCAACCTTCGGGACAGCGCCTTTATTGATCTGGTGTGCATAGCTGATGATCTTTGACTCCTGTGCCTGGCGGAAAACCTGTGTTAAGCGTGCGCAGGACACTACTCCGGAAGCAATCAGATCTTTAAAAACATTGCCTGCACCAACCGAAGGCAGCTGGTCGGCATCGCCAATGAGCAGCAGCTGCGCGTGTGGGAGAACAGCCCTTAGAACAGCTGCCGCCAGATGCACATCCAGCATGCTCGATTCATCGATGATCAGGAACTGGCAGGATAAAGGGTTTTCTTCCTTACGCTTAAAGCCGCCTGCGGCAGGTTCCCACTCCAGGAGCCGGTGAATGGTTTTTGCTTCCAGGCCAATTACCTCACTCATCCGTTGTGCTGCACGGCCCGTTGGTGCTGCCAGCAGCACCTCCTTTTTCATGGCCCGGAGCAGGGCAACCAATACCCTTGTGGTAGTTGTTTTTCCGCAACCGGGCCCGCCTGTTAATATTCCCAGCCGGCGGCTTACCAGCTGCAGAATGCCCGCTTCCTGCTCATCGCTTAACCGGATGCTCTGCTGCTCGCAGTATTTACCAATCCATTGCTGCAGCTTAGCTGTATTCAGCTGCAGCTGGCCGCCAGCCATTTTTTTTGCTTTGGCGGCAATATAATTCTCATCAAAGAAAAGGGAGTGGGCATAGTAGCAGGTTTGAACTTTTTCCTCCTTATCCAGCAAGTGGCGGGTCTTCAGCTCATCACTTTTCTCCATTTCCTTAAGCTCCGTTTCAATTCTTTCGGGGTAGTTAAGGGCAATAAGTTCCTGCACCTGCTCCATTACCTGCTCCTTTGTAAGATAGCAATGCCCTTCTTCCCGGGCACTTTGCAGTACATGCCCTATAGCCGCTTTTACACGGGCAGCTGAATCGGGGGCGAGGCCCAGGCTGAGGGCCACTTTATCGGCACTGAAAAAACCGATGCCGTAAATATCTTCAGAGAGCCGGTAAGGATTCTCTGAAACAATATCCACCGCCTGCTGGCCATAGGTTTTGTAGATTTTTACTGCATAAAGGGTACTTATGCCATGGGACTGCAGGAACATCATTACATTCCGGATCTCCTGGTGCTCCCGCCAGGCGCTTGCAATGGATGTTAATTTAAGCTGTGCAATGCCTGGTACCTCAGTAAGGCGGTCAATGTCATGTTCAAATATTTCGAGCGTGTCCTTACCGAAGTACTTTACTATTCTTTTGGCCGTTACAGGGCCTACTCCTTTTATAAGTCCGGAGCCGAGGTATTTTTCAAGGGCATTGGCAGAAGCCGGCCTGCGCTCCTCCACCCGATGGGCTTTAAACTGCCGGCCAAATTTAGGGTGGTTTACCCATTCACCATAAAAATCGATGGTTGCCCCGGCAAACACTTTCGACTGATGAACGGTAACCGCAATTTCTTCTCTTTCGCGGTTAAAAGGAGTAACCTTCAATACCGACCAGCCTGATTCTGCACTATGAAAGGTTACCCGTTTTACAATACCGGATAATTTTTCAAGTGCATTTCCTGAGCTGTCTGGGATTACTGCCTGCCTGGACATTAGTTATTGTTCTGTTGTTCCTTTTTATAAAGTAAACAGTAAAATTAATAAATACATTTTCTGTGGAACATTTTTTTATGCCGGTTCAGGAAATGATATGATTTTCTGCCAGTCCCTAATTGTTTTTATGCAGCCATTCTGCAAAATCTGCCACTTCTCCATTTGCCCACATCCAGGTTGGCCAGCGGTTTAGTTGCCGGAGAACTTCCACTGAGTTGCTGCCGTTCTCTGCTGAGCCACGGATGTACTGGTTGAGCCTGTAAAGTGCAGGCCAGTCACCTTCCACGGCAATAATATTAAAACCTTTTTCCTCTATCAGGCGCTTACTGATTTCTGCCCGCCATGTGTAATACTCAGATGTTCCATGTGAAGCCTCTCCAAGCAGAACATAGCGGGAACCGCCAATTTCGTTCAGCAGCACGTCCAGGTCACTGATGGTTTGCAAAGGGTAACTGGCCTCCTCTAAAACGCTTGTTTCCTGTTCTTCCTGTTCTTCACTTTGCGGGCTCACCTCATCATCATTACAGGAATAGAGGGGAATTGCCAGTAAAAAGCTGAATAAGATTATATTCTTTATCATATAGTGCATCTTTTTTGGTGTAACAGATTTTACCGGGAAGTAATATACTTTGTTGCATCATGTGTTGTAAATAAAATATTTCAGGTGGTTATAAGGCACTGGTATACAGTAATAGGTGATCAATATATGAATTTCTTAAAACTTCAGGAAGATAAAGTTTAGCTTAGTCTAAAAATTAAATTTTATTAAGTTAAAAATTTTCACTTCATTTGTCTAAAATAAAAAGGCTTATGAAAGGTAATTTTTTAGTTGTATTATTTTTTCTGATAGTTCGGTTTGGGTTTTGCCAGGAAGGAGCTGTTGTACATGGAATAATTTCAGGACCTGACGGACCATTGCCAGGGGCTACCATAAGGATGGAGGGTACTGATACAGGAGTTGCTGCAGATCCTGAGGGTGCATTTTCTCTTGAAATAAAAGAAACAGGAGTTGTTAACCTTGAAATCCGTTCAACAGGCTATGTGCCACTGAAGAAGAAATTTATCTTGCTGCCGGGTGAAAAAAGGGAATTAAATGTAGTCCTGGAGGAACATAGCCTGGGGCTGGAGGAGGTGGTGGTGACAGGCAATATGAAGCCCACTTTCATCAAAGACTCACCTGTAAAAGTGGAGGTGATATCTTCGCGTTACCTGAATACTTTTATGCCGGCAGCCGCTTCTTCGGTTGTCGATGCTGTTAAACTCCTGAATGGGGTACAGGAGGTAGTAGCCTGCGGGGTTTGCTTTACAAACAGTATCAGTATAAATGGCTTGCCGGGCCCTTATACTGCTGTTTTAATGGATGGCACCCCTATGTATGGTAATCTGGCCTCAGTTTATGGCCTCAATGGTGTGCCAAACATGATTATCGATCGCCTGGAAGTCATTAAAGGACCTGCTTCGACTCTTTATGGATCAGAGGCAATGGCAGGAGTGATCAATATAATTACCAAAGACCCGGCAAAGCAGCCTCTGCTTTCGGTAGATGTGATGGGAACCTCACTGGGAGAAATGTTTGGGAATGTGGCCATGGCACCAAAGATTGGAAAATCTGCCGGCTTTTTCGGGCTGAACTATGGCATCCTCAATAATTTTGAGGACCGGAACAGAGACGGATTCAGTGATCTTGTAAATATGGACCGTTATTCCTTTTTCAGTAAATGGGACATTTATCGGGAAAGTGGCAGAAAATTTTCCGTAATGGCAAAATATTATTATGAGGACAGGCGAAACGGAGTGGAGGAATACCTCCGTGACAGGAATTACCGCAAATTAAGGGGAAGCAATGCACTTTACGGGGAGAGTATTTATACCAAAAGAGCAGAGCTTTTTGGAACTTATGAATTTAAGGGGGCTGAAAACCTAAAGATAGATTTCTCAATGAGCCGGCATTTGCAGGATAGCTATTATGGGGAGGACCATTATAAAGCAGAGCAAAATATAGGGTTTGCAAACCTTATCTGGGACAAAACGCTGCAGGAGCACTCTCTTTTGCTGGGCATTACCAGCCGCCTGCAGTATTATGACGATAATACGGTTGCAACCCAAAGCCGTACTCCGGATGGCGGAGAGGTTAATAAGGCCGATAATCAGTTTATTCCCGGTATTTTCGTTCAGGATGAATGGAAAATATCTGATCAGCTGACCCTGATGGGAGGAATGAGGCTTGATAATTATGAGGCGCACGGGCCAATTTTCTCACCCCGCTTCAATTTTAAGGTAAAGCCGGGAAAGTGGACCAATGTAAGAGGAAACTTTGGTACCGGCTTCCGTATTGTGAATCTTTTTACCGAAGACCATGCTTTTGTTTCCGGCCAGCGTGCTGTTGAAATTGTGGAGGAGCTTAAGCCGGAGCGCTCATACAATGGAGCCCTTAATATTAACCATGTGTATACTGCAGGTAACAGCCAGGGAACTATTGATATAGATGCCTATTATACCTTTTTTACTAATAAGATCATTCCGGATTATGCCGATCCGGCTAAAATAGTGTATGCCAACACCAGCGGAAACGCCATCAGCAAAGGAATCGGGCTTAATTTTGTACAGGAATTTGCCTTTCCCCTGAGTATTAACCTGGGGATGAATGTGCAGAGAACAAGCAGGACGGAGGAAAATGAAAATGGTGAAATGGAAACAAGCGCAGTGGAATTTGCACCGGAGTGGAGTGGAGTTCTAACTGCCAGTTATAACTTCAAAAAAGCTGATTTTACAATAGCCTATAGCGGCAGGCTTACGGGAACCATGGCTTTGCCGGAAGTTTATGACCTTGATGCATCAGGGGAACCTCTGGCAGACCCGCGCCCCCTGGTTTCCCTTCCGTTTTCCATCCATAATCTGCAGCTTGCAAAAAAAATATCCGCTGACTGGTCTTTATATGGCGGGGTGCAGAATATTTTTGATTTTATTCAGCCTTTTACTCCTTTAACGGGTTATAATGATCCTGCTGCTCCGGCAGGTTTTAGTAAATTTTTTGATACTGCTTATGCTTATGCGCCCATTCATGGCAGAGAGATATACCTGGGGGTGAAGTGGGATTTACAGGGGAAAAGATAGAGCGGGGAGGTAAGAATTAAGACGAACTCCATAAGCGGTGCCTTTATATTCAGGAATAGAAAAATAACAGGCAGGTGAGTTTATGGCGCCGGACATTGCAACTGCGCAAACCAATGAAAAAATCAGAACTGCTTTTAAAGCAACTTCAGTCCTGTATAGAATTAATGAGGGCACAGGAAGAGGAGCTTAGACAGGATGGTGAAGAAACGGAAGCTGCACGGGAGGAAATGAACCGGAGCTGGAAATGCAGTTTAGCAGCCTTAAAAAGCACCGGTTTTATATCTTCCCTGTCCTTATGAAGGAATTTTTTCATGGAAGAGGCCTCTTTGCCGGCCTCTTCTGTTTTCTCCCCCTCCCTGAGCTTAGCAAACCTTCCATCGGTTCTTATTCGCTTAAGTAATCTTTTTCTTCCAAATGATGAGAATATATGTATTTACATATATTCATAATTTTTCTCCATGCCCCGGGGGATAGTTTAATATTTCAGTATTTAAGGTATTAGGTGTTTTGATGCCTCTTTTGCGCTTTTTTTCAGGAGTAACCAGGTAATTTACCTGGTTCACCTATTTATATTGTAGTTAACATGCGTATGTAATTTGTGTGTTTTTATTGTAATAAACGAATTGCTGAGGCCTGTTTAAATTTGCTGCATTAATACAATTTATCTGTTCTGTTGTAATTTAATATGGATGATAAAGTGTGTTGATTATTTATCAGAAAGATGGTGAAAGGGATGTTTTTTGGGTTGCAGCATTTCAGGAGCTCAGGAAACATTCTTCAGTTTACAGAGCCTCATGTTGAAAATGGCCGACCCCCGGCCAGAATTACAAATGCTCCTGGATACTCCGGCTTTTTCTGAAATATGTATGCACCGTTGCAATTATCAAACACCCGGGAATGTTAAAATTCTACTTCTTTTCTTTCCTGCTCCTTTGTTCAGGAACAGTTTTTAGTCAAACCAAAGGTTTAATATATAAACCTTCCACAACTGAAGCGGGCAGAAAAGTGCTCGACCCAGATCTTAATGGCTACAGTTCAGTAACTACGGCAGGTTTTACCAATAATGACAGAGGAAGTGGAGCTGGTGCGGAAAGTGAGATCAGGTATCAGCCTATTCCTATTTTGGAGAATGAACCCATTCAGGACCCTTTACGCGGACCGGCCTGCGGGTTTACCGATATGGTGGACTCAGGCGCAGGAGATCCTGTGATGTTTTATTTTGATGGTAAAAACTTCCTGGTAAGATTTCGCCTGAATAAAACATCACCAAACTCAAAAGGATACAGCGTACTGATAGATACTGACCAGAAATTTGGTTTTACCGGACCTAATGCCGATCCGGATGCAATTGCAGGTAACCCCGGCTTTGAGCTGGAGTTGGTGCTGATGTCCAATTTTGGCGTTGGTTTGTATAATATCAATAATTTTGCATCAAGGCCGGGCGCAGACAGAACTTTAGCCAGCCCCGGAACTTTAACTTACGAGGAATATTGTCAGAAGTCCATCGCTTTTACAGAACAATGTGGCGATATGGATTACTTTTATGATTTCTATATTCCCTGGAGCTATTTCGGACTTCCTGAAACCACCAAATTACGTATGGTGGCCTTAACAGTAATGAATCCTCACCCTGCAACAGGCAACAATGCAAAATCAGATGTGGGTGGTGTGGATGACCGGAAATATGGCGGTGATTACGACAGGTTATTTCAGGATTTTGTAGACAATTTTACACCCACTGAACCGGGAGGGATAGCTACAGGTGCATTGCCAAGATCAAAATGCCCTTCTGTAAACTCACCAGTAAAAACATCGGCAACCTCTTTAAGCGGGAAATCAGGGGAGGCTAATGGTACTGCCATAAAAATTTTCAAAAACAATGTTCAGATAGGAACAGCTACGGTTAATGCAGGGGTTTGGACTCTTTCGTCCGTTTCCGGATTAAATGAAGGCGATAAGATAACTGCAACAGCAACTGCTAGCGGGAAAACAGAGTCTTACAGCGATTGTAATGGTGTAATAGTAGGCGCCTCCTGTACTGCTGCTTTCAATTCTGCTAATCCAATTTCCATCAACTCAAAAGGTATTTGCGGACCAATTGGTGCAGGTATACCAGGAGCAGAGGTTAGGGTTTTTAACTACCAGTTTGTAGAACAGTTTAATGATTTGAAATCTGCCTACTATGTGGAAGCTGATGGTAGCTTCCAATGGAAGTGTAATAAAAATGCATCTAATTGTCAGAGTGGCCAAGGTTGTTTTACAGATGGTACTTATTTTATAGTTCAGCAGGTAGCTGGTAAATGTGTTTCTATTCCTTCAGAATTAAATTTATCATGTTCCGGCACCCCTGCCACACCGGTAGTTTCCACAGTTTCTGCAACCGGTGTTTCAGGTACCGGAAGTGCTTCCGGTACCACAATAATAGTATTTGCTGACGGTGTTTTTGCCGGGCGTACCTTAGCAACAGGTACAGGCTGGACAGTTTCCGGTTTGGAATTGCTTGAAGGTCAAGTAATTACTGCAAGGTCCCTTGCTGCAGGATCCTGTTTTTCTGCTGTTTCAAATTCCATGACTTTATCAGGTACTTCTGCAGGCCCATCTTCAACTCCTGTAATATCAGGTGCCTATTGTGCTAAATCCGGAGGAGAATCAATTATTGTGAGCGGAACAAGCAGTGAAGCAAACGAAACAGTAATAGAGGTTTTAAAAAACGGAGTGGTAGCAGGAACCACAAAGGTCAATAATAAAGCATGGTCTGTTTACCTTAATGTTTCAGCTTTTGACAGGCTTACAGCCCGGGCAATAGCACCGGGAAAATCTGTAAGTAATTTATCTGCACAGGTTTCTGTTACTGCCGCCCCTGTAGCTCCGGCCATTTCAGTTTCTAATGTTCTTCCTCTGAATGAAGGAGATGTTGCCACGACTTTATATGAAGGAACAAACAGCTTCAGAATAAATCTGTCTGCTTCTGCTTCAGGAACCATAAGGTTATATAGTGATGGTTTTCTCATAAGGGAGCAGTCTTCTTTTTCCGGTTCAGTATGGAATGTGACCGGCCTGGCAGCTTATGAAATTTATAATGGAGGAAATATTTATGTTACAATCGGCTCGGGGTCATGCGAAAGTGGGTCATCGAATAGCATACCGGTTGTATGCAGGGTTCCGGAAACTAACCTGAGTATCTCCCCGAGCAGTGCAATAATATGTGCGGGCACCAGCAGCTTTCTGGATATTTTTTCTCCCCAACAATTTATTATATATGAATTGTATGATGGTGCAAATAAAACTGGATCCTCAGTACTTGGCCAAGGGTCTGGAATAAAATTAACTTCAGGAATCTTAAATAAGAACACTACCTTAAGTGTAAGGGCTTTAAAAATTGGTGTAGATTGTAAAAGCACACTGACTGCCACGCAAGCGGTAACTGTAAATCCTGTTATTCTTAATAATACTGTTACTCCTCCTGCAGCAGGATCGGAATATTGTGGAACTACTTCTGTTGAAGTTATAAAAGGATCAACACCCACCGGCGGGGACGGCACCTTTACTTATCAATGGCAAAAAAGCGCAGATAACACCAGCTGGGTTGATATTGAAGCGGCAAAATTAATTGACTATACTCCGGGAACAGTTGAAAGTACTACTTTTTACAGAAGAAAGGTTTTTAGCGGGGCTTGTTCCGATGAAAACCCAAGTGCCTCCGTTAAAATTACCATTCACACCGGAAGCCTGAGCAACACTCTGACCTACAGCGGCTCCACCAGCTTTACAGGCAGTGGTGATCCGGATATGATATCGGGAACAGAAAATGCTACATACAGGTATAAATGGCAGGCAAGTGCAGATGGAGTAAACTACAGTAATATTCCCGGGGCGGAACTGGCTTCCTACAATCCTCCGCTCATCAATGCCACCACTTATTTCAGGAGACTGGTAATAAATGAAACATGCAGCAGCTTTAGTAATGTAATTACCTTTACTGTAAGTGCTAACAAAGCACCAATAGCAGATGCGGGCGGTGCACAGACAGT
>JAFMYY010000032.1 GCA_017948555.1 Cesiribacteraceae bacterium YIM B00369 | reverse complement strand
GAGCCTGAATTTTCATTTACACACTTTTCTGGACGCTGTCTTTTTTGAGTTCAGGTACGTTCTGAGGAGTGGAAAGGGCTTCAAACTTTCCTAAAACAGGAACACCAAAAAACAATTGATAAAAATGCTTATTCAAATCGATTTTTCTTATAAGCCTGCCCCCTCTGTTACACCTGATTTGACAGGTCTAAGAGCTCAAATGAAGATAATTTAAGAAGTTTATTGTGTTTATTTCCGTTGCCTCACATGGAGGGATTTCAGATCAGAAATATTACAAGCGAGCATTTGGTATGATGCTAATCCTATGACATTTACAGCATTTGGGATCAGGATGCTTTTATCACTCCTGAATCGTAAATCTCCTGATTTCTTTCAACAATCAGAACATCGTGTCAAAAAGCAGCCCCCAAATTTTCCGGTTGATTTAGAAAAACAACCAAGCCAGATATTTTTTTAAACCAATAAAACAAAAAAACCGCTTAATTCGTAAATTAATCGGTTTTTAGTGATCCCATCAGGATTCACACCTTTAGCTATCATTTTATTATAATATGCCTTATTTAAGCCATTGAGGCAATTTTTTATTTTGGATTGTCTATTGAAGACTAATGTAAATCATCTATATTTACATAAAGTGTACACCATAGTGTACACGGTGTACACAAACAGTTTGAAATGGCAACCTTTAAATTTTACCTAACTAACCCTGCCGGTAAGGATAAGGCACGGCTCTTCCTGAAGATATTTTATAAGGGAAGCACCATAAGAATTACCTCTCCCTATACTGTCCCCGTTGACCGGTGGATGGTGAAAGAACAGCGCTGTGGTTCTGCCCGAAAAGTAACACCTCAGGAGAAGCTAATAAACGAACACCTGGAGGCACTAAAAGAACGAACGGAGGAATTCTTTATGAAGTGCCTCACCGATGGACGCATCCCAGCCAAAGAAGAAATTGAAGCAGCCATTCAGGAGAAGAAAGAAGAACCTACATCAAAACCTGGCTCAGGAATTTCTTTTGAAAAGGCATTTGAGGAATTCTACCAGTCACCCTCATTATCCTCTCACCAAAAGCGCAGAGGTTCCACTACGAGAGCCTACAAACCAGTACTCACAAAGCTTAAAGCCTACAAAAAGGCCAAACCAACTTTTAAGTTAAATTTCGAGAGCTTTGATAAAAAGTTCTTTCATGACTTCACTTCCTTTCTGGAAGAAGAAGGGCTGGAAAACAACACCATCGGTAGCTACTTTAAGCGCATCAAAGCTTTTTTAAACTGGGCGCAGGAACAAGGATACCACTCTACCACTGACTTTATGCGGTACAAAGTCCTTAAGGAAGAAAAGCCTGTCGTCTTCTTAAATAAGAAAGAACTTGACCACCTGATTGGCTTTGATCTCACAAAGAGCAAAAGACTGGATGAAACCAGGGATCTTTTCGTTTTACAATGTGTAACGGGCTTAAGGGTTTCTGATATAATGATCCTGGATCAGAAGCATATAATCGATGACACCATTCACCTTCGTTCACAAAAAACCGGAGGCCAACTTACAATCCCACTGAACAAGATTAGTAAATCCATTCTGGAAAAGTACCCGAATGGGTTACCCAAGAAAAGCTCTCAAAAATATAACGACTATTTAAAAGAACTAGCCGAACTGACTGAACTGGAAAGGAAAGTTCAGAGGCAAAAAATCAGCGGCAACAAAGTTGATTCTTCTTTTATTTCTTTGTCCGAGGCAATTAGTAGCCACACAGGAAGAAGAACCTTTATAACCCAATGCCTTGAGAGAGGAATCCCTCCTCATATCGTAATGAGCTTCACCGGCCATAGTGACCTAAAAACAATGTACCGGTACATCGGCTACACAGAGGACGAAAAAAACAGGGCAATGCAAAGTGCATGGGACTAACATAAATTAGAAGATGGAAATCAAAGATGTTTTAACGGCATTAGATTGCCTCCACAAGATGATTCCCTTCATGAAGGGGATTAGTTTACACCCAGACATTGAGGCCTACCCAAAAGAATTGGAAGAAAAATTAGGTATTGTTTTCCAGCAAGCAGATGAACTGGTAAACCCTCAGGAAAAGGAGCTTATTTTTCAATTCAAAGAACTGTATTCCTTTAATGATTCCTTGTTAGGAAAAATGCAAGAGGAGTTACGGCTGTACAATGACAAGAAATACTCACCGGATGGCCTGACAAATTGGGAGGAATTGAGATTTGCCTTTTTTAATGCCGTTAACTCTTCAATGTTTAATTTTTCCTATAACCTGCAGTCTTACCCTTGGGGCTCCTATTTAATTTATGAAAATCTAGGAGTCAGTAACGCTTTATTCTCGCCTAAAGAAAACTGGCCTGAAAAATTAGACGCTATTCATGTTTGTCTTAGAACATTGCTGTTAGAAGAAAGTGGAACGGTAGAGGATCTTTCAAAAACCTATGGGATTAGAAAACATGGTTTAAATACATTGGCCGAATACTATGGGTTTAGCCTTAGTTCACTACAAAACAAAAATAAGGAAGCTAATGAAATCATAAGAACACCCCCACGGGACAGGTCTACAAAAAAAGTGGCTCAATTGAATATTGTAAAAAATTGGTTAGAGCGGGATAATTACTCCAAAGCCGCAAACTTAGTAATAATGTAAAATCCCAAGTTAGGATTACCTTAGGATCCTAACTTGAGGCTTTGTCTTTTCTATATTCTTGCATAAGAAAGTAAAACATAAATATAATTTACATATGCAAGAGCCACAAAAAACCACAGTGCTGGTAACTATGTCCGAAGAGCAGTTTAGGCACTTCCAAAACACCCTTGAAAGGGTAGAACAACTTTTAAGCACTCACAAAAAGGATAAAGATGAATTCCTTACCGTTTCCCAAACTATGGAGTTGTTTAAATGCTCCAGGGCCACACTTAACAACTGGCGTAGCAAAGGCATTCTTACACCAAAAGTGGTTGAAGGCTGGGTCTATTACCTGAAATCTGATTGTCTGAGAGCTCTTAAAGATTCTGACCCAGGGAAAGGAGGCTACAGGAATGGCTGACTCCTCCTATAATAGAGTCAACCAAGCCTTTGAGAAAGCAGTAATAAAGCTGCAGGAAAACCTGCAATATTTGGCTAATGAAGGCAAAGTAAGCTATAAGTTTATTTCTATTCAGAATCTGGTAATCAAGGCTCTAATCGACTATCAACATCAGACGGAATCCATTATTTCGGACCTCCAGTTAGAGAATTTTCAACTTTCATTGGGGACTTCTAAAAAGCATTCGAAGCTTCTTGAAGTAAAAGAATCTTTTGAAGCACTGTGCATCATCCATGGTATATTAGATTTCCCACAATGGATATCAAGGGGTAAAGACCAGTTAGTTTTTGAAGCGAAACAACTATACCAGGAAAATACAATCCAAATTCCATTTGCTTTAATGAATCTTATAGATGAATTAAATGATGGAGAAAAAACAACTCTTTTTGCCCTTTTGAATAAAAAGTGTAACGAACGGAACAGGCAGGAAATTCAGCACCTAAAACAATTATTAAATGCTTCATCACAAAAAGATTGAGAAGAAGGAAAAGGAAAATAATGGAAAAAAGCACAATATTCTGGAAATTAAGGACTATTTAGACCTGAAATATGAGTTTAGAAGAAATGTATTGACACAGGAAGTAGAAGTGCGTCCTCTGGAAAATAAAGAATTTTCTTTACTGGATGAAGCATTTATCAATTCAATCTGGATAGACCTGCAGCTGGATGGATTCCAAGCATCTGATAAATTACTGTTAAAGATTCTAAATTCTAAGCTGGTAAAAAAGCATAATCCTATAAAGAGCTATTTTAATAACCTGCCTCTTTATGACGGAAAAACTGATTATATACAGGAATTGGCAGATACCCTAACCATTGCTGATATTAGGGTGGATGAGCTGAAACTAAAGGATCTTTGGAAACCTTATTTAGAAAAATGGTTAATTGCCAGTGTTGCCACGGCCTTAACAAAAGGAATTAACCAAACCTGTCTTATCCTTGTAGGTGGCCAGGGGGTAGGTAAAACAACCTGGCTGAATAAACTCTGCCCTCCTGAAATGCAGGAGTTCTTAGTTTGCTCCCACATCAACCCTTCTTTAACGGACCAGAATACTTCTAATTTTTTAGCTGAAAAGTGGTTTGTTAATATTGATGACCAACTGGAAACCATCTTTGGAAAGGATTTTAATTCTATGAAGGCTATTATAACAGCTCCTTCAGTAACCAACCGGAAAACCTGGCATCGCTTTACTCGGAAAAGGAATAGGGTGTGCAGCTTTATGGGAAGTGTGAATAACCCAAAATTCCTGACAGATACCGAAAATAGAAGATACTTGGTAATAACTGCAGAGGATATTGATATAGATCACGAAGTAGACATGAAAATGGTTTGGGCACAAGCTTTGCATTTACTTGATAATGGCGCCTGCTATTGGTTCACTAAGGAAGAAATTCAGCAACTTAATAAAATTAATGAGATTTACCGCCAAATCTCTCCGGAAGAAGAATGGCTCTTGAAGCTATATGAGCCCTGTGAACCTAATCATGAGAAAGTTCAATTTTTAATGCCTTCTGAGATATTAAGTAAAATAAATACATGGTCCAACATGAAACTTTCCATCCGGAAGCTATCCACAGCAATGGATAAATTTGGATTTGGAAAAAAGGTATCTAAGCGAATAAATGGCCAACCCAGAAACACCTACCCTGTCAAAGAACGAACCGATTTTGATGAAGCAAAATATCAAGCTGATCTGAAAAATGAAATGAACAGAAACAGAGAAAGGTAGTAAGTAACAACTACAACAGCTTTCAAAGCCATAATTTCAAAAAGAACCGGAACCTATAAAGCACTCATTATGAGTGCTTTAATTTTTTTATCCTCCCATGTATTTTAACTTATATTTTTTTAAAACTACACTGACTACATTACTACACTTCCATAACTCATTTATTATCAACTAAATACAATAATAAAAAGATCATCTAATTGTAGTCGCAGTAGTTTTGTAGTTGTGTAGTTAGAGGAAATTTTAAATTGCGGCCTTCCTTAAAATCTAACTCCAACAGAAAAATAAGGAAGCACATCCTCCTCAGAAGTCCCAATAATTCCCTGCAGCAGGATAAGCTTGGCCGGGATGAGGTAAAGGCCGCCCCCGAAACCATCGTGCCACTTTTCCGGCAACTCCCCTTTTGCCCACACACGGCCAAGATCGTTAAAGTGGATATTTCGGTGATGCTCCCTTAATTCGGATATTGACCCCCTCAGATAGAATCATGGTTCAGGGAACGTGATGGTCTGACAATATTATCGTTTTTTTCTTAAACTCTCTCCTTTTAATTCGATTCTGTAGGAGGCGTGAACCAGCCGGTCCAGAATAGCATCGGCAATGGTTTCTTCCCCTATGACACCGTACCAGTTTGCTACCGGCAACTGCCTGGCAATGATGGTAGATGTCCGGCCGTGCCGGTCCTCAATCATCTCCATTAAGTCCATCCATTGTTGCTGCTCCAGGGGAGTTAAGCCGAAATCATCCAGGATGAGCAGATCTATTTTAGCCATCTTTTCAAGGAACTTATAAATGGTGCCATCCAGACGAGCCATCTTTGTTCGGAGCAGGAGCTTCTGTACATTAAAATAGGCTACTGTATAACCCTGAGCGCAGGCCCTTTTTCCTAAAACAGAGGCAAGGAAGCTCTTCCCATAACCGGTGGCTCCACTGATCAATACAGATTCTCCTTTTGAGAAATATTCACCTGCAGTTCCCTTACAAAATGGGCAAGGGAAATAAAAGTGAGATGAACGATAAATTATACGTCCTAAAAATTCGCCTTAGGGCATTAACAAAAGAATAGTAGCTGTTCCAAAATACGATTCAGGAAAACATGGATAGAATTTCGTTCGCTTTACAGGATCCTGGTTTGTAGATTGGAACAGCCAGGGAATGAATGGAAACATATAGTGTTCGGGGGCATATGTAACAGAGTCTACACTCACTATTCCAATCCTTTCCGTTTTTCCTCTGAGCAAAACCATTCCCTACTACTCAACTGTTATTTCCGGAAAGAATCCAATCCTCCAACAGGACTCTATTTCATTCATATGCTACCCCTAACCTATATTTTTCAATGATTGAAAACTACCTCAAGCGGTTATAAAGCTTTCTCCACCTTGGGTGATCGAAGCGATTTCAATGCAGTGGACCACAAAATAACCTGTTCAAGCATGATATACAGCTGGCTTTCATGATCAGCAGTTGGTCGAAAGGTGGTATATCCCTCAAAATTCGAAATCAGGGATAGCGCGACTTGTGGCCGAACGTCTGCCACCATCAACTCGCCCATGATAAGTCTCAGGTGCTCAACAGCTCTTGTTCCGTTGGACGATCCTCCGTAGCTCACAAAGCCCGCTGCTTTGTTTTCCCATTCGTGATATAAAAAATCAATAGCGTTTTTGAGCGCTCCGGAGGTGCTGTGATTGTACTCTGGTGTTACGAACACATACCCATCGAAAGCCTCAATTTTTTCAGACCACCTTTTTGTATGTTCATGGGTGTACTGTTTAAAGAATGGCGAAAGAGGTTCATCTAAAAGCGGAAGTTCATATTCGGCTATATCCACCAGTTCAAAGGCAGCATCACTGCGCTCTTTTGCCTTTTCATAAGCCCATTGTGCAACTTGCTTATTTACCCGCGTCGGGCGTGTACTTCCTGTGATAATTGCAATCTTAATCATGATCATTTGTTTTTTTGGTTATACTTTCTTTTTACTTCTCCGCCAGGCTTTTTAACTGGCCCGGGGGTGTTTTATGCCGGGAAGAGCATGCAGTCCGCGAATTCATACCCTCGACACATACTTTAGTTGACCATTGGTTGGAATTTCTCTCTGTTCTCAAGGATTATCCAGAGGTTAATTGCGAAGAGGAGCAGGCCGAAACCTATTCCCGCGAAATCATGTACCGCGTGGTGAACAAGGATACCCACCATTACGGGGAAAATAATGATGGCACCCAATGCCCTGTACCTGGGAATGGCAATGAGAATACCCCCTATAATTTCAGCGATGCCTACCAATGGGAAAATCCATTTTGTAGTCGAAAAGGCCATGAGAACAGTCATCATTTCCGGTGAGATTTCAGGCATAGGCATGTAGTTCAAGAACTTGTTCAAACCTGAATTGACCATCAAAAGGCCGAAGAGGATAGTTGCTGCGAATAAGATTTTGTTTTTCATTCTTTTTGTTGTTTGATTAAGTCAAAACTACTTAATTTAACTATTCAAAAGTTAGCACTATACAAAAGGATAGTAGTAACCTTTAAGTAACCCTTACAAATCTGAACCTACATGAAAATTGAAGAAGAAGGTCAACACCAAAGCCATGAGTGTTGCAAAAGCCTGAATGCAATCGAAGATGCGCTGTATGTCATCGGCGGTAAATGGAAGCTCAGGATTACGTTGGCGCTAATTGATGGCAGCAAACGCTTTAATGAACTTCAGCGAGTGTTAAAAACCATCTCACCACGAGTGCTTTCGCACGAGTTAAAGGAGCTTGAACTAAATGGCTTCGTTCAAAGAAAAGTGTATTCAACGGAAATGCCTGTGGTGGTAGAATACGAAGCTACTGAATACAGTTTGACGTTGAAAAAAGTATTGGATGCGCTGGTTGAATGGGGAACCCTACACAAAGAAAAAATAAAAGAAATTTCTGCACCCAATATTCACAATTAAGAGCTCTATTGGGTGGTGCAAAAACCGGGGAATCATAAGCCTTGGTACCTTAAATTTATCAACCTCTGATACCATAAACCAGTAGTAGTACACCGCATGGCCGGTCACAGCCCAAACGATTATCTCACATAAAGTTTAGAATAGGTTATTTCAAGCATACCTGAATCTCCATTTCCTCTTTTACTTAGAAGAATTTATCTTTTAATGCTATGTAATACCATTCCCAGGATAACCAGCATTACTCCTGTAATAGCGAAGATATCGGGTAATGCACTGCTTAATAGCCACACTTCTCCGATAAGCGCAAACACTACCTCTGTAGATTGCGTGGCTTCTACGGATGCAAGTAGTTGTTCATCTCCACTGACTTTATCAGTGGCGGAAAAAAACAGTGCCGTGGCAATTAGACCAGAGCAGATTGCAACCATAAATGTTTGGATATACTGACTCTCTTCGGGCACAGATTGGTCAATCCATAATTCATAGCTGCATATTAGGAACCAAAAAGGCATACTGCAAATCAACATCCCTAGTATTCTTTGGTACACATCCAAACGCCCATTTACCAGCTGCATTATTTTCCTGTTTCCCAGAGGATAGGCGAATGCAGCTACGGCTACCGGCAAAACGCCCATCCAAAAATGATTAAACGAAACCAGCTCTGCATGATTAATTTGCATCACGCAAATGCCCAGAAGGATAATTCCTGAAAAAAGATAGGAAGAAAGATGGCCGGCCCGCCTCTCAGTGCCTGGTGGGCTGATGAATGGTGATAAAATTATACCTGCCACTATGGTGATCTGCCATGTACTGGCTACCAACCAGGAAGGACCATAAGCAGCAGCGAAGGTAAGAGTCGAATAAAAAATTCCGAATCCAATGGTACTCCAAATCATCCACTGCACAAGGTTCTTTTTTATTTCAAGAACCAATGCAGGTAACTTTCCTCTAACGGCAACAATTATCACAAAGAAGGGAAGCATCCAGAAAAACCTGAGAGAAGCACTCCATACCCAACTCCCTCCCTCTAAAGACATCAGGCGATTCACAACAAAGGTGATGGAAAAAAACAAGGAAGACACTACTCCTAAAGCAAGAGCAGTTTTTTTAGTGGATTGCATGGCTGGAAAAGGGTTGATTCAGTTACCGAGGTGATACTTGATTAGTCGTGTAGAGCGGCCGTGTGGGACTCAAGATATTTTGTCCTGAACCCGGAAGGCGATTCTCCTGTTTTTATCTGGAACTGCCGGCTAAAATAGGCGGGATCTTCATAGCCCAGCTCATGCGCAATTTCTTTTGCAGTCAGGGTGGTATGGACCAGCAACCTTTTAGCTTCCAGAATAATGCGGTTTTTGATTACTTCATTGGGCTGCGGCAGATTCAGGCGCTTGAATTTATGGGTAATGGTTTTTGGAGCCATGGACAGAACATCTGCATAGTCGGCAACGGTGTGCTTTTCTTTGTAGTGGCCATCCACCAAAAGAGTGAATTTTCTAAAGAACTCAAGGTCATTGTTCTGCTCCACAATTGTCTTATCAAGATGCTGTTTTTTCCACAGCCTGGTGGCTTTGATGAGTAACTGCTTAAGATAGGTGCGAATCATCTCTTCCTGAGAGGTGTCGTTTATCTGAAATTCTCCTTCCATTTGCCGGAAAAGGTGGTTGATATACGCAGCCTCCTCTTTTGAAACCTTCACAAGCGGCATATTGTTGATATTGTTGAAGAGCAGGCCATCACAGGCCACTTCCTGATCATGGATTTGAATGCAATAAAAATCCCGATTATAAAAGATGAAATATCCCGCTTCTTTCCCACAATTTTCGATCTTTAAAAACTGATTGGGAGCGACAAAAAACAGGGAAGGCTGAAGAGTTACATATACAGCAAAATCTACCGTTAATTCATACCCTTCTGGCAGATATAACACCTTTATGTATTGCTTGTAAGTATCTTCGTTAATGGCATCTACACTTTTTTTATCTACAGATAATAACCCTAGCCTTTTAAGGCTGCTTTCAAATAGATTCTGCTTGTTCATGGGGCGTTCTAATTTCAAATAAAAGATAGTCAAAAAGCTAACAGAGAAGGGAACCGTTGCGTAATTATCCTAATCCGCAACGGCCAGTTTCCTTTACATTTTTGCAAACTTCTCCAACTCTGTGTTAAACTTATCCATTTCCTCAATGAAGAGGGCATGTCCACTATTTTCAAATTTTACGAGGTATGAATCTTTGATTCCTGCCTGAAGTTGCTCTGCCAATACAAAGTCACATAGCTTGTCTTTTACTCCATGGAAAATTACGACTGGCACTTTGATTTTGGCTAGCTCAGGTCGTAAATCAAGCCCGGCAAGTGCTTTTATAGATTGCGTAGCTGCATAAGGGGAAGCCTCCATGTTTATGCCTTTCAACCATGCTGACATTCCCTCTGATATTCCGTTCTCTGTAGCGGCAAAAGCTTTGTCGAAGTTCTCGAGTACCTGCGGCCGATCCGTTCTGGTTAGCTGAACGAAAGAAGCGGCACCTTCTTCTGTTAGCCCATATGGATAACTTGGCCGTTGTACCCATGAGGGAGCCGCGGCCGCAAATAAAGCAAGTTTACTGATGTGTGCGCTGTTGTACTTTGTTACATAATGCAGGACAACCGCTCCGCCCATAGAAAAACCACCCAAGACAGCATTTTCTATCTCTAACTTTTCCAATACAACTTTTATGTCATCGGAAAAAACATCAAAGTCGTACCGACCATAGGGCTTATCGGATTTGCCAAAGCCCCGAAGTGAAATGCCAATGACTCTGAACCCTTTTTCTACCAGGTATTGGTATTGGTACTCGTACATGGCATTGTTCAAAGGCCATCCGTGAATCAGGACAATAGGCTGACCTTCGCCCAGGTCCGTTATATGCAGGCGCACATTTTTCTCTACTTCTATAAACTCTTGTCTTCCTGCTGATGCTGGTTTTCTTTTCCCTTGGGAAAAAACGGTGTAACTCTGAAGCAGGGTCATTAAAAAGGCGGTTGTTAAAATTGCTGTTTTCATGGTTTTAAAATTAAAGGCTTAACGAAATGAGGTGATGGATACTTATATGTATAGATGGAGATGAACCTCCCGGATGATTGCCGGATTGTATTGTAAGCTTACCGGACAAGAAACTTTTGACCGGTAAGCTATTTTTACACTTTTATTTCAAATGTCTCTGCAGTTCTTTACCGGCGTAGAACAGTGTCGACTGAGTTGCTGGCAGATTTGCAAGGGCGTTCAAAAGCCCAAAATCATGAATCATGCCGTTAACCCGTACAGTGGTTATCGGGACGCCGGCTTCATCCAGTTTACGACCATAAGCTTCTGCTTCATCGCGGAGGATGTCGTTTTCGGCTACGACGATTAATGCCGGCGGCAGTCCCTTTAATTGTTCAACGGATGCCTGAAGAGGTGAGGCATATATAGCTTTGCGAGTGCCTGCATCTGAAGTATACTGATCCCACATCCATTTCATGAGCGGACTTGTCAGAAAGCGGTCTTTCCCATATAACTGATATGAATCTTGAGAGAAGCTGGCATCTGTTACCGGCCACAACAACAATTGGAATTTTATTTTTGGGCCACCTTTATCTTTCGCCATAAGAGTTGTTACAGCGCTCATATTTCCTCCGACACTGTTTCCTGCGATGGCAAGTCTATTTCCATCCACATTTATTTCATCAGCATGAGCAGCCACCCATTTTGTTGCGGCGTAGATTTCGTTGATAGCCTGAGGAAAACGAGCTTCTGGTGAAGGTGTATAGTTCACAAATACCGCCACAGCCTGAGACGACACCACAAGGTCGCGTACAAGGCGCTTATGCGTCGGATAATCACCGAGGATCCAGCCGCCACCATGGATAAAAATAAATACCGGAAGTTTGCCTTTAACTCCTTCGGGTCTTACAATATTCAGTTTAATACTGAATTCGTCAGCCTTTATGGTGCGTTCAGATTCTTCAATACCAGTAAGATCAACTTTGAAAGCAGCTTGCGCGTTAACCAGTACCTGCCTGGCATCTTCTTTTGACAAGGTCTCAAGGCCTGGACCTCCATTGTTAATTGCTTGCAAAAAATCTTTCGTACCCCGGTCCAGGTTTGGATCTTGCAAATAGTCTACTTGCTCGGGTGCCTTGGTTAATTGAGTTGTCGCCATAATTAAAAATGTTAATAGTGAAAAAAGTTTTTGAATTAGTATTGATTAAGATTTTGGTTATAGAGTACAAGAATTTGCCTATGTATCGTACTTGGTAGCATAGTGCAGAACAACCGCTCCGCCCATTCAAAAGCCACTTAGCACTGCATTTTCATCTTCATTTTTTCCAGCACCACCTTGATGTCATCGGAAAGAAGATCGAAGTCGTACCGACTATAGGGTTTGTCGGATTTGCCAAAGCCCCGGAGCAAATTACCTATGACTCTGAATCCTTTTTCTACCTGGTATTGGTATTTGTACATTGCCTTATTCAAAGGGCATCCGCGAATCAAGTCAATAAGTTGACCTTTGCCCAGGTTGGTAATGTGCAGGCGCACATTTTTTTCTACTTCAAGATACTCCTGCCTTCCTGCTGATGCTGGTACTCTTTTCCCTTGGGGCAAAAACCATGTAACTCTGAAGCAGGATCATCAATAATGCAGTTGTTAAAAATGCAATTTCATTTTCCTGTTAGTTAGAATTAAGGAATGATGTGATATTTTCCAGGTAGCGGGAATCAAGATGTACTTCCAGCGTGATTTCAAGATTATATGCTTTGCTTACCGGACAATTTTCTTTAGACTGGTGAGCAATCCTGAAGAACTGATCCTGCGATATACCTGGTACTTTTGCCTGAAGCTTGAGCGCTGATTTGGAAATAACCCCATCTTCTAGTGAGACAACAGCTTCCGTCCTAAGTTCCTCAGGGTTAAATCCAGCTCTTGTGAGGTCAGCACTGATTTGCATGGTAAAACATCCTGCATGGGCTGCTGCCATTAGTTCTTCAGGGTTTGTTCCCGTCTGATTCTCGAACCTTGTCACAAAAGAGTAAGGAGTTTTGTTAAGGGTTTGACTTTGAGTGGTAAGGTTTCCCTTACCTTTTTTTAGGGTGCCATTCCAGATGGCTTTAGCTGAACGTTTCATGTTGTTTTATTTTTGTGGTTGTAATTAATTTGATATCACAAAGTTGCAGCGAATTCCGGGGCAGAAAAATGGACAAATAGCGATGAGTCTTGTACATTTTTCCCTGGCACTTATTTTAAAGACTTTTCTATGCTGGCAGCTTACGTACGAAGGCTGGAAAAAATTCTTGGGAAGGTGCTATCCTAAGCTTCCAAAGAGTTAGCAACACCTTTGAAGAGTACACCGAAAACGATTAGAATCTTTATGTGACAAAGGCGGATTATTCTGGAGACATTTTCTGCTGGATTTGTTTTAGATGTTGAAGACATCAATGACAAGGAAACAATCACTCTTAAATGGACAATTCAGTCAGCAGGACACAGGAATGATTGATGTTTACATTTTAGTCTACCAAACTAAACTCTTAGAATTATTCATAGACGGATAATCGGTATACCCTTTTTCTCCCACTGTGTAAATTGTAGTGGTATCCAGCTCGTTTAACGGAGCCTTTAATTTGAAACGTTCTACAAGATCAGGGTTACTGATAAATGGCTTGCCAAACGACACTAAATCTGCACCACCTGTTTCAATAGCCTCATTAGCTGAAACGGCATCAAACCCTCCGTTGATGATATAATTTCCCTTGTAAAAGTTCCTATAATGTTTTGCGGTGTTCAAAATAAAGGTTTGAGGGTCAAGCGAATCATAGGAGAAGCCCGAAATGTGTAAATAGGCAAGATCATATTCGTTTAACTTAGTGCTTATATATTCATACAATGCCACCGTTTCGTCGTCAGTTGTTATTCCGAATGTGTTGGTAAGTGTTGGAGAAATCCTGACACCTACTTTTTTTAAACTTACCCTCTCCCCGACCTTTTCTAGTATTTCAAACAGAAGCCTACTCCTGTTTTCAATCGATCCACCATACTGATCGGTTCGGATATTGGCACATTTGGCAAAAAACTGGTTGATTAAATAACCATTTGCAGCGTGTATTTCAACACCATCAAACCCTGCAACCATTGCATTAACAGCTGCCTGCTGATAATCTGTGATGGTTTGGTGAATATCTTCCAGTGTCATTGCTTTAGGTGTTACGGTGTCCTCTTTACCCTTATATGTGTAGGCATAAAAATGAGGATTGATAGCCGAAGGAGCCAATGGTAATTCTCCATTAATTAAATCGGGGTGAGAAATACGGCCTACGTGCCAAAGTTGAGCAAAAATATTTCCCCCTTTTTTGTGGACTGCATCTGTTGTTAATTTCCATCCATTTATCTGGGGTTTTGAATAAATTCCTGGCACATGGATATATCCGGTTGCCCGTGGACTTATGGTTGTTCCTTCTGTAATAATTAGTCCTGCCGAAGCCCTTTGGCTGTAATAGGTTGCATGAAGTTCAGTTGCGGCCAATGCTTCATTATCTGCACGACTTCTGGTCATGGGTGCCATAACAATTCTGTTAGCTAGTTCTAACGTGTTTGACTTGTAATTTTCGAATAATTTCATTTTGCTTTTTTTTTATGATTTTAAATTATAGGATTGGTTCCACCGTCAAAGGCAAAATCCGTCTCTGTCAAATACCCTGGCTCTCGACGACACTAAAAAGCGGACCAATTCAGCAATTTCTCAGGCTGTGCAGGCAAGTCGTCAGGAGTGCCTCCCAGTGCTTCCATGACGCTTTGTGTCGCTTCTTCAACAGATTCGTTTGAGCTTTCAGAAAATTGTTCCATCATTATGGAGAATCATTCTGTCAGGATTCAATCGGGTGAGACAGATAAAACCCAAACACCTTGAGATGAAACTTCTCTTGATAAACTTTTACTGTAATTGATAAGTCCGGCTATTGCCGCTGCATGAGGTTATATCGAATTCATTTTTACAAAAAAAAGGGGTGAAGGGCTTTGTTAGGCATTTTCCAATTCTGCTTCGACAGTCACACTTCTGAAGCTTTCGAAATGATGAATAAAATCTTTCTTTGTCTCTCCCTTGATCCCTTTTTCGTCCATTGCTTTATTTATTATTGCCATAAAAGTTTCCCATTGGGGAAGGGTAATATTCAATCCCTGGTGAATTTCCTTCAAAGGCTTTCCGAGATAAATGGTAGGGCCTTTCAATGAGCTGGCTAATTTATCAATGATGAGCTGTCTTTGACGCATTTTGGTAGCCATGGAGTGTCCAAGAAATAAATGTTGTAAATCAGGATGCGCAGCCACTTGGGGAAATGCATGGTCAATATAAGCGGCGATCTCATCATAACCACCCAGCCTTTTGTAGAGAGGTAACTTGAACATCCCATTGTCGTGACTCATTTTATCGGGGACTTCCTGGACGACACTCCAATGCTCCATGATCCTGCCATTTTCCAATCGGAACAAATCAAAAAAGGCAGTTGGTTTAACCCCATCATTAGCAAATTTTCCTTCGGAAAAGGTAAGCACAAAATTACCCTGAGCGAGTAGGAAATGAATGTGCTCTATTTGAATGTTGATACTTTGTTCTTTCAATTGAGAAACCCTATCTTCCAAGCCATTAACAGTATTGTCCATGTACGGGTTATGTTGGATAACCTCTGGATGATAAACCTCTAGAATAAATCTTTGGTCAAAATTCCCTTTAATGAAAACTTCATTCATTAAGGTCTTGATTATCTCCTTGTTGGTATCCGTCTTATCCAGGTCCTTGATCTCGGTTGCCCCATCAAACATACTGTTGCCGCTTGCCACATTTTCAGGATGGTCCATAACAGCACTCCAATGTTCAGCAGCCAATCCATCTTCGAATCTGAAAATCTCGAACATTGCCTTTCGATTCGGCCAATGTGCTTCATGATTAAGGGCAACAAAATTTCCGTCTTCAATCACTCGCACAGTTTTTAATTTGGGAGCAGGTATTTCGTTGTTTTTGATCTTGGTCAGAAACATTTTGAATCCTTTTCTCCCATCAGGGATAACAGGAGTGTGTTGAATGTAATTTTCGGTTACTAGTGCAGTCGCAGTTTCTACATCTGCTGTTTGGACTGCCTGATTAATTGCCAGTGCAATTTCTTTGTTTTTCATTTTTGTTGTCTTTTTAGTGTTAAAGATTTTATGCCTTTATAATAAGTTGGAATATTTTCTATGGCGCCTAATGATTCTCGGCTTGAAGTTGTGGAGGATTTTTTGCACAAATGGCCCGCCTTTACCTGATGCTGGATTTATGAAAAAAGTTGAATTTTGGACCTCAGCCCCATAATGGCAAACCGGTATTATCAGCTGAGTAAGGAGTTTTGTTGAGTATATCCATTTGCGTGGTAAGATTTCCCTCGCCTTTTATTAAGGTGCCAGACCAGATGGCTTTAGCTGAACGTTTCATGTAGTTTTCATTTTGTGTTTGTAATTAATTTGATATCACAAAGTTGCAGCGAATTACCGGGCAGGAAAATGGACAAATAGCGATGAGTCTTGCATATTTTTCCCTGGTGCTATTGTCAGATGCTTTTACTTAGCTGGGTCAGAGCATAAAAATTCTGTTAGCTAGTTCTAACGTGTTTGACTTGTAATTTTTAAATAATTTCATTTTGTTTTTTTTTAAGTAAAAGTGGGCTATATTCAGACTATACACAAGTACGGCAAAAAGATTACCGTACGGCATTATTTTTAGAATACGGCAAAGTTTTGCCCTGCTCAAAAATTGAAAATCATGTATGAGAAAAAAATTGAAATAAATTACAAATGCGGCGTTCTTATTACTTCTGAGATTATTAGCGGTAAATGGAAAGCTTGTTTACTCAACAGGATTCATGAGGGCTTAAGAAGACCCAATGAATTGCAACGGGCTATGCCTGATGCTTCACGCAGAGCACTCAATATGCAACTAAACGAATTAGAACAGCACGGTATCATCAAAAAAGAAATATTTCCTGTGTTGCCCCCAAAGGTTGAGTATTCATTAACAAAAGAAGGTGAAAGCTTACTGCCGGTATTAAAAGCAATGGAAAGTTGGGGATTACAGTATCGTGAAAAATTTCTTGAGCTTGTGGGCAAGCCTATTGAGCAATCGATTTGATGAAGAAACGGCAGGTAAGAATGTATTTGCAAAAGCAGGGCTAAACAATATCACATCAGCTATGTGCAAGCATTAACAGCAGTTCGGGCTCGATAGCCAATGTTCAGCTTTAGTTCATAACTTCAAAAAGTAGTTTTCAATTGGGCGTTTGTACCGAGCTGGACATTAATGCCCCCTTCCATCGTATATACTCGACCATTACCTGCTATCATGGAGTTTCCCTAAAGGAACACCTCATTATAAACCTAAATGACAATATTTTCCTGTTTGTTTCTTCTAAGTTCCAAAAAGGCTGAGTCTCTATATTTTTCATCCTGTTTGATGGAATGTAAAACGAAAAAAGGGTTGGCTTTTTTTGTGAGGCATTTTCACAAAAAAAGCCATAAAATGTCCCTCCGCTATAATACCCTATTTACCCTTCCCTCATTCCAGCTTATATCGTAGTAAAAAAATGTAAAAATTTGGGGTTAGGTGTTTCCAGAAAACTGGAAAAATCAGATTACTTAAATCTTCTCCGGTAATAGCGTAGCATCTTCATAATTCCCATATATCGATTCCGAAAGTGCACCCTGAGTAACCGCTTCCACCAGGAGTTTGCCTCCTACGAAAGCGCCCTTCCAGGATTCTCCCAGTCCTCCAAAAACTTCCTCCCGATCGCCTCGGGAACGAAGATTGTTGATACCCACTTTAAAGGCGCGCACTTCCCGTGCCGTACGTTGCGCCCACTTCACATCGTCGGAAGCAACAGCTGCAACCAGCGCACCGTTGGAAATATTCATTTCTCCTACCAGTTCTTCTACCCGGTCCACCAGCACAATAGAGTCAATAGGTCCGAAAGGCTCTTTAAAATACAATTCGCTTTGCCGTGGCAGGTTTACCAGTGCCCGTGGTGCCCGGTAAGCCGACCGGTCCTGATCAGGTAAGAATAAGGAATCCTCCAGTTTGCCATCATACACAGGGGTAGCGCCCGTTTTCAGTGCATTACTATAGAGACGGTCAAGGTCCTCTGCCTGACGGCGGTTAATTACCGGACCAAAGGCCAGATCCGGCAGTTTATCCTCCGGTCTGTCTACCAAAGTAGGATTTCCGATTTTCAGGCTGCGAATGGAGTTCCAGTAGGTTTCCAGGAACTGCGGAAATGAACGCCGCTCCACCACAAAGCGCACATAGGCCGTACAGCGCTGTTTTCCGTAATCATAGCCTTTTTTGAGTTGCTCACCAAGGCTGTTCCAGTCAGAGAAATTCCAGATGCCGTAGGTGTTTACGCCTTCCATTTCCAGCATATAGCGCTTGTGCACAGAGGCCAGGGCATCGGCAATATTCCGCCCGTTATAGCGACCGCCTACAAAAGAAAGACAGGCGATTGCCTGGTCTTTCACCAGTATGTCACTTAATTCTCCACCGGATCCGCTCACCAGGGTAACAGGCAACCCACTGCGGCGGGCAATCGCAAATGCAATGCTTAACGAGATAAAACCACCATCCGTAGGGGTTTTAGCTACTGCCACATTCCCACAAAGCACCTGCACCAGAACAGCATGCATCAGCACCGACATGGGGTAGTTCCAGGAAGCAATGTTCGATACTACTCCAAGGGGTTCGCGGCGGCCTAGCATCTCTTCAATATGGTCTACATACCACTGCACACCGTCTATACAGCGGTCAATATCGGTAAAACCCAGCTTATAGGTCTTGCCGATTTCCCACATTAAAAGTTTTCCAATCAGGTCCACATGTGCCCGCAGTTGGTCGAGACACTCCTGCACACGCCGCTTCCGTTCATCCAGGTCTACGCGACTCCATTCCTCTGCTTCGCGATGGGCGCTTTGAATGGCACGGAGTGCAGTAGCTCTATCCAGCATGGGCAGGCTTCCAATGATGGAGCCGTCAATGGGAGAAATAAATTCCCTGGGAGAGCCTGCTTCCTGCCAACGACCTTCCAGGAGGTTTAGGTAGTTGCCATGCGGATCAAAAATTTCGGGAGTCACCTGCTTCACTTGTTGAAGCAATCCGGAAAACTCCACCTGAGGCGAAATGATTTTTGCCATGAATATTCTTTGTTTAGGTGTCTAGATAAAAAAGAGGAAAATCAGGTTATTGAAATGAAGTTTGAAGTTAATCGTCTACATGGCAATACCATGAGGGTGAATAATGATTTTAGGTGGAAAAGCAGTGACATTTTCTGCTAAGGTAAAAACAAGGATAAAAATAGTTGAAGTTTCAGAGAGTAGTGGCTATTGTACTTTATTAGGTTAAACAACCTGATTTCCCCCAATATAACTACCGGTACTAAAGTACTAAAAATTATCAAAGTTCCTGTTAAGAGGGTATTACCACCTGTTTATGGAGTTCATAAAGGCTTGGGAGGGGGACAGGCAAGAAGGAAATACCTCTAAAAAAGCGGACAGCATCCGGTGAAAATCTCTCCAACTTTAAAATGTCCTTCAACCCGAAAACCACCTCCCCTTAAAAAAGCATTATGCTGCAAAACCATCGTGGTTCCTGGCAATTTTCAGCCCGTAATTCTTAGCGATTGAATCAACCCGTCTCTCAATACAAAGGTATAATTTAGTACCAGGGGACTTCCCTCAAAAGAGCCTGAAATCTCTGCCAGCAGCACACAGGAGGTGTCTGTTTGGGTAAATTCGATGGGCTTCATTACGGTTTTAAATTTTTTGTTTGCGTTGGCAATCCATTGTTGGATTTCAGTTCTTCCTTTGTAGGTTTTGCCTTCGTCAAAAACCACGGCTGTTTCGGAAAAACAATTGGCATAAGCAACACTATCGAAATTGGCTTGGGCCTCCACTAAATCTGCTACCACTTCAGGTAAATTCATTGTTTTCATGATTAAAATTATTTAGAGTTTATTAAATGGTTGGAATGGTTCCTCCGTCAATGATGTATTCTGTTCCTGTCAGATAATTGGCTCTCGGAGAAACCAAAAAGCCAACAAATTCCGCAATTTCTTCAGGCCTTGCGGGTCTGCCGATGGGTATTCCGCCCAAAGCATCCATCACGCTTTGCGTGGCTTGTTCTACAGTTATTTTTGAACTTTCCGCAATCCGCTCCATCATTCTTATGGATGATTGGGTCATAATCCATCCGGGTGAAACAGTAAGCACCCGAACGCCCTTTGGCGAAACTTCTTTGGATAAAGCTTTGCTGTAATTAATTAACCCTGCTTTCGCAGCTGCATAGGGTAGAGTGGAATCATACAAAGGCAACCTGCCCTGAATGGAAGCGACGTGAATAATAACACCCCAATTCTGTTGGATCATTTGCGGTAAAAATCCTCTGTCCAAACGAACAGAGGCCAGCAAATTCGTTTGAATAGTTGTTTCCCAATCTTTATCCGTCAACACAGCAAAGCCACCGCCCCTGGTTTCGGAACCGCCCAGGTTATTGACCAGGATATCAAGCCTGTGGAATTTAGATAAGACTTCTTCGACTACTTTTAGAGTTCCTTCAGGTTTGCTCAAATCAGCCGAAACAAAATGCAGTCTTTCCTGTAGCGCTTCGGGTGGGTTTCTTGCCGTTACAACCACTGTTGCACCGGCATGGAGTAAGCGATCTGCAATGGCTTTTCCTGCTCCTTTTGTACCGCCTGTCACTAAGGCAATTTTTCCCGCTAACTCGTTATTAAAATCAAATTGGTGTTTCATACTTCTTACTTTTAGTACAGTACAAAAGTGGGAAGTATGTGTAGTTCAGACAAGTACGGAAAAAAGATTCCTATAGGGATAAATTTTTCCCGTATTGTACTTTTTAGAACATAAGATACCTTTGCAGTATGTATGAAAGAAAAATACCACCGAGCCTGAATTGTGGTCTGGACCTGGTTGGAGAAGTGCTGTATGGCAAATGGAAGATCCGTTTGCTATGGTTCATCAACGAAGGATACCAACGCCCAAGCGAGTTGCAACGAAAGATACCGGATGCTTCACGCAGGGTGATAAATTTGCAGTTGAAAGAGTTGCAGGAGCACGAACTGGTATCAAAAGTCATATATCCTGTGGTCCCGCCAAAAGTAGAATACAATCTTACCGAATTTGGAAAGTCCCTGATTCCGGTTCTATCGACTTTGGGCGATTGGGGCGATGCACACCAGGAGCGATTACGTTCGGTTATTTTGAAGCAGTCAAAATACCTGACCCAGTAGTTATTTTTTGATCATGTTTAACCGGCTTATGTACCAGCTATTGGTTGAGTTCGGAGGTTTATTCACTGATTTCTTTTTAAAAGCCATGTTTAAGACGTATTTCATTACTGCTCTTGGTGTAGTTTTATCTTTAACTATTTGCGCTCAGACACAAACCCCACATTTTATTAATAATCCAGCTGAACGGATTTCAGCGGCTCCGGAAGGTGTTATAAAGCTGTTTAAGGAGGCCGGCATGAGTCCCTCGGATCATGAAGTAACTGCAACAGAAAAAACCAAGGTTGAAAAAGCTTTTGCTGCTTTACCTCCCCTGCATCAGAAAATTTTAAAAAGGCATTTACACAGCATCAGCTTCATGGATAATATGCCCAACACGGCTCTCACCTCCCCTGTGGAAACCCATGATTCCAGTAAAATGTATAACATTACTTTTCGGGCGGGAATACTTCATGAGACCATATCGGAATGGGCCACCCAGAAAGAAAACACCTGTTTTGAGGGATCAGAAAATCCTGGTTATGAAATCAAAATTGAGGCAGGTGTATTAGACGCTTTTTTATATGTTTTATTGCACGAGGCTACGCACGTGGTGGACGCCGTTTTGGAAATCACTCCGCACCCTCAGGATAGAGAAGCACTTGTTAAGCCAACCTCCTTTACTAAGAATATTTGGCATAAAATGAACGTGCCAACTCAGAGTTCTACCGATTCATTACTGGAGAAAACCCGATTTCGGAGTGGTAAAAAGGTACCAGTAACCTTAGCGCCTGATATTTACAAAAAGCTCAGTAAAACACCTTTCGTCTCTTTATACGGAATGGCAAGCTGGTTTGAGGATATTGCTGAGCTTGAAAGTATCTATCATCTTACAGAAAAAATGAATCAGCCTTTCTACATTATCGTTAAAAAGGATAACAAAGAAATATTCAGGTTTACCCCAATGAAGAATAAACGGGTAAAAAAGCGACTTCGAAACTTAACCATATTCTATGAGGGATGACCTTACTACGGCTATGGAAGTCAAGGAAAATTACTACGATTATCTGGGAATAGAACACATGTAAAGTTATGTCCCCTTAATATGAGTTCCCAGCTTCGAGGATGCCTCTGAATTAGCTATAGCCACCAGTTTTAGCTCTTCAAAGGACCTTTCATATTATGTATTCCATTAGAAAAATCGGACAGTTATTCTAAATTTAATAAAAAGCCGATAGTGGCATTAGGCATTAGGTATTTTCCTCCTGCCTGCATACCATTGGGTTTTTCTTATTTCCACACCTAGTGATTACTTTCTGTATCGTGAATAACGGTTCTTAAACTTGTATAGAAAAACTACTGTTATTTTGTACAAGTCCTGTCTCAGAAAACGATCAGGTAGGAATTACTGGAGTTAATTATTAGTTTACCCAAGTTGAGCACAATTCGGTAATGAAATTGAAATTTGTAATATCAATAGTGACGTTAGTCTTCTTTACTTCTTGTCAGAATGACATAAAAGCTAAATTTGAAATAACCAATCAAACGGCAAACTTAATCGACTCCATAAATATTAAAGCCTATGACCATCAGGCTAACCCAAATTATTTAAAACTGGAATCAGGGCAAAGCAAAACCTATTGGCTCGATATGACTGATTTACCAAAAGTAGACGGAGATTACCTTTTGACTTACAAAGACAAAAAGTTAATTAATAGGAGAGTTCGCTTTGGGTATTTTACAAATGGATTTTCATTGGAAAAGGTAACTAAAATAAATATTCAGGAAGACACAGTCCTTATTGACCAAATCTATGATGACTATTAAATAAAGATATAACGTTTCATAATCGTGTTTCCTATGATTCCAGCAAGAGTAGCTTTTTTTTAAATTATTGTCTCAAAAACCCGCCGTATCCTGAAGCGGTGAGTTTTCAAAATAGGATAATTGGAAATGTAAAAGTAAGCACCCAGGACCAAAACGTATGGGTACCGTTCTAAGATCACTAAAGCTACCGCTAGGAAAAAATCTATTATTTTGAGGTTAATTCCACGTAAATTTGCGTCAGAATACGCATAATGAAATAAAAAGATCTCAAGAAGCTTCTAAAAGATCATTTAGCGCGATTTGGCGCAAATTTGCGAGAAAAGGAACATAATTACAGGCTGAAAATTGACTATTTTCAAACTTTTAGACCTTGAATACTTCCAAAAGGCTGTTTCCACGTGATTTTACGCGAAAGTCACCAAGAATAAAGGTAAAAAACCCCCTGCTTTTTACTGGAAAATAATAATTAAATACCTTTAAAATTATAATTAATTTAAAATTGAATCCTCAAACTCCTGCCCAAGAGTAAAAATCGCGTAAATTCACGCCAGAATGCGTAAAATGTCCCTTAAACCCAGGTTTTCTTGCTTTTCCAAGGATTTTACGCGAACTGACGCAGATTTACGAGAAAATTCCAAAAATCAACCAATCTTAAAAAGGTATTTATCCTATATTTAGCTTGTAAAATACCACCTAAAGAACTTTAGGTAAAGAAAAGCAGTGCTTGATAGTCTAAATCGTTCTTAAATAGTTAAAAATCGCGCTAATTTGCGTCAGAATGCGTAAAATGGAGAAGAAATGTCTATTTCACTACTTTTTCGACTGTTTTACACGAACTGGCGTAAATTCGCGCGAAAATGGAGAATCCATTGCTGTTTCTAATTAGGTATTATTCCATTATAAATTAATTAAATTATAATTAACAAACAGTACAAACCCACAATATCCTTTAGGAATAAAATCCTCAGTTAGAAAAATCAAAAATCACGTAAATTTGCGCCATAATGCGTAAAATCGTCTTCAACCTTCCATTTTCTTTCTTTTCCAAGCATTTTACGTGAATTGACACAGATTTACGGGAAAACATCCATTTTAAGAGGGTAATTAAAGCACTTTTTAGCTCAGTTTTTACTATAAATTGACCGAAGCGGATTCATAGACCATGACTTTGATCATTTAACGCGATCTGACGCAGATTTACGAATAAATGGTTATTATCTGGTGCCTTAATTTTATATAGAAAAGCAATATTGGCTTACTCGTCTGAGCGATTTCTTTTAATGGAGGTTTTATGAAGGTGTGAATTTACAAAATCGCGCAAATTCACGTCAAACAACGCAAAAAAGAAAAAAATAACAGGACTAACTGGATTCCTGATAGAGGTTCGGATTTAAAACCTTGATCTTTCAATCATATTTATCCATTTTTGGTTTGCTACCAATTTAAAAAGCTATTCTTATGCTCTGGAACCAAAATGAGAAGTATGAACTATACCCGTACGAAAAAGAAGCTGAGTTGGAAGATGCTGTTTTAGAAGTTAAAGAGGCCCTTTTTGGAAACTCCCGTATTTACCTGGATGATAAGAAGAAAATTGGTGCAAAAGGTGGCACAAACAATTTACCGGATGGTTATTTAATTGATCTGACTAATGACCAGGACCCAAAAATTTTTGTAGTAGAAAACGATCTGGCCAGTCATCAGCACCTAAAGCATATCGCTGTTCAAATCCTGGAATTTTCTCTCTCCTTTGACTCTTCAAAAGTAAAAGTTAAGAATATTATAAAGGGAATGTTGCAGAAACGCCCGGAAGCATGGAAGCAATGCCAGGACTTTGCGCTAAAAAACAAGTACGAAAACGTGGACTTCCTGCTGGAATCCATCATCCATAAGAAGGACTCCTTCAATGCCTTATTGATCATTGATGAATTAGGAGAAGAGTTAGAAACTGTTTTAATAAGCCGTTTCAAATTTCCGGTAGAAGTGATCACCCTGAAAAGATTCAAGAACACAAAAGGTGAGTTACTCTATGAATTTGAACCCCTTCTTCATGAGGTAACGGAAGATACGGAGAAGGTTAATATTTCGGAAATAGATACCATCGTGGTTCCTGCCCGGGAAGATGGATTTAATGATACTTTTCTGGGAGAAAACTGCTGGTATGCCATTCGATTAAACTCATCCATGATCCCAAAAATAAAATATGTGGCGGCCTACCAGGTGGCCCCAATTTCTGCCATCACGCACATTGCCGAAGTTAAAAGTATTGAACAATGGAAGGACACCAATAAATACATCCTCTACTTTACGGAGCCTGCTGAAAAGATCAAAAAAGTCCCTTTAGGAAATGCTAAAAATAAAGCACCCCAAAGTCCCAGATACTCTTCAAAAGAGAAAATTCTAAACGCTGGAACAATGGATAATGTGTTTTAAAGTTTCCATCTTACAGGAGTTTCTACAGCGACTTTATATTGAACCATAATTTCAGAACATGGTATCTTCTATTATAATTACTAAACCGAAATTCTAAATCGGAAAAGTTATGGACGTATCAAGCTTTCTAAACAAAAAGGAAATCATACTAAGGAGATCCAGGCAATCTTGTTTATTAATTGGCCAATTAACAGCTGGCTCATGAGCAGTAGGGTTTCGCACCGCTCTCATTAAACCGCTTGACAAAAACTTAATCCCCTCTTGGACATTTCTTTCTGATTCCGTTTGCCCAGTATTAAGTTTTAACACTCCATTAGGACTGAAAACATTCATCATTAAAGCTTCACCATCTTTATCAGAAACTGATTTTTCTTTTACCATATTATTATAAGCTTTTGACGCTTCAAACACAGCATGAAAATAGTTTCCTTGAACAAAAAGCTTTTTTGAATGCTTATGAATTTCCTCGTGATAAGCCCTTTGATAAAACTCATCTAAGGAATCGTGATATAAAATATTATAAGGGCACCCATTCTTTTCCAATAGCTCAATTATACTTCCTTTAACAGGATCTGGAGCCAGTTCAAAACAGAACTTCACTAACTTCTTATTTCTCTCATCTTCTGTTAAATTAGCTCGACTAAGTGACATTATCCAATCATAAACAGCTTGGGCTCGTTGTGCAGTAATAGCAGAATTCGGGAACGAATCTTTTTTTATATCTAATATTGAATTTCCAGCTCTTTCTATTTCATTAAGGGAGGTACAATTTTTTAATATGTCCCCTAATTGGACACCAATAAATTTATTATTCATGAAAGCCTATTCTAAATGTTGTTCTTATTAATAATTGCCTCATATTCTGTTTGTTGGGTTGCTTTTGTTATTAGTGGCGCTGATTGCTGTAATAATTTCACATAATCTTCCTGCCCCAAAACATCCCACATAAGGTTCTTTCCATTATATTCATTGTAGAGTCCCTTCTTTACAAATTCTTTGAACTTTGGGTGATTTATAAAAAGCTCTTTACTTTTTGCATCAACCTCGCGTTGTGCCATTTTAAATTTTTCTCTGGACTCATCAGTATGTTTAGTTAAATACAAACATTCATCAAAGTCAGGCCGCCTGACATATTTATCTTCGTTATTTTCTCTGGAGTAACCCGACCATTTATGTAGACTGATTGAGAAAATATCAGAGCCTTAACTAATGGGAAAAGTAGTGGCCTTACTATCCTTTTCTAAACCTATTGTTTCATCTTTATAATAGATGTTAAGTATAAACAGAGCTGCCATTATATCAAACAAGTACCTTAAATTTCCGTAGGCTAAATTATTCGCTCTATCATGCTTTATATTTTGGTAGGCATCATTCCAACCATACGTATGCCTATCGCTACCTGTCCTCTTCTTATTTTTAACAAAAGGATAAATTAATCTATTTGACACAAAGCAATTGAGGGAACTTATAATAACCACCTTTTTACCAAGTTTCCACAACTTATTTAAATGTTTAATAGCATCTTCATCGTATTTAATATATGAAGTTTTGGCTCCTCCATTTAGGCTATAAAGGTCTTTTGCAATTGATTCTATCTCTACAGCAGCCCTTAAGATTAAATCAGAAATCCTTAAGGAGTAGACCCCTAACTGACTATCGTCTATGTGAATATTAAACATCAATTCAGAAAACTCCCTTTCGAGGTTCTTGTAAACGGGCCAATAAATATTTGCCATTCTAAAATAGATTTATTGCAAGGAAACAACGTCCATGCATTTTTACAAATTAGCAGATTGTAATAATTTACAAAAAAAGAAGCTCTTCCGATTAAGCTTAAAAATTGAAATACACCGAAAATTAGGAGGACTACCATCACCCTTTATCACAGCATTCACACAAATTGATTTAAGTAATGCTTATCATTTACAAGAGCAATTTCAAGTACTGATTTCCAGTAATTATGACCAAATGCGGCTTTATTTTTTGCACTTCTTTCAACTACTGATTCTACTATTTCATTTAGCGGGATTTTACCGATAAAGCTCATTATAGTGTGATTAAGGTCTGTAACGACAGAATCAATATTTTCACTAAACCTCTTACACAGATGTAATTTTTCATAATGGTTCTCTATCAGTTCAAATAAATCTGGATCAATACCATTTGGATTGGCTAAAAAGAATTTGGCCTGAATGATTCCATTACTGATGAAAGTATTTACAAATAAATATCGCTTTTCTGGCAGTTTATCTAAGTAGAGGTTTAGAAAAAGTCTTTTGTCCCTATCTCTCCAAGCTGTATTTTTATGCCCATTACACCTTGAACAGCTAGGAATTAAATTTTTTGGATTTACGACAAATTCGGCAAACTCATCCTTTGGCAAATAATGATCAAGAGAATTTACTTCCCCTATTGTGCAATTTTGGCAAGTACTAATTACCCGGTTAGTTTCTGTGGTGGTTACTTTTAGTTTTAGCTGTTGAAAAATTTTGGCTTTATATGAATAAAGACTGAGAAGATCTTCTTTATTACCATCTTTAAACCCATGAATTGAAAGTTGTTCAAGGCTATTACTACCAAAATGGTTACCGTAAACTTCAAATAACCTCTCTATTTCACCATTTAATAATGAAATTCGGTTCTTAAATGAAGGATCCTTAGCTGACTTTTTCTTGTTTCTAATCACTTCCAAATAGAAGTCAAAATCACCTCCTTCATAGGGCTTAAGCATTTTCATTTCTACCTCTAATTTGGCTTTTTATGAATAGGCGTGCATTGAGGCTCAGAGGAACGTCATCAAATTCTAAGGAAGAAACAATTTCTTCAAAGCTCTTCCCCTGATCCACAAACTCTTGAATTATTTTTTTATACTGCTTTGGCACATCCTTATTACCAAAGACTTCATCAGTTAGCGTTGTTAAGTTTTCTCCAAATGATTCCAGCCCAATCCTTCGAACCGATGGAGTGTTTCCATGCCTTTCAATAACATATACATTCTTGGAAAACAGCTCCCTAACAATGAGAGGGGAATGGGTAGCGATGATACAATATGACTCAAACTCATGAACCAGATCATAAATCGTATTCATTAGCTGTGTAATAGCATTGGGATGGAGGTGTGTTTCAGGCTCATCATATATAAGAAGGGAATCAAGCCTGATATGAGCCACAATTTCAGTAATAATATAGAGAATTATACTTTGCCCAGAACTTAAAGTATTTTTTATCGAATTAAAGCCTTTAATATCAACTTCATACCAGTTTCCATGATAGGAGGCTTCATTTTTTGGTACCAGAAATATATTTACTACGTCTTCATCTAGAAAATTTAAAAGAATTTTCCTCCATTTATTAATCCGTTCTTGTTCTTCAATTCTCTTCCAGGAATTATGAAATCGTAGAAGAAGTCCTCTCTCAGTTATAAATTCTGCATTTTCATTCCGTAACCCACAATAAACATAATTAAAAGAAGCTGTTCTTTTAGGTATTTCAAACTTATCAAAAATACTATATGAGACAGCTATTACTTTACTAAAAAGAGGGGTTTTAGGAGAAAAAAACTCATCTTCCTTTCTGGAGATTTTATATGGTAAGGAAGTCACTAATTGAGTCTTTCCCGTTCCATTCTTTCCTATAAGGCCATAAATTCTATTGGGATTACCGGAACTAACACCAAAATCAAAACCCACATCTATTGGAGTTCGAGAAAAGAGTGGTTGAAAGATATATTTGAAGCTATAAAGGTTTGAAAAGTCATTCCCACTTATTTTATGCTTAGCCTCTCTCAGCAATCGTTCTGCTTTATCTGTCCTAATAAGTGAAGTCTTAAAAGCTGAATTCCTTTCAAAGGTTTCCTGGATTTGAGAAAAGAAAGCAGCATCTCTTAGAGCATACAATACACTCTCAAAACTCTTACCCAAATTGTTTTTTAGACTCAAATAATAGCTTATGTCTTGGCCCAGCGAGCAGAAATTTTCATCTAATTTGTAAAACTTATCCGAAATAAAATCAACTGTGTTTAACTCCTCTCTGAAAATTACTTTCGTCTCGCCAACATATTGACAATCATCTTCCTTATCGTAATAGAAAAGTGAGAATTCGGACCAGATACTGTAATCATTCCACCTATGGTTAAAAACTAATACAAAAGATGGGAAAGAAGATGGAATTTTATGAGAACTTGAATTTTTAGAACTTCCACTAGGAGATTTATCAACGAAAAATTGGATATTATTTTGTTTAATATCAACAGGCAAATCCTTTACTTTTGCTTTAGTTTCTATACTATAGACTGGTAATCCATTTTCATTATATTCACTTATGGAAAGCAAATAACCACCTTTTTCCAAATAAGGGTTTAAGTTTACAACAAAGCGTAAAATTTCCCCCTCTTCTTTTCTAATTTTTGGACTTACGACAACTTCAATAAACCGCTTGAAATCAACAATATCATCTAGCAAATTAAATCTTACTGTGAATAGATACTCTAGGTCCCAATCATCATTGTTTATCATATGTTGATATACATCTCCATATGCATCTCCAAACCTAGAATCGGTTGAAGGCATTGCTCTTAAATTCCAAAGCTCATTAAGAAACATTAATATTCCTTCTTCTCCATCCCTCTCCCCAAATGCATTTGGTTCCTGCAAGAGATAGTTGAGCATTTCAGCCTTTATCTTTTTAGATAACTTGAACACTTTTTCCTTCCTTAAAAATTCTATCTCTCAAACCTTGATTTATGAGAAAATATTATTTCACCTCTTTCTATAATTCCGGATTGTTTTCCCATTCAATCATCAATGCTTACATTCCTTAGTTACCATTTAGTAGCTCAACCATTTCCTCCTGGTGCTCTAATATCGCAGCCCTATCCCATTTGTCTTTTTGCCTCATCATAAGCTGTTGTTTTAAGCTTTCGATGGTGGATGACTTGGCGTAATGCTCGGCTTTTGCTTTGGGAGAGTAGTTACTCAATTCGGAGTTTTTGTTTCTGCTAATTAGGCACAGGTTTCCAAATGAATCCAGAAGTAATTTTCGCTCCCCTTCACTTGTACAAGATAATTCTTCCAGGTCTGCTCCTGCCTTTGGATGACGAGGATAAAAATGCTCCACTGAGCTCCTGAACGAAAATTCAAACTTTTCGATATTTTCTATGTTGAAGCGCTTTTCCTGCTCCACAATTTCTGATTTCCATATCAGATAGTCTAACCTGTTGAAGATAAAGTTTTGTACATCGGTGCCGCAGTGCAGGTATTCTTCGTTTATCTCCTCATAAACCGCCTCTAGCTCTCTTTCAAAAATGATTTCATAATAATCAAGCTCCTGTTCTCCAAATCTTTCATAGTAGAATGCCTCTGAAAGCCTTTCCAAATAGTCAATGTAATCATCAAAATCTATCTCTGGGTTTGCACTTTGCAGGTAGTACAGCACACCAGACAGCCAATGCTTATAGATGATTTGCGGGAAAGAAACATGAAACATTGAAAGCAGCATCAGGACTTGCTTATTCTGTCCTTCATCACCAAAGGTATTGACATAATACCCCGTATCAAGCTTTGATATTTTAATGCTTTTCAGACTCCAACTGTCACCATTCTGGGTAAACTCCCTTTTAATGACAAACCGGTCGAACATAAACCTTGCCTTTAGTAAGGCATAGGCAAAATCCTTTGCAAACTGGGCTTTATGTTCAGCTTTTTTTATTTCCTTTTTAAAGGTTGGTAGGAGTCTTTTATCATCTAAGGGTATGTCTTCTTCAAAATTTTCTTTTGTACTATGAATATGTACCCTTAATACATGTAAAAGGAAATTGGAGAAATTTATCACAGAGGTAAAACGGCTACTATCGTCCTCTATCATTTCTTCCTCTTGATTTACTTTTACACTTTTTCCGTTAATCAAATCTAAAAGGAGCTTATCAGTTGATTTCTTTTTTGTTGTTTTCTTTTGCTTGTTTATCTTTTTAGAGACTTCATCAAAGTTTTTCGAAAGATAATCCCAAGTTTTATTTCCCTTCCGGAACAAACTATCTCTCAGCTCTTTTTTGAACTCCATGACCATATAACGGTCCATTACTGAGCAAGCATCCCAGATGGCAGCAAAGGCAAGAGTACTTTCCGGATCATCTTTAAGGTGGCTTAAAAATTCTGCTTTTAAGATCTCATGCTTTTCCAACTGCTCACCTCGGTTGTTCATGATTTCAAAATAGTGATTCAGGTCAGTATCATGGGGGACTTCTACTCTAAGGATTTTTACTCTGTTTTTTAGGTAATAGGCAAATTGTGCTACTTCATCAGATTTATTACCTGTCAGCTGCCGCAACTCTTTAGCCATATCCTGGTAGGCCTGCTCCATCCGGGTATTGATGTGGCCCTTGGTGTTGGCCGTCCCTTTGTCAGCAAGTACTTTCAGGGTATCAGACGAAATTGCCCGGCTATCAAACTGTAATCTGGACTCGTACCTATAATCCACACTTGTATTAAACTCGTTTTTAAGCACACTTAGGAGAATATTAAGGGTAGTGAGGCGCTGCTGCCCATCTATGGTTTCATACACAGGCTTTTGATGATCTGTTGCACGGGTGTGCACTACCAATGTACCGATGTAGTAGTTAGTATTTTCTTTTTTATAATCCCAGACATCGCGGATTAACTGCGTTACCTGTGCCTGCTCCCATGCATAATTGCGCTGGTATAAGGGAATAATGTAATCATCGTGGCGAAAAATCTCGCCTACACTTACTTCAACTGGCTCAGCAATTGTCATTCTTGTATCTGGTTATGATCCCGGAAAATTTCCACTAATGGTTCTATGTTTCTTACTGCTCTGGTATCGCCTACATACTCCGCCAGTTTAATTTGCTTATGAAGTATTTCCCGGGGATGAACCGCCTCCCTGATAATCCTAAAAAAGCCATTGTACTCTCTTGCCAGGTTATCGGCAGCAACCTCCTGTACGGCCTGTCTTTCCAAACGGAGCGCAAATGCCCATAGAAAGAACTTAATGATGGCTTCGTCTATTTTATAGAGCCCAAATTTATCCCAATAGTAAAGCAGGCAACAATCAAACAGATTCCGCACATATAGGTCCCCCTGACGGTCTCTACCTTTATAGGTTCTCAGGGTATCAATAATTTCTTTGGCTGCTTTATTTTCAGCGTTTACATATTTTGCAATAGACTTTTCCTGTTGCTTCTCTTCGTAAAGGTTCTCTATTGTCCGAATGGTGCTTGCGTAATAATGTACAAATTCAAAAAAGCGCTTTCCATTGATCATTACCTGGTCCAGCTGGAAGGGGTATTCCATTCTTTGTCCATCAATATTCCTTACCGGATCCTGATTATAGGTATCGGTAAAGAAATGGTTGATGCGATACGATTGCATGTAATTGTATTGCGCTAAGTTGGCGGCAAGGGTTATTCCTTTAAAGATACCTACATGCTTTTTAGAAAAGTATAAGCCTGATTTTCCTCTAGACCAGCGCCTTACCCTGAATAGGTAGTTGCTGAAGAAATTTGGCAGCTCCTCCGATACTTCTTCCCAATGTTTTACACAGGCAATTCGCTCAGATTCAGTATTTGTGACCATTTCCCGAAGATGGAAAGCTTTGAGCAGGTCGTGGGGCGCCAGATCTTTGCCTCGGGTATTCTGGGAATCAAAAAACTGAAAAGCTTCTGAAATATCCTCCAGCTCAATATACACCAGTTGACACTTTTGGAAGAAGAACAGGATATCGTCTCTCCCAAATTCTTTGATGCGTGACTGAATAAGCACGTGATTCCGCTTCAGGTTTTCTAAGCTAACGGGGTGCGTAATTGTTGATTTAGCAAGACAGAGATCTTCTGCTTTATTCCGCATCAGTTTTTTCCCCATTTCTGTATTCAGAAGCCCTGCCGCAATTAGGCTTAGAGTGTAGAGCCTTTGCTGGCCATCAACGATGTTCAAAGAACCATTTCTATGAAGCACTACGGTACCCAGTCGGTAGGCCGATTTGTCGTTGTGCAACAGGACATCATCGATCAGCTGGTTTACGTTTTTGGTGGTCCACTTATAAGGCCGCTGATAGGGAGGAATGGTGAAAGGATCTTTGGAAAACAGTATTGTTTCTACATCCCTTATATCAGTTCTTAAGCTTATGACAGGTGCTTCTAACATACTCATAACTGACTTGCACCTTGCTGCTCAATTTCCAGATCCTCTATTCCCAGTTTATTTTCTGAATCTAACCTTTGTGAAGGTCCAAAAGCTTCTTTCAGTAAGGCTTTCATTAGCATCTGAGCGTGCTGCTCACTGGTGATTATTTCAGCTTCTAATGAGTTGCATTTCTCTATTAGTGCTTCTATTTTTTGAATAATAACTTCCTGTTCCCTTGCAGAAGGTAAGGGAAACAACAACCCTTTAACAGCATCTTTTGTAATGGTTTTTGTAGTAGCCCCACCAGTGAAACTATAAATATATTCATAGCTTGCTTTTAAGTAATTGTAAACATATGATTTATTGCAAGCACCATGTATTCTTAGCAAAAACAGGTTCATAGCAAGTGACATAGGCTTATTTCTGTCGTCAACATAAAAGACTCTTCCGGGATCAGCAATCTTATTCATGATTACATCCCCCTCGAATACTTTACTTTTCTCAAGAAACTCATAAGCAGTTTTAGAAATGTACTTATAGCTGTTCCTACTTTTTGTGTGAAAGTTTGTTGTACGGAGCATTATTGCATAATCTTCTTCATCAAATAGTTCAACATGCTTTTTTAAGATCTCATAAGATCCATTTGCATGATAGTCTGAAAGCAACTCAAGAATATCACCTAATCTACACCAAACCCACCCCTTCGGCAATTCAAAAGGAACTTCATCTTTTGAAATAGGAGAAAGAGGCTTTTCCTTTTTAATTTTATTTTCCTTAATCAGATTTTCCTTTTCGGCTTTAATCCGTTTGAGCAGTTCACTAGCAGGCTCTACATCAGGATTTTGCCTACGCCATTCTTGTGTTAATTTGCCTTGTATGGCCTCCTGTAGAATGGATTGTTTAAGTTGGATTAGCAGCTGTTTTTGCCTGTCAATTTCTTCAGCTAAATCAGTGGCACTTCCCTTAGCTGAAAGAAGTTTATTTAGCAAACTTTCTTGTTGATCTTGTTCAGGCAAAAACACACGCTGATTAAAAAATTTATCCTTCTGAAGTCTAATCCTTTGTGTAGTACCATCGCTACCTCGTTTGCAGATTTCATCAAACCAGGTTGTTGCTGTCAATTCAAGAAATAGTTTTTTAGAAATAGCGGTTTCATCTATTTCAAAGTACCAAAAGTCATTTGTAACAACAGCACCATCCAATTCCGGTGGTATAATCCCAAACGCGCCATTCCTTGCATCAATGCCTGATAATATAAAGTCACCCTCTTTAACTTCATACATGTTCGATTTTATCTCAGCACCCTTTTTTATCTCCCGTAGCACAACCCCTTTATGATTCATTTTAATTGTAACTAGCTTATAGTCCTGGTTATCAATTAATTGAATCTGGCGCTTAATCCTCTTTAATAAATCTCCAATTTGTAATTCCCTTGCCATTATTTCAAAAGTGTTTCAAGTTCAAGGAGAATACTCTTAGATCTATCGAAAGAACTATGAAGGGCCTTCACAACCTCATCCGTTGAATAAATTGCCTCTTCCTCCACTTTATTAGGATTCTTAATATCCAGATCCCAATTTTTTAGGTCCTCCACCTTTACCTTCCAAGCTACATCATTTTCTTCACGATTATTCCACCAGGCTATTAAAGGAATAAATTCTTCGAATTGGATAGGCTTGGTTTTAGAGTAGCTTTTCTGCCCTTCCGGTAGCTTATGTTCGTAATACCAGATATCCCTTGTTGGGCTTCCCTTCTCAAAAAATAATAGATTGGTACTTACGGTAGCCGGGAAGAAGGTGCTTTGAGGTAAACGAACGATGGTATGCAGATTGGTATCTGTTAGCAATTTTTCACGAATACGGGCTTTTACCCCTTCACCTGTAATGGAGCCATCGGGTAATACAATAGCACAGCGTCCAGTGGGTTTGAGTAGTTGTAGCATCAGGATCACAAACAGATCTGCACTTTCCTTGCAGCGGTAGTTGGCCGGGAAGTTAGTTTCCACGCCATCGGCTATGCTGGCACCAAATGGCGGATTCGCCAGGATTACATCCACCTGGTCTTTCTTGCCAATGCTGTTGTATTCCTTTTTCAGACTGTCGATATAGTGGTAGTCCGGCACATCCATTTCATGCAAAATCAGATTCGTAAGCCCAAGCACATAAGCCACCGGCTTTAGCTCCCAGCCAGTAACACTCTGTTGTAGAATGTGCTCGTCATCCACAGTCTTTACATACCTTTCCCGCACATGGTCAATGGCAGCGGTTAAGAAACCACCGGTACCTGCGGCAGGATCGAGCACTTTTTCACCCAGCTTTGGATCAGTCATTTGCGTCATTAGCTGCGTTACAGCCCTGGGGGTATAGTATTCCCCTTTATTTCCTGCATCGCGAAGTTCCTGTAGAATGCTTTCATAAATGTTGCCGAAAATGTGTTTATCTTCCGAATTGTTGAAGTCGATCTCGTTGAGCTTGTTGATTACCTTCCGCATTTCATAGCCCGACTTCATGTAGTTGTTGGAGCCTTCAAAAACTTCTCTGACAATGGCTGCTCTTTTAGGATGAGCCGGCACATTTAGGTTGCGCAGAGTAGCAAACAATCCTCTGTTACCTTCGGCATTGCTATCGATAAATTCCAGAAGCTCATCACCCGTAATTCCTTCCGGATCGGCAGCCCAGTTGCGCCACTGGAATTTTTCCGGAATTACCGATATATACTCATCCTTCAGGATCTCCAGTTCCTGGTCTTTATCGTCCAGGATTTTGAGGAAGAGCATCCAGCCCAGTTGTTCCAGTCTTTGCGCATCCCCGGAAATGCCCCGGTCCTGACGCATAATATTTCTAATGCTGCTGATTACAGCCCCTACATTTGCCATTTATGCTGTTTTGTAAAGTTCTTTTTCTAATTCTTTTAAAGCCTCCAAATACTGAGCTTTGGTACCAAAAGCCTTTATTAGCTCCAGGGGTGTGCCAAGCTTATTCAGCGGATCAAGCTTAAGTACTTCTGTGCTTTCAATGGTCAGTAAACCATCATCCGCATATTTATCCAGCAGGCTATTGATTACCGCCTGGGCCTTCTCTCCATACCGGGTAAAGTAGTTTTGCTTTTTCACATTTTCGGCACGTTCCTTCCGGGTTAGTGGCTTGGCCTCATAAGCCACATGACAGATCAGGTCGAATAAATCAAAGTCTTTACCCACTTCTTCCTTCAGTGCATCGAAGAAAATTCCCTGTTCTTCCAGCTCTTCGATGATTGCTCTTTTCTGATCGGCACTGTTCCAGCGGTTTAAAAATTCCCCTAATGACTTAAATTGCTCCCTAACATTCTTTTTAGTGTAATCCAGGAGGTTTTCAGTAATAATCTTCCCATCGGCTCCGAGATACTGCACCCGCTCATTAATAATCTGCACCCGCACACCATCCACCCGTATTTTCTCTCTGGGCTCTTCCAGAATATCTCCACCACCTTCAATATCAGGATACACCGGAAACTCTACCTCCTCTCCACCTACTACATCAATTACAGGCTCGTCTGTAGCTTCTTCCTCAGTACCGGAAATATCCTCTTCTTCATCCACCTCTTTGATCATAACCGGATCACCATCAAAAGCCGGATCTGCAAACAAATCCGTTACATTTCTAAAATCCATGATGGTAAAGTAGGACTTTCCATACTCTTCATTAATTCGGGTACCCCTGCCAATAATCTGTTTGAATTCTGTCATGGACCCGATATTACTGTCCAGCACAATCAACTTACAGGTTTGTGCATCCACGCCTGTAGTCATCAATTTTGAAGTGGTAGCAATTACCGGATAACGTTCGCTGGGGTTGATAAAGCTATCCAGTTCCCGCTTACCTTCTTCGTTGTCACCCGTTATTTGCATGATGTACTTGCTATTCTCGGCAAACAGATCCGCATTGGCATTAACCAGGGCAGATCTCATGCCTTCCGCATGTTCAATGTCGATGCAGAAAACGATGGTTTTGGCAAAGCGGTCGTAGCCCTTCAGGAATTCAGTTATCTTGGAAGCAACCAGTTTTCTTCTTTCCTCCACAACAATGTTTTTGTCGAAATCTGTCCGGTTGTATATTCTATCCTCCACAGGATTACCATTTCTGTCAACATAGCCCTTCGGTGGCCGCCAGCCATCGGCATCAATGTCCAGTGTAACTTTTACTACCTTGTATGGAGCCAGAAATCCATCATCGATCCCCTGCTTAAGAGAATAGGTATAAATTGGCTCGCCAAAGTAATGGATATTGGATACTTCCGTTGTTTCCTTTGGTGTCGCAGTTAAACCAATATGGGTTGCTTTATTGAAATAGGCGAGGATTTCCCGCCATTTGCTGTCTTCCTTGGCGCTTCCCCTATGGCACTCGTCAATGATAACCAGGTCAAAAAAATCCGGACTAAAATCTTTAAAAGCATCTGACACTTCAGGATCTGCATTACTCAATCCCTGGTATAGCCCTAAAAAGATATCAAAGGCTTTATCTGCCGTATCAATTCCCCGCTTCTTATTGGATACCAGGGTATCTTTGCCATCTATATTCACCACCTTCTTCTTGATGACGGTCATGGCACCTTTGAAGTGCCTGAAATCGCCCCGCAAGGTCTGGTCGATCAGAGCTGTTCGGTCAGCCAGGAAAAGAATTTTTCTTTTGGCTTTTGATTTAAAGAGACGATACGCAATCTGGAAAGCTGTATAAGTCTTACCTGTTCCGGTAGCCATCACCAGCAGGATACGTTCCTGCCCTTTGGCAACGGCTTCAACCGTTCGGTTAACTGCTATTTGCTGATAGTAACGTGGACTACGCCCTGAGCCATCCTGGAAGTAGTCCTGCTTAAGAATGGCTTCCTGCTCTTTACTTTCAATTCCTTTGTACTTCTTATACTTCTCCCAAAGTACTTCCGGACCAGGAAATTCATCCAAAGAAAGCTCTTTCTCTATTTGTCCGTCAGTGGCAGTCTTATCATGAAAATAAAAACCGTCCCCATTACTGCTGAATACGAAAGGAATATCAAGCGTATTCGCATAACCTAAGGCCTGCTGAATACCCGCCTGAACAGTATGCTTATTATCCTTCGCTTCAATAATAGCAATCGGCACATTGGGTTTATAGAAAAGGATATAATCTGCAAATTTTCTTTTCCCTCTCGCTGTAAGCTTGCCTTTTACATAAATACGTCCATCTGTGAAGAAGATCTCACGCCCGAGCTGCGTTAGCTCATCCCAACCAGCTTTTAAAACAGCTGGTGTTATAAACTTGGCTTTTATGTCTGCTTCAGAGAGGTCTTTTTTATTTAACATGAAAGGTCGAGGCTAATAAGAATGGAAATATACCTTCTGGTATGTTAAAAAACAAAGGTTTTACAATACTTAGCCTAACATAGAAGAAACTGGCGGTAATAACTAGAAATAGCTTATTGGGTGACGGTTTGTATATAAATTATTTATATTTTTAACAGTTATATTTTGATTCTCTTCCACAAAATGTCTTTACTTACTACTTATCATATCGCTTCTAATCATTTCATAAATTAATAAACCTTGACTAACGGAAATAAAAAAACAAATTTATCCCTAGCGGAAAAGCATTTTAGAGAAACAGATACTCTCACAAGAAAAGTAGACAAGCCAAGCATTGCAAAATGGCTATTAGAAGAAGGTTATTTTGCAGAGCAATATGTTTTACCTCCATGCTTTAAAGTAAAGGAATTTTCCCAAAGTGAAGAACTGTTTTTTCCAATCCAAAAAGATAAAGACGGCAAAGTCCAATTTAGTCCTCCAACATCTGAGTTATTATCAATTTCCTTTCCAAAGACTGCCCTTACAGAAAGGACCTTCAGTATTATTGATCCCAAAATTTACCATGATATTGTTTTTCACTTGATAAAGGAGTGGGACCTGATTTTAAATCATCTTTTTGATGAGGAAATCAAGATATTCTCATATAGTTTTCCTATACCAATATCTAGTTCTAATGAAGGGAAACTTGGAAAGTTAAGGGCTGGAAGGATGATCTATGAGTTTATTGAAATGGCAGAAAATGATCTTGTAGCAGAAGCTCATGGCTTTAATTTTTTAGTTAAAACAGATATTAAAAACTTTTATCCTTCAGTATATACGCATAGCATTGCCTGGGCACTGCATGGAAAAGAGAAAGCAAGGAAAGACAGGTTCAGTTTCAACCTCCTTGGAAATAAATTAGATAAGCTTTTTCAGTGCGCGAATGATGGCTGTACAAATGGATTACCCATTGGTTCTGCTGCGTCAGATCTTATCTCAGAAATTATTTTGGCTGGGATTGACAAAAAGACTTCAAAAATTTTAAAAAAAGAAAAAGTCAACTTTTTAGGAGTAAGATTTAAAGATGACTATTATTTTCTCTGTGAGTCAAAAGCCGATACTGAACGGATAATTAAAGTTTTACAGACTCAAATGCAAGCCTATAACCTAAATCTTAATGAGGAAAAAACAAAAGTTAGAGAGCTACCGGAGGGATTGTTTAGGTTATGGACTTTAGAATACCAGAAACATTCGTTACTGTACAAAAAGAAGATTTCTTATAAGAAGTTCGAAAGTACATTTCTTGCAGTTCTTAGGATAGACAAAGAATTTCCAGGCACAGGAGTGATTGATAAATTTTTAAGAGAACTTTTTACTAAAAGGGGAAAGCTAAAGCTAAACCTCAAGAAAAAAGAAATTTTTAAAGTATTCAGCCTACTGCTTTTACTAAAAGAAAGAAGATCGAAAGTGTTTCCGCAAATCTTAGCTGTTTTTGAGACCATCTTTGATAAGTATGAAAATAAACAAGAAGAAATTTTCGAGCCCTTATACTTTGCACTTTTGAAACTTGTAGAAAGTAAATTTAAAAGGATATCCGAAAACCAATATGACTTAATGTGGCTTTGTTATTTTTTAAGAACACAAGCAGATTTAAAAGGCTGGCCGAAATCTGGATATTGCAAGCTATTAAAGTCGATCAAGCACAATAACCAATCCTTCTTTAATAGCGATGAAAAAATAAAGCTGTACAACCCAATTAAAAAGAAAGGTGCTAATGAGAAGTTATTTAATCATTTGGCCATTTTCAATAAAATGTGAATTTTTAGAGCGTCATCCCAATCCCTTTGACCTTAGAGAAGGACCACACCCATTAACCCATCATAACTGTACACTATACTGTACACCAAAACGAAAAAACCCGCTTAATTCGTAAATTAAGCGGGTTTTGGTGATCCCATCAGGACTCTCCAATATGCCCCAAATTACTCCTAAAGACCTATTTTTGAAAACGGGTATCAAAATAGTATCAAAAAATAATATTTTTTGATACTCAATTTTTTTTTCAGCCAATCAATTCTTCCTATATCTTTTGCCCTCTCCTACTTTATCGAACCCCCATTCTCCTGCTTTATTCCCTTCAAACTTAAAGCTCATATTAAAAAGAACTGATTACGAATGTTCAAAGTTTCTCCCCATGTATAACTCTACTACCAGAAGGTTATTTTTTACTCACCTTTTCCTCCTCCACGGCACTTTCCTTTTCTGGTGGCCCACTGACACTTCTTTTAACTGGAAACAAAGCAAAAAACTCGCCGGCAGGAAATATTAAAAGCCCGGCTTCATCTCCAGAATATTCGAAAGCATTTCCTATTTCTCTCTTTCATCCCCAGGAATTCTGAGCAGGTATGTGTTCAATTTATGCATAAAACCGGACATATATCCTTTATATGTCCGGTTTCACAAATCCCTCCGTTTTCAAATAAGCTTAACCTTTCTTTGATAGCCTATAGTAAAGCACCCAACAAGCCTTACTTAAATTTCTGCTATTCCCTTACTCTTAATTTCACACCATTATAATTTGCCTTTTTCTAAAGCTTCAACAACCTGGCTTTTCTTAAGATATTGTTTATTGCCAAGCTTAAAGACAATCAGAATTCCGTCTTTCTGATGCCGCTGCAAGGTTGTATCGCTAATACCAAATTGTTTTTGAAATACATCCTTCTGGACGTAATCCTCAAAAGGGTCTAAGGGTCCAATTAATCGCTCCTTTAAGCGGGAAGCAAAAGCAAGTAAATCATCTGCAGTAAGCACATAAAACCCAGGTTTTACTTCCAGAATCGGTTTTGATTTTTCGGGCACGGGCAAAACCTGTACCTGAGTTTTTTGATCCCTCCTGAGAGGCGGTCGGTCATTCCTGTTTTTAAGACCTTTAGATTTTAATTTCTTCTTTTCTTTTGAAGGGTAGTTATTTTTCTGGAATATCTCCTTTAGCTGTTCCTGATTTAAACCTAATGTGGCAGCTATTTGATCCAGTGTAAAGCCCAGAGATTTCATTTTAAAAATTTTAGCTGTATGGTCCATGACGTTGCCTATATTAAAAAATTTATTTTCAGCTCCTCTTCTTTCCGCAGCAATATTGCATACAAAACTGCAAAAAATAAAACCTTCTTGCCCCGCTATAGCAGCATGTCGAAAAAAAATAGGTTTCTAAAGCAGTCTACCGTTCACAAATTCAACTTCCAATTCTATCCTGGACATCATCAAATATCCCCTTTGTCTATGCACCTTTCACTCCTCTTTGGTAATTTGGAAGAAAGATTTCCTGTTAAGAATAAATTTTCATGTATAAAGAGCCATAATTATGCGCTTTATATTTAAAAATACACATTTAAATTTTTATAACAAAACAAAGCAAAAGCTTTTATTTATAATGTTATTAACTGTAATTATATAATTATGGCATTGAATAATAAAGTACCTCAAGTGCTTTTTTGGAATGATATATTCTGGCGAATCCCCACTCATTACTAATGACATCAAAACAAAAAAGTAAGATTAGAGCCTTCCAAAAAAGTAGCTCATACCACGGATGAGATACGGACATCCCGGCGGAAAAAGTCACTATAGGAAAGAAAAGTCGCCCGGGATGTTAGTGGCGTTTANAAAAAGTAGCTCATACCACGGATGAGATACGGACATCCCGGCGGAAAAAGTCACTATAGGAAAGAAAAGTCGCCCGGGATGTTAGTGGCGTTTAGAGCGGAAGCGGAAAGGGATGTTTCGGAGCTTTAGCGGAGAAATATTCCCTTTGGCTGGAGCGAATTATAATTATAGGCAGCACTTTTGCCGGCTTTGCTTCCCCTCCTCTTTATGACCTGAAAACCTCAGCATACTTCTTTTCTATTGCACCCACTTCATTTTCTTCTAAGGCAGCAAACTCCTTTGTTCTGGCCCTGGAGGAAAGCCTTCCTTTTCCCTGATCCAGAAACCGGATGAGTAAGGCCACCACCTTATCCGGCATATCAAAATGAAGGTCTATCCAGGTTTTCATTAGATCATATTTTTCCAGATAAGCGACTTCTTCAGGAATAGTATGTTCGACAGTTTGCTGAACGCAGCTATATAGAAACTCCGCTTGTTTAGTCGCATCAAAATAACGATACAAATCAAGCGTTTCATTCAGCACCGCTACATTATGGTCCTGCGTAGGCTTCCATTCAGTCAGCTCAAGCCTGGGATGAGCATAAGCCTCCAATATCTGACGGTACTCATCCAGCCTTTCCAATATGACAGCTGAAACAGGAAACACAAAACCCCGGGGCACATAGTCCTTTCTTGCCAGCACATGATGGAATAAATAGCGGTGGATACGGCCATTTCCATCGACAAAAGGGTGAATGAACACGAATCCAAATCCCAGCATCGCTGCGGCCAGGACGGCATTATAATCAGCGCTTTCCAGCTTCTGATTTGTTTCAATCAGACCATCTAACAGCAGCTGTAAATCTTCGGGTTTGGCAGAAATATGGTCGGGTATGGGCGTACCGTGACGCCTGTCATGCTCCCCTACAAAGCCTCCGTTTGTTCGCCAGCCCAGTTTAATAAAACGAGTATCTTCAATCACCAGCTGCTGCAGTCGTAACAACTCCTCCTTTGTCAGCGGCTTTTGCCCTGCCTGCCCAATGGCTTTTCCCCAACGCTGCACCCTGTTTTGCAGGGGCTGCTCTCCTTCTATGGCGTAAGAAGCTTTCGAATCTTTCAGCAAAAGGAAAGCCGCAGTACGAGCCATTACATCGGAATGAATGCTGCCCAGCGTTTCCCGAATTCTATCCCTTAGCTGCAGCTTCTGATATGCCTCCAGCTTTGGTGTTTTCCTAACCAGCGGGCAAAAATTCCTTACACCTGGCAGGTTGTTCCGGATCCGCTGCCTTTTCACTACTTCAGCAGGACCCGGGTATTGGAGCTTTTCATCCAACAGGTCTACAAAGTTTCCCCTGCTAAGGTCCGGAATGTTCAGTTGGGTTACCAGCAACCATTCATACAGAAACCAAATCTTTCTGCTATACTGGCCCGTGGGCTCATTTCTTACTAACTCGCTAACCGCTTCCGCCCCTACTTTTTCAAATAAAGCTTTTAGTATTCCCAAGTCCACTCCTTCATATTTCAGGGCAAACGTTAGCTGATCACCTAAGGTATGCTTAGGCGCATGGCGTGGGGTGAATACCTGCCACTCGTCTGTCTCGTATCTTCTATGCTTTTGACTGATCAATGCCAACCGATCCGGTAGTGGCACTTTTAGCTCATAATGAGAAATCAGCTCAGCATAGCCTGCCACAACTCCTTCTTCCGGCAATGCCTTTCCATGAAAAACACTTACAGCCTGTGAAAAACGATTATATTCCATGTTATTTATGAATTACGATTACCGAAAGATAAATGAAAAACGATTATAAAACATGAAAAACAGCTACAAAACACCATAGCTGTGAAAAATAATTACAACAATATCCAGAACAGCCTTTTCCAAAGCTTTTTAAGTGGAGTAGTCGCATGGAGGTGGAGGAAATTTTCTTGCATTCAAACCAGTCAGGAAATTACCGGCTTAAACTTCATGGGCCGAATAACCACATTTTTCGGCTCATTTATAAAAAAAGCATTATATAATTCAAGTTGCGAGAAACAAAAATAGCCTGTCCCTTCGC
>JAFMYY010000031.1 GCA_017948555.1 Cesiribacteraceae bacterium YIM B00369 | reverse complement strand
AAGGTATATTAAATATCTAGACCTTTTTCAGTGGCCTCAAATTAATAAGCCTGCTTTTCTTTTACTTCATTTATATCTTATTTTTCAACCTCTTCCAGTAAAGGATAATCGGTATATCCTTTTTCTCCGGGTGTATAGAAGGTATCCTGATCCCAGTCTGCCAGAGTTGCATCCTGTGCAAAACGCTCAGGTAAATCGGGATTGGAAATAAATAATTTACCATAAGCTACAAGGTCGGCAAAGCCTTCTTCTATTACTTTGTTCCCTTTTTCCCGGTCAAAACCTCCGTTGATCATAAGCGTGCCTTTATACACAGGGCGGTACCTCTTAGCAATATTTGGTTCTGCATAAGGTATTTCACTTACATCTGTAAAAGGCTCCGAAAGGTGCAGGTAAGACAGGTTATAATGATTCAGCCGCTCAATAATGTAGTCGAATGTAGGAATGGTTTCCTCATCAAGCGTCATTCCGAAAGTCCCGTGCAGCGAAGGGTTCATGCGGACTCCTATACGATTCTCAGGCACTACCTCCTTTACTGCATCCAGCACCTCAAAGAGGATTCTTGCTCTGTTTTCCTTTGAGCCACCATATTCGTCGGTTCTGTCATTAGATGTGGTGTTAAAAAACTGGTGAAGGAGGTACCCGTTTGAGGCATGGATTTCAACGCCATCGAAGCCAGCTTCCCAGGCATTTTTTGCTGCATTTTTAAAATCCTGTACAGTTTGCTTAATCTCTTCAACCGTCATTTCCTTAGGTTCCACGGTATCTTTAAAACCTTGTGGAGTAAAGGATTTGGCTTCAGGATTTATGGCGGAAGGAGCCAGTGGCAATTCTCCTCCATGGAAATCCGGGTGCGACATACGTCCTACATGCCACAGCTGAATAAAAATCTTTCCACCTTCTTCATGAACTGCCTTTGTTACCTTCTTCCAGCCCTCCACCTGGGCTTTGCTGTAAATACCCGGAGTATTAATATAACCAACCGCACGTTTGGATATTTGCGAGCCTTCTGAAATGATAAGACCTGCAGAGGAGCGCTGGCGGTAATATGCAGCATGCAGATCAGTCGGTGCATTTTCAGGATTGTCGGCCCTGCTTCGTGTCATGGGCGCCATAATTACCCTGTTCTTCAGTTCAAGGTCCTCTAACTTATATTTATCTAATATTACTTGCTGTCTGTTCATATGGTTGTTTTTGGTAATTCACAATTTAGCGTTCAAACAACGAATATTTTCAGGAGAAGGTTACAAACTGAACTATTTTCTTCAGAAAGATTTAAGCTTCGAAAACAGATAATTGATATAAAATGCAGAATTCAGTAATCTATTAGTCAGGCTGGTATTAAAAATAACCTGCCAGGGAGATAAAACCCTGCAGGGTCAACTTTTTAGAAGCCGGCGAATTACTACTACCTTTCTGATAATATACTACTCTTCCATACCTCCGTGGTATAAAGTTAAACCTGCAATTGGCCCTTCCAGGATGTGTCCTACCCGCAGGCCAAGATCTGCAGCTGCCTGACGCAGAATATTTCCATAGTAAAAAGCTATGGATCCAACAAAATGAACAGGATACTTTTCATAATCAGGGTACTTCAGTACATTCTTGTTAAGAAAGCTGCTAAAGCTATTGTATACCAGCTGATAACAATAAGGATCGTCCAGATTATGGAACAGGAAACGTGAAAAGGAAGCCAGGTAAGGCTTTGGAAAAGGCTGCCTGTAAATTCTGTCCAGAACTTCATCCACAGTAACAGGAAAGCGCTTCCGGAAGCGTTCCTCCAGTTTTTCAGGCATTCCTCCCCGCAGGAAATCTGCCACTACCTTCTTTCCCAGGTCTGTACCACTTCCTTCATCGCCCAGAATAAAGCCCAGGGCAGGAATGTTTCCGATAATTTTTTCGCCGTCGAAAAGGCAGGAATTAGAGCCTGTACCCAATATACAGGCAATGCCGGGCTGGTTAAGGCATAGTGCCCTTGCCGCAGCAAGGAGGTCATGATCCACCACTGTTTCAGTACCAGGAAAAACCTGTGAAAATGCTTTCCTTACAATATCTTTCGACTTCTCTGAAGAACATCCGGCACCGTAAAAAAATATCTGATCCACCTGGCCGGGCGGAAGCTGCGAAAGTAATTCACTTTCAAGGCTGCCAACAATTTCTTCTGTTGTCTGGTGGTGTGGATTATAGCCCGTGGTACGGGCCTGACTAATGGTCCCGTCAGGCAAAAGGATCCGCCATTCGGATTTTGTAGAGCCACTATCTGCAATGAGGATCATAGGTTAAAATGCATATTAGTTAATGTATTGAAATATATTTATAAGATTTGAGGGTTGCAGGAACAGCTTACTCAATGTTATGCTGATAAAGAAAATTCTTAATTCTTAATTCTTAATTCTTAATTCTTAACTCTTAACTAAATCAGTTTTCCCACCACCTGAAATTTGTCAAAAACCTTTTCTGTATGCGGGGCATCGCGGAGTTCCTCTGTAAGGTCCTGCCCCGCCCAGTGCTCGTAATGTTTACCATTTCTCCACAGGCGGGAGTTACTCACATCGTAAATCATGCCCTGGTAAGCACACCATATTTCGGGCCGGTCCTGCCCGTTGCGCAAAGCAAGCTGGGCCTGTGTATATTCTTTCACCATTCCTTACTTTACCTCCCCTCCTCTTTTCAGGAAAGTATAATCTTTCACCACCACATTTAAAAATTCCAGAGGGGGCATTTCCACATCTACTCCTGTTTTCTTTTTCATTTTTACAGTCATGCTTTGAACAGGCTGAGGATTGGCTGTTCTCCTGTAAGTCTGCAGGGTTTCCTGTATAAGAGCAATATCTTTTTCATTTAAACGCCTGACCTCAGGAAAAGTTAAAATATAATCTTCCTGAAAACCTGTTGCATCGTCTGCCGCTTCCCGTGTAAAAACCTGAGAACGGTATTTAACTATTGTAGTGCCCCCTGCCATATCTCCAAGGCGCTGCCCGCGCACACTTAGTAATATAGATAACACTGCAACGGAACCGGACACCAGCCAGATATCCAAAGGCCGAAGTAACCACCTTAGTATAAAATCTTTCAGCTTAGGAGTAGTACCATCCAGCCTTACCACTTTAATTTTAAACTGCCGCTTCCCTAAAGACTGTCCGCCAAAAAAAACTTCACACAACAATTGATATAGAAAAACCGGCAGCATCAATGCTCCATTCATCCACAGAGGGAAAGTTTTTATTTCGATATTGATATACCCTAAGATAATCAGATAGGTGAGCTGCAGGAGCAAATCGAGCAAAAATGCACCAATCCTTTCGCCTAAACCAGCTACTTCATAATCAATTAATAAGTTTTGGGTGGCTGGAATACCAGTTTTTTGCATGAAATAAATATTTTACCTTTCTTTTAAGAACTTTATATCAATATTGTTTTCTGCAGATAATGATGACCAAAAATAATGTTAATAAATGGAAAGAATTTGAAAACAGGCTGAATAAAATTTTGGCAACAGGGCATTAAAAACATGAAGATTGAATTAATTTGCACGGGTAAAAATTATTTACCCTGATTTTACGTTTTGCTAATATCTTGAAGTACATCTTTCTCATATTCATCTTTATCCGGCTGGTAGGTACCACAGTGCATGCACAGCAGGTGCCACCGCAAGCCGAACTCATCAGCGGTCGTGTGGTCAGCGCGAAGGACAGCACTGCAGGCATGGCATTTGTTCAGGTGTACAACAAGGCAAGCAGAAAAGGAACCACCACCAATGCAGATGGCGGGTTCCGGATTATGGCCCGTTTAAGCGATTCAATTGAATTCAGGATGATTGGCTATGTGGATACTACCCTGAACATTTACCAGCTCAGGGAACTTGGATTTACAGTACCCATGAAGGAAAGGGTGTATAAGCTGCAGCAGCTTAACGTAAGAGCAAACCGGCTGAAGCAACCTTTTGCACCTGCGGAACCCAGTAAAGATCCTTATGTGGGTTACAGAAGTGTAAAGCCAAGTGGCCGGAGCCGCCAGGAAGACCAAATAGGCCTGGGTACTTCAACAATGGGAGGTGGTGCGGCAGTAACCGGTGCCATTACTGCCCTTGCCAATAAGTTCAACAAGAACGAAAAGCAGAGGGTAAAAATAAGGGCACTTAAGGAGAAGGAAAACGAAGAGAAATATTATAAAGCCTTGTATGAGTATTGGTTCGATCCGGAAGTGGTTACAGAAATAACCGGTTTAACCGGCCCGGAGCTTAAGCGCTTTTTAGCATTCTGCAAACCAAGCCTCGCCTTTCTGGAAGAAGCAAATGAATACCAGGTAATCCTTGCCATTCAGCGCTACCACAGGCAATTCAAAAATATAAACAGGTACTAGAAATATATTCTTTAAACTTTCCCTTCCTCATCTGAAATACAGTTATAGTAAAACCGCTGGTATACTATTTTTCCTTCTTTCCATTTCTGTACGAAAGCCTCTTCCAGCTGCTTCCACTGGCCCTTAAGGTTTTGAAAGCGTATCTTCATTTCACCCATCATCATGCCATGCTGTTCATCAACAATAAAGCTGGCAATATGCTGTTCCAGGCTTTGCACTCCGGCAAGGTTAGCTTTCTCCATCTCAAGGAGCTTATCTTTCCCCGCAAAAGGTTTATCACAGTTTTCATGCTGGATAATATCATCAGCATAAAAGCGCTCAATTACTTCCAGGCTCTCTCCCTGCTCAAATAGTTGCCGGTAATCAGCAAAAAATTCTGAAAGAAACACCTCCATTATTTATTTACATTCTAAATCAGCTTTGCATATACGCTTATCCAGCGCTCGGGAAGTTCTCCTTCAACTGCTGTGGTATAGTCTTTATAACTGCAGGGCACCATAAAATTGCGTCCGAAGCGGCTGTTCTTTTCCTCGGGATGAGGCACTTCCATCCACCACTTTTCGCTTGAATTGCTTTTGTAGAAGGTAATGGTATTAGGTTCCGATGGCATGGAAACGATATAGCGTTTATAGTCGTTGCTGGTAAAACTTAAGTCACTCTTGCGGTTGTAAAAGCCTTCTATAAAATACCAGATCATGGTTGCCATCACACCGGCGGTGGTTTTTCTGCTATCGTCCAGCTCTGGATTGTACTCAAAAAAACCTACTGAGCTGAGCTTTTCACTCAGGCCGGCATACCAGCAAAGCTGGCAGGCCTCTTCGCCGGTAAGGCCAAAAGGCTGGGCAAGCGCATTCCCGGGAGCATCGCAGCCTTTAATAGCTGTAATATCGAAGCTGAGCAGGTCGGCATCCCGGATGAGAGGCTCTGTTTCTTTAATATCCTCGCGGATCTGGCCCAGGCGGTGCGCCTCAAAATAAAACCGCTCCAGTACCGCCATTGCATTAGGGTCGGTAAGGTAAGTCTGGTAGCCGAGCAAATTAAAATTAAACAGGTAGTTTGGCTCGTGCACCATCATTTTATGGATGTGTCGCTGGTTTTCCGGCAGCTCCTTTTCATCTTCCATATCCAGGAAGGCATCAATACTTACTACAGAAACAAGCTTTTCGAGATCTTCATAAGCCATATACTGCCCATAGGCAAGATCATGCGACCCTCCGATGAGCACCGGCAGAATGTTTTCCTGAATCAGGATCTGGCATACCTCCTTAATTCTCAAATTTGTTTCTTCCTGCGTAATGCCGGGCGAAAGGTTTCCGAGGTCAATAAGTCTGGTTGATGTAGCATGGCCTTTTTTCAGACTGTATAATTTCCGGCGGATTTCATTAGCAGCCTTGCTTACCCCACTGTTTTTTTCATCAGTACCCCTGTTTTCAGTAAGGCCGATAAGGGCAAGATCTGCACCTTCCAGCTCCGGAAAGGTTTCTCCATTTATGCGCATGCTTTTAACCAACGCACTGTGCGAGGTAATATCGGCATAAACTGCCTCATCGATTCCGGTAAAGAAAATTTTGAGATCCAGATTTTCCATAGGTGTAAATACTTATTTGCTAATGAGCCGATCTGCGATAGCCTTACTCAAAAATACAGAAATGAATAAAGGCAGCCAACGCAGTGGCCACAAAAAAAGGGAGCTTAAAAGCTCCCTTATTAAAGTTTTTCCTGATCAGCCACCGAAGTCGTCGAATCGGATATTTTCCGGCGGAACACCTAAATCGTCCAGCATTTTAAGTACCGCTGCGTTCATCATTGGAGGTCCGCAAAGGTAATACTCAATTTCTTCAGGTTCCGGGTGGGTCTTTAAGTAGTTATCGTAAAGCACCTGGTGAATGAAACCAACATAACCATCGCCATCATCTTCCAGCGTTTTCTTTACCTTCCAGTTATCTTCAGGAAGTGGTTCTGATAAACCAATGTGGAACCGGAAATTAGGGAAGTCTTTTTCAATATTCCGGAAGTGGTTAGTATAGAACAACTCTTTTTTAGATCGGCCACCATACCAGTATGATACTTTACGGTCTGATTTTTCTGTATGAAACAGGTGGAAAATGTGCGAACGTAAAGGAGCCATACCTGCACCACCACCTATATAAATCATTTCGCGGTCGGTAGGGTTGATAAAGAACTCACCATAAGGACCTGAAATAGTTACTTTATCACCAGGTTTACGGGAGAACACATAAGAAGAACAGATACCAGGATTCACATCCATCCACTTATTATTGGCACGATCCCATGGCGGGGTGGCAATACGTATGGTAAGCATAATGATGTTTCCTTCGGCAGGGTGGTTAGCCATTGAGTAAGCACGGAAGAGCGGTTCATCGTTCTTCATTTGCAGACCCCACATCTGGAATTTATCCCAGTCAGACTTATACACATCCTGAGGGTGGTTCAGCTCCGGCTTAGGAGTAATATCCATATCCTTGAAGTTAACCGTAATGGCCGGCACGTCAATCTGGATATATCCACCTGATTCAAAATGCATGTTTTCACCTTTCGGCAACTCCACCACAAATTCCTTGATAAAGGTAGATACGTTATAGTTTGACACCACAGTACACTCCCATTTCTTGATACCGAATATCTCTTCAGGGATGCGGATACGCATGTCGTTTTTCACCTTTACCTGGCAGGAAAGACGAACATGTTCCTTTTGCTCGGTACGGCTCAGGTGACCTACCTCGGTAGGCAATACTTCGCCGCCTCCGTCTTCAACCACACATTTACACATGGCACAGGTACCGCCACCACCACAGGCCGAAGGCAGAAATACCTTTTGGGCAGACAGGGTTGACAGCAAGGTTCCTCCTGCAGAGGTAACAATCGGGTTCTTTTCATCCCCGTTTACGATGATCTTTACATCGCCGGACTGCACCAGTTTTGACTGGGCAAACAGGAGAATAAAAACCAATAGTAAAATTAACAGGGTAAAAGCTACTATTGCGGTAATTATAACAGAACTCATTTACCTATCTGATCTTTATGTTAAAACTTACAAATTTCCTTTGCGGAAATCGATGCAAATATATTTAAATATGCTGAATAAAGGCAGTAAACTTCTAAAAATTTAGTACCTATTCCCCTGCCTGTTGCAGAAGAGCCGCCATGCAGGATTTTACAGGCAAAACTGCTGTTTTCAAGCCTCTCCTGACGCTGTACTACCGGAAAAACTGTTTCCAGGTGCCCTTCATTCTGTTATATTTAAGCGTTCCCGGCAGGGCCTGCCAGAAATACCTGCTTGTATGGGTTGCAAAACTTGGCTGCATATAGCAATTTATTACACAACCCTGGCAAGCCGGCAGCCTTCCCTCCTGCTTTATCAGCGATTGCACCTGCTTACTTTTATATAAAGTATATAATTGATTTTCAATCGGGATTTCCTGCAGCCCCAGGTGGTAACAGGGCAGCACCAGCTTATTCTCCGGCGATATTACAATGGTTGTACTCCCTGCTTTACAAACCGGTTTATCCACCTGATTTCCTCCATCCAGCCTTAAGCCTATAAAACCATCATTCAGGTAAACACCTGGCTTTCTGCCCCATTGCCGCAGCTTTTCAAGGGCTGAAACAGATAAGCCGCTCCCCGTTTCCACTGCATTATAAGCGAACACAGGATTAAGAATAAGGACCAGCCCATGAGGCCTGCAAAAGCTATTATACACTTCCTCTATCTGGTGCACATTATTATCCAATACTGTAAACAGTATATCGGGCCGCTCCCCTAAAGCAACCGCCTGCCGGATGGATTCATGCACAAAATCGAAGCAGGCGACTCCGCGGGATGCATTATGCTCTTCGCGGACGGGAGAATCGACAGAGAAATGGAGCATATCGACCAGACCTTTCAGTTTCTCTGCCCACTTCGGGTAAAGTAAAGTATTTGTGGTAAGGGTTGTAATAAAGCCATGCTCCTTTGCCTCCTTCAACAGGACATCAATTTGCCTGTGTAAAAGGGGCTCTCCGCCGGTAAAATCAATAACCTTCACACCTAACCTTTTTAAATCCCTGAAATTATGCCCTGCCTGCTCCTGCGTAATATAGGGCGATGGCCGCTCCCATATATCGCAAAAACCACACTTTGCATTACAACGGTAAGTTACATAGTAATTGCAAAGTACAGGATGAGGAATCAGGCGCATGATTTAAGTAAAAGGAAAGTCGCTTTATTTATTTATAAAGATTTAATTCTTAATTCTTAATTCTTAATTCTTAATTCTTAATTAATTCTTCCTGTGGGGCAAACCTTTGGTTTATCAATTCCTTTACTTTATAGTATGTTGATTTTTAACTGATTAAATATTTTTTATGGAACGACTAAAAGGAAAAGTAGCCATTGTAACCGGTGGAGGTACAGGTATTGGTGAAGCCATTTGTAAAAAATTTGCTAAAGAAGGAGCCAGTGTTGTAGTAGCAGGATTCCCTGACGACCCTGTGGATGCTGTCGCTAAAGAGATAAAGAAAGCCAAAGGTGTTGCAGTTTCATTTGAGGGAGATTTATCCATTACCCAGAATGCTAAAAACTGTGTGGACCTTGCCATAAGTGAATTTGGAAAGCTGGATATCCTGATCAACAATGCCGGTATATTTCCGGAGGTGAACTTTATTCAGGACTTTTCTGAGGAGGCCTTTGATTCTCTTGTCCGCTGCAATATAAAAGCCACTTTCCTGATGACAAAGCAGGCTATTCCTTATCTGCAAAAGACGAAAGGTAATATATTATTTGCAGGTTCTGAGGCCGGCCAGCTCGGCATTGCCCAGGTAGCGCCTTACGGAGGCACCAAAGGTTTTATGCATGCCTTCATGAAAGGGATAGCTGCTGAACAGGCCCAGTATGGAATCAGGGCCAACTGCGTTTGTCCCGGAGCAATAGATACTGCCTGGACTAACCGGAAATACAGCGACATGGATAAGAAAATGGAAAAAATGCTTGTATCAGCAACTCCAATGGGGCGCCGGGGTACTGCCGAAGAAATGGCAAATGTTTACCTGTTCCTTGCCTCCGACGAAGCCTCTTTCGTAACAGGCTCCCTCTATTTTGCCGATGGCGGCATTACCATTTCTAAAGGACCTATGGGATCCATGGCAGATAAGAGCTTCCGCCGTGAGCCAAAAGGTGAATTACGCCTGAAGCACACCAAAGAAGGGGCTACTGATATCAGGTAACCTTCCTCCGGTAAAGAATAACAGGCCGTATCAATATAAGCCAGAGCTTATATGCGCTTCAACCGGGTTAGCAAAAATCAGAAATAAAGTTTCTGAGTCCGGTAAAGCTTTTATACTGATACGGCCTCTTTTTTCTTTTCACACAGTGCTTTTACAGGATTTTAATCCTCTGCTTCCTGCGCCTGCATATTAGGGATACGGATAGTAACGGTTGTTCCGTTTCCATAAACAGATTCCAGTTTTACATCACCATTCAGCTTCCTGACAGATTCTTTCACAATATACAATCCTAATCCGGAACCAGGCTTTTTATCTGTGGCACGGTAAAACATTTCAAAAACCTTATTAAGGTGCTCTTTTTCAATTCCTATCCCGGAATCCTCCACCCGTATAACAGCTTCCTGCTCTGTAGCCGTTACCTGCACACATACAATATTAAATTCATTTTGCTGGTTCAGGTATTTTATTGCATTAGAAATAAGGTTGGTTAAGATCACATACAGCCGGCTTTTATCTGTTAAAAACCGTGACTTTTGCTCCACTGCAAGAGAGTATTTTACCTTCTCCTGCTCATATGAATACTGAAGGTGGGACAGGATTTCGGCTACTAATTCTTCAAAATCAATGTTTTCAGGAACGGGAGGCATTCGCGAATTACGGGAATAGTCAAGAATTTCCCTTATAAAGTGGTCCTGTTTTTCAAGACTCTTTTTTACCAGCATCAGAAGCTCTTTTATTTTATCTGTCTCCGTTTCATGCTTAAGAATAAGTTCCACAAGCCCCAATACAGTGGAAATGGGAGCCCGCAAATCGTGCGACACTCTGGAAACAAAATGGTCAAGCTCATTATTCACCTTCAAAAGTTCTTCATTCTGCTTCTTAAGTTCCTCTTCGCCTTTCCTTTTTTCGGTAATATTCTGCTTCGCACCAATAACCTTTACAGCTTCTCCCCTGCTGTTTCTTACTACCTCACCGGTACTCCGCAGGCACACTTCTTCCCCTGTACCTTCACGGATGCATCGATATTCAAAAGTATAGTGTTTTTCTTCTTTAAGTACCTTTTTAAAAAAAGAATTAAAGGATGGAAGATCCTCCGGATGTACCAGCCGGCACATATCACTCCACTTAAAAATTACTCCTTCCTGCAGATTGAGAATAAGATAGAAACTGCCAAATCCTTTAAAAGAATCAGTCTCCACATTATATTCAAAAATTCCAATATCAGCTGTTCTTTGAGCCTTGGCAAAAGCTTTTTGCCTGTCGTGAAACTCTCTTTCCAGGCTTAAGTAATTATCAAAAAGCTTACTTAATTCTTTATTCTTTTTGCGAAGCTCCATCTTCTGCACCACATGGCGGGAAAGCGTTTCCAGAGCAAAGGTCTGGTCCTCCGTTAAACTCCGTGGTTCGTGATCCAACACGCATAAAGTACCTATTTTATATCCTCCGGGACTGACAAGCGGTGCTCCTGCGTAAAAGCGGACCTTTGGCCCTCCTGTAACCAGGGGGTTATCGAAAAACCGCTCATCTTCAAGAGCATCTTCCACTACCATAACATTGTTATAGTGGATAGCGTGTGCACAAAAAGATATGTCCCGTGGCGTTTCTTTTTCATCTAAGCCAACCTCTGCCTTAAACCATTGCCGGCAACTGTCGAGGAGTGATATAAGGGCAATAGGAGCCTGGCAAATATAGGAGGCTAATTTCACTATATCATTAAACTCTTCGTCTTCAGGAGTATCCAGCATTTCGTACCTGAACAGTTCCTGCAGTCGTTCATCTTCTTTTTCAGCGAGTCGGGCGGTTATCATAAAAAATTGTCATACTTAAAGAAACAGCTCATGATTTTCATCTGTTTGATTTGTTCCTTTTAACAAATTACACATTTTGCGCTCTTAATCAAGGCACTTGTTGAAATTTTTCTGAAAAAAAACACAAAAAAGTGAAGGAACACTGATTAAAAAAGTATGATGGTTAAGGATTAAGTCAAGGTACTTTTTGTTACAAATATATAAAAATTTTACTTTCATTCATCACAAAAGAAACCCTGCAATTAAATTAATATTCTTTTAAATTCAACACTCTCCACATATATGTGCGGCTATAAGCACAAAAGAAAAGAGCTTCCTGCAAATGCAGAAAGCTCCTGATAATAAACTGATTTTATAAATTTTTATTTTCTTGTTTTCTTTTCGTATTCCTCATCTTTCAGGGCATCCCAGTCTTTCCGGTGTGTTTTTTTGCCTTTCAACACTGGTGGAGTAATAGCTGCCAGCACTATTCCTACCGCATAGGTAAGAAAGGTAAAGGAATAACGTAACCTGAAGTCCAGCCCTACAATATAATAGAAGGCTATCTCCACCACTATTACAGTAAGTAAGAGCCTGAAACCATTAAACAGGGTCCTTGTCCTGCTCCTCTTCGCAATCCAGAATGAGGTGCCGGCATGGCTTAAAAAGCCGATACACATTAATATAAACACTCCTATCTCCGACATAAACTCATGTGTAAAGCTGAGATTATAATCATTGATGAGATTTCCCCATACAAAAACGTATAATAAAAGGGCTATGATTGGTACCAGTTCTGAAACCAGCCCATAAATTGCAGTTAGTCCCCAGGTAATTTTTCTGTCTTCTAAAGTAGTATCCATAGATAAGTCGTTAAAAAAATTTGCGTAATCTGTCTGATAAAAATCAGACTTTAATTCTGCTCTTGTTATGTAATACTTCAAAAGGAGGCACTAAGTTTTTTATTTTACCCGAAAATTATACTTTTCCATTACAGGAAATGGCCGGCTCCTTGTTAATGCTTACCCGTAAAAAAAGCCGGCTTCAGGGGCCGGCTTTTATAATATTCTGATATTCTGTTGCTTACGCAAGCATCTGAATCAGCAAACTAATCTTACTTTTCAAATTACGGCGATCTACTATAAAATCAAGGAACCCATGCTCAAGCACAAATTCGGAGCTCTGAAAACCTTTTGGCAGGTCCTTACCAATTGTTTCACGTATTACCCGCGGGCCGGCAAAACCAATTAATGCACCAGGTTCGGCTATATTAAAGTCGCCCAGCATCGCATAAGAAGCAGTTACACCTCCGGTGGTAGGATCTGTAAGCAGGGATATATAAGGAATTCCAGCTTCGGCAAGAAGTGCCAGCCTCGCCGAAGTTTTAGCCATCTGCATCAGCGAAAAGCCGGCTTCCATCATACGGGCACCGCCTGATTTGGAAATCATCAGGAAAGGGATTTTATTCTTCAGGCTATAGTCAATAGCGCGGGCGATCTTTTCCCCTACTACTGAACCCATAGAACCACCTATAAAGCTGAAATCCATACAGCCGACCACCAGATCCTGGCCATTTATTTTCCCATGAGCTGTTCTTACGGCATCTTTAAGCTCCGATTTCTTCTGCGAGGCCACTATACGCTGCGGATAAGGTTTGCTATCCACAAACGAAAGCGGGTCCGCCGATTCCATCTGAGCATCTAACTCTGTAAATTCATTTTTATCAAACAGGATTTCGAAATACTCCTTTGAACCAATTCTTACATGGAAGTTATCGTCGGGTACAACATAACAATTCTCCCTTAATTCGCGGGTGTGGATTATTTTACCTCCAGGGGTTTTGAACCAAAGACCATCAGGCACTTCCTTTTTTGCCTCTGTAGGGGTAAGAATTCCTTTATCCTGTCTTTTAAACCAAGCCATAGTATTTTAATTTAAGACCGCTAATTTATGCAATCGTAACTTCTTGCGAAAGATAAACGTCCTGAATTGCCTGTAAAAGTTCAATTCCTTCCTTCATTGGCCGCTGAAATGCTTTTCTTCCACTAATTAATCCCATTCCGCCGGCCCTTTTATTAATTAACGCAGTCCGTACAGCATCCTTCAGATCCGATGATCCGGCAGAAGCTCCTCCTGAATTTATTAGCCCGATCCTTCCCATATAGCAATTGACAAGCTGGTACCGGGTCAGGTCTATCGGGTGGTCGCTGCTGAGCTTATTATACATATCGGGATGCGTTTTACCAAACCCAATTGCTTTAAAGCCTCCATTATTTTCCGGCAGCTTTTGCTTTATAATATCGGCCTGAATAGTAACGCCAAGGTGGTTAGCCTGCCCTGTAAGGTCTGCTGCCGTATGATAATCGGTTCCGTCTTTCTTAAATCCTTCATTACGGGTATAACACCAGAGGATAGTAGCCATACCCAGTTCATGCGCCCGTTCAAATGCCTGTGCCACTTCTATAAGTTGCCGGTTTGAGTCTTCCGAACCAAAATAAATAGTAGCTCCTATGGCGGCAGCGCCCAGGTTCCAGGCATCTTCCACCGAAGCATACATAATCTGGTCGTACTTATTCGGGTAGGTCATCAGCTCATTGTGATTGATTTTTACCACAAATGGTATTTTATGTGCCCATTTCCGGCTAAGTAAAGCCAGTCCGCCAACAGTGGAGGCAACTGCATTACAGCCACCCTCAATGGCCAGTTTTACAATATTTTCCGGATCGAAGTAAACAGGGTTTGGTGCAAAGGATGCTCCCGCTGTATGCTCTATTCCCTGGTCGACAGGGAGAATGGAAACATAGCCGGTTCCTCCAAGGCGTCCGGCATTATGGAGTGCAGCAAGGCTGCGCAGCACCTGCGGATTCCTATTGGAAGGCACAAACATCCGGTCAATACTGTCCGGCCCGGGCAAGTGCAGCTGGCTCTTTGGCACCGTTTTACATTGGTGGTTAAGCAGGTTCTCCGCCTCCTTCCCTAATATTTCTTCAATTTTTGCGAGTGACATAAGGATTAAAAAATTTACAGGTTTACGAAAATTCTGTCATCAGTACCATCCACCGCTTAAACAACATAACCCGAACCTTAGCATTTTGTACTTTTACGATACACGTTAATTATACCAAAAATAAATAACGATGAACAGCCATATACTTAAATTGCTTTTGGGGCTATTTGTTTGTGCCATTCTCTTACCCGGCTGTAGCCATACAGCCTACGTTTATCAGCAACAGCAAAGCTTCCATGACTATAAAGCAATGAAGCATGAAAAAATAGTGAATAAAACAAAGAAGCCAAAAATACGGCATCAGAAATAGTTTAGTTAGTAGTAGTAGTAGTAGTAGTTAAGTTTTCTAAACCTCTGCCCCGATGGGTTGAGGTTTTTTTATGGAACAAAAAAAAAGGGCCCTGAAGCCCCTTTTTCCTTTTTTTCCTTTATTCCCCCTTCATCAGTCTTACTCCGTAAATACCTCCTGCAACAGAACCGGGATGTGCCTTGAATTTAGTTACCAGGGTATTATCCTTCCCTTTTTTAATAAGCTCCGCAGGTATTGGATAATCTACGGTATAGAAGCGGTCGCCCTGTGAGCCGTCCAGATTGACTGTTGCTATCTTTTTATCATTAATAAGGATATCAAAATTGCGGCCTCTGTCTAAGCCGTAATAGGTAAGGCGCAGGAATTTTGCTTCTCCTTTTTTATCCTTGAGGTTGTAGCTGAACCAGCCGGTGGCATGGCGCCAGTGGCGGTTTTGGTGCACTCCGCTTTCAGTACCTTCGGCTTTAAAGAAGTGGTCAGACTCCGGCTGCTGCTCTCCGGGCGCTACTTTGTCGATGGTTTGGGCTTCTAAAGCCATTTTTGCCTTTTCCTGTTCACTGGTTAAGCGGCGGAGGCTGTCAAGCTGCTGCGGGCTGCTGTGCTGCCAGTAAACCACATAGCGGCTGTCGTGCACCTGGTAAAACGGAATAAGCTCAAGATTATCATAAGTGTCGGGATATATAAGCTCAGGCGCATTAAAGGCCAGCTTCTTTCCTGCCACCGGCTTAATTTTAGAAAGTATGTCGTTATCTGCACTCACAAAAAGAGGCGCCTCCTGCATTGGGTGCAATTCACCGCTTGCAATATGGCCCATGCGGCTATCATCGGCAAAGAGTCCTGTTACCTCATCGGCAGTTGTTTTAGCAGCCAGCACCAGTGGCCCGTGTATAACGGCATAATAAGGAGACTGATCAGGCAGCTGCTCCAGCTTAGTTTGCATGGGCAACGATATTTCTACCTTATCTCCCTTTTTCCACTTCCTGTTTAAGGCTACATAAGAACCTGGCTGTGCTTTCACCTCTTCCTCTTTACCGTTTATTTTTACTTTTAACCCGTCTTCTTTTACCCAGGACGGATAGCGGATGTTAAGTGTAAATTTTCCTTTCTTAACCTTATCAATGGTAATAAGCGTTTTCTCTTCTTCAGGAAAATTTGTTTGCTGAGTCAACGCCAGCTTCTTTTCTTCCCAGTTCAGCTTTGAGGGAATAAAGAGGTTTACATATATATCATTTTCGGAATGAGCATAAATAAGCTCACCGTATTTTGCATGGTTTTCCAGGCCTGATCCTACACAGCACCAGAAGGTTTCTTCGGGCTGTGAGTATACACGGTAGTGGTTAGGGCGCATGGAAGTAAAATAAACGAAGCCGCCTTTTTCAGGATGCTGGGAAGAAAGGATATGATTGTACAGTCCTCTTTCGTAAAATTCAATATACTCCAGGGAGCTGCTCGATTCGTACAGCATTCTGGAAAGTTTAAGCATATTATAGGTATTGCAGGTTTCCGGTCCTTCGCGGTCGGTAATCATAGGGGTAAAATCATCGGCAGGATGAAAATGCTCCCGCACACTGTTACCACCTATAGCTACTGTACGGTTATTTACCACTGTTTCCCAGAAAAACTGTGAAGCATCGTTCCATGCTTTATCTCCTGCCACATCTGCTATTCTTTTAAAGCCTATTACTTTAGGAATTTGTGTATTGGCGTGCATACCCGTTAAACGGTCTTCCTCAGCTAAAAGAGGTTCCAGTACCTTTTCGTGCGAAAATTTGCGTGCCAGCTCCAGATACTTTTTGTCTCCGGTAATAACCGCTACATCTGCAAACACTTCGTTCATACCCCCATATTCGGTGGTAAGCATTTGCTGGATTTGTGCATCGCTCAGGCCCGATACCAGGTCCAGGCTCCAGTCGCTGAGTTTAATAAGCATTTCTTTTGCCTGCCGGTTTTCTGCAAAAAGCCAGGCATCGCGCAGGCCCCCATAAATTTTATGGATATTATACCAGGGTACCCATTTCCCGTTCAGGGAAAAGTTATCGGCATTGATTTTACCATTGGCTATTTCCTGCCACATGGCTTTTCCACCCGGAACACCTCCCAGATACCCATTTCCATTAGCATCCTGCGCTTTCTTCAGCTCCCCTATCATATAGTTCAGCCGGTCCAGCACCTGCTGGTCGCCGGTGGAGGCATACATAAGCGACAAGGCTGTAATGTAGTGACCGGCAGTATGCCCGTCCAGACCCGTTCCTTCCCAGTTGCCATAGCCCTCTGCCTTTGGTTTTAAACCAGCTTCTCTCAAATATGGAGCCAGCAACCTGTCGGGCTCCATGGACATTATATAATCCAAGTCGACCTGCTCAGCATTTTTAAAAGGGCTTTCCAGCAGTTCTATATCTGATAAATGAAAGCTTTTAAGTTCGCTTGTCTGGCTGAAGCCAACAGCAGGCAACAGCAACAGCAGCGCTAATCGTATAAAACCGTTTTTCATTATTGTGGATTTAAATTTTATGTAAAGGGTTTTAGCTGCAAGAAGCATCAGGGGCAATTCTCAATAAACCTTTATAACACAGCATTTTGAAAAATTTTCTTTAACTATAAAAAAGGCCGGAGGCAGGGCTGAGATATCACTGATATGCTCTGACACTAAAACAACTTTTATCAAACGCATAATCTGTAATCAGGAATCTACTCTATCCCTGCAATCTTCCCGTCCTTCAAAGTGCAAAAACAACAAAAAAGCTACCCATAAAATTACATGAGTAGCCTTTTATTTTGATTAGTTTATTTAGCAGGGTCAATACCCTCTGTTGTCATTACCACTCTTTTCATGGTTCCGTCTTTATTATAGTAAAGCCTGTCTATGGCTACAGAACGGCGGAAGCTACCTCCATTTGGCTGGATACCTCCGGTGTGGTAAATAAAATAAGATTTGCCTTTAAAATCGATAATGGCCTGGTGATTGGTATTTGAGTTTCCTGCCAGCTCATTAAGAATTCCCTTAAACTCCCATGGACCTTCAATGCTTTTGCTCATGGCATAGGCAATTTTCTCAGGGAACTGGTAAGCATAAGAAAGGTAATAATTTCCTTTGCGCTTATGGATATAAGGAGCTTCGGTAAAATTGGGAAGACCTTTAACAGGAATGATTGGACCATCCAGCTCAGTCATATTATCTTTTAATTTCGCATAATATGCCTGAGTATTTCCCCAGAATAAATAAGCCTGCCCGTCATCATCAATAAAAACGGTAGGATCAATATCATCCCAGCTAATTTCCGTATACTCAGTGGTCATGTCATTGGTAATAAGCGCAGAACCTCTGGCATCCTTAAATGGTCCGGTGGGGCTGTCGGCAACAGCAACTCCAATGGCCTTCCCGGGATGGGTATCATCATGGGTAACAGTTACATACCAATAGAACTTTCCATCCTTTTCAATAACCTCCGCTGCCCATGCATCACCTTTAGCCCACTTAAAATCAGCAGGTTTCAGCGGCACCGGGTGCTCCTTCCAGTTTACCATATCGGTGGAGGAATACACCAGCCATTCATTCATTCTGTAAAAATGAAAATCGTTCGGCGCTTCGTCGTGCCCTGCATACAGATAAACCGTACCATCGTGCACTAATGCGGCAGGGTCGGCTGTAAATTTATCTTTAATTACAGGATTACCTTCTTTTATCTTTACGTTCTGGGCATTGGAAGGCACTGCTGCAAGCAGCATACACCCCAGCCCAAAACCTGCTGCCATCCCTTTTTTAAGGGACGACAGCACTGTTCTGTTTATGTTGGTATCTCTCATTAATCTTTTCAGGATATAATAATTACTTCAGCTCCAGCACTACTACTGAAACCGGAGGTAATTTTACTGTAAGCGTATTTCCTTTAAGCTTTGCTCCTTTAAAGTTAGCCGGAGTAATTAATTCTGGCTTTTCGAATGAATTATAATCCGTTACATTTTTAGAGGTAAGGATTCTTCCTGTTACATTCTTAAGTTTTCCACCTGCTAAATTAATAGTTACTTCCTGGCTTTTCTTAGTATCGATATTAACCAGAGAAATGTGGGTAACGCCATCTTTTTTAGAGGCAGAACCTGAAACAGCAGGTAAAGTATTACCTCCAACTGTATATTCATTGCTCTTAATCTCCAGTGGCAATAAGGTGGCATCCTGGTGTACATTGTACATTTCCATTACGTGGTAAGTAGGTGTCAGCAACATTTTCTCACCGTCAGTAAGGATTACAGCCTGCAACACATTAATGGTTTGGGCAAGGTTTGCCATACGCACACGCTCACAATGCTTGTGGAAGATGTTCAGGGTAGTTCCGGCAATCATCGCATCGCGCATAGTATTCTGCTGATAAAGGAAACCAGGGTTCGTACCTGGCTCCGACTCATACCATCCGCCCCATTCGTCTACTACAAGAGCTACTCTTTTTTCAGGATCGTATTTATCCATAATGGCTGAGTGCTTAGTTACCAGCTCATCCATAAATAAAGCCTGCTGCATGGTAGTAAAATACTGCTCTTCGGTAAAGCCTCTTGCCGGGCCTTTAGCACCCCAGTCAATTACTGAATAATGGTGAAGTGCAATACCGGAAACCATATTTGCAGGAATATTTTTCATAAGTGTTTCAGTCCAATTGTAGTCGGCTGAGTTAGCACCTGATGCAATTCTGTACAAGCCTCCTTCGTTTGTCCAGCCAGCCATAAAGGTGGCATACTTACGATATTCGTTGGCATAATAATCAGGTGTCATGTTACCACCACAACCCCAGGCTTCATTTCCCACACCCCAGAACTTTACATTCCATGGCTTTTCACGGCCGTTTTCACGACGCAGCTTTGACATTGGGCTTTCACCTTCAAAGTTTACATACTGCACCCAGTCCATCAGGTCCTGCACAGTACCGCTACCGATGTTACCTGCAAGGTAAGGCTCAGTACCAATCAGCTCGCACATATTCAGGAAGTCGTGGGTACCAAAGCTGTTATCTTCAGTTACGCCCCCCCACCAGGTATTTACAATAGTAGGTCTGTCTTCTTTAGGACCAATACCATCTTTCCACTGGTAGGTATCAGCAAAACAGCCACCAGGCCAGCGAAGGTTAGGCACTTTTAAGGTCTTAAGAGCTTCCACCACATCATTCCGCACCCCGTTAGTATGAGGAATGGTTGTATTATCTTCCCCAACATAAAAACCTCCGTAAATATTGCGGCCCAGGTGTTCCGCAAAGTGACCATAGATATGCTTATTGATCTTCAGGTCCCCTCCCTGTACATTTAAATCAGCTGTATTCTGGGCAAAAGCAAATGCACAGAAGAATAAGCCTGCTAAACTTAATAATGATTTTTTCATTTTTCTTAAAAAAAATTAATGTAATTATAAATTATTCTATTGCTGCCAATCCTTAATCCTGCCCTGCCTTTTTACCCCAGATACTGAATCCATCTTCCGCAAGACCTGTCAGAATAATTGTCTTTCTGTCGTTTTCCCAATCCCAGCCATGGGCCAGAAACACTTCCTGAACTCCGGCATTTCCAGACTTACTCAGCTGAAGTTTTTTATCTTCCAGTTTCCAGGTATCAAAGTCAATGCTGCCCGCAACTTCGCCACCAGGCAGCAACTCTATCTTTTGGGAATTATTAAACATTTCTTTGCTGTAATGCCAGCCGCCGGGAGGGATCTGGCCCTGCCAGAGCGTTACCGTATCCTTTACCTCAGCTAAATGCATGTATTCCCATTCTCCTGTTACATCGCCTTCCTCAACAGGAGCTTCGGGCACTGCTGCATAACGCTCCGGAGATACAACAGGCCAGCCATCTTCAGTCCAGAAGATTTCTCTTGCATGCAGCACCATCGCCAGGTTTTCAGGCGACAGCCTTCCCTGATGGAACATAAAGAATTTTCCATCGTCATTAAGTACTGCACAATGTGCTACCCCTGCCCAGCCCGGGTGGCCGTCGAAGCGGTAAGCATAGGTTAATACCGGGTAGTTATTAGTGGTTTCGGCCATGTCTTTGCCGAACATATCCAGATAAGGTCCTTCAGGGTTATCGGCTCTGCCTACACGGACATTATAATGAGTAAAAAGGGCATCGTATGACACAAACAGGTAGTATTTTTCTGTTTCAGGATTATAAATAACCTCAGGAGCCTCAATAATTCTGGTTTTTGGTTCCGCACGACGGGCAACTACCTTACCTAAATCGCCTGGTGTTTTAGCAAGGCCTGTTTCAGGGTTTAATTCCACAACGTATAATCCGCCAAAATATGATCCGTAAGCCATCCAGTATTTTCCGGTTTTGGCATCAACCACAATGCTGGGGTCTATGGCATTAACAGGATCCTTTTCAAAAGTTTTTACCACCAGGCCCTGCTGCTCCCATGGCCCTTCAGGTGATTTACTTGTTGCCAGGCCTATGGCAGAGGTATTTGCGCCAAAAACCGAAACCGAATAATAAAGACGGTAGGTATCATTATGTTTTTGAATATAGGGAGCCCATATTCCTCCGTTATCCTTACCACCAGAGGCTTCTTTAATATGAGCATCGGCCTCTGCAGGTACACTATCGAACGCCCAGCCTACAAATTCCCAGTTCACCAGGTCTTTCGAACGGCGAACATGCATATTACCGGTCTTAATAGTATCTGATTCCCTTACAGCACCCTGTGGGTACCATATGGCATCGGTAGAATACATATAGTAATAATCGTCCGCCTTAATTACAGAAGGGTCATGCACATTAAAGGTGCCCCATTTTTTATAGTGCTCAATATCTGTGATGGAGCTGTAATCATCCTCCCAATCCGGACCTTTAAATTCAGCGGAGCTCTGTTCAGCCTGCTCCTTACCTGTCTGGCAGGAAAACAAACAAAAAACTGCAAGGGAAAAGGCTGCAGCGGATTTGAAAACTTTTAGCATATTGGTGTAATTATTGATTAGGTAAAAACCCTGCACTTACTCTCCACGGGCTGCAGAACCATAGCATTTCCCTGCTCCTGCAAGGGGAGGTTAAACAAGGTTTATTTTTAAACTATTTTTGTTTTTTCTTTTTATCTTTTTTTGCCGGCACCGGATTAGCTTTTGAGTCCTGAGCGGCTACCACAGGCCATCCATCCGGTGTCCATTCCAGCTTTTCAATTCTTAGTTTTGGCTTACCTTCGTCAGCAGCATCATATCCATGAAACACCAGATAATCGGTACCATCGAAATTATAAACTGAATTATGCCCTACCCCGTGCCAGTCCCTGTTTCCTTCCAGCACTAAAGTACCTCCGCCATCAACCATATATTTTCCTGCTTTATCAAGATAAGGGCCAACTAAATTATCTGCCCGGCCCACAACCATTTTATAGGTGCTGTTCTCCCCTTTACAGCAGTAATCGAAAGAAACAAACAGGTAGTATGAGTTATCTTTCTTAAAGATAAAAGGTGCTTCAATAGCATTTCTTCCGTTTTCCTGCCCCTGAATTTCAGGATTTCCCTCAGGACGGGCTGCAATGGTATACCAATGCTCCGGCTGAGCAACTTCTTTCAGGCCCTTATCGAGCTTCACCAGCTTTATCCCGTTCCAGAAAGAACCAAAAGTTAACCATGGCTGCCCTTCCTCATTAAATATTAAGTTTGGATCTATTGCATTCCATTCATCTCTGCCCGGAACCGATTGCAACACTTTACCATGGTCTACCCATTTAAAGGAAGGATCCTCAGGATTGAGAGTGGTATTAGTTGCCACCCCTATGGCCGAGGTATTTTTCCCGAAAGAAGATACTGAGTAATACAGGTAATAAACACCATTGCGGAAAGCAATGTCCGGAGCCCATGTATGGCCTTTGTAATCCGGAACTGTTGCGACTGCCCATTCAGGAGGAGTTGCAAACACAGGCTTTTCACGTTTCCAGTTTTTCATATCCGGAGAGGAAAAAACAGAAATACCATAGCCTGTAGAAAAGAGATAGTAAGTACCGTTCTGGCGGATCATTACCGGATCATGCACCCTGATTTCTGAAGATGGCATGGTACTGGAAGATTGAGCAGCCACCCTTGCAGAGAGGGCGGTAAAAGAGATAACCCACAGAGCGCAGGTTAAAATCCTGAAATTGGATGTGTATTTCATTTAGTGTTTTTAATCTTTTCTCATTTTAAACCGATCGCAGGCGAAAACTTGGAAAAAAAAGCACAACTTCCTAATGATTGTATGTTTTCAAATAATTTATACATTCAATCATCTTTGAATATCCATATGAACACCATCGATGCCCTTATTTTTAAAGATAATCCACCTCAAAAAGAAAGAATATCCAATACCATAAATGTAAAAATAACACTTAATAAATTAAAGTAAAAATAAACCCCCGACAAATTGTGATAAGATAATCGTCAAAAAAAAGCATTCTCCAAAACCTCCGGGCCGCTGCCCGGGGTGAATCAGGATCCTTTTCCATGAAAACCATATTTCAGGCAGGCTGAAAATCAGAAACTCCCGGAATTTAAAAGATTTTCCAACTGAAAAAACACCAGAGCCAGGCATACAGCGCAAACAAAAAAGAGGCTTTACCATTGCCGGAAAGCCTCTTTTTCGTACTAAATACAGGAGATTGATTATTCTATCATTATTTTTTGTTTAATAACTTTTTGGCCATCTTCAATAATAAGAATATAAAAGCCCTGGCTCACAGACGCCACATTTAACTGCAAGCTGTTTCCTGCAACAGCAGACTCCCGTACCAGCTTACCAGCCGCATCAACCAATTTCACTTTTGGCCCGATGCCGGATTCTGAAGGTAAAGAAATATTTAAAACATCCGATGCCGGATTCGGATATACCCTCACCTCATCAGTCTTCTCATTACTAACCACTTTCAGCTCTTCATTAAAAGATGAGGATGCTATAGCTGCCCCGGAAACAAGGATTAGTTCCCACTGCGCATTTACATGAGCAGTATTGGCCCACTGGCCGGCAGCACTTCCGTTTGCTGTTCGGCCCATACCATCAAGATATAAGCCTGTACCCCGGTTCTGAAGCCTGTAATAATTTCCACTGTATTGTTGCAGGCTCCATTGGGAATTTACGTGCGTGGTATTGGCCCACTGGCCTACATCCGAACCATTAGCAGTTTCTCCCATGCCATCCAGTACCAATCCTGTACCCCTGTTTCGTAATTGAAAGTAACTTCCATTGGGAATGATCTCCCATTGCGAATTATTATGAGTAGTATTAGCATACTGCCCGGCGGCACTACCATTTGAGGTACGTCCCATACCATCCAAAAGCAACCCTGTACCCCTGTTTCGTAGTTGATAGTAAGATGCGCCGGGAGTTGGTCCGGGGTTTGGCTCAGAACAATCACCAAAGGTAAAGTTCCTGGTTAGCGCAGGCCATCCATTAGAAAAAGTCATTTTCAGGATATCAAGCTTAGCTCTTCCATTATCACTTCCATCATAGTAATGGGTGGAAACATAGTTACAACCACCTTCCCGAAGCAGACCAAAATGACCCGGCCCCACATACTTTCCTGAACTGGTCAGCAAATCTCTCCAGCCACTATATGGGCCGGTAATGCTTGTGGACCGACCGATCCTCAGGCGGTAAGTACTTTCAAGACCCTGGCAGCATTTTCCCTTATTGACGATAAGATAGTAGTAATTTCCCTCTTTCATAATATAAGGAGCCTCAATATCTTCATGCCCTCCGGCATAAATATGAGTGGTGCTGCCTGTCGTTTTGCCTGTGGAAGGATTGATTTCCACCACGCCTATACCACCAAACCAGGAACCATAGGTCATATACACCCTGCCGTTGGTATCCCGGAACATACCTGCATCGATTGCGTTAATCTCGTTACTTCCTCCATTTGAGCTAACCACCATACCCAGATCCTGCCAGTTTGGGTTATTTAAAGAGGCAGTCCTCACCACTCCGATAGCAGAACGTGACGAACCAAAAGTGGAAACAGAGTAATACAAATAAAAATATCCATTCATCTGGATGATACCCGGTGCCCAGAATTCCCCGGCAAAACCCGGCACAGCAGAATTTATCCAGGAAGGCCACTGCCCCGCCGGAAACACAGTACCACCGGCAGTCCAGTTAGTCAGATTATCGGAATAGGAATACCAAATACCATTACCGGTGGTGAAATGATAATACCTGCTTCCATCTTTTACAATGGTGGCAGGGTCATGGGAATTTATATTACCTGTAAAATCAACTGCAAAAGCCTGAAAGCTCAGCAGGAACATAATAAAGACAAGTAATGGTAAAGGCCATCTTCGGGAAAGGACCTTTCCGGAAGGCTGCAAAAGGGATAGACGCCAGTGGGAATCAGCTGGCAAAAAATTGGTTAAAAGTTGGTTTTGTTTCATGATAACAGACATTCAGGTTAAAAATATATAAGAAAGCTCTTTTATTTGAGCCTGTATCCTTAGTCAGAAAAAATTCCCGGGGCGCTCCCATATAAACGATACTCCTGTCAGATTAAACAAACACACGGGGCCTTTCACATAAATGCAATCGTTGTCAGTCTGAGGGCAAGAAAAAGCGCTTCAGGAAACTCCACTATAAAAATCTCTTTACTAAAAAATTTAAGGCAACATTCATGAATAATGTAAACGTTGTTATGTTCCGGGATTTTTGTCCCCCGATAAAGCAAATTCAAAAACAATCAAACTTTTATAGCGGCTGATTTTCCCGCCTGCTTATAAAGGTAAATAAAACACTTAAAAAACTTACATCAAAATTATATAATGCTTTTTCCACAAATTTCAGCTTTTTCTCAATGATTTACCTGATCCGACAAAACAAACTAAATTTCATTAAACGTAGGTTTAACACATAAAGCTTATAAAGGTTTTTTTATTCAGCTTTTTATGTTCGAAAAGATTTGGCGGGTGACAAAAAAAAGAGATTGCCCCTATTGAGACAACCTCTTTTTTTTTGCTCTTCATCATTAGAGCAGCCGGTATCTTATCGCAGCCTTATTTCAGAAACTTTGAACTACTTAATAGAATAAAGGAGTTTCCTGAATACAGGGGCTTTATATTAACTCATTTTTACCCTTACAACCGATACGGAATAAGGAGCAAGATCAAGGTTAAGCTTGTTTCCTCTTACTTTAAGGGGCTGCTCCACAGGAACAATTTGTGCAGGCTTATCCAGGGTGTTCATAGCGTCCAGGTTATCACTTTTCAATACAGTGACAGTTCCTTTTCTGCCAGGTTTTTTAACACCTTCCAGCAACACTTCTTTTGACTGTGCCTTGTCCGAGGTGTTTACAATTTTAAGGATAACTTCGTTGGTTTTCTTATCAATTACCGCTGATGCAAACAACTTATCCTGACCGGTTACTGCTTTATTGTCAAGCAGCATAGGAACCACATGCGTTCCTGCATTAGTGGAAAATAACTTCTGCACATAATAATTAGGTGTGCCCTGTGCTTTCAGGTTATCAACCCATATCATGTCAGGAGTCCACTGCCAGCCTTCGGCATGAGCAAATAAAGGCGCATAAGAAGCCATTACCACCACCTCGGCATTACGCTCCAGGCCAGTCATAAAAGCAGCTTCAGACATTGCTGTTAACCAGTTATTCTTATTGTCAGGGCTCGCAATTGCCACACTCTGGGCGGCATACTCACCCGCAAAAATTTTAGGTCCGTTGCGGTCGTAGCTATCGTACCTGGTGGCATTCTGCTGGAACCACTCTGGGGTATTGTAATAATGCTCATCAATAAGCTCCACATTACGGTCCCGCAATTCCTTATTCAGGTAATCGAAGCGGTCGCCTGCAGGAAAAGGGCCGGTAGTGGTAACAAGTGTAATTTCAGGATGCTTTTCTTTCAGCACTTTCTCAAATGCATCGAATCGCTCAATGTACTGCTCTCCCCACTGCTCGTTTCCTACCCCAAGGTACTTCATGTTAAATGGTTTAGGGTGGCCCATTTCGGCACGCTTTTTACCCCATTCAGAATCAGCTGGTCCATTAGCAAATTCAATTAGATCCAACGCATCCTGAATGTAAGGCTCTAACTGATCCATTGGCACTACTTCGCCGGTATTAAACTGGCATGCCATACCTGCATTCAGAATTGGAATAGGCTCAGCTCCAATATCTTCTGCAGTAAGAAAGTATTCGTAAAAGCCAAGACCGAAAGACTGGTAGTAGTCCGGAGTAAGACGGTGGTCAAATTCTGTATTCCAGCGGTTAACAATCAAATCGCGGTCTTCCACAGGACCAATGGTTTTTTTCCACTCATACCTTTCATCAAGAGTACGGCCTTCTACAATACAGCCACCGGGGAATCTCAGGAAACCGGGATTCATATCCGCTAAAAGCTGGATCATATCTGCTCTTAATCCTCCGGGACGGCCTTTCCAGGTTTCTTTTGGAAATAAGGAGACCATGTCAATATCGATTTCTCCTTTACCTTTGGTCCAGAGGTTTAATGTTGCCTTAGGTTCAGTGGCAGAAGCTGTAAAGCTTGCGGTATACTTTTTCCATTCTGTACCTTCAGGGGTAACGGTGGCAGTACCAATTTTTTGTCCGCTTTCATTTACAAGCTCAAGGGTAAGCGTGAAATTGCTTCCGTTTTGCTGGCGGGCCATCACAGAGAAATCATACTGCTTTCCTTCTTTTACACCCATACCACGGAATCCTTCATTGGATATTCCATAGCGACCATTATCAGACTTTACCTTTACGCGGGCATAACGGCGGTTGGCAGGATTTTTTTCACCAATATTATATACCAGCACACTGCCTTCGGCGCCACCCTCTTTTATTTCTTTCCACCCCATCATTGGAGTATCAAATTCAAAAGAGCGGTTCTTCACCAACTCGGCATATACGCCACCATCGCCACCCATATTAATGTCTTCAAAGAAAAGACCCCACATGGTTGGCTGAATTTCCGTTACAGGCTGGTTGGCCTTAACCACGAAAGCAGTTGACTGCTGCGCAAAACTATTTACTGAAACGGCTATGCTTAACGCAAAAGCAGCCCAGGAAAAACGCTTATTTATCATAGCTTGTTATTAATAATGAAATAAATTTATAATGTTAATATTCTAAACAAACCTTTGCACTTCAAACTTCAGACCAGATCAGTGTTCAATTCCCATCAGGAAATCCCAATGAAGTTTGAAACGATTACAGAACCACATTAAAGTGTATAATATACAATTATAATAAAAATCTTTTATAAGTAAACGTTTTCATTGAAGGATTCTGAAAACTTAATTACTGCTTTTTTCCTGCAACATCACTGCCTGGCTCCTGCCAGACAAGCAGCGGAGGACACAAAAAAAACTGCCCCTGATATTGCAACATACGAAGGGCAGTTTTATAATTTCAGCTAAACAGCACTTACTATTTCACTACATGTCCGGTAGCATATATTTCACCATCGGCAATAATAAGCAGGGTATTTATTCCCGGCTTTAAACAAGCATCCTGCTTATGGAGGCAACTTCCTTATACATGCTTATGATAAACTTCTTTATCACCTATATACAGAATGCGGATACCCTGTTCTTTTCCAGCAAAATTACCGTCCTGCTCTTATTGCGGGCGGGTTGAAAAGCGCTCCGGAGGCATGCCCCCCGGAGCTGGTTTCAATCAGGGTTACAAACTACTGATTTAGCTTTTTACCCCAAATAGCTGTTCCGTCACCATTCAGGCCTGTAAATGTAAGGGTTTCATCAATTTGGTTTTCCCAGTCTCTGGCACGCTCTACTTTAAGCACATCGAGCCATACTCCACCCCACTCCAGTGTCAGCCACGGCGCATCATAAGTCCACTTGTTGTCAGGGTCGCCGTTAATGGTGCCATCCACATGGAGATTAACCCGGAATGATTCTGAGAAATCGGGCGAAGTTTGTTCCTCTGCATAGCCAGGGACCACACGATACCCTAAAACAATTTCTTCCCACTCACCCACTAACTCTTCTCCGGAAACAGGTGTCTGTTCAATACCCGCATAGCGTTCCGGCGATACGATCGGCCATCCATCTTCAGTCCAGGAAATTTCGCGGGTGTGTAAAACCATATAGTGGATTCCATTACCCGGCCTGCCCTGGTGGGCCATATAAAACTGCCCGTCTGTCTGGAATACGGCAGGGTGGGAAACTCCCTGCCAGCCACTATGCCCTTCAAACTTATAGGGAGCCAGTATCATAGGGCCATTATCTTCATACCCGTTCAAATCTCTGCCCTGGTAATCATAAAAAGGCCCTTCAGGGGAATCGGAGCGGCCTACGCGCACATTATATTTCGTTGCCAGCCAGTCGTAGGAAATAAACATATAATATTTATCGAACTCAGGATTGTATATCACCTCCGGCCCCTCAATATTTCCATTGATTCTGCCTCCTGTAAAACCTCTCTGGGCAACCCGCTTTCCTTTATCGCCGGGAGTAGCTGCCAGGCCTGTGGCAGGATCAAGCTGCAGGACATAAATGCCATCCCAGGCCGATCCATAATAGAACCAATGCTCCCCTGTTTTGCTTACCACCACGCTGGGGTCTATTGCATTCGTTTGCAGAGAGCGGTCGTTAAGAGAAGTAACCACCAGCCCCTTATCTTCCCAGGGACCTGTAGGATCAGCAGACGTAAGAAGGCCCATTACACTTAACCTGGGGGTTGGGCCGGTAAGGGAGTAATATAACCTGAATTCATTTCCCACCTTCATAATATACGGGGCCCACAAAGACTGGAAAGGCTCACCACCGTGTTCTCTTATAAAGGCTGCTCCTGATGCAGGAAGGCTATCCAGGGCCATTTTATGAAACTTCCAGTTGATCAGGTCCTTCGATTTCCGGATTTGAATACCCACAGGCGCCACATCTCCAAAAGAGGCATCGGTACTGTAGCTGTAGTACCAGGCTCCTTCTTTAATGATAGATGGGTCGTGGGCATTATAAGGGCCCCACTGCCTGTGATTATCCCAGGAGGCTATGTCCCAATAAGTATCAGGATACTGCACGAACTCCCCCTTCAAACTTCCGTTCCCCTTCCCTTTGGCTGATTTCAGCCTGGAGGGGTCATTTAAAATTTCACTTTCTTCTTTAGAGCAGGAAGAAAAGCCTGCTGTAAAAAAGAGCGCTGCCGCGATGGCAGTTCCAAACTGCCGTGAAAAAATTCTCATGTGTTAATTAGTTATAGTTGAAAAATGGTTTTTTAAAAAATGGCTCCGGCACCAAAAAAGCGGGATACATACTGCACCAAAACCAAAACACCCAATAATCTTTGAGTTTAAGCGTACAATATACACTTATGTTTTTTAAAATGTAAGATTTACAATTAAATTTTTTGAAAACGTTTGCATTTTTTTCAAATAACCACCATCAGATTTATAAACAGCTTGGGGACAGACAGGCAAAAAGAAAAAGGGCCTGCCCGGAAGTAAAATATGCTACCGGGGCAGACCCTTTCAAAATATAAAATGTAAGCTGGCTGACTTTAATTTGCCGGATTTCTCTGCAAATTAACATTCAGGTCAAGCTCCCTTTGTGGAATAGGCAAATACTCTTTTCCCGGAGACCAGTTATTAAATTCTGCGTCATGTGACCTTAGCTCTGCCAGTTTTTCAGCATCGTAAAACCACCCCCATCTGATGAGGTCATGTATCCGCATACTTTCTATAGAGAATTCCAGTAATCTTTCATGCGCAATCTGGTCACGCATTTCTTCCTGGCTCATCGCCGGCCTGACCTCTGCCAGATCAGGCAGATTAGCCCTGTCTCTTACCTGCTGAATATATGCATAGGCTTCCGCAGTAAAGTTCAGTTCATTAAGAGCCTCTGCGTACATTAATAAGATATCTGCATAGCGAAGGACCCTGTAATTTATACCGGAACGCTCTACGCCTCCCTGACTTTCTGAGTTAAAGCCGGGGATACCTTCATGAGTATATTTACTTGGATAAATGGCATCTTTGGGATTTAACCATGGCTGTCCGTTATAAACAGTTGTATCACCTGCTTCCGGTTCATAAGAAGCAATAGTTGCATTTAAACGGGGGTCCAGTTTACCTTCAACCGTTCTTTCTTCTTTAAATGTATTGTACAACCAGCGTGTAGGAAGAAAATCATTATATCCATATCCGCTCATTGCATAGGTATGTCCTACTGAAGAAACCTGCATCCAGTTTGCATTTGGCTCCCCACCATAATTCATAGTTGTTCCACCTACCTGATCCGGCGTTGCAAACTGAACTTCAAATAAGGATTCCATATTATTTTCACTTAAAGGACTAAAATTATCACGATAATTATCCACTAAGCCATATACTCCCTCATCTGCAAGCCCCATTACAAACTCAAATTCATCAGCCGCATTCCTCCATTGCTCCCTGAAAAGGAATGCTTTACCAAGCATTCCGGCTGCAGCCCCTTTAGTTGCCCTGCCTACCTGACCTGCATCGGGACCATTAACATTGTTATATGAAACAGGCAATCTGTCTTTAGCGTTCTGGAAGTCGTCGAAAATCCGCTGCCATAAAACCTCTTCTGTAGCCGTTTCAGGATAATATTCAGTGGCATCTGCCGGTGGAATTGTTACAACAGGTACTACTTTAAAATTATTTGCCAGGTTAAAGTAAGACAAACCCCTCAGGAAGTAAGCCTGACCCAGCACCCGTTGCTTTAAGTCTTCATCCATATCAATTTCAGGTACGTTCTGAAGAACCTGGTTTGCCCTGAAGATTGCCTGGTAGTGAGCTTCCCAAACCCACTGGATTGGACCAGTGGTTGGCAAAGCCGTAAAATTAGCCACCTGCGCCAAATCCCACCAGGGAGTATCCTGCTGAAAATCGTCCCCTCTTCCATCAGTAAGGGCGGGAACCATCCGCATATAATACCCGTCAGTAATAAGATTTGAATATATAGCATTAGTGGCTACCATTGCATGGTCTGCTGTTTGCCAGAAAACCTCCGGCTGCTGATTATTCGGGCTGTTTAACTCCAGTTCATCGTCACAACCTATAATGGCAGACGCTGTCAGCATGGACATTAAAATATATTTACTTAATCTCATAATTAAATTTGTTTATTATTTACTTGTGCTTTATAAAGACTGGCAGGATTCTTCTCTGTAAATCTGTTGCCGGAAAACACCAACAACGGCAGCTAATTTCCCCGCCTGCCTGATCTTCAAGCGGCACTAGAATGAAATTTGAACACCTAACATATAAGTTCTTGGTCTTGGATAAGAACCTTCATCAAATCCCGGGCTGAACGGAGCAATATCTCCTTCAACATTTACATTGTTAAAATCAGGATTGTAGCCTTTATAAGCCTGGAAAGTATAGAGGTTCTGCACTGTTGCATAAACGCGGGCTGTCTGAAGGAATTTAATAGCGTTATCTGGCAGATTATAACCCAGCGAAACTGTATTCAACCTGAGGTGTGCTCCATTCTGTAACCAGCCCGGCCGGTTTGAATCCCTGTTATTTCCATTAGGATCATCCCTTACCACTCTAGGAATATCTGTGTTTGTATTATCCGGAGTCCAGCGGTCAAGTATATCCTCATGCCAGTTTATATAATCGGTAGTATGCATAAGAGTACGATACAGGCGGCTGTTAATCAAATAACCACTCGCTCCTGATGCAAAAAAGGTCAGATCGAAGCTCTTATATCTTGCTGCGAAATTAAATCCATAATTTAAAGAAGGGATGGCACTACCTAAGTAAACACGGTCAGCATCATTAATAACTCCATCCGCTTCATCAGGAATTCCATCGCCATCGGTATCGACTGTTAACTGGTCCTTAAAAATCACATCTCCGGGTGCTGCATTTGGCTGAAAAGCGTGATTTGCCACCTCGTCAGGTGTCTGAAAGATCCCAACATATTCATAACCAAAATGCTGCCCTACTTCGCTGCCAATTTCAGTTCTTGACCCAACGCCATAAATTGGCTCTTCATTACCACCCAAAGCCAACACTTCATTTCTTAACGTACTTACATTAGCAGAAATATCAAAGTTAAAATCTCCTCTTAACTTATGGTAGGTTAATTCAAAATCAAACCCGCTGTTTCTCAAAGCTCCGGCATTTACTACCGGCCCCTGATTTACAGAACCCACTGTTAATGGAATTGGTACGCCTACCAAAAGATCAGAAGTTTCTTTATCATAGTACTCAGCAGTAAAATCAAACATTCCGTCAAACAGCCTGGCATCAAATCCAAGATTTAAAGAAGTTGATGTTTCCCACTTAATCCCCTGAGCAACCACAGCTGTCTGGATACCTCCATTTACAGGAGCACCACCAAAATTGTATGGTATATTCCGGTTCACATAATTCTGGTACAGGTAATCTCCAATATTCTGATTTCCCAGCTGACCATAACTACCTCTGATCTTTAAATCGGAGATGACTCTGTCGGACACAGGGAAAAACTCTTCCTGAGAAATTCTCCAACCCAAAGCAATTGAAGGAAAGGTACCATAACGGTTTTCAGGGGCAAAGCGGGACGACCCGTCTCTCCTGATTGTGGCTGTCATGAGGTACTTTCCATCATAATCGTAATTCACCCGGCCCAGATAGGATGACAATGCACTGTAAAATTCATCACCACTTGCTGTCTGGTTGATTCCGTTAGATAAAACCGGGTAATACGGCTTAGGCAGTGCCTCAGAGTGGCCATTCCTGTTTACGGTAGAGTTCTTTTGAAAGGTTTGCCCTATTAAAACATCCAGGGTATGTTTGTCAAAACTTTTGTTATAATTAAGTGTATTTTCAACCAGCCCTACTGTATACTGCCTGGAATTATCATCTAACCTGGAGATACCGGAATTAAAGAAGTACCCCATTTGAAACTCAGGAACAAAAGAAAAGTCCCTTGCTACAGTTTTATCATACCCCAGGTTAATTCTGTAATTTAATTTATGCCCGTTGTTGTCTAAAAGTTTTAACTCTCCGAAAACATTCGTAAATATTCTGTCCACATCCGTCCAGTTCTCAAAAAGGCTGTTTATACCCGGCACATTAAGTATAATCACATCATGAATAGAGGAGCTTGTTCCCGCAAATCCGCCTTCATTATTTTCGTCATAAACAGGAAGGGTCGGGATTCCCATCAGAATATCATTAATCAGCGGAGGTCTTCCTCCTGTCAGCACATCTCCACGGAACGTAAGAGAGTTTTCGCGGGAATGTGTATAATATAAAGACGTTCCAACCTTAAAAATCCCTTTTTCTGCTGTGGAATTTAAGCGGGCTGAATAGCGTTCATAATCAGGTCCGTTTCCTACTAATATTCCCTCATTGTCAAAATAATCTAATGAAAGGTTATATGTGGTATTTTCGCCCCCACCGGAAAAATTAAGGTTATGGTTTTGCCTGCTGCCATTTTTCAAACTAACTTCCTGCCAGTCAGTATTAATATCACTTATAAAATCAGGTGAAGAAGGATCATTACCTGGCGCAAGTGGCTGACCTGCATTTGTTCTTACCTCACGATCCATCATTTGATAATTCTCCCTGCCGAGAACAGGCATCCGCTGCCACACTTCATCTATACCGTAATACCCTCTATACTCCACCCTTAAAGGGGTGTTTTTCTTTCCCTGCTTGGTGGTAATAATAACAACACCATTAGCAGCACGGGAACCATAAATAGCCCCGGCCGAAGCATCTTTCAGTACCTGAACAGATTCTATATCATTAGGATTAAAATCCCGTACTGAGGTACCTACAGGAACACCATCCACCACATAAAGGGGCTGACTGTCACCAAATGTTCCGACTCCCCTGATTCTTACATTAGGAGATGCGCCAGGCTGCCCGCCACTAATTACGCTTACACCAGCGGCCCTACCCTGGAGGAGCTGAGCAACGTCACCTGTTGCGTACTTTTGCATCTCTTCTGCATCAACAACCGCCACAGATCCTGTGATATCTGATTTTTTCTGGGTTCCATATCCAACTACAACCACTTCATTCAGCTGCTCCAGATCGGGAACAAGCGCTACATCAAGGGTTGATCTGTTCCCCACAGTAATCTCTTCTTTCACATAACCTACATAAGAAAATACCAAAACCGCATCCTGCCCAGGCACCTCTACCCTGTATGTACCATCTATACTTGTAACAGTACCCGTGCCCGTTCCTTCAATTACCACATTTACTCCGGGAAGGGTTTCTCCTGTAGATTCATCAGTAACAATTCCGCTTATACTTCGTGATTGCGCATACCCCTGAAAGGCGCAGGCAAGCAGGAAAAGGAAACAAAATGCTCCTTTTTTAATGGGTAGCCACCGCTCCCCGGGACTGAAAACCCCTGATCCTGTAAAATTCTTTTTCATAATTTTGTTTTTTTTGATTTACTAATTCAGATTAGCCTAATAATTGTTTATCGCACACTTGTTAAAAATCCATCAAGCGTACCTTAATTAAAAAATGAAAACGATTGCATAATATATGTTCAATTAAAAAAATCCGTCCGGTTCTTCTGAAATTTATGTCTGCGGAATTTCTGTTTCAGAATGAGTTGTATAAAACAGGAAGAGTAGAAATAATAAGAAACAAGTAAAAACTAAAGCAACTTCCTTCTTAAACTATTATTGGCTATTCCTGAAAAAATATACAGATTACCACCTTTGCCTAAGGTAAAAAAAACAAAAGGGACTGCATTTACATTTGGAAATTCACTTTATAAAATCAGAATCAGGAACTAATAAAAATACTTCATATCAGAATTCAACAATCCTCTGCTGAAGTATGGATGCCTGCTCCCATGAACAGGGCAATAATAAAAATAAGCCCCAAAGGCAACCAAATACCTGAGTTTACCAGTAAAATCAGAGGGATAGAAACGGCATACGATGCTATTTCAGCCAATTCTAAACCCCTCTTTATTAAGAGTACAATATACACTTAATTTTAAAAAACTTAAATTTTAAAATTAATTTTTTTCACACCTTCACCTGATATTTGTTATGCTTTAAGCCGGAGCCCGTTTTATCAACTGCAATTTTAACAGGTTAAGCTGAACATAATGCCTAAATCCGTTTTCATTCCACCTGCCGGAAATATTTTAACATTAATGATTGAGTAACATCAATAACAAAAAGCGGTACGGGGATAATCCACTGAACCGCTTTTTTTTTGTATGAATAATTCTCTACTCCTCCTGAAAAAGGTAAGGCTTAACTTCAGGAGCATTTCCCCTTTAATATCCGGCACTTATGCAAAAAAACCTTCAATACCAGGATGAATTTTCCTGTTACTGAAGGTTTTTTATATTATAGAAACAACGGGCAACAGCCCTGAGAATAAAATTCCTGTTAAAGCACTATTCGCCTACCTTTTTTCCCCAAACAGAAACTCCGGAAGAATTTAAACCGGCAAAAACAATGGTCAGCTTTCTCGGTGACGCTTCCCAGTCTGCCTCGCGCTCAACATGCAGTTTCTGGTTGCCAATTGTAAGGACATTATTTGTAGCATCGAATGACCATGCTCCCGTTAAAGCACCTGTAGCCTGATTGTCTGCTGTAAGTGTTAACGCTACAGAGGTTTGCTGTACCTGATACTGGTAATTCAGAGTAATTACCTCCCAGGTCCCTGCAAGTTCCTCTTCACTGATTTTATTTTCCGGTACTGCGGTATATCTTTCAGGCATTACAACCGGCCAGCCATCTTCCGTCCAATTAACTTTTCGGATATGCCCCATCATAATAGCATTACTAAAGGCATTACCACCAGTGTTTGCGGGAAGACGAGCCTGTGAAGCATAAAACCACTCTCCGGTTTTTTCATTCTGAAACATCGCATTATGAGAAAACCCAACCCATCCCGGATGATTATTAAACTTATACGGATGGGTGACAATTGGAAACACATCACCTCCGTTTGTAACATCTACCCCATTAAATCCTTTATAAGGACCAGTCACATTCTCTGATCTGGCAACTCTCGTATTATAAGCTACCGACAATTCATCGTAGGACAGAAACATATAATAATAACCGGTTTCCTCATTATAGATAACCTCCGGGCCTTCTGATGCCTGCCATCTGGATCTGTTTGTGCGGGTATAAATATGTGTTCCCCAGCTTGCTTCATCATTGATGTTAAATTCATTTAACGGCAGACCTGTAACCGGATCAATTTGAATAGCAGCGATACCACTGTGCCATGAGCCATAAAACATCAAGTGTTCTCCCTCAGGTGTTACGACGTAAGAAGGGTCAATAGCATTGTATTTGAAATATCCATTCCAATCACCTTCTCTTGAGCCCCGGCTCCAATTGGTACCTTTGTCTGAAACAGAAGAAACTACCATTCCCTTATCTTCCCAGGAGTTACCGGAAAGGTCTGTTGTTTCCATCAAACCTATGAAGGCTCTTTCTGACCAGGTATTATCATAATTTTCCGGAGTATTTGGCAAGCCGTTTCCAATGTAATTATCAATAACGATACTGTAATACATACGATAGACATTACCTACTTTACGCACTACAGGAGCCCAATGGCCATATACAGGATTAGCTATAGGACTTAAGCCAACCCTGGCTCTCATATTGTTAAGCGTATCTTTTACCCAGGCAGGTGTCTGCGGCATAGAAGCTCCCAAATAAGTCCAGTTTACTAAATCCTTAGATCTGCGACCATGAAAATGTCCACGGCCATTTTGTTCATTGCCATATGAAGCATCTGTAGCATACATATAATAATGCTCACCATCAAAAACAACACTAGGGTCGTGTACATTTGCCAGGTTCCATCTGGCCCGGTTACTCCACGAAGCTATCGGTGAATAGTCGTCAGCATAGGATGGAATGGTGTAATCTGTATCCGTATCAGGCTCTTCAACTGCAGGCTCTTTTGTTGTGATGCCTTTAGGATCTAAATCATCGTCGCTACACCCTGTAAACAAAAGAGCCGTAAGACTGATAGATAAAAGTAAATATTTTAGTCTCATATTTATTAATTTTTTCATATACCAACTGACTTAAATCAGCATGTTTTTAATCTGCAAAATACTGACAATCAAAGATTATACCAACTACACCCCATCGTACTTAACCCGTTGGTCATGTAATAAAAACTTCCTTACCGGCATAAAAAATTTATGTCAATAAGGAAGTTTTTGATATCAGTAATAACTTTTAATCAACTACAGGACGAACCTTATATCCACTTGCGAAGAAACCAGGTGCATTATCTTCATTCAGGTTTGCCGAATTCCCTGTAAGATTAGGATTGGCATTAAGGTTATTTTGCCATATCGGAAGGTACTCATGTCCCGGACTATAGAACTGATATGAGGAACGGACATTAGGGGTTGAAGCAGTAAGCTCAGCTGTATTGACTGTGCCATCTGTTGAGAGTGTAAAATAAGCATGCTCCGTCAACTGATTCAAACGGCTTGCATCGTAGAAGAATCCCCAACGTAGCAGGTCAATACCGCGTCCGTTTTCGCATCCAAATTCTTTAGGCCGTTCAACGTTTGCTATTTGCTCGAAAAGGTGATCAGCAGTCGGGAAGTCAGCAAGCCTAAGATCGGGAAGAGCAACGCGCCGGCGCACCTGGTTGATGTAATCGATAGCAAGCTGGTTCGGGCCATTAATCTCATTTTCGCATTCTGCTGCACGTAATAAAACATCACTGTAACGCATAAGACGCAGATTAATTCCACACCGCAACCCTACAGAAACAGCATCGTAAAGATTAGTTCTTGCATTGGTCCACTTCGCTATTGATATCCCCCCATTGGCAGAGTTCGCAGGAGGAGTTTGCGTGATCCGATCCTGAAAAACCACGTTGTCACGGGGATCTCCATTAGGATATGCCGCAGTGTTCTGACCTGCATAGCTGGCATACTCATCTTCATATGTTACCAATGTCCAGAATAAACGGGGATCGAGGCGACCATCCACACTGTTCTCTTTTTTGAACAGGTTATACAACCAGGGCGAGCCAGCAAGGTCGCCCCAGGCACCAAACTGCTGGGAAGCATAGTTGCTTTCCACAGCGTGACCCTGAGTTGCATCCCTGGTAATGTTTGCCGGTTGCCACTCCTGGTCGGTTCCACCTGTGCCAAAGTCCATAAACTGAACTTCGAAAAGGCTCTCTATATTGTTTTCGGTACCTTCTCTGAAGTTGTCGCCATAGTCGGCTGTAAGGGCATATGTGCCGTATTTGCCTGCAATGATGTCTTTCAGTATGGTATTCGCGTCAACAAATTTATGACGGAACATCAATGCACGCGCCAGGTAACCCGCAGCAGCACCGCTGGTCGCACGACCCTGAGCCCATTCGCCACCTCTGTCACGCGATGGGAGCATATTCATCGCTAACTCAAGGTCAGTCTCTATCTGGTCAAACACCTCGTCCTGCGTGTTATTTCCTGCATACAACGTTCCAAGATCTGCATAAGCCTCATAATCTGTAATCAATGGAACAGACTTGTAATAAGTAGCCAGATAATAATATGCCAAACCTCTCAGGAAACGAGCCTGTCCGGCTATTTCATTATGAGATTCTTCAGACATCTCAATCTGATCGGCTTTTGAAATTATAAAGTTGGCGCGGTTAACCACATGGTAAAAGGCCAGCCATGGAAAATGATCGCCATGTTCAATGGTACCCGGAGAATTCAGGTTATCGTACTCCAGATACCATATTTGAGAGGCGTTCCAGACTTCGTCGCCCCGTACGGCGTCAAGGGTGTAGCCAACCCGGGCAAATGAACCATCGAGTCTTATACGATTGTAGGTTGCGATAACAGCCTCCCGAAGTTCTGCCTCTGTATCACCAAAGTCGAAAGTTGTCTGACTGTTCGGGTTCTGAACTTCGAGTCGGTCTTCGCAGGCTGACGTGCCAACAATAAGCGCCAGGGTTGTGAGAATTATATGTAATCTTTTCATATTTTATTTTTGATTTTTCAATTGCCACATTAGAAACGTCCATGAGAAAACGATCGTTCCTCCGGGTCAAAATATTGATTATTTTCTCATGGACGGTTTTATATTGACATCCTCTTTTTAGGTGATCCTTTTAGAATGAAAACTGTGCTCCAAGCAGTAAAGTCCGTGGCGTAGGGTACGATGCATAATTGTAACCAGGCGTCATTGTACCGCCGGCAAAGTCCGGATTGTAACCTCTGTATTTAGAGAATATATACGGATTTTGAGCCGTTGCGTAAACCCGAAGGTTGCTTATGTAATTACCAAACATCTCTTTAGGAAAATTATAACCTAATTGAATGGTGGCAATTTTCAGATAGGCTGCATTTTGAATAAAACGGCTGCTGAACAAATCGTTGTGAATGGAACCAAGGGTATAGGCCACCCGGGGCACATCGGTGCCGGGGTTCTCCGGTGTCCAGGCATTCAACAGGTCCACGCTTTTGTTGAGCGGGCCATATGAGCTACGCAATGTAACGTCAACGAAATCCACAGCCTGGAAGCCTGCTGCACCAAATGTCATCACACTCAGATCAAGACCTTTATATTCAGCCCGTGCATTCAAACCGAAAGTAACATCAGGGAGTCCGCTGCCTAAGAATGTCTGGTCCAGGTTACTGATTGTGCCATCATTATTAATATCGGCGTATGCAACGTCACCCGGTTGAGCACCAGGCTGATTAATATATTCACCTTCTGCGTTCACCCGGTTATCGATCTGGTTTTGGTCCTGAAAGATACCTTCATAAACGTAACCATAGAAAGAACCAACTTCGCGGCCTACCTGGGTGCGGGAGTTACCGACGGTCATAGGTGTATTTGAAATACCCAACTGTTTCACTTCGTTATTCAGAGTGGCTAAATTGGCAGAAACATCAAACTTCACCGCGTGATTATCATTGAGATAAGTAACCAGGAACTCAAGTCCTGAGTTGACCATTGTTGCTGCGTTCATAGGTACATCCGCATTGGTAAAACCTGCCTGGGCGGGAACCGGAACCCTGTAATGAAGATTTTCTGAAGTGGACCTGTACCAGTCGAAAGTAAATTCAACCTGACCTTCAAACATAGCAAGATCAAGACCAACGTCAACAGTTTTTTTCCTTTCCCACATCAGCCGTTCATTTACAAAATTTGATAAAGAAGAGCCGGACACGGGATTGTTATTAAAGCTGTAAGAATAGTCACCTCTCTGCATTACATCCATATAATCGTAAAAGCCAAGGTTTGTAATGCCCAGTTCACCATAACTGGCACGAAGCTTCAACAGATTGATAGTTGATTGGGATACAGGAAAAAAGTTCTCCCGGTCGATACGCCATCCTGCTGATGCAGACGGGAAAATACCCGCATTGTCCGCTGGCGAAAGACGGCTGTTTGCATCACGGCGTACTGTTGCAGTAAGAAGATATTTTTGATCAAAATCGTAAAGAACACGACCCAAATATGATATTATATAGCTCTCATTTGTAAAACTAAATGATGCTGTCTCGTCCGCAGTGTTTAATTGAAGATAGTAAGGCTCGGACAGGTTGTTGCCTGTTCCCGCGGTCTGATTTTCGGCATCGCGCTGGAAAGTCTGACCAGCGAGTACATTGAAATGATTTTTCCCGAAGTTACCGTCATAGGTCAAAGTGTTCTCCACAAGAGTGGAGGTAAACTCAGTGTTTTCCTTTCTCAGTACTTCATCAGCTTTGGTCAGGTAGTTCGTTGTACTCTGAATAAACGCGGGTACGAATGTATGGCCCCTTACACTGGTTACATTGTATGCCAGGTTAAGGTTGTAGTTTAACTTATGATTGCTATCGGAGGCGCCAAACATTTCCATAAAGTCCACATTTGCTCCACCTGAAGTCTGAAGCCGGTGAACCTTTGAATTCCGCTCCAGCAGGTTATTTGTAAGCAATACGTTGGTTACGCGCAAATCTCCATGAATGTTATCATAATAAGTACCATAACCGTAAGAGTCATAGGTGTAATTTGATGCAGGAGCAAGCCTGGCGTCCAGCACCCATGTCGACGGATCGTAAGCCCTTATAGTTGGAGGTGTAATCAGAGCAGAGGCCATTACCGGAAATTGTGCTCCAAATAAGCCCTGTACAAACTCATTAGCGTTACTGAGCGCCATATTGTCCTGATCGCTGTGGCTATACACGATGTTAGAATTGAGTTTAAGGAATTTAGCTTCCATCGTATTCTTAAAACGTGCAGTATAGCGTTCAAAATTAGGACCTGCACCTTCCATTGTTCCTTTCTGGTTAAAGTAGTCAAGAGCTACGTTGTACGTGTTGTTTTCGCCGCCTCCTGATAAGTTAATATTGTGATTCTGGCGAATACCCACCTTGAATACCTCATCCTGCCAGTTGGTATTTACTACGTTCGGATCAATATAATTTTCGTGTGCAGGGTCGTATCCGCTGGGAACAGCCCTGTCACTGTTACCAAACACGTTTCTAAGGTGCCGGCCATATTGTTCAGAATTCATTACATTGTATACTCCGTCCTGTACCTGGTCAAAACCAACGTGGCCGCTGTAATCTATTTTCAGGGGTTGGTTCTTCCTGCCTGATTTCGTGGTGATGATAATCACACCGTTTGCAGCACGTGAACCATAAATTGCAGCTGCAGATGCATCCTTAAGTACCTGCATTGATTCTATATCGTTTGGCGAGAAGTCGCGAACGGTGCTTCCCATAATTACTCCATCCACAACATAGAGCGGGGCTGTATTTCCGAAAGAACCTATACCACGAATACGCACTGTAGGATCGGCACCCGGCTGTCCGTCGGTGGTGATTTGCACACCGGCTACTCTTCCCTGAATCATTGTTGACATGTTGGAGTGTGATACTTTCTTCATCTCCTCGGTGTCGACGATAGCAACTGACCCGGTGAGGTCAACCTTGCGTTGCGTACCGTAACCTACCACTACCACCTGGTCAAGTTGTTTTAAATCCGAAACCAATGAAATGGTCCCCAGGTTAGCTTTTCCTCCAACGGCTATTTCTTCACTTAAAAATCCCACAAAAGATATTGACAGTGTAGCATCTGAAGGAACTGAAAGAGAGAAGTTACCATCAAGGTCGGTAACGGTACCATTGGTGGTACCTGTTTGCTGTACGGTTGCGCCGGGAAGTGGTTCTCCATTTTCTGCGTCAACGATTCTGCCTTTTACTGTTATGTTTTCTGCCTGAGTTACTGACAGCTGGCCGGCAGTGGCCGTGCCTCCAGCGTATGCTGCAGGTGCTATCGCCAGCAATCCCGACAGGATTAAGTATGAATATTTCATTGTTTAAATGTTTTAGCTTGGTGATTATTCAACTGAAGTTATATTGACATAACTTTTTTCGAGTGTGATGGCCGAAAACAGATTAGAACTTTCGACTTTTATACCCTCATATAACTGGAAATGAGTTGTGCCGTTAGCATAAGTTACATCGTAACGAATCTTTGCAGTGCCGTTACCATTATTTGTAACTGTAACCACTACGCGAGAGCCATCTAAGTTTTGTGCAAATACATCAAAATTCCAGTTATTGCTGAGTGTCCAGCCAAGTTCAGCAAGATTAGCACCTGTATTCAAAGCGCCTAACCATCCATAATTGTCCATACGAACTACAGCATATTCAGTCCCGTCAGCTTTGCGAAGAATTACTGCAGGAGAATGATAGTTATTTACTTCATCTGAGTGAAGTTCCATAACAAATTTCCTTGATGAACCTGAAGGAACCTTATAATCACTGGAGAATACCGTCCACCAGGCGGTAGATAAGTCAGTGGCACCTACTTGATTTGTTCCTCCCATTATATTAGTTACCGGAACTGTTGTTGTTGCAGTGCTTGCTGCACCCACATAAGAAATAACAGCATCCTGCTGGCCATTTCCTCCCGGATTCTCAAACTGAAGATTCCTGTTTGGTATTACACCTGTTGTGCCATCAGAATATGTAGCGGTTACTACCATACCTGTCGGATCAAATTTTGGCGCTACCGGACCGGGGAAAGTGTAGGTAGTTACATTTGGTAAAGTAGTAACGGCCAGGCTGGAAACCGCATTAACCACATCCAGATTGTACATGGTTGGTACAGCTTTGGTAAATTTGCCCTGCTTGGTTAAGTTATAAGTTACAACAACTGTCTTTTTCCCTGCTGTAGTCATATCAGGAATAACAGTGAATGATAAATCCGCAGAATCAACTTCCGTAGTGGACCCGTCTGCAAAAGTAACCGTAGCAGTTGCCTCACCCCAGAAATTTTCTTCACCCAATTCTAAAAGCTCAGGAAAACCTGTAACAGCAATCGAAACCGGCTCAACATCTTCTACAACAGTCACTTGAGAAGGAGTAAGATAAGCTTGTTTCATTTCAAGGTAACTACCCTCAGCAACCAGGAAGGCGGTGATATTTGCTGTAGCAGAAACTGGCTGATTATATGTCATGACCAACTCTCTACCGTTTGTTCCAACGGCAGTAGTCGTTACAAAAGCGTAGCCGGTAGCAGAGTGGTCAATCTGGAGCGTTACATAAGCACCATCCATGATAGCGAGGAATTCGCTCCCTACCTGACCATCAACAGTCGGAAAATTGTGTGAGATCAAAGCGTCATCGAAATCCGCGTTACCCCAACCGAAAGGATCCGCACGGAGCGCAAAGTATTCTGAGTAGGCTGAGGAATCACGATCTGCCACTTCATTGGCAACCAAAAGAACCCAGTTCTTATAGATATCTGCGGTACCCCCATTGTGGTTAACAAATTCTAAAGTCAACATTCTGCCTGCAGGAACAGTGAAATAATCAGAGAAGTCGGTCCACCATGGAGAACTGAAATCTTCAGCTCCGACTATCGCTGTATTGATGTCGATGAAGGTAGTATCACCTGTGTTTCTCGCAGCTTTTGCAGCCGCAATTGAGTCAATCTTGAACTGCAGGTCAGAGGGTGGATTAATTGAATAAATATCAGCTTCCTCGCACCCAACCAAGCTGATTACTACCAAAACTACTGCGCATAAAGCGCGGCTCATCAGTAAAGTTGTTTTCATAAAACTAAATTTAATTGTGTTCATTCTTTCTTTTAATAACAGGCATATAAATCATTATTTTTCATACATACAAACCCGTAGTTAATATCATTCATATTGGCTACAGGACCATTAGCTGTACTTTTTTCCGGGATATACATCAAGCTGGTTGGGCTGTTTGCTGAGTCGTTATCCTTCTTTTCATAATGTCGATTTTTATTATATTTTAATCAAATCAGGCTAATAAAGGTACAATGTACACTTAAATTTTTAAAATGTAAGTATAACGCTTATTTTTTTTGAAATCGTTTGCATCTTTTTTTTCCGAATAAAGAAGTGTGGAATAATCTATCCTATTTTCATTCCCTTCCCCCCTCTTTTCTACCGTCCATTTCTTCCAGCTTTTACATTACTTCTCCCTCCAGACTATTCCTCATTTTATAGAAGTGTTTCCGGTAACGATTCCGGTATGGTATACAGACTTGTTTTTTTTTCTTTACCCGAAGCTACGACTCGCTTATATTAAAAAAAACTCAAAATCAGCCATACTGAGAAGGATGTAAGTTTTCACATCCTTCTCTGGCTTTCTTAATATTAATTCTTATTCTTCTTTCTTTCGATCACTTTCTGTACCGCCTGCACTATATGTTCCGCATCAAGGCCGTACTTCTTCATCAGCTCTGCAGGCTTTCCGCTTTCGCCGAAGCTGTCGTTTACCGCAATATACTCCATAGGCGTTGGCGTGTTCTTTGCCAGCAGCTGTGCTATGCTGTCGCCCAGTCCGCCCAGCCTGTTGTGCTCCTCGCAGCT
>JAFMYY010000030.1 GCA_017948555.1 Cesiribacteraceae bacterium YIM B00369 | reverse complement strand
GAGCCTGAATTTTCATTTACACACTTTTCTGGACACTGTCTTTCAGGCAGCCACCAACATTATAGAGGCCCTCTAATATTGTTGCTCCTGCATGGATTCTTTAGCTGAAATGAGGATTTATGCCTCAGTTCTATTAAAATTCAATCCGGTAACTTAAAACAGGCAACAGCCCCATCTGGTAATAAGTTACTACTTCGCCCTTTTCTTCATCGTACCCTTTGCTCCATACATTCTGGTTGTTTGTGGCATTCTGCACATCCAGTGACCATATACTGGCACGGGTAGGCTTGTTTCTACGAAAACTCAGGCGCACATCTGTTCTGAAATACATTCCCTGCCTTTCACTGTAAACTCTGCTCCAGTCTTTTACTTCCTCTCCTTTTCTTAAAGACTCTTCCGGTAAAACAGGCGTCCATCGGTTTCCTCCTGATGTCAAGGTTCTTATATTTATGCCAATAATATTGTTCCCGGCACTTCCCACATGAAATTCCTTTCCAAAAAGAAGGTTCGCGTTAAAATTGCCATTGTAACGACTATTCCTTTCAATTCCATCCCGCGGAGTATATTTCGATTCATATAATGAACCTGTTACTGTCAGGTAATAATTGTTGGTGAAGAATTTTTCAATTGAAAGCTCAATACCATAATTCCGGCCACTACCATCATTTTCGAGAGGTTGCCTCACAACATCTCCGCCATAATTAATGGTAGAATATGTTAACCATTCAGGATTATCAGTCCCCTCCCCTGCAATGGGAACATTTCTCAACTGCTGATAATATGCTTCTGCTTTTAACATCCAGTCAGGAGCAAAAGAGTACTCATAACCAATTATGTAATGGAATGCCCTCATAAAATTTAGCTCCTTATTAGGCATACTATTATTTTTATATTTATAAAAGTAGATAAGTAAAGGTTCCATTTTACTGTGAACACCAAAGCCGGCATTTAATACCTGGTTTGTCGCCACCTGCCATCTAAATCCTATCCGTGGCTCAATGGAATAATTGTTATTGAGGCCCAGCAGCATAGCATGTAAGCCGGTGTTCAGGGTAACCGATTTTGTTAACCTTGCTTTCCACTGGCCATATGCCTGGTACAATTGGGAACTGCCTTCTGTGTCAAGTTCTGTTGCCGAAGTATCTGCTGCAACAAACTCCTGCAACAGGTCATAGGCTTCATGGCTGGCAGTTAATCCTCCTCTGAAAGTGTTGTTATTATTTAGCTTATGGTTTATCAGAAAAGATCCCCTGAAGTTGCTTTTCCCGAACTGGTCATGGTAAAAAAATGGCTTTTGGGGTTCATGATGTTCAAATGCATTTATACTTCTTGCTGCCGTGACTATGCTTTCCAAAAATGTTTTATCAGACAGCATTATCCTGTGCGACAAACCTGACACCCCCATATTATACCTGTAATCGTAATTCATCTCCTCTCCATTTATTTTTTGGTTGCTAAGCCCCCCAATTCCCCAAAAATTAAATGTTCCGGCTTTTTTAGTGGGTAAAAATATTTTGTAAGACAAATCCTGAAAGATGGGAGCTGCTCCATCAAAAAAATCGAGCCCCATACTTTGCAAAATCCCCAGTGTGGAATACCTGTAGTTTATAAGGTAGGAGCCGGAATATTCTTTTGTAAAAGGACCTTCGGCTGCAAAATCAACACCAAGAACCCCCGCCTGTACTGCATATTCTCTCTTCCTGTTATTTCCCTTCCTCAGGTTAATATCAAAAACACCACTATAGGCATTGCCATATTCTGCCGGAAAGGCTCCTGTATAAAAATCGGAAGCATCCATCATGTTCGCGCTCATCATTGATACACCTCCCCCGGCAGATCCTTCCTCTCCAAAGTGGTTCGGGTTTGGAACTTCAATTCCTTCAATACGCCACGAAACTCCACGGGGAGAGTTCCCACGCACTACAATTTCGTTCGATGCATCGTTGTTACTGCTTACCCCCGCAAAGGAAAGAACCATCCGCCCGGGATCATTTAAACTGGCTGCATACCGCTGAGTCTCTTCTACTGAAAAAGACCTGGCGCTTACTGTGGCCATTTCATTTATAGGTTGTGCTTTTTCAGGAATTGAAGTAACCACAACCTCGTTTAAACGGGTATATACCTCCTGAAGGCGTACCGTCAGTACCACCTCCTTGCCTGAGCCCACCAGCAACTCCGGAATAACGGCCTCCTCATAACCAATAGTGCTGACTTTTAAGTTATGCCTGCCAACAGCTACTTCTTTTATTTCAAATGTGCCATCCATACCACTGCTGGCGCCCTTCAAAGGGTTTGAATTATCTATTACTACAGTGGCCCCCATAATGGGTGCCTGCGATTCCTGATCAATGATTTTCCCTCTTATGGTTTGGGTTAACTTTTGGGAGTATCCCTCAATTTGGAAGCACAGGAAAAGAACAAGCAGACAAACCAGCTTATGTGATGCTGTAGAATTAAGAGTCCTTTGCCCTGATTTTTGTCGTTTTTGCTGAAGCTTGTATTCTTTTTGAGAAAGCTCCCAACCTTCCTGGTAATATTTTGCCTGCAGGCACATTTTTTGATTTTTCATAGTTCAAAATTTTTGGACATAGATATCCTGTTACAGCACTCCGGCTGCTTTGTCAGTTGAAAGAATTGAAAAGGAAGAGGTTATTTAAAAGTGGCTGTCAGAACCTGAGCCCTGCATTAAAACCGAACCACATCTTTACATTGGTTTTGTTTTTGTAGGTTCTGTCAAAAAAAACGTTATCAACAAGCAGTTGGCTTCCGGGAGAAGATTCCGCTGTATTTTTATACCGGGAAACCGCAATATTGTAAGTTGGTCCTCCGAAGAGTGCAAATTTACGTCCTATCTGAAGTGTGCCTAAAACCCTTACCTTATAAAGGTTATTAAGCTCATTTATTTCCATCAAACCCTGAGGAAATTTTTCATAGCTTCCTTCCACAATCTGATAGCTTATAACATCGGTATTAAAGCGGAATGAGTTACTTACAGTCCATTCCGATCCTATTCCATAACCATAGCCCCAGCGCTTATTATCATTCAATTCAACCCCTACAGTTAAAATATTATAAAAGTGTGGCACACCGGTTTTGAAGTTTACATTTGCATGGAAATCCTCAGCAGTATATACTTCAACTGCTCTGTAACCATTTTTAATGAAGCTTAAAAATCCAATGGGGATCCCCCCCTGCATGCTGTCCGCAAAATTAAATACTCCAATCTGGCTGCCTTTTATTTTCTTTGCTGTATTGATAAAACCTGAAATCTGGGCCCCGTCCACCTGCGAAGCCTTGTTCATGAACCCGGCAATCTGCCCTCCCTTAACTTCATCCGCAATATTAAGAAAGCCGGCAGCCTGTAATCCGTCCATATTTCTGCTCAAATTTAAAAATCCGGCAACTTGTCCTCCGTCCACAGAGCCTGCGGTATTGATAAAACCTGCAGCCTGAACTCCGTTTCCATCTCCTGTCATAAAATTACCAAAGCCCGAAAACTGGCCTCCTTTTACGTCTCCGTCGCTAAAATTTAAAGCTCCGGAAAATTGTGCACCTTTTAAACTACCCCCGGAATAGTTTAAGAGGCCGGCAACCTGAGCTCCCTCCACATATCTTCCAGCCAGGTTAAAAACTCCGGCATACTGGAATCCTTTAACAGTATCCATGTCAATGGTCCCGACTCCGGAAAATTCCAGCCCTTCTAAACCCGCCGCAACTCCAACTAAAATATGTGCAGAAAATCTGTTTACATATTGAGGAGCTTTAGTTCCATGATTACTCAGGGGGTACACAATACCAACGTGATAAGGCTTAATTGTTGAATTGGAGCTGCTGGTATCGAAAGCTTTTTTCGATTTAGGTTCCTCCCCCAAAACAGGAACAGGATTCTCATCCCCCACTTGCTCAGCTTCCTGTGGTATTCCCTCTTCTTTGTTAAAAATTTTCTTATTTAAACCGGAGAAGGTTTTATTAATCGTGGTAAGCAGAGATTCTTTTCCCTCCCCATCAGCACTAATGCCGTTCCTTTTAGTTTCACTATCAGCTGATTCAGTCTCTGTTAATTTATTTTCTGCTTTTGGCCCATTATCTTCATTAACAGATCCGGGAACTGACTCCTGTACCATCACCCCCGCGCTCTCCTTCGGGGCTGGTTTTTCTATTGGTTTTAGCCTCTCCCCCTCCGCAGACATACCGGCTTCAGCTGAGGCTGAAGCTTCCTGAACCGAAGCAGGTGAATCTGACTTTTCAGGTTCAGGGCCTATATGTTCTTCTCCACCACCTCCTTCATTATTCTCCTTCACTGCATGATTTTCAGGAGCTTTGACTCCTTTTTCCCCGGATGCACTTTTAGTTTTTTCTTTCTTACTGGTTTTTTGCTGATAATAAACTTTCTTGATAATAATTTGTCCGTTATGCTGCCTGTATCCTGCTTTAGCATCTTCCATCAGCTTATCCAGAACTTCCGAAACCGGTTTTTCCAGAATATGAAAATTAAGAACTGTATCTCCTGCCAGTTCGTTGTTAAGGTAGGAAAACCGCAAGCCATGGTCCTTTTGAATCTGTTGCAATACATCCGGAAGGGGGGCTTTCTCCACTTTAAGGCTGATCTTTTCCTGTAAGCTCTGCGCATTTACAGAGCTGGCAGAAAAAACAAGGCATAGTAATCCTGATATGAGGAAAATAATTGCTCTCATAAATAAAATAAGTAAGTTTGTTAAGGTTCTTTATTGACAGGTATTGCCGGAAATAACTATCCGGTCTCCCTTTTTGCTTATTGTTAAACCGCCCGTTATGGAAAGAATTTCCAGCACCTCTTCAAGTTCCGGATCCCTGAAAGATGCAGTAAACCGGCAGTTCTTTAATTCAGCATACTCAATGATAATGGATGTGGAAAAATACTGCTCCAGGACAGAAACTATCTGCCCTAACTCCATATTTTCAAAAACAAGCTTTTTGCTTTCCCAGGCCTGAAAATTAACATCTTCAATCTCCTGTTTAACAGGAACCATTTGGTTTTTAACCATTACAGCTTCCTGCCCCGGGCTTAGAAAAACAGCATCACCTGTGGCTGTACCTGCAAAGGCTACCTTTCCTTCTGTTACCTGGATTCTTACCTCTTCCGCAGTGTAAGCCTTTAAATAAAAAGCGGTGCCTATCACTTCGGTTTTAGTATTTCCGGCAATTACCGTAAAACGCTTACCTTCAGCCTTTTGCACTTTAAAAAATGCTTCCCCTTTCAATTTTACTTCCCGGCTTTCCTCCTGAAAGGCTGCCGGATAAGAAAATATGCTGTTCTCATTGAGTGAAACCATGCTGCCATCCGGCAAAGCAATTTTCCTGATTTCGTTTCGGGCCGTTTGCACCTCTACCCAATCCGTGTGATCCTGCAGGTTTATGAACCAGAATCCCATAGTCAGCAGAAATACAATGGAAGCAGCAACAGTCCATGCATAACTTGATTTCTGAACCGGAACCTGAGGAAGGCCCTCCTGAGGTTCCGGTTCTTTCCGAAATCCGGTTTTCATTTTCAGGCGTTGCCAGCCACCTTCCACATCCGGCTCGTATTCACCTGCCGGTATGGAGGGTTGCCGCCACAAACGTTCAGCCTGCCGGTAAGCATCATTGAATTTTTTATCCTGTTTCCGCTTTTCATGAACCAGAATTTTTTCATCATCCGAAGCATTACCGCTGAAATATTTGGCCAGCGCTGACCAGTATTCTTTGTGCCCGTCTTCCATTTTCATATATAAAACAACTGAATGCTTTCCTACCCTACCTTTCCTTCAATATTTTTTTAAAAAAAATTCAACAACAAAAATAAAAGGAATTGAATAAGATACTCTTTCAGGCTTTCGCGGAGGCGAAGGAGCGCTATTCCCATATGTTTTTCTACTGATTTAACAGAAATGGATAGCTTTCCGGCAATTTCCTTATAGCTCAGCTCCTCAAACCTGCTCATCCGGAATACCTGTTGCGTTTTGGCAGGAAGGTCTTCAATTGCAAGTAATATTTGGGATTCAGTTTCAAGGTAGCGAAGCGCTTCTTCCGCATTTTGACCACCTGCAGGAATATCATAGCCTGCACTAATATCTTCATGCGGCTTTTTACTCTTCAAAAAGTTTAAGGCTGTATTGTAGCAGGATCTGTACAGGTAGCCATGGACAGCCTCATCAAGCTGCAGTTGGTTTCTTTTATCCCAGACTTTTAAAAATACTTCCTGCACTATATCTTCCGCAAGGCTTACATCTTTTAATATCCGGTACAGGCTTTTACAGAGGGGGGAGTAATACTTTCGAAACAGGGTTTCGACCTTTTCATCGGGCGAAAGGTTATGATATAAATTAATTTGCTCTCCCGACAATTTTTGCACTTCCATCTTTATTATTTTAGGTGCCAGTGCAAAAGTATCCAAATTTTAAATTAAAAAGTAACATAAAATCCGGAATGACTATTATACTTCCCAAACATATTACCAATTCCCTCCCTATGTTTAAAGGTAAAATCCGTTTTAAAACACAGTAAATAACTCCTCCTCTAATACCGACTTCCCCATATGGGTAAAAATAGTCAGTAATTTTCTTATGTTTTTTCCCTGAATGTAATTTGTAGAGGATACTGGATGAGGAATTAAGCCAGGCAAAAAGCACCATGGATAAGCCTCCGGCCGCGGCTACGAAAGCCAGCGGAAGGAAGCACAATAAAGTAATTAGATTTATTGGCAACCTTCCCGGTTGTTACAGGTTCTGTTTAAAGGTTGTTATGGGTAGCATTAATATGAGCATGCTTTACCTGAAGTCAACGTTGAATAGTGATTTTTTTGAAACGATAAAATTTAAATAATATGTCTTTTTTTGGATTGAACAGCAAAAAAGCCCATCTCTTTTTAGGAGGAGCCGCAGCCGGCATAGCTTTAGGTCTGCCCAAAAAGAATGGCTGGAGAGTACCGGCTGCTGCTATTGCAGCTCTGGAAATTGGAAATGCGCTTATTCAGTACAGGGCAGCTGAACCGGCGACTAATTCCCTGGATGTTGCCGCTCCGGTAAAGGTAAAAGAAGCAGTGGTGGATGGTATAGATATGCGGTGGGAAGAACATGGAGATACAGAAAGTGGAAGCATACTTGTAATAATGGTTCATGGCATCCCTACAAACCCCCGTTTATGGAGGTATGTAATTCCTAAAGTAGAGCGGAAAACAATTAAGTGCCTGGCATGGGAAATGGTTGGCTTTGGCTGGTCAATGGAAGAAGGGTTCGGCAGAGACATTTCCGTTGCCCGACAGGCCGAATATCTCTATGCATGGCTCCAACACCAGGGCATAAGCAGAGCTGTTTTTGTAGGACACGATTTAGGCGGCGGAGTTATTCAGCAGCTGTTAACGAAACACCCTAAGCTTTGTATGGGACTGGTTCTTACCGATTGCATTGCCTACGATAACTGGCCGGTATTGCCTGTTAAACTGGCTAAAAAAATGGATGGCACCATAGAAAAGCTTTCCCCCTCTATGTTCAAGCCTGTTTTCCTTGGAGGTTTACTGGATCTTGGGCATGATAATGCCATGCGCAGGCAGGAATCCATTGCCCTTCACTGGAAGCCTTATTCACGAGCCATTGGTCCTAAGGCATTTGCACACCAGGTAAGAAACCTGTACACCACCGATACTATGGAACTGGAAGGTAAACTAAGTCGTATTAACGCTCCTGCAAGGGTTATCTGGGGCGATGCCGATCCTTTGGGCACCTCCTCAGGGGAAAAACTTGCGGAAGAACTGGATGCAACATTTAGTATCATAAAGGGAGGGCGACATTTTACACCCGAAGATCATCCTGCAAAAATTGCAGCAGCCATTAATGATGTGCTGAATGAATTAGGTTAAGGATAAAAGACACCTTTGCAGGATCCATTTTACCAGGTTCCGCACTTACTACCGACCTTTGGTGAAATTTTTAACTATCCACATCATTACCAGCGGTACCTCTTAACCGGAATGGATAAGTGAAGGTGTGAATCCCGCTCAGAAATCTGAATCCGCAGACTCTCATTTTTAAAGTGCCGGGTCTGCGGAATCTTCTAAAATAAAAACCGGTCAGCTTATCCTTTTATTTATCAAAAATAGTTAAACTCTTTCCTGTTAACAAAAAAACTGCCGTTATGTCCTCAGCCAATTCAAAGACTTCTTCAGACCAACAAAAAGTAATGGTTCCACACAGGGAGATGGATACCCTGTTTCGGGAAATCCTGCTGAAATATGGATTTGAAAAAGAAAAGGCGCAGCAATGCAGCCGTATTTTCATGGAAAACAGTCTGGACGGGGTTTACACCCATGGCGTTAACCGCTTCTCCCGTTTTATCCAATATATTAAAAAAGGCTACATAGATATTAAGGCCCATCCGGAATGCAAAAGTAAAACCGGTTCCATTGAGCAGTGGGATGGCCGGCTGGCTCCCGGACCTTTAAACGCCCTCCATTGTACTGACAGGGCAATGGAGCTGGCTAAAGATAACGGGATTGGCTGCGTAGCCCTTTCCAACACCAACCACTGGATGCGGGGCGGCACCTATGGCTGGAAGGCAGCAAAGGCAGGCTTTGTATTTATCGGCTGGACGAACACCTTGGCTAATATGCCTGCCTGGGGTGCGGTGGACAACAAAATCGGCAATAATCCTATTGTTTTTGCTGTTCCTTACGGGGGCGAAGCTATTGTTCTTGACATGGCCATGTCGCAATTTTCTTACGGAACAGTCGAAGCCCATCAGCTGCGTAACAGCCCCCTCCCCTTCCCCGGAGGATTTAATGCTGAAGGTAAATTATCGGACGATCCGGCTGAACTGCTGGAGAGCCGGCGGATGCTGCCTGCCGGGTACTGGAAAGGGGCAGGCCTTTCCCTCCTGCTTGATATCCTGGCTGCCATTCTTTCAGGTGGCTTATCCACCGCTGAAATAAGCAAAAATGAGGCTGAATACGGAGTGTCCCAAATTTATATTGCCATTGATACTTCTAAATTCCCCCACTCTTCCTCCATTCCCCAAATCATTAATGGCATTATAGAAGATTACCACAGCTCCACTCCGGGGCCCGAAACAAACCAGGTCCGTTATCCCGGAGAAAGGTCATTACAAACCAGAAAAGAAAATCTGGAAAAAGGAATTCCAGTAAATAAACAGGTATGGGAAGATATACTGAAGTTGTAGATTGGGAGGAGATGCGTATTTCTGCAGATGAAACATGAACTATCTTCCCGTAAAGGAATCTTCAGGAACAAAGCCCTTTTTCAGATGAATTCTACCACTATCCGGATAATTCCTGAAACAAGCAGCAAAATCCCCCAGGCAGAAATTTCACCTTTTAAAACCCCCGCTAAACCAGTTTTCAATCTATTGTAAGTATCCATATAATTTTGATAAATTAGTTAATAATTGTACCTCCTGCCTTCTAAATTAAATTTACAGAGGATCTGTTCAATTACATTCCTTTTCAATAAAATCCTCCTTTTCATCATCATATTCAAGACATTTCTGCTCAACCAACACCATTTTATTTTCAACTAATTTATAAATAGCATTCATATGACTTCTTCCGGCGCAACACTGGTTATGTTCGTAAATTAATCCCGAATCAAACTCTAATGAGGTACCTGTGATTTCACTCACGAAATATTTTTCTGAGTTTGTGTCCCTGAGTATGTAAATACTTGATGTATTAGGACCAGCATAACTTGATTCGAATACGGAAAAATCATCAACACCATCAAAGTTATAATCACCCACAGAAATATTATCTAATCCCCAAAACCGGCATTCCAGTTCTATCTCCTGAATTAATCTGTCTGTTTTTTTCTCATAAATCCTGACACCGGCTACCTGAATATCCTCCCCTGCTTCTTTGGAGATTAATAACTTAAAATAGTTTTTTCCTGTAGATACCCGTTGCATAAGTTCCAGGTTATCGAATGCGGATTGATCGTAAGAATCAAATTCATGCAGCCTGGTTAATGTGATTTCCAATGCAGATTGTTTATTTTCACTTATCCACCGGCCTTTAATTTCCTTATTTACCGGATGATATTGTTGAAATTCAAGTGTTGCAGCAACTTTTCCCTCACCATTTTTTTCAAACAGTACCAGGCTGTCATTCTTTTCTCTGCCATCAATAATGATTGGAGTATCATGCTTATCATAAGCATAAATTGCCCTTGTATCTCCGTCTGAATAACTGTAGGTAACTAACTGAATCGGGTACTTGTCAATAAATCCGCTAAAGATTCTGACCTGACTAAAACATAGTACTGATTTGAAAATCATTAATGTAACAAATAAATACTTCATGTCTTTGGAGGTGGCGCCAACTTCTATAAAAAAGCAACAAACCTGCTTTTTTATTAATAAAGCCCTAGTTGTTCCTGGTAGTAAATTATGATTTTTGTTAGTAAAAACAAAAATTCCATAAGGGAAGTGGGGGTGCATTTTTGGAATCAGGATGAACTAAAATTTAAGATCTTCACCCTCAGGCAGATTATCAAGTCTACAAAAAATCAGAATCAGCAGGGGTTAAAATCCTGTAGCGGAAACAGGTTTATTATTTTCCTTTCCGGAAAAAGAAGGTAGTTTTGCAGGGTTAAAAAAAAAGGCTTATCCCTTTACTACAAATCCCGAAAATTTATGAAGCAGAAGCTTAAGGGAATAAACCCTGACTGGTTTTTAATTGGTCTGTTCAGCATGATCCTTCTTGCCTGGCTCGTGCCGGGAATTGGCAGCGAAGGAAGTTTTATTCCACTGGAAGAGATAACCAGCTATGGGGTGTCTTTGATTTTCTTCTTTTATGGATTAAGTCTGAGCCGCAGCAAGCTCAGGGCAGGACTGACAAACTGGAAGCTCCACCTCACCATTCATTCAGCTACTTTCCTTCTTTTTCCTGCACTGGCACTGATCGCTTTTCCCTTTATCCGCACAGAGGAACACCAGTTGCTTTGGCTGGCAGTTTTCTTTCTGGCTGCACTGCCTTCCACTGTATCCTCATCGGTGGTAATGGTTTCCATTGCGGAAGGCAACGTACCTGCAGCCATTTTTAACGCAAGTATTTCCGGAGTTATCGGCATTATAGTTACTCCGCTACTGATGAACTTTTTTATGGCTGATGGAGCTGCAGGATTTGAATTCGGCGATGTAATTGGCCAGCTCTTTCTCCAGATCCTGATGCCTGTATTTGCAGGGGTTGCCCTGCATCGTTATTTGGGGCCCCTGGCCGAAAAACATAAGAGTAAATTAAAAACCTTCGACAAAGCTATTATACTAGCCATTGTGTATGAGAGTTTTAGCGAGTCTTTTGAAACGGGAATCTTTCAGGAAATAAGTACCGCTGCCCTGCTTGTGGTGGCAGTAAGTGTAATTGCCCTGTTTTTTATGATTTATGGCCTCATCCACCTTATCAGTAAATCACTTCAATTCAACAGGGAAGACAGGATAACGGCATTATTCTGCGGCTCTAAAAAATCGCTGGTCCATGGGTCGGTCTTTGCCAGTGTGCTATTCTCGGGAATGGCCGGAGCTGGCGTTTTCCTTCTTCCCGTTATGATTTACCATTCCTTTCAGCTGTTTTATGTCAGCTTTTTAGCTCAATCCATGCAGCGAAAAAATAAAAAGGCTGTAAACCCTTTGATTGCACCTTAGCCTCTGCTTCCCTGCAAAGGCAAACATCAAAAGCCCCTGTTATTCATAAACAGAGGCTTTTGATCTTTTATACTTACCTTAAAATTCCGGTTTATCTATTGCCCAGTTACGTTCAGGGAACCCACATAAAAATCCGGATCAACAATCAATTCAGTACCCTCTCCTGACCCTTCCAGAACCTTCCATTGAAGGGCGGGTTCCAGCAGGTGTTTTTTTTCATTTATATTCACCTGAACAGGCATCGCAAAATTATCCACGGCATTTACCCAGCGGTATTCCAGATTATTATTCATAAACCTGTACTCCAGCACAGGAACCATTACCGTTCTTAAATACTGGTCGAAAAAACCTGAAAGATCTCTCCCTGCCTTTTCAGCCATATAATTTTCAACCTGCTCACTGCTTACTGTCTGGTGGTAAAACTCCTCATTAAGACTTCTCAGAATGCTGCGCCACTTTTCGTCATCGCCCACAACCTGCCGGAGGGTATGCAGCATGTTTGCTCCTTTATAATACATATCCTGGGAGCCTTCCTTGTTTACTCCATAATAACCAATAATGGGTCTGTCATTCATAATGGATGAACGGGTCCCGCGCACATATTCATAAGCTGCTTTTTTACCAAAGTGGTATTCCAGGTAAAGGCTTTCGGAATAGGCAGTAAAGCTTTCATGAACCCACATATCGGCAATATCCCTGTTGGTGATATTGTTCGCGAACCATTCATGCCCCGATTCGTGAATAATAATAAAATCGAATTTTAAACCATGACCTGTCCTGCTTAAGTCGTTCCCCCTGTAGCCGTTCCTGTAACCGTTTCCATAAGTTACCGAGCTTTGATGTTCCATACCCAGATAAGGTACCTCCACCAGCTTGTAGCCATCTTCATAGAAAGGATAAGGCCCGAACCAATGCTCAAATGCCTGAAGCATTTTTTTCACCTGCTTAAACTGCCGCTTTGCCTTTTTTAAATTATAACGCAAAACGTAGTAGTTACAATCCAGTATGCCCTTTTCACCCGCATACTGCTCAGAGAAATGAACATAATCGCCAATATTAATATTGACCCCGTAGTTGTTAATAGGGTTGGCCACAAACCAGTGCCAGACAGCTGTTCCATCGTTTTTCTTCACCACCTCCCTGAGGCGCCCGTTCGATACATTGGTGAGCTTTTCTGGCACACGTACACTGATGAGCATACTATCCACCTCATCGTACATATGATCTTTACAGGGCCACCAGAGGCTTGCTCCATCGCCCTGATTGGCATTTGCAATAAAATGGTTCCCCTTCGCATCCTTTTCCCAAACCAGGCCGCCACTCCAGGGGGGCATTTCACTTACCTTTGGTTTACCGTTAAAGTGCACCTCAACAGCATTAACTGCTCCGGCTTGCTGCTCCTTTATAAGTTGAATAAACCAGGCATTGCCTTCCCTGCTAAAGGAGAGCTCCTGCCCGTCCTGCAAAACGCTGGTAATCTGCATGGGAGGCTGCAAATCAATCTGCATGCTTTGAGAAGGGCTAAGCACCTCGTACTGAATAGTATTAACACCTCCGATGGTCTGTTCTTCCGGCTGAACAGCTATGTTCAGGTGGTAATAGGTTAAATTCCACCATGCCCGCTCAGCTGTTATGGAACCCCGCAGGGAGTCCTGCAGGCTGAATTCAGGAAACTGCGCCATAGCAGCGGATCCTGACAGGCATAAAGCCCCCGACAAAAGACCTGTAAAAGCAATTTTTTTTAAAAGTGAATCCATTGAGCAGGAATAGTTATTTTAGCTTTTTGAGTACACCAATGTTGCCCCTGCCTGGCATTGAACAGAAGAAAAAAAGCCGGTTAAGCAGCAGGAAAGGTTAATCTGAACATTAAACCCGGTACCCTTAATTCATATGGGTAACATTTTTTAAATCGCCGGTATACTGTTCTGTTTCCACCCCAAATTCCTCAAGGAAGGCAAGTCCCTCATCCACTGCAATACCCTTATAGAGCGCATAGGATTTAAGGTAAATAACTTTTTTAATGCCCATACTGTAAATAATGCGTGCACAGGCAAGGCAGGGCGAAAGGGTAACATACAGGGTGGATCCTTCCACATTAGCACTGTTTTTAACAGCATAAATAATGGCATTTTGTTCGGCATGGATAGCCAGGGAGCAGCTTCCTTTCCTGTCGCGGGAACAGCCGGTTTCCGGCCATTCCTCATCGCAGTTGTGGGTTCCTGCAGGAGGACCGTTATAGCCTATGCTGATAATGCGGGTATCCTTGGTAAGCACTGCACCCACATGCCGCTTTACACAATGCGAGCGCTTGGCCAGATTAACCGCCAGCTCCATGAAAATATCATCATATTCGGGTCTTACCATATAATCTAAACTGTTTACAGGAAGGGCAATACAGGCACACAATTGCTTAAATAAATAATTTCATCTAATTTGCCTGTACGAAGATGTAAATTAACAATTATATTCCGAAAAATATGGCAAACAAAAGTGTTTTCTGCACAGCCCTGCTGGCTGTTATTTTCCTCCTTTTCACCGAAGCCCGTGCACAGGAACCGTTAAAACCCCGGCCGAGCCCTTTAGAGGTAGTAACCATGAAGTGGGAAGATACCTATGTGAAAATTACATACAACAGGCCTCACAAACGCAACCGTAATATTTTTGGCGAACTGGTGCCCTACGGAAAAGTATGGCGTACAGGCGCAAATGAGGCTACTGAACTTACCACTACCGGCGATATTAAATTAGCCGGAAAAGAGGTTCCAGCCGGTACCTACTCTCTGTTCAGTATTCCTGAAAAAGATAAGTGGACAATTATCCTCAACAAAGATCTGGGGCAATGGGGAGCTTACCGCTACGATGAAACCAAAGATGCTCTTCGCTTTGAGGTACCAGCAAAGCAGCTGTCCACCACTTACGAACCTTTTACCATTGAGTTTGAACAGACAGCCAGCGAAGTGCTCCTTAAAATGATGTGGGACAAAACAGGTGTACAAATTCCGGTTTCTTTTAAATAAAACGATACCACCCTCAGGATATAAGCAGCATTGAAAAACAAAAAAAGGCCTTCTGATTATTATCGTCAGAAGGCCTTTTATATTTACTAAGGTTCAGAGACCGGAGAAGGATACTTTACCATTCCATCTTTTTACTGAAAAAGCAAAGGTGCTATACCTTCAAAAAAATAAATGTCCATTACCCTGCAGCCTCTCCTTTACCCTTCATAGCTGATCCTGTAAATAACGCCTGCATGGTCATCAGACACCAGCAGGGAACCATCAGGAAGCTGTAAAAGGGCCACCGGGCGGCCCCATGCCTCCTGCTCTTCCTCATTCAGCCAGCCTTCGGCAAAAGTTTCGTAGCTCGTTGCCTTTCCGTTTCCATCCACCCGCACAAGCTGAATTCTGTAGCCGCTCTTTTCGCTTCTGTTCCAGCTGCCGTGCTCCGGTATAAAGATCATGTTTTTGTATTCAGCAGGGAACATATTACCGGTGTAGAACTTCATGCCCAGGGCAGCCACATGAGCTCCCAGCTTTTGGGCTGGAGCAACAAATTCGCTGCAATTTCTTCCTTCCCCAAACTCAGGGTCTTTAATTTCTCCGGCATGGCAGTATGGGTATCCAAAATGCATTCCTTTTTCCGGTGCCCTGTTAAGCTCATCAGGCGGCACATTATCGCCCAGCATATCGCGTCCATTATCGGTGAACCAAAGTACACCCGTTCCCGGCTGCCAGTCAAAGCCAACAGAATTACGCACTCCTTCCGCAAAAATTTCCATGCCGGAACCATCAGGGTTCATCCTTGTAATGGTAGCAAAAACATCGTTCTCCGGATCGCAAATGTTACAGGGAGCTCCTACAGGCACATAAAGTTTTCCGTCAGGTCCAAAGGCAATGTATTTCCAGCCATGGTGCCCCTCTTCCGGGTACTGGTCGTACACAACTTCAGGCTGCGGAGGATTTGCCAGGTTATTTTCAATGTCGCGGAAGCGCAGAATACGGCTTACCTCTGCCACATAAAGGTCTCCGTTACGAAAAGCCACTCCGTTGGGCATCCGCAGTCCGGAGGCAATTAAATAAGTCCTGTCAGCTACGCCATCGTTATTTTCATCTACTACTGCACGTACTTTATCCTCACCCCTGTTGCCAACGAAAATGGTACCCTTATCGCCGCGGGCAAGGGAGCGGGCATCTTTCACCCCGGTGGCAAACACCGAAATCTTAAACCCTTCGGGCAGCTTTATCCTGTCAAGCGGAAGTTCAGAACGGCTTTCTGTTTTATTTTCCGTAGTTGCGTCTTCTTCAGGACTTGAGTTATTATTATTACCTTCATTGTTGCCGGAGCAGGAAAAAAGGCAAAGCGCCATTCCCATGGCTACTGCATTGGTCCAAAGTTTATTCATAAAGAAATATTAATGATAAATTTAAAAAAGAACTTACGGCCCGCTGCAGATGTTAGAATCCACAGCAGTAACCGCTTTATTTAATCTTAAAAAGAAAATGCCTAACCTTTATGTTCGTTTGAAAACATAAAATTACCAAAAAGAAGGAATAAAGCAGCAGTAAATGTAAATTTGCAGAATGGTATCCATCAACAATCTTTCATACTTTATTGGCGACAGGCCTCTTTATTACGAAGCAAACCTACACATTAAGCCTAAAGACCGCATAGGCCTTATAGGCTTAAATGGAACAGGAAAATCCACGCTTCTCCGTCTTATTAACGGTGAATATATGCCCGATGAGGGGGAGATAAGCAAAAGCTCCGACACTACTATTGGTTTCCTGAACCAGGACCTTCTCTCCTATCTTACCGATGACAGCATACTTTCTGTAGCCATGCAGGCCTTTGCTGAAGCAGTTCAGATACAGCGTGATATTGATAAAATCATCCACCAGATGGAGGTGGCTTATGAAGATAAGCTGGTGGAAAAACTGACCCGCCTGCAGGAAAAGTTTGAAACACTGGATGGCTACAGCATGCAGGCCCAGGCCGAAGCTGTACTCGAAGGCATTGGTTTTAATACAAGCGACCTGCAGCGCCCGCTGAAGGAATTTTCCGGAGGCTGGAGAATGAGGGTTATGCTGGCCAAGCTCCTGCTGGAAAAACCTAACCTGCTGATGCTTGACGAACCTACCAACCACCTTGACCTTCCTTCCATTCAATGGCTGGAGAATTACCTGCGCTCTTATGAAGGCGCCGTAATTGTGGTTTCGCACGACCAGGAGTTCCTGAATAATATGGTTAACAGCATTGTGGAAGTATCTAACCGGCAGCTGAACCAGTACAGTGGTAATTATGAGTTTTATCTGGAAGAAAAAGAACTCAGGAACGAAATTCAGAAGAATGCTTTTGAAAACCAGCAGCAGAAGATAAAGCAGACAGAAAAATTTATTGAAAGATTCCGTTCAAAAGCCACCAAGGCCCGGCAGGTACAGTCCAGGGTAAAGTCGCTGGAGCGGATGGATATGATTGATGATGTAATTGAGGAAAACCGCAGGGTTAACTTCAGGTTTACCATGAACCAGCAAAGCGGCCGGTTTGTCATGAACCTGAAGAACGTATCAAAGGCTTATGGCGATAACCAGATCCTGAAAAACTCCACTGCACAAATAGAAAGAGGAGATAAAATTGCCCTCATTGGAGCAAACGGGAAAGGTAAATCGACCCTGTTGCGGATTATTGCCGGCACTGAACAAATAGAGGGCGAACGTGAAGAAGGATATAATGTAAATACTGCCTTTTATGCCCAGCACCAGCTCGAAAGCCTTGGGGTGGACAACGAGATACTGGAAGAGCTGAAGCAGGCCGGCAGCGACAAAAGCGAAACTGAATTAAGAAACATTCTGGGCTGCTTTCTTTTTACCGATGAAGAAGTTTTTAAGAAAATAAAGGTTCTTTCAGGTGGTGAAAAATCCCGGGTGGCACTGGCTAAAACCCTGCTTTCGGAGGCAAACTTCCTTATGCTGGATGAACCTACCAACCACCTCGACATACAGTCAGTAAACATTCTTACACAGGCGCTGCAGCAATACGAAGGCACTTTTGTGGTGGTTTCGCACAACAGACATTTTATTTCCCGTACAGCCAACAAAATCTGGTATATCGAAGACCAGGAAATTAAGGTATACCCCGGCACATATGATGAATATGTATGGTGGAGGGAGCAGCAGGAACAAAAAGTGGCAGATGAATCACCAAAAAAATTAAAAGCCACTAAGGAGAAAAAAGTACGCACCCCAAGCGAAACGGAACTGCTGGAAAAAGAGGTAAAACAGCTGCATAAAAAGCTGGAGGATGTGGAAAAAGAAATTGAGAAGCTGGAGAAGGAATTGAAGAAAATTGAGCAGGAACTTGCCAGACCGGAAGTATTCGGAAACCCTGACAAGCTGAATGAGCAAAATGCAAAGTACCAGAAGCAGAAAGACCTTCAGGATAAGCTACAGGACCAATGGGATACCCTTGCCATTGACATTGAAGAAAAAGAAAAGGCGCTGGCTGAATAAAACTTTATAAACAGTTGCCATTTTAACTGGCAGAAAGGATAATCTTACCCCCTATGAAAAGTGTTTTCTCTTTTTTAACCATTCCTTTTCTCTGGATTGCTCTCTTTAGTTGTGTTCCCCTTGAACAAAGCGGAGGATCAGGAAGCAGTTACAGCAGTGGCCCTAAACAGGCTTTAGCTCTGGCCGACCGGTCTTATAAACCAGGCATCAAAACAGTGCAGCTCTACCCTGACATACAGCAGGAAGGAGCTACAATGGCCCCGGCAGCTATTTCACTTAAACAGGAAACCCCTTTACTCCTTACCTTCGATGACCTCAGGCCGGATTATGAACAATACCAGGTAAAGTTAATTTATTGTGACTGGAACTGGCAGGAATCGAAATTAAGCAGTATGCAATATTTGTATGCTTATAATGAGTTTCAGGTAACCGAATATGAATTCTCCCAAAACAGCCGCATTCCTTATGTTCATTACCGCTTCAGGGTTCCGCGGGTAAAACTGCCGGGAAATTATGTGGCTGTAGTGTATCGCAACAATGATCCTTCCGATGTGGTTTTAAGCAGGCGCTTTGTTGTGTTCAACAACCAGGCCAGAGTAAACCCGCTGCTTCAACTGCCATCAGGAACCACAGAAAGGCGGGAAAACCAGCAAATAAACTTCACGCTTAACTTCAACAACGTTCCTAATGTGCTTGACCCGGCCAACCAGTTTAAAATAGTAGTCCGCAAAAACCAAAGGTGGGATAATGCCATTACAGGATTAAAACCCACCAGCATAAGGGCAGGCCTGTACGAAATGGAATACAAAAATTTTGACGGGACCAACCAGTTCAAAGGAGGTAATGAATACCGCTTCTTCGATCTTCGTATGGTTCAGGCAAGGGGCCAGAATGTAGGATCGGTAAGGCGGGACTCCACAGGCTTCCAGGCTTTTCTGGTACCAAACAAAATCCGATCGGGAATGGCCTATGCGCAAACAGAGGATTTCAACGGCCAGTATGTAATTGCAAACCAGGAATATCCTAATCCTGACATCAGCTCTGAGTATGTGGATGTCCACTTCTTTTTAGCCGCTTCTGCGCCACGGCCTGAGCCTGTTTATGTGGCCGGGGCATTTTCAAATTACCTGCCCGTTAAACCATACCTTATGCGTTATGACGCCCAGGCCGGCGGCTACCTTGCAGACATTTTACTTAAACAAGGCTGGTACGACTATCTTTTCCTGACCAATAATCAGGCAAATCCTTATGCACTGGAAGGAAGCTTTACGGAAACGGAAAATCAGTACGAAATTATTGTTTACTACAGGCCTGCCGGAGAAATTTACGATGCAGCTGTTGGCTACATCACCTTTACCAGCCGCAGATAGAGAAAATTATCAGCACCTGCTGAGATTGTTTCTGAAATTCAGATGCAGAAGGCCGGTTAAAGATCGGCAAATCAATAAAATTCCCAATAGTAAAAAGCAAAAAGGAGGCTTTCTGATAAAGAAAGCCTCCTTTTTGCTTTTATACCTGCACTTTAAATCTTTTTAAAGTGCGTAATTTTTCAAAATCCTAATCTTCGTGATGCTGCTCTTCTCTCCTGTAAGGCATCCGCTGTGGTTGCTGGTGTGCAGCTACCTGGCTGGCATTAAACTGCTTCATTTTTACTCCTTCCACCTCATAACTTGCGGTTCTCTTGCTTGGGTCGCTGTTGGCGATATCCAGCATACCAAAACCTTTATGCGTAACGGAGCCTAAGCCGCAGGCAAAAACGAATTCCTGCACTTCCGGAGCTGCATATAGAGTAAAAGGAAGAGTATATCCCCTCACTTCATATTTAACATCCTGATCGAACAGCGGGTAAATACGGGCAAATTTTTTCTGGCCTTCCTTAATTTTATTTAAGTAATTCCTGTCAGGCACTACCTGAAATTTATAAAAAGAAGCCATTTGCTCCTGAGTATAATTTCCTGAGCTTTCCATTCTGCTCATGGTGGACTCATACAGCAGGTCTGAAAACTGATCAGACGTGGGGCTGATAAAAGCCTTACCCGAAGCATCATTAAAACTTGGAGTGGTAAGCACTAAAGGAGATATACAGATAAATTTAGTACTCTCGCCTACATCAGGCATTTCCTCCTTTTCCACCATTTCCGGTATCATCAGGAGATTTCCAACCTCAATTTGCTCATAACTGAACATCATACGGATAAGGTAATCGATAAAATCCTTATCCTGGCTGGATAACACCAGTGTTATACGGCTTGAATAAAAATGGAGGCCGTTGCGGCTAATCTTCGTCTGCCCTTTTAAGCCAGAGAAATTGTAAAAGGTGTAGTCCCTGTATTTCTTTTCGCCACCTTGTATAATAAGCCCTTTAATCAGTTGAGCCAACAGGTACTGATGGTGAAAAGGAACATAGCCCCCCTTGTTTTTTAGTAAAAAGATTATACGTACCCTCAAAGTCTATAAAAATTTTTATTTTGAAATACCCTGGCAGAGCAAGGCTGTTCCAATCTTAAAAAAAATACCCTTTATTTCAAATGCTTAACACAACTGCTACTTTATTGTTTAAATTGTTTAAGTAACACGTATCAATCGCAAACATAACAGATAAAACAAAGAATGCCTAAACATTAAATCTAAAATGCATAATATCTCCGTCCTGCACAACGTATTCTTTTCCTTCTATAGATATTTTCCCGGCTTCTTTACAGGCAACCTCCGTTTTATAGGCCTGGTAATCTGCTAATTTAATCACTTCTGCCTTAATGAATCCACGCTCAAAGTCGGTATGAATAACTCCGGCGGCTGCGGGTGCCTTCCATCCCTTCCGGATGGTCCATGCCCTTACTTCCTGCTTTCCTGCAGTAAAATAAGTAATAAGGTCTAATAACTGATAGGAAGCACGGATAAGCCTGTGAAGGCCCGGCTCTTTAAGTCCATACTCCTCAAGGAACATTTGCCGCTCTTCGAGGTCAAGTTCTGCAATCTGAGATTCAATTGCAGCACAAATTTTTATAACCTGTGCATTTTCAGGCTCCACATTTTTTTTGAGCTTTTCCACAAACTCATTATCCTTGTGGAGGGAATCTTCGTCCACATTCGCCACATAAATAACAGGCTTTACAGTAAGTAACTGCAGGTCTGCGATAACAGTTTTTTCCTCATCTGTTACCTCTACGGCCCTTGCATTTAAGCCGCTTTCCAGTCCCTTTTTATATTTCTCCAGGGCAGCAAGGTCTTTCTTTGCCTGTGCATCCCCGATTTTGGCTACCTTCTGTACCTTTATTATTTTCTTATCAACTGACTCCAGGTCTTTAAGCTGTAGTTCTGTATCAATAACCTCTTTATCAAAAACAGGGTTAACTTTACCTTCCACGTGCACAATATTTTCGTCCTGAAAACAGCGTACAACGTGTACAATTGCATCCACCTCCCTGATGTTGGCAAGGAATTTATTTCCAAGACCTTCCCCTTTACTGGCTCCTTTAACCAGGCCGGCAATATCCACAAATTCAATTACAGTAGGCACCACTTTTTCCGGACTTACAAGTCCCTTCAGAATATCAAGCCTTTCGTCAGGCACTGATATTACACCTACATTGGGCTCAATGGTACAAAATGGGAAATTTGCCGCCTCTGCCTTAGCGTTTGAAAGTGCGTTAAAAAGGGTCGATTTCCCCACATTAGGTAAACCTACAATGCCAACCTGCAATGCCATATCTGATAAAATTAACTCTTCGTTTTAAAAACTTTGTACTGACTGTATCCTTTATAAAATTCCAGAAAAGACACACGTATTACGGTATAAGCCGGCACCGCCAGAACCATACCAAGAATAACGTTTTCCATCTGGCCTCCAAGCGATGCGCCTGCAAATATAACAAGAAAAATTTCTAATGGATGAGCCTTTACACTTTTTGAAAAAATTAAGGGCTGCAACAAAACATTATCAGTAATCTGGACCACCCCGAATACTGCTGCAATTTTCGCCACCAGAAAAAGGTAGTCATTTATCTGCGGAAGTCCTTCTGTGGTGGATACAGCTACAATTACTCCGAATAAAGTCCCTAATAAGGGGCCGGCATAAGGAATAAGGTTAGCCACTGCTGCAAACACTGCAATGGTAAGGGCATAATTAATTCCCAGCAGGCTCAGCCCCAGCGATGCTATACTGAATATAGCGAACATCTGGAAAAGCAGGCCAATCAGGTAATTGCTGAGAAGCTTTTCAATTTTATAAACCGCCGCAATGGAAACCTCAAAATAATGGTTAGGAATAAGGGAAATAAAGTTCCGGCGAATCAGGCCCTTTTCCCTTAGCAAAAAATAGGTGATAAATAAAACAGCCATGAAACCAATGAAAATATTCCCCGTTAATTCTATCAGGCCGTTAACAATATTTTGCATTTCCAGTTCCTCAAAAATCTGGTTCATGTATCCTTTTATACTTTCAACCATATATCCCTCCTCCCTTTGGGTGAGCCTGTGCTTTAACAAAAATTCTTCAAACTCCTGCACAGGACGGGTAAGCTGGTAGTAAAGGGCATCAAAATCAACAGTTGCCAGTACCTCCACCTGGTCGGTGACTAAAGGAATAAACTGTACCACAAACAAAGTGAGTACCATGAAAAGAAAGATGTAGGAAATAAGGATTGCTAATCCGCGGGGCAGCCGCAAACCCATTACCTGGGTGCGGGTAAGGCTGCTTACAAGAGGCCGCAATATGGTTGCGAGCACCAGCGAAATAAGTAAATAAACAAGTATATTAGCAAACAACCATGTCGCAAGCAGAAACAAGCCGGTAACAATGGCTAAAACAATAAGGGAGCTTTTTATCAGCTCGATTTTAGGATTAAAACTGGCCATGGCCCTAAATAAGAAAAGCCCTTGTTAAATTACAAGAGCTTCTGTATTGGAATTTTATATTTTTAGTCCCAGCTAAGGTCTGAATCCAGTTCGCTGTCCTCTTCCTTTTCTCTGTCATTAGTATACTGAGAGAAATCGTATTCGGGCATTAACTCTGTTTTCACATGATCGACAGATTCTTTCAGGGCTTCCAGGAACTTTTCGAAGTCTTCTTTGTAAAGAAATATCTTATGCTTTTCGTACACATAGCCATCATCCTTGAAGCGTCTTTTACTTTCGGTAATGGTAAGGTAATAATCATTAGAGCGGGTAGATTTTACATCAAAAAAATAGGTGCGTTTGCCTGCCCGGACTCTCTGGCTGTAGATCTCAGCTTTTTCTGTTTCCTTATTCTCTTCCACGATACATTATTTTAAATGAAACCTTAAAATTATATAATTTTCAGTTAAACAATTTATATAATTTCGTTTTAAAGATATAGATAAATACCTTACGACGAAACAAAACTCATAAAAATATTAGCAGCAATGATTAAACATATTATATATATAAGTATTATTCTCATTACCACTACATTTTGCAGCTCTCCGGACAAGCGAACAGCTAACGGTGCAGATACATTGGATTTTAACGAACCTGTTTTTGAAAAGGTATCTCAAAAGCCTAATACTACGAATAATCAGGGACTTCCGCAAGAAGGGGTTGCCTCCTATTACGCTAACAGGCTTCACGGACGGCCTACGGCCAGTGGGGAGCCCTACGATACTGCCAAATTTACAGCGGCTCACATGACTCTGCCTCTTGGTACCAAGGTTAGAGTTACCAACCTCCGGAATTTAAAAAGTGTGGAGGTAACTGTTAACGACAGGGGCCCTCATCACAAAAACAGGATTATTGATCTTTCCAGAGCCGCTGCCCGTAAAATAGGCTTTCTAAACCGCGGAACCGTAAGGGTAAGAATTGAAGAGGCTGAGTAAAACCCGAAGCGGAAATTTTTAATCTCTTTCCGGCTGTTGTAACTTAGTGAATATCCAATTATCTTTTGGTTCTTTCACAGTCAGTGCTTTTCCGGCAACCTGAATTAACCTCTTAATCTATCAGCAAATTAAATATGACTTTAGACCTCGACAGTATCCGCCAGACGGGAAACCTGGAGCTCCTGGCCCGCCAGCTGGTGGAAGGTTTTATAACAGGTTTACATAAATCGCCCTATCATGGTTTTTCTGTTGAGTTTGCAGAACACCAGTTATATAATTCCGGCGACAGCACCAGGCATATCGACTGGAAGGTTTTTGCCCGTACGGACAGGCTTTATTCAAAGCGCTATGAAGAAGAAACTAACCTGCGGTGTCAGTTACTGATCGACAATTCATCGTCCATGTACTACCCGGCAGAGAACAATGGAAAAATCACTTTCAGTATTCTTTGTGCTGCCTCCCTGGCTTACCTTCTGCAACGCCAGCGCGATGCTGTAGGACTTACAGTTTTCTCTGACTCCGTAGAGATGATGAGTGAGGTAAAATCAACCCCCACACATCTTCAGAAATTACTGGGCAATATGCAGCAATTACTCCGGCAGGAACCACAGGGCAGGGAAACCAATGTTGCTCAGGTTATACACCGCATTGCAGAAAAAATTCATAAACGCTCTCTTGTAATCCTTTTTTCGGATATGTTCAGCCACAGCGGGAATATGGATGAAATGTTTGCAGCACTTCAGCACCTTCGCCACAATAAACATGAGGCGCTTGTTTTTCATGTAACCCATCTGGCAACCGAACTTGATTTTGACTTTGAAGACCGCCCATACCGCTTTATTGATATGGAAAGTAAGGCAGAGATAAAATTAAACCCCGGCCAGATCAGGGAACAGTACCGGAAGCAGATGCAGGAATTTTATACCGACCTTAAGCTCCGCTGCATGCAGCTTAAGATCGATTTTATTGAGGCCAACATTGAACAGGATTATCAGAAAGTTCTTACTTCCTACCTGGCTAAGAGAGGTAAAATGCGTTAGTGGTTAGTGGTTAGTGGTTAGTGGTTAGTGGTTAGTGGTGAAACGGGGGATATTGATGGACGAAGAGCTTCGGGCAAAAGAATTAAAAAAAATAATTTATCATACTAAACCAAAAGAGGCTGCTTTTTAAAAAGCAGCCTCTTTTAGTCTATCATCTATCGTCGACTATCTAACGTCTATTCATTATGCATCCAGGATTTCTTTGCCAGAAGCTCATCTTCGCTCTCCCTGTAATCAGGGTCATCCACACAACAATCCACCGGGCATACAGCCGCACATTGTGGTTCTTCATGGAAGCCCATGCACTCAGTACACTTGCCTGAAACAATATAATAAAATTCATCAGATACAGGCTCCTGAGGCTCATTTGCCTCCACTACTGATCCGTCTTCCAGTTCAACTTCCGTCAGTTCAGTACCGCCACCCCAGGTCCATTCCATACCACCTTCGTAAATTGCAGTATTAGGACATTCTGGTTCACATGCACCACAGTTAATGCATTCGTCGGTTATCATTATAGCCATAACAGGTAAAATCTTTTTATTTAAGTAAAATAAAGCTTATTCTTTTTATATAACACTCATAAATGGTTTATGTTTGTTAACAAAAATTTATACAAAAATAAGCAGGAATTTTTAATCCTCTACAGATAAACAACAGAAAAGCTAATAACACCCCATATTTTTATTGAGTTTAAATAGCCTCTAACCTGTACAATATTTAATATCTGATATGCAACTCCAAAATCGTATAACCGCTTTTTCAGCGCTGGGAAATCTTATCCGCTCCTTATCTGAAGAGGAGATCGACAGCCTCACCAGAAAAGCATCCTCCCATAATAACTGGTTTACGGAAAGAAACATACGGCTGGCCCTCCGGAGAATTACCTCCTTTCTGCAGGAAGATAAGCTTAAGCAATGGCTGACACCCTATCAGCTTCCGGAAGAAAATCACCACCCAAAAAAAATCGGACTGGTTCTTCCCGGCCATTTTCCCGGAGCAGGCTTTCATGATTTTTTATCTGTTCTGATAACCGGAAACGAAATACATGCGAAACTGAATGCACAGGATCCTGTAATAATCCCTTACCTTGCCCGTGAACTGGGCGAAATTGAGCCTGCTTTTCAGAAGAATATTCGTTTTGATGAAATTTTAAAAGGAAAAGATGCCATTATTGCTACCGAAACAGGCAATGCCTCCCGTTACCTTGAACAATATTTAAAGGAAACACCCCACATTATCCGCAAAAACAGAAAGGCGGTAGCCATACTGGATGGAACAGAAAGCACAGAGGCATTAGCTGAACTGGGAAAGGACATTACACAATATTATGGCCTCGACAACCGGAGTGTAAGCAAAATTTTTGTACCTGAAGGCTATAGCTTTAACCGATTATTTGAAGCACTGGAAGGCTTCAGTTACCTGCAGGACCACCACAAATTCGTTAACAATTACGACTTTAACAAATCTGTTTACCTCATAAACCTTGTACCCCATTTAGATACAGGATTCCTGCTATTCAAAGAAGATAAAGACACAGTATCGCCTATTTCAACTGTTTTTTATCAAACCTACAAAAACAAAGCGGCTATTGAAGAGGACCTTAAATCCGAACAGGACAAAATTGAATGTGTAGTCGGCAGTTTTCCTCCGGCCACAACCGCTTTTGGCAAATCCAATGAACCTGAGCCATGGGAATATGTTGACGGAAAAGATACCATTGCCTTTCTTAAATCGCTGTAATTTTTATACAGCTTTCCGCATAAAATGAAAAAAAAGCTGTGCAGGGTAACTGCACAGCTTTTTTTGTATCGCTTTAAATTTATGGTTTGGCTCCGCGCCTTATTTCAAGCCAGCCTTTCAGTTCCAGACCATTTGTTCCTGTTACAAGGAGATGGTAGAAATAAATTCCGTCAGGCTCCGTTCCTCCATTCCAGTTATTCCTGTAATCCTCTGTAATATAGACCACCTTACCCCAGCGGTTGGTAACTACCAGGCGGGTTCCGGTATCAGGTATATTCCTAACATAGAAGTTCTCATTAACCCCATCGCCATTAGGAGTAATTACGTTAGGGATGAAGATGTTTTTATCATGTCCTATAGTATCTGTCAGCATTACTGAGCAACCATTGGCATCCGTAATATAAATCTCATAAATACCGGCAGGCAGGTCGTTATAGGTTAAACCAAAAGTGGCCTCAATAGGATCGTACTTTATATTATCACCTTCAGACTCATAGTATTGGCCGGGAAATAAAGATTCCTTCAGGTAAATACTGCTTACATAAGGAGCCTCTCCGCTGTTGGTTCTTACTGAGAAGGTAAGGGAACCTGATCCTCTCTCAGGGAACGATTCAGTTTTCTTCACTACCTGGGCAGTAAGTTTTACAGCTTTCTCTTCAATTTCAAAAACTGCATCCTTGGCAATAATCTGCCCGTTACATCCCTGCTGATCCTGGGAAATGGTAAGCCTGTAAATTCCTGAACTTAATCCTCTGATGGTATATGGCCCCTCAGCATTGTACCTCGCATACCTGTCCAGGCTAATCACACTGTCTTTTACAACTTCGCCATCTCTGGAAATTGTAATGATAAACGGATGCAATGGATCGCCATACATTTCAGTAATACTTACACTTCCTTCTTCTCCGTTACAGAAAATATGCTGCATAGAGTGGGTGAAAGTAACAGGAGTCGGCATATCAGGGCTATTTATCTCTATTTCCTTCTGGTAATTTTCAGGACAACCTTCCCTGCTCACTGAGCGGACATCAATGGTGTAAATACCCTTTTCAAGGCCGTACACCCTGAACTCCCTCGTAAATGGCTGGAGGCTCAAACCTTCCAGCGGTTCAAACTCGTTCTGAACAAACCTTTTGTAATAGACCGTTGCCTCATAAGGCCCCTGAATATTTGTCAGTTCCTGGTTTATCTGAATGTGCAGTCCGGCTTTTGCTGCAGGGTTTTCACAATCATATTCCAGAATGCGGGGTTCCATAATTGCAATTTCACCTGGAGAGCCTACTGTTACCAGCTTTTCAAACTCACAAACCCCATCAGTTACCACAACCACATAATCGCCTCTCTTTAAACCTTCAAATGTTGCTGAACCATTAAAGGCAAGGAAATTATTCTGGGCTTTCGTCTTCAGCTTCACCTGGTAAGAACCACCTGTTCCCCCTGTTATACCTGTAATGCTAATTTCACCTACATTATCGTTGCAGTTCGCAGGTTTCGTTGTAAAGGTAAAATCAAGTTTAGGATTGCGGTTAAAGATTTCCACCTCAGCCTCTGCAAAACAATGGTCATCCGGATTATCACGCACCAGAATTCCATTAATTCCTGCAGCCAGCTTATCGAAAATAATCGTTCTTTCATTGAACTCAACCCAATCCGCAGCATTCCCCAGCTTATAGGCGAACGGAGCGCGGCCACCTTCAACTACTAAGCGTGCTTTTCCGGAATTATCTCCAAAGCAGTTTACATCTTCAGTTTTGGTGAAGGTAACTGAAATCTGAGGAGCCATTTCGAGCACATTCTCCAAAGAACACTCTCTGCCGTTTGCATCACTTACATAAATGGTCACTTTTTCTTCAGCAGGTATTTCAACGATATCCAGCATAAAAATAGATTCAATCCGTGCCTGCTCTATCTTTTTATCCCTGAAGGTGTAGCGGACAAAGTAAGGGGCAGTACCACCACTTATCTCGTAATGCATCTCACCATTTTCCCTGTCACAGCTTGGCTGTGTAAAGTCCGTCAGTTTAGCAGTAAACACACCACAGTTAAAACCGCCACCACTACCTGCACATTCCTCCTCAGTTCTAAGCACTACAGAGTATGGATTACTCATGGCTTCTGTAGCTGCAAGGCACAGGCCTCCACGGTTAGCAACCTCAACTTTAACCCTGATCTGGTCAGCTGCAACCGGAGCTTCGTACCTGAAACTTGTTGCAGTACCTCTCTGAACTTCCATTTCAGTACCGCCACTACTCTTTACATACCATACAAATACAGGGTTAGTACCGGAATTAGTGCTTGTTGCATTGAAAGTAACAGCAGTATTCGGGCATATACCGGAAGCCGGAGTGCTCATGCTTACAGTTGGCGTTACCTCTTCTGCAACAGGCACTGAAATTACTGCCGGTTCAGGGTCAGGTACACAACCTAAACTTTCAGGCTGCTTAACTTCCACCCTTACCCTTGTATTTGCGGTTACCTCCGCAACAGACAGCTCAAATCTCATCGGGCTGTTGTCCTCAGGATTCCTTAACAGTGCTCTTTTGCGGGGTTCTGTTTCGTCATTTACATACCAGCTGAATTCAGATGCAAGCCCATGGAATCTCCAGTCAATGTACTTACCTCTTGCTTCGAATTGTACTGTTCCGCCAGCTCCCAAACATACCGGCTTCGGTTCCACGATATAAAGCAAAGGAGTGACACTTTCTTCAACCGAAAGCCGTACCTCTTCTGTCACCTCATCAACCCCATTGCAAATAAAGGCAGGGTCATTGATTTTTACTTTCAACATGAACACATCCTCTGAAGTAAATCCAACAAATGTAGCATGCATTAATACAGTTCCTGTACCAGCAGGGGCTCCGTTGTAGGACCAGGTATAAGTTGGGTTTGTACCCACATTCACAGCACTTGCACGTAACTGCACCCTCGTAATATCTTCGCAAACAACTGCTCCGGGCTCTATTATTATTCCCACTAAAGGATTTACATCACATTCAGCAGGAGTACATTCCGGATCGTCGCTGATGGTAAAGCTGATGCTTCCTGCTTCACTTGTTCCACAGGCTGCCGTGGTTTGAGTTACCAGATAAATGTATTCCCTGGCTTCCGTTACATCAGGAGTATAAGCGGTTGTGTTTTCAGGAACATCAATCCTGTTCTCTTCACCTACTGTTCCTTTATACCATCTCAATATACTTCCCTCCACATAAGAGGTAACCGAAACTACAGGATTTGCTTCTCCTGCACATACTATTGCTTTACTTACCGCAAGAACCGGTACGGCAGGAGCTGGCAGATCGATGATATGNTAAGAGGTAACCGAAACTACAGGATTTGCTTCTCCTGCACATACTATTGCTTTACTTACCGCAAGAACCGGTACGGCAGGAGCTGGCAGATCGATGATATGACTGGCGGTAACTGCAGCAGTTTGCTCTGCAGATGCACAGCTAAGGTTAAGCCGAACGTTAACCATTATCACATCTCCGTCTGCATAGTTTTCCAGTACCAGCACATTCTCCGTACCTTCGTATACAGTTACCCCATTTTTCGTAAAGGAGTATACCGGACTGGTTCCAAATTCATAACCTTCACCTTCAATGGACATATTTGCTGTAAAGGTAACTGCAGTGCCGGCACAATCAGGAGTACCCTCTGTTTCAAGAGCCACACTTATTCCACTTACCGATCCGGAAATTTCCACTTCCACAAGATCCATTCCCACACAACCTGATGCCACCTGAGTAACTTTTGCTGCATAGGTACCGGATTCCCTAACTGTAATAGTCCTGGTATTACCCCCAATTGCAACAGTTCCCGCTTCGGTTGTTTTGGTCCACTCGATCAGATATCCATCCTTCGGCTTATAACCTGCATTAAGCTCTACCTCAGCAGGCTCGCAGCGGAACCGGTTCTTACCTAAATCCACTGCCAGTGGTGTTTCACATACCGGAGGCTCAACAGTTTCACACCCCAAATTATTACTGATTGCAAAGCTGATGCTTCCTGCTTCACTTGTTCCGCAGGTTTCTGTGGTTTGAGTAACCAGATAAGTATAGCTTCCTGCTTCTGTTACAGCTGATCTGTAGAACTGAGTGTTTTCAGCTACCAGGTTTTCCGGTGCCACGCTCCCACGGTACCATTTCAATAAACTTCCCTCCACAAATTCTGTCACCGATAATATCGGGTTTTCATCTCCTTCACATACTGTTGCGCTGCTTGAGGCAACTACCGGGGCCGGAAGTCCGGCCACCTCAATGGTATAACTGGCGGTAACTGCAGCAGTTTGCTCTGCAGATGCACAGCTAAGGTTAAGCTGAACATTTACCGCAATTACATCTCCGCCTGCATAGTCTTCAAGTACCAGCACATTATCTGTTCCTTCATATACAGTTACCCCATTCTGCGTAAATGAGTATACCGGGCTGGTTCCAAATTCATAACCTTCACCTTCAATGAATATATTTGCCGCGAAGGTAAGCGGAGAGCCGGCACAGTCAGGAGTGTCTTCTGTTCCAAGAGCCACACTTATTCCACTTACCGATCCGGAAATTTCCACTTCCACTGCATCAGTAGCTGAACAAGCTGTTTCCACATGAGTGACTGTAGCTGCATAGGAACCGGATTCACTAACTGTAATAGTTCTTGTATTTCCTCCGGTAACCACTGTTCCGGCTTCAGTTGTTTTGCTCCACTCGATCAGATATCCATCTTCAGGATTATAACCTGCATTAAGTTCAACTTCAGCAGGCTCGCAGCGAAACTGGTTCTCACCTAAATTTACTGCCAGCGGGGTTTCACATACCGGAGGCTCAACAGTTTCACAGCCGGATTCATTGCTGATATTAAAGCTGATGTTTCCTGCTTCACTTGTTCCGCAGGTTACTGTGGTTTGAGTAACCAGATAAGTATAGCTTCCTGCTTCCGTTACAGCTGGTCTGTAGAACTGAGTATTTTCAGCTACCAGGTTTTCCGGCGCAACGTTCTCCTGATACCACCTGAGTACACTTCCCTCCACAAAATCTGTCACCGAAAGTATCGGGTTCTCCTCTCCTTCACATACTGTTGCACTGCTTGTGGTAAGCACAGGGGTGGTAAGAGCAGGCAATTCAATGGTAAAATCATCTGTTACCACCTCAGGGTGGTAAGCCGGAAGACATTCCATATTGTGGCGCACCTCAACACGGTATACATCTCCATTTGTAAAGGCGGTCATCTCAAGTGCTTTTCCACCCTCCTGAATTATTTCAGCGCCTTTAAACCAGGTATAAGCTGGTGCATCGCCAAAATCAACAGGCGTTTCACCGCTCATCAATCGGGCATCCAAATGCAGAGTTGTCATCCCACAGTTTAACTCATCCTTTGAATTAACAATTACATAGAATGGTTTGCTATTTTCTGCTATTATAACCCTTACAGTATCTGAGTCAGAGCAGGTGGTTCCTGCAGCGGTTACTTTAACAAGGTAGTTACCTGTTTCACTTACTTCAAGTGTAGCTGTATTGCCTCCGGTTACCTCTGTTTCATCAACAGATATAAAACGTCTCCACTCGATTACAAATCCATCTTCCGGCTGATAACCTGAGTTAAGAGTAACTGTAGCAGGCTCGCAGCGGAACTGGTCTATTCCCAGATCGACTACAGGTGTATTTTCACAAACAGGTGGTTCCACAGTTTCACATTCAGGACCATTGCTGATAGAAAAGGTAACACCTGCTGCTTCGCTTGTACCGCAACGCTCTGTGGTTTGGGTTACAAAATAGGTGTATTCTCCTGCGTCTGTAACAGTTGGAGTATAAGAGGCTGTGCTTTCAGCTACAAGATTCTCCTCTGCTACACTGCCCCGATACCATCTCAGGATACTTCCTTCCGCATAATCTGCAGCTGTAAGAACAGGGTTTGCTTCACCTTCGCAAACTGTTAGGCTGCCTGCAGAAACAGTTGGTGCATCTATTGCCGGCACCGCTAGTTTAATATAACCAGATACCGGGTTATTCACAGCACATTCAAGGTCCACATCAACCAATACACTTACGGAATCGCTATCAGCATATTGGGTCAGGTTGAGGATCGCAGAAACTTCTCCTTCCAGTTTTACTCCATTCCGGTACCATTCATAAGCCGGAACCTCCCCAATATTATCCACAACAGCCTCCAGCTGAACAGCTGCTGTACCACAGCTTTCGGCAGAGTTCTTCCTGATATATACTGAAGATGTAATGTCCCCCTCCGGCAGCAGCACCATTGTACTCCCGGTGGCGGAGCATTGTGCTTCAAGATTCGTAACAGTAACCGTCACCTCTGCTGTTTCCTTCACATAAATTGTATCGGCCAGGAATTCCCGTCCCTTAATTTCCCACTGAATTAAGAAGCCGTCTTCAGCTCTGTAATTAGTATAAAGTCTGGCCGAATCAGGACTACACCTCATTATTTCGGCAGGGAAATTAACTACCGGCACCGGAATAATCCGGATTGCCAATTGGGAATAGGCACTCCCGCAACCATTAAGAGTTTGGGTTGCATAAAATAAGGTATCTGTCGCTTCGCCGTTTCCTGATTCCAGTCCGGTTAAAGCAAGCTGGTTTCCTTCATTGATGAACTGTGTTAATTCAGCATCTGCATACCAGCGGATATTTTCCCCTTCTGCCACCACTACCGGAAGCTCGCTATTTGCAGTACAATGAACAATTCCGGCAGGAAGCACAGGCGCGGAAACAGGTCCCTGAACATTTACCTCAATTGTATCGGCTTTACTTTCATTACAGAAACCAATCTTCTGTGTCGCCAGCAACTTTACAGTCACTGCTTCTGTTGAACTGAACAGTGGTTTCTCTCCTTCATTAAGGAAGGCTGCCTCACTGATTTCATTCAGGTACCAGCGTACATTTTCACCTGTAGCAGTTACCTCAGGATTCTCTCCGCTACAAACTGTAATTTTTTCAGCTTCAATAACAGGAGGCGTAAGCCATGGAAAAGAAATAGTATGAGTTGCTGTTGCCACTTTCTGTACTATGCATCCGTGGTTTGCATCAGGGGTAACTTCAACACGCACTATATCTCCTTCGGCATATTCTTCCAGGTACAGCAGATCCATGTTTTCTCCAACTGGTTCATCATTTAAAAACCACTGGTAAACTGCTCCGGTACCGGTATTTTCAGCTATGGCAATTACACCATATTGCGCTTCAATACAATTTTTCTCTAAAGGCTCAATCCTTACAACAGGTTCCTGAGCTTCACCGCCACTGAAATTCACGTTCAGCACTTCACCGAAGGCACTGGTTCCGCAGGAGTTTAATGTGCGTACACGCAGGTAATAATCAGCTGGTGTAAGCCCTGTTATTGCGGCACTATTTGCGGTAAGGCTCAATGGATTATAACCCGCAACCAATTCTGTAAACAACTCATCTGTGGCCAGTTCCAGCTCATAGCCCGCTGCTCCTTCCACGGGATCCCAGGTTATGGTAAAGCCATCGCAATTTTCCTCCGCTACTGCCATGTTAACCGGGGCAACAGGAGCAATGCTCTGCACTTCAGCAGAAACAACGGCTTCTTTAGATCCCTCAGATGATTTACAGCCGCTTAAAGCAATTACTTTGAAGTAGTAAGTGCCTGTTTCGCCCAAATCTGAAGCTACAAAACCAAGGGCTTCTGTATTTTCGTTCCTGATAAATTCAGTGAACGATTCGTCAGCAGCAATTTGCACCTGGTATGAAACAGCGTATTCTGCTGCTTCCCAGATCAGTGTGGCCTGGCCGCATCCTGAGGCTGTAACCTGCAGGTTAACAGGAGCAGAAACAGGTTGTTTGGTTACATTAAGCACCAGCTCTCCGCTTACTGTTACCGGGCAGCTGCCCGCATGGGAGAATGATTTGATGCTGTACGTTACACTGCTTTCAGGTTTTCTGGTTTCCACTACTGTGGTTTCAGTAAGCCCTGTAAGCTCATAATCATTTGTTCCGTCGGTATAGGTAAGGTTATAAGGGGCAGTTCCTGTAAGGGTAAAAGTAAGTCTTACTTCTTCTCCCTCGCAAATAGCTGCTCCACCGCCTGCAAGACTTGCAGATGCAACAGATGAAATATTTACAGACCGGCTCTTTTCTACCGTAGCACCATCGCCACAGCTTAAGGAAGCAATGTCCTGCACCACCTGTACACTTACTGAATAAGCTTCAGCGCGGGGAGCCAGATCAGATACGGTAAAGCTATCAGAAGTCTCCCCTGCCTGCTCCACACCATCTACAAACCATTTGATTGCAGGTGCGGTACCTCCGTTGGTAATATCTGCAGTAAAGGTAAACTCATTTGTTTCTCCGCAGGCTGCCAGCTCAGCAGGACCATTAAGCTGAACCTCCAGGGCTTCTGCCGGACTTACCACTACAGCCATTGATTTTGTGTCCTCACATCCCTTTTCAGAAGTTATACTATATATAATAGTATAGGTTCCGCTTACGGCCGGCGTAAACACTCCGTCATTGCTGATAACTCCGGAAACTTCTTCTCCTTCCAGACGTGCACTAAAAGTACCTCCTGCAGCAGCAGGGGAATAAGTTGCACCCCCGTTGGTCAGGCAGAACTCTGCAGGACCTGCAAAGGAAGCATCTATCGACTGTACATTAATAGTTACTGTTTCAGAGGTTAAGGTTGTTCCGGTTCCGCAGGCTACAGTTTCTTTATCCTGTGTTAACCTCAGGTACACCTTGTCATTATCCTTTGCCTCTTTAAGAGTAAAGCTATAAGTGGAATCTGTTGTAATCAGCACATCGTTTACAAACCATTCAAATGAAGGATTTGTACCCTCATTTGAAAGTACAGCAGTAAACCTTACATTATCACCAGCACAAAGCTGCAGTGCAGAAGGACTGAAAGAGACAATTTCAGGATTTACTTCATCAGCTACCGTAATGGTTACTGATTGTCCGCTTACATTGCTGCTGCAATTTGCATCTTCTATACTAATAATAGAATAGATGGTTGTTGAAGCAGGATTTACAGTTAAATTAAGCGTATTACTTACAGAAGAGGCACTGAAAGTATTTGTTCCGTCGCTGTAAGAAACTACGAACGGAGCTGCTTCTGTCGCTGTTCCGGTAAAGGTAAAGCTAATGGTTGCCTCCCCACCTTTACAAATAACAGCATCACTTGCGAGGCGGGCAGATGGCAGGTCGTAAATGGTGAATTTCTCAACACCAGAAGCAATGCTTTCTCCTGTTCCACATGCTACATCAGCGCCCTGGGTAAGTATTACATATATTTCGTCATTATGAGCTGGCGTGAAAGTATAGGTATTTTCCGTGCTCCTCTGAACAGACTCCTTATTCCTGAACCATTCATATACTGCATTTTCACCTGCATTTTGTGCGGTAGCTGTTAATGTCACTTCCCCTCCCGTACACATGGTATTATCAGGATCGGTGCTGCTTAACTGAAGGTTTTCCGGTGCAACCAGCGGGTTTACAATCACTTCCAGTTCACCACTCATTGTAACGGGGCAGCTTCCTGCATCGGAGAATGCCTTAATACTGTAGGTGCGGTTGCTGTTGGGCCGCTGCTCTGCAGATACTACATTACCGGTAATGCCGGTTAGTTCATAATCCGTGGTTCCATCGGTATAAGTAAGGTTAAATGGTGCTGTGCCTGTTAAGTTAAAGGAAAGCTGTACCGCTTCTCCATTACAAACAGTAACTTCCCCGCCTGTAAGGCTTGCAGTGGCAGTAGCAGACAAAGTAACAGAATGGCTCTTTTCCACCATAGCACCATCGCCACAATCCATTGACGCTTTGTCCTGCACCACCTGTACGCTTACCACATAGGCCTCAGCCCGTGGAGCCAGATCAGATGCTGTAAAGCTTAAGGCTGTTTCCCCTGCCTGCTCCACACCATCTATAAACCATTTAATTGCCGGAGCAGTACCTCCGTTGGTTATATTTGCAGTAAAGTTAAATTCATTTGTTTCCCCGCAGGCTGTCAGCTCAGCAGGGCTGATCAGGTCAACCTCCAGCGAATCCACAGGGCTAACTGTTACAGCCATTGATTTTGTGTCTTCACATCCTCTTTCAGAAGTTATACTATATATAATAGTATAGTTTCCGCTTTCGGTTGGCGTAAACACTCCGGCACCGTTGATCATTGCTGAAACATCCTCCCCTTCCAGGCGGGCGCTAAAGCGACCTCCTGAAGTAACAGGGGAATAAGTTGCAGGCCTTTCAGCCAGGCAAAATTCTGCAGGACCTGTAAACGAAGCATCCGGGGTTTCCACATCAATGGTAATAATTTCCGATGTTACAGTTTCTCCTGTACCACAGGTAAGTGTACCCTGGGTAAGTTTCAGGAACACCCTGTCATTATGCTTCGGGGCAGAAACAGTAAAACCTGCTTCTGTTCCTTTCAGCTCATCATTTAAATACCACTCATAAGCAGGATCTGTACCTTCATCGGCCAGTGTAGCCGTAAATGTTACATCAGCTCCTGTACATATTTCCGGCTCAGAAGGCTCAACAGATAAAATGCGGGGAGCAAGCCTTTCGTTTACTGTTACTGTTAAAGACTGACCTGTAATATTGTTGACACAGTTAGCATCTTCTATGCTAATGAGAGAATAGGTAGTGGTAATCTCAGGCGATACTGTAACTGTATGGGTTGGGGTATTTACTGTTATTGCATTTGTAACCCCTGCCTCGGTGTAAACAATGGTAAATGGAGCTACTCCTGTAAGTGAAATATCAATAGAGGCATCATCGCCTTTACATATAGTTACATCACCACCATCTAATGTAACTGACGGCAGGTCGTTTACCCTGAATTTCTCCACCGAAGAAGTAAGGCTTTCCCCTGTTCCACATGCTACATCAGCGCCCTGTGTCAGCACTACATAAACTTCATCACCATTAACCGGTGTAAAGGCAAAGATATTACTGCCGTTATTCTGAACGGAAATACCATTTTTAAACCAATCATAAGCAGCAGAACCTGCATTTTCTGCAGTCGCAGTCAGGGTAACTTCTTCACCCGCACAGCTTACATTATCAGCATCGCTTACTTCAAGTTTCAGAGAAGACGGCGGCACAGAAGGAGATACGGTAATTTGCTGTTCTGCAAAAGCTGAGCAACCATTACCGTCCTGGTAAGTATACCTTATTGTATGCTCTCCTGCTCCGGCTGTGGCGGCATTGAATTTATAAACGCCAGCTTCCGGGAATACTCCTGCACCACTATAAACACCGCCGGCACCTGCCGGTAAACCACCATTTAATACAAGTGGCTCTGCTTCATTTACACAAACCGGATCTGTAAAAGGAGCCAGTGTTACCACAGGCAGGCTGTTTACCAAAATACCTGACTGAACAGTAGTATCGCAGCCTGTGGAAATATTTGTTACGGTATAAAATATTGTATGTGTCTGATCAGGAGTAACAGCAGAGGGAGTAAACCAGTAAGATAAGCCATCATAACTTACACCGGTACCGCTGTAAACGCCTCCCTCAGGACTTCCGTTTTTCAATTCAAAAGCAGCTGCATCAACGCAAACAGAACTGAAATCTCCCAAAGATGCCTCCGGCCGCGGATTTACCGTTACAGAAGCTGTCTGAGAAAGAGCCGCTTCTGTACAGGCTGTAAAATCAGTAACACTTACCAGCTCAATTGCAAGAGAAGCAGCCGGCTTGCCTAAGGCAATGGTATAAGAAGAGCTGTTAATGCCGGAAATTGTCTGCTCTGCTCCTCCGTTAATAGTATAAACAAGAGTAAAAGGAGATTGCCCCGTTAAATTAACTTCTAAGGAAGCACTTTCTCCTTCACAAATTTCAAAAGCATCAGCTGCAAATTCAGCATCAGGCCTGGGTATGATATCAATGGTAAAATTAAGAGGCGCACTGGTACAACCATTCAACTCCTGTACTGCATAATATTGAAACTGCACAGGGGCAACCGCAGTAGAGAAAGCAGGATCGTTAACAGGATCAAAAATATTTGAATTCCCAACCTGACGGGTCAGTGCCTCATCAGCATATATCCGGAAAATTGCACCCTCAGCACCTGAAATAGTTACCACTCCAAAATCATCTGCCTGCGCATTCCGGCAAATAGGATCAATCCCGCTAACAAGGGTAGGTAATTCCGGAACCGGGTTAACAGTTAGGGTAATATTACCTGCCATAGGGCTGGCGCAGGAAGTTTTATCACCCAACCGGGCTTGAACCGCGTAACTTCCTGCCACATTGATATTACCGAAAGAAACAGGAGAACCTGTTCCGGAAATCATGGCCACCTCTGCAGAGCCATCCCTGATTAACAGGTATTCAACTCCTGACTGGGAACCACTTAAATTGAACACAGGACCGTTTTCTCCTGCACAAAAAGTAGTTGCACCATCGGCAGTAAGCGTAAAGTCCGTTGGTTTAAGGGCTACGTTAACCGCCAATGAACTTTGCTTGCCACTACAATTTCCACCATTCGTTTCAACCACAGTAACATCTCCGCTGGCCGACCCAAAATTTACTACTATACTATTATTATCCGGGCCCGTTGCTCCGGAAACAATAGTTGCCCCGGCAGGCACATTCCATGTATAAACAGAGCCTGTTGTGAGCGGAACGGAATATGTGATACCTGTTTCCCCTTCGCACACACTGGTTGTTCCGGTAATACTAATATCAGCAGGAGTTGTTCCTGTTGTTCTAACTATAAAACCATCTGAATTTAGCGGTACACAATTACCTAAATTGCTATCATATATTACAATCCGGTAATTATCAGGTGCCAAACCAGTAAAAGTATATGATCTTTCAGATACTTCTTCACTGAACCTGACATGGGCATAACTGGCTATTCCTACGCGTTTTTGAAGCTCAAACACGAAATTAGGGGTCCCCCCGTCAATTGAAATAGTAGCTGTACCATCCTTTGCCCCGGGACAGGTTTCATTTGTACTGGAAATTCTTGATCCTGTTACACAGCTCTGGCCATGTGCTAATCCTGTACTAAAGAGAATTAGTGAGAAGCAGAAAAAGAAAATCTTTTTGAGTATTTGTCTTTCCATAAATCCGGAGTATGGTTGAAGATTAGTTGGCATCGATTAAAACTTTTTGCATTACACTACAACCAGCTTCTGTAAACGCTTCCAGAAGGTAAATACCGTTAGGCAGCGCCTCCCCTTTGTATGGCAGGTTAGGAGCCCTTAAACCTTCTGATAAATTCTTTATTGTTATTGCATAAGGCTTTTTATTGCCTTGAAATACTACCTGAAGAACGTACTTATTATTTCCTGCTTTTTTTTGCTCAACCTGCAGTCCTAAATCAATTTTTTTATCAGTTAAAGTAAAGTCTGCCTTAGCAACACATCCTTTACTGTCACGAACGGTAAGGGCATGTACTCCGGAGGTGAGCGCGGAGGCATCCTTTGACACCTCTCCGTTAGACCATACATAAGAGTAAGGAGCTGTTCCACCTTTAATTTGGGTCCTGACAGCGCCATCCATCCCGCCTGAACAGGAGGGTTGCTGCACTATACCCTCAATTTTGAGGTTGCAATTTTGCTGGGCAAAGCCTGTAAAAGGAATGCTAAATGCCAGCCACAGTAAAAAAAACATTAATTTCTTCATGTTCAATTATATTTCACCCCCAAAAGGGTATACCTACAGATTCTTCACAAAACCGATTTGTAAATATGATTTGAATAAACCTTTAAAAAAATTGAATAATTTGGAAATTACTACATCAGAAAATATATAGCCAACTTTCCATTTATGCCTTCCGGACACTAAAAAGTAACCGAAACAGGAAAAAAAACCTGCGGAAATCACCTGTTTTAAAGGTTATAATGAAGGAGGGGATTCTTTTTAACTTATACACAGACCGTTACTTCCTTAACATCAGATTTATTTCCGGCATAAGAGGTAAGGCATAAACAGGGATAAAACTGTTATTAATGAGTGAATTTATTTACGGTGCAGCCACAAAAAGAGCCTGTTCAAACCACTTTTTCTTATGATATGTAAGAAAATACATATTAATAAAGGTAATTTTAGCGTTGAAACAGTAAGAAGCCCGTGAAGAGGGTTTTAATTTAAAGCAAATTTTATAACTTTGCGCTGTCCACAGCAGTTGTGCTGTACAGGATGAGTTATTTTAACGATAAAATTTTTAAAAATGGCTTTTGACATAGAAATGATTAAGGCAGTATATGATCAGATGGGCGATCGGATCAATGCAGCCAGAAAGATAGTTGGCCGTCCGCTGACTCTTGCGGAAAAAATTCTTTATTCCCACCTTTATCAGGGCGACCCTACTGAATCTTATGGAAGGGGCAAATCTTATGTGGAGTTTTCCCCTGACCGTGTTGCCATGCAGGATGCAACCGCTCAAATGGCCTTATTACAGTTTATGCAGGCCGGCAAAAAGCAGGTGGCAGTTCCTTCAACTGTACATTGCGATCACCTCATCCAGGCAGAAACAGGTGCAGCTGCTGACCTTCAGAAAGCAAACGATGTAAATAAAGAAGTATACGACTTTCTTTCATCAGTATCGAATAAGTATGGATTAGGTTTCTGGAAACCTGGTGCCGGTATTATTCACCAGGTAGTGCTGGAAAACTATGCATTCCCGGGCGGTATGATGATTGGTACGGATTCTCACACGCCAAATGCCGGTGGTTTAGGTATGATTGCCATTGGTGTGGGTGGTGCCGATGCCGTGGACGTTATGGCCGGCATGCCATGGGAGCTTAAATTCCCTAAGCTGATTGGTGTAAAACTTACCGGTCGCTTAAGTGGCTGGGCTTCTGCCAAAGATGTTATCCTGAAAGTGGCCGGAATTCTTACTGTTAAAGGTGGTACCGGATACATTGTGGAATATTTTGGAGATGGCGCTGATGCTATTTCCTGTACAGGTAAAAGTACAATCTGTAATATGGGTGCGGAAATTGGTGCTACCACTTCCCTTTTCAATTACAGCTACAAAATGAGAGATTACCTTAACTCCACTGACCGTGCAGATGTTGCCGCTCTTGCAGAAAATGTAAGTGAGCACCTGCGTGCTGATGATGAAGTTATGGCTGATCCTGAAAAATATTACGATCAGGTAATTGAAATTAACCTGAGCGAGCTGGAACCACACATTAATGGTCCGTTTACTCCTGATGCTGCATGGCCTATCTCTGAGTTCGCCAAAGCAGTAAAAGATAAAGGATGGCCTCAGGAACTGGAAGTAGGTCTTATAGGATCCTGCACCAACTCCTCTTACGAAGACATGACCCGTGCCGCCTCTGTTGCACAACAGGCTGTTGATAAAAAATTAAAAGCAAAATCTGAGTTTACCATTACTCCGGGCTCAGAGATGGTTCGCTTTACAGCTGAACGTGATGGCTTGCTTAATGTATTTGACAGCATGGGTGGTGTGGTACTTGCCAATGCCTGCGGACCTTGTATCGGACAATGGGCTCGCCATATGAAAGATCCTAACAGAAAGAACTCTATCCTTACTTCTTTCAACAGGAACTTTGCAAAGCGGAACGACGGAAACCCGAATACTCATGCCTTTGTAGCATCTCCTGAGCTTGTTACTGCCATGGCTATTGCCGGTGACCTGACTTTCAACCCATTGAAAGACACTCTTAAAAATGAGAATGGCGAGGATGTAATGCTGGATGAGCCTAAAGGAATTGAACTTCCTACTCAGGGCTTTGCAGTGGAAGATGCCGGTTACCAGGCTCCTGCTGAAAATGGTGAGGCTGTTGAAGTAAAAGTAAAAGAAGACTCTGACCGTTTACAGTTACTGGAAAGCTTTAAGAAAAACACTCCTGAAGCCTTCCGTGGCCTTCGCCTCCTGATTAAGGCAAAAGGAAAATGTACTACTGACCACATTTCAATGGCTGGTCCGTGGCTGAAGTACCGTGGTCACCTGGATAATATTTCCAATAACATGCTTATTGGTGCTATTAACTTCTTCAATGATGCCTCGAACAAGGTGAAGAACCAGTTAACCGGCGGATATGGTGAAGTACCTGCAACAGCAAGGGACTACAAAAAGAACAACATCGGATCTATAGTAGTAGGTGATGACAACTATGGTGAAGGCTCTTCGCGTGAGCACGCAGCCATGGAACCACGTCACCTGGGTGTTCGTGCTATCCTGGTAAAATCTTTTGCCCGTATTCACGAAACTAACCTGAAAAAGCAAGGTATGCTGGCCATTACTTTTGGCGATCCGGGCGATTATGCCAAGGTTCAGGAAGATGATATCATTGATATCATCGGGCTGGAAGATTTCAAGCCGGAAACTCCTCTGACTGTGAAGCTAAACCATGCGGATGGTACTACTGATGAGTTTAAAGTTAACCATACCTACAACGAGGGTCAGATTGGCTGGTTCCGCGCAGGTTCTGCTCTTAACCTGATCAAATTACAGCAAACAAGCTAATAATATAGCCTTGCAGGCTAAAATCATATTTAAAAAGCTGCCCTGAAAAATCAAGGCAGCTTTTTTTTATTTTAATTTCTGCTTATTTTGCTGGAATTCTACAACTGCAGAAATTTTACTATGCAATCTTTGTCAGGCAAATTCGCTCTTAGTTATAAAAAACTATTACTTTACTTAATTCCTGCAGTGGGTTTAGGTATTATTTTTCTCTTGCTTTGGGATGGACTTCCTGTGAACAGGATTTTTGCAGGCGGGCAGGTAATATTTTTTTGTTACATCCTCTTTAACAGAATAAGTTTACTTAAAGAGGTTTCTTATGATTCTGAAAACCTTTATGTTATTGAAAACAATCAGCAGGAAATCATTCCTCTTGAGGCAATTTCCACTGTAGAATTAAAATCCATTGGAGGACAGTGGGACCTGAATTTTAAACCCGGATATACCAACAGAAATAAACTCGCCTTCCTCCCAAGTCTGATCTACCCCTTCAATTATAAGAAAACTGAGAAAATGGTAAACGCTTTCAGAAAAGAAATCAGCATTGCCAAACAGCGGGCTGGAAAAACAGAAAACATAATTAACGGGATATGCTCATCGAACAGCTGACAAGGCCTGCTGAATCCGGAGGATTTATAATATCAAATATTAAATAAAAAGCTGCCCTGAAAAATCAAGGCAGCTTTTTTTTATTTTAACAATCAGGAGATGTGAGGTTAGAGGAATTTCAAAGCTTAATATGTAAACCGGTTTTCCCTGTATCTCATAATACCAATCAGGCTTTTTGTAAAACCAGCCCGTCTACAATGGCAGGAATCTGGTTTTCCTTTACCCGGGTCAGCCAATGCTGACCCACTATTGCTACAGGGGCTTCTTTGCAGCGACCTGTACATTTGGTTTTAATTACCCGTGCAGATGCTTTCAGTCCCTTCTCCTTTAACTCTTTCGAGAATTGCTTCTGAATGTCTTTTGCTCCGCTCTTACAGCAGTCTTTGCCATTGCATACAAATACAAAATGGCAGTATTTATCATATTCCTTTCCCATTATTTATTTCTTTTCATGAAATTAACCCATAAAGGGTCAAAATAATTTAATTCAACAGCTTTTTTTATCAACTAATAATTCCTGCCATCCATTGCATTAACAAACCACATAAATAAGCCGCGTAAGTACCAACCGCATAGCCTAATACAGCAAGTAAAACACCTACAGGAGCAAGCGAATCATGAAAAGCAGCAGCTACAACGGGAGCAGATGCTGCTCCCCCAACATTAGCCTGGCTTCCTACCGCCGTATAGAAGAAAGGGGCTTTTATCAGTTTTCCTGTTACCAGCAAAATACTTATATGCACAAGCATCCATACAATCCCTGCTACAAATATACCAGGGTTATCTGCAATACTTGTAATATCCATCTGCATGCCTATGGTAGCCACCAATATATAAATAAAAACACTGCCGATTCTGGAGGCTCCCACTCCTTCCAGTTCTTTCAGGCGGGTAAAGGAAAGTCCCAGGCCTATAGTTGTTGCCAGCACCACCATCCAGAAGAAGCTACTGGTGAGGCTTAGAGTACTTAAGCCGGGCGCATTTAAGGCTATCCAGGGAGCAATAATATCTGCTGACATATGCGAGAAACCTGTAACTCCAAAACAAACTCCTGACAGCATCATGACAGATGAAAGGGTGGGCATCCTTGAAATACTCAGGCGGAAGTCCTCAATTCTTTTCTTTAGATCTTCAATAGCGGAGGCATCAGCTTTAAAGGTTCTGTCAAGTCTAGCGGAACGTCCTGCACCCCATAAAAGGAAAGTCATCCATAAATTACCCACTATAACATCTACTGTAACCATAGTGGAGAAAGTATCAGGATCTGCCTCAAAAATTTCAAGCATAGCTGCCTGATTGGCACCCCCTCCTATCCAGCTGCCGGCAATGGTGCTTAAGCCGCGCCACACCTGATCTCCGGCTACAATACCCGGATCGAATAAAGAAACAATAAACATGGCTGCCGGCCCTCCGATAACAATTCCTAATGTACCTGCAAAAAACATTATAAGGGCTTTAGGCCCAAGTTTCATGATTCCTTCAAAATCGACACTTATGGTAAATAAAACCAGCGCTGCCGGCAGCAAATAGCGGGAAGCCATAAAATACAGCCCTGAGGTCTGGCCATTAATTATATTGAAGGTATTAAGAAGCGAAGGAATAAAATAACACAGGAGCACAGAAGGCACTACTGAATAAAAACGTTTCCAAAAAGGATGAGGACTGGCTGTTGTATAGAACACACATGCCAGTATAATCATTAATAAACCAAAAACAACAGCATCATTGGTTATCAGGGGCATATTTTCTGTAACTTCTTCGTGCATATGGAATTGATAACTATTGGCAGCATCAGCCTTCTTCTACCTCCACCCTGTTTACAATTTCAAGAAATTCACTCAATATCATGGCTGTGGCACCCCATACCTCATGCTCCTCCACATAGTAACAAGGGGTTTGAAATGCCAGACCACTTGAAAGCAGCCGCTTTGTCTGTTTAATATTGCGGTTATCCCGGAGCTGTTCCAGGGGTACTTTTATAATAGAAGCAACTTCATGGGGGTCAGCTATAAAATCAGGCTTTTGAGAAGTCCAGCCTACTACAGGCAACACCCTGAAATTTGAAGGGGGAACGTAAAGCTCTGTTAAGGTTCCCAACACCCGGACCTTTGACCAGTCTATTCCGAGCTCCTCATGGGCTTCGCGAAGGGCCGTAAAAATCCTGTCCGGATCTTCCGGCTCCTGTTTACCACCAGGCAGGCTAATTTGCCCGCTGTGGTGCCCATTGTATACCGGCCGCTCCATCAGTGGTACGTACCACCTGTTCCGGTCCGGATAAAGTAAGATAAGGACACTCCCTTTCCTTACGCCGGGCGCGGTCCCTTTACTAAAACGCTCATCCTTTTGCGACAGCGGCGACATTCTTGCCTGAACTTCCTGCCCCGGAAGGGGGTGTTGTAACTGATCCTTTAGTTTCCGGATAAAGGCTCCCACAAATTAAAGTTTAATTAATAAAGAAAAAAAAAGCCTCTGCATGGCAGAAGCTTTAAGATTTATAATCTATTTACGCAAATAATGCTTATTCAGTTGCAGAATCACCATAAGTAATTTTCGGGATCTGCTTATCAATCATGAATTGTCCTACTCCTTCTTCACCTATTACGTCAAACAATTCAAGGGCACGGCGGGCTACATACTCTTCCTCCACCTGCTCCTGCAGGAACCACTGGAGAAATGCAACTGTAGTATAATCCTGTACCTGGTGGGCCTTTCCTACTATGCGGTTGATTGATTGAGTAACCGCAATTTCATTTTCCAGAGCCTGCTCAAATACAGCCCTGAAGCTGTCGAACTCAAGCTGAATCATGCTTACATCCGGAGAAACTGCATTTCCCCCTAAATCAAGTACATGCTTGAATATCTTTAGCATATGTGCACGTTCTTCTTCTGCCTGCTTGAAAAAGTAGCCCGCACTATACTCAAACCCATGCTGCTCACACCAGGAGGCCATAGCAAGATAAGCTGAAGAAGCATGCGCTTCACGTTTAATTTGTTCGTTTAATGCTGTTTCTATTTCTTCCGTAAGAGAAGTTTTAAGTCTGAGTAGATCTTTCATCTTCGTATATATTTAACACTTAAAAATTGCCGGTTCTGATTTTTACACCGATACTTTGATAGTACATACGAATATACGTGTTTGTTCCCGAATTGATACCATCAGGCACAAATTTGAAATTATTCTAAATCTAATCAGGAGAATTTAAATGGGTGGGTGGATATAAAATGACCCTGATTACTATCAGCATAGAACCGGCCTGTGGAGGCATTCGTAAATTATACTGTTAAGCTCCAGCATAACTCTGGCACCAGCCAGAAGGCTGCGGAATTCAATAATTTCAGGAATGGTCAATACAAAGCAGCGGTCACTGCCACAGGGAGCAACTACTTCAAAATCATATCCGGCAGAAGGGTCATTTAACATCCCCACAAGGTCTATTGCATCAATCCTGCGCTTCAGACCAAAAAAACAAGGTAATTTATAAGAAGACTGAACACCTTTCCATTCTACCAGAAAAGATAACTTCTGATTATCCTGAAAAACTTTTCCGTTCATGGTGCTGAATACTTCTGCTAGTCCTTGCTTTGCCATATTGACTGAAATTTTAATTTCTGACACAAAGATACATTCTATTTATAACCAGTCCAAATAAAAGCTTAACCATTCCTCTTCCTTTTTAATTTACCTTACAGCAGTCCTCTTAACATTTTCAGGTTGTTCCCGTTTTATATTCATGTTAAAACAGTAAATAAATCCTTTTTTATGAAACTCATTTATATTCCCTTTTTTATTATTTGTGTATTGGCAGGTTCCTGTACAACAGGTAATCTTGGTTTTCAGGAAGCCATAGACAGAAACAACAGGAAGCTTGAAACGGAAGAGCAACGCAGGGATGCTGAATTCCTTGTTGAAGCTACTGACTACAATATATTACTTAGAGAGCTGGCTGAGAAAACATCAGGAAAAGCCTATGCACGGGTAGTATCTGACTTTGCAGCTAAAAACCTCCAGGACCATCAAACCATGGCCGAAAGGATCAGAGACCTTGCAAAAGACAAAAAAATATCGCTCCCGTCAGAGGCTGGCGACCGCCACCGGAATATGGTAAATGATATTGAACAGGCTACCAATAAAAATGTGGACCGTGTTTATCTTAATACTATTGAATTAGTCCAGGAACGGTTAATCCGTCTTTATGAAAATGCTGCACTAAATGCGAATGATGCTGAAATCCGCTCTTATGCAGCTGCCCAGCTGGATATTATCCGGTCTCATAACCGGCGGTCGCAGGAAATCCGGAAGCAACTGATTTGATAAAAGATAGTGTCCGGACCAGATATATAAAAAAGGTACTGCCGGAGGCTTAACCCGCAGGACCTTTTTTATTCAGTTTCTATTTCCTTTTCCTGCCAGTCTCCGGCTTCTACCTGCCTTTCAAATTCAGGAGTGGGAATTCCTATAATATGTTCGTTTAAAATATAATCTCTTTCTCCTCCGGGATTCTGCCGGATAATCACGAAACGATCGCCAAAATTGTTTTGAAAAGCATCGGCGAGCTCAGTCCTGCCATTCAATTCCTTTACAGTTATTCCTTCCAGGTGAATAATAGTGTACTCCCCGTAAGTTTTAGACTTTACAGGCAAAAATTTTACTTTTAATGAAGGCATTTTAAAAAATTATTTATTAAAAAACATAAAGGCCGGCATTGCCGTGCCTGAACATATTCAGGAGTTATTTCCCTTTTACATCTACATTGGTGCCCCATGAAGCTACATTTTCCTTATTCACCTTTCTGTCAGATGGTGATTTTAAAGGCTTAATTATATCAGAGCTTCTTCTCTCATTACCGGAATCAGGTTTTTCATACTCCCCACTGTTATCTATAGAATACTTCACGTACTGATGAATCCCGGAGGTAAAGTGCTCATCCCCTTCTTCGTAAAGCTTTACCAGCTGCCCGTTGCATTTATCTGAATAAAAATCCCAGTATTTTTCCCTGGTGCCTGAGTTAAGGTGATCTCCTCCATCTACTATTTCAAAAAACTTCTCTTTCTCCAATTTCATAATGCCATTATTTTCCTTTTACTGATACAGGAGGCTTTGCCTGATAGTTATATCAGGCAAATTAATTAAATATCTGCCCTGCTTTACTAATTAACGGACAGAGCCCTTTGTTGGTTAATAAATTTCTGTATGCACAGGAAATTCAGCCAGTCATTTTATTCCCACCATTAGCCATATTATTAATACCATCTTTTCCCTTAAAATCAGCTCCCGGCCAGCAAACCTGCAATTCTTTATAAAAAACACTTCATTAAAGCCTTTTCTGCACGAACTTGCTTTTGGGAGAGCATAAATCGTCATTTATGGTTAATTTTATAAATCAGTTAATTGTCCGGAAGCTTAGCAGCCTGGCAGCCTTACAATACAATGTGGCAATGTTAATTTTACTCATCAAAAAGGTATACCGGTGGATTCAGGCTACGTCTCTTGATGTAGTAGTGGGGAGCGGTTTGCTGACTCTTTCCATTGCCAAATACTATAAAGTTTCCCTGCCTGTTCCTGTGGTTTCCTGCCTTATGATAGCAGTATGGTTAATTTATACTTTTGACCATCTTTCTGATGCTAAAAAGATAGGAAAAAGAGCAGCCACTTTCAGGCACCGTTTTCACCAGCAGTATTACAAACCTTTACAAGGGGTTTTAATTTTTGTATTGCTGGCTGGTGTGGCTGCCGTTTGTTTCCTCCCTCCCGTTATTGTAAAAAACGGGGTAATTTGCGCTTCTATCGTATTCTTTTACTTTATGCTGCTAAAGCTTCGCTCCGTCTGGTTTAAAGAATTGCTGATTGCTTTTTGCTACACCGCCGGAGTTTTTTTAGGCCCTTTAAGCCTGACTCAGGAAGTGCTGACAATCATCCAGCTACTGCTCATACCACAGGTGTTTCTGCTGGCATTAGCTAACCTCATTATTTTTTCCTGTTTCGATTATGAAAATGACAAAAAGGATGCACAGTATTCCCTGGCTATTCATTTGGGACTGCTACGCTCCAGAAGTTTAGCACTTGGCCTGGTAGCTGCAGGCTTTATTATAAGCTTGCTGATGTTTTTTTCAGCCAGGCTGATGCTCACCATTGAAATCCAGATTCTTATCTTCATCATGAACCTCCTGCTGCTGTTTATTCTTTTAAAAGAAGAACATTTTCGCCGGAACGAGCTGTACAGAGTTATCGGTGATGGAATATTTTTCATTCCCGCCCTGATTTTGCTATATGCATGGTAATTACGATCCTGTAGCCCCTTTTTATGACATTCTGGCCAGGGCAGTATTTGGCAACGCCATTCATAAGGCACAGAAATTCCTTTTGCCGGTAATACCTCCGGAATCGAAAATCCTTATCGTGGGAGGTGGTACAGGCAGGATTCTTGAAGAAATCTGTAAGCTGCACTGCAATGGGCTAAGCATTACTTATGTGGAAATTTCCGCAAAAATGATTGCCCGGGCAAAAAGAAGAAAGAAAGGAAGGAACAATCTCAGTTTTATAAACGAAGCGATCCAGAACTTTCAGTTGCAGGGCCTTTATGATGTTATCATAACTCCTTTTCTGCTCGATAATTTTTCAGCAGAAACGCTCCGGAAGGTTTTCAGGCAGCTGGATAACCACCTGAATAAAGGAGGACACTGGCTGTTTGCTGATTTCCATGTAAGGAACAACAAAGCAAGCCAGCGGTTCCTTTTGAAACTGATGTACCTGTTTTTTAACTCACTGTGCGGGTTAGAAACGCTGGCACTTCACGATCCCCACCCGCTCTTCCGGCAATACGGCTATGTACCCGCCATGGAAAAAACATTTTACCGGGATTTTATCCGCTCTGTGGTTTACCGGAAAGCAGGCAAAATTTTGAATCCGGGCAGTTTATAACCAGTTTATAAACAGCGTAACTCAGGCGAAGCTGCCATTAACAAATCCCCCGCCACCGGAATTTACTTTACTTTTTTACTGTATTTCCTCTTCAGCCAGCTTTCCGGAACAGGTACAATTACAATATTCATGGAGCGGTTATCATCTGAAAGCATGGCTGACTGGATCTGGATTTTTGTACCATCAGGTTTAAAGGTAGGATGCAGGTGATCTGCAGCGGTTTCTTTATGGCCGGTGGTGAGCATAACCATTTCCCTTGTATTACGGTCTATTAAATACAGGCTTCTGGAAAAATCGTCCCCTGTAGCCCAGCGGCCATCGGGAGAGCCATGAACATGCCAGAGTCCGCTACCGCTATGCGTTTGTCCGGCAATAATCATTTCCCGTGTCCGCAGGTTTACAATGGCCAGGCCTGTGGGTTTTTCACGCGTACCTGAAGGACCCCAGTTGCTTTCCTGGCCGGGGTTTACCGGATTCCTTACCTCCTGACTGTTGGTAACTTCCACAAGAGGCTCATTTTCTATATCAATTTTGCGATGGCCCATAATTGCCATTGCCACTTCATCTTTGGTAATAATTGCCTCATGCGTTACCCACTCATATTCAGCTTCCGGGTAGAGCGGACGCAATCCAGTTCCATCGGCCATTACCGTCCAGGTCCGCTGAGGCGATTTTCCACCGGTTTCCCATGAAAATACAATTTCTCCGGGGTTCCAGGTGTTTGACTGGATATGCCCCACCTGGAAAGGTACCGAAACAACATGCTTCAGCTCTCCTGTTTTAATATTCATACGCGCAATGCCTCCGGGGCCTGCCCCCATATTCCTTGGACCAAAGTTTTCTTCAATCTCCACTCCATCAGGAAGATACTTAGCAGCTTCCTCACGACCAACCCTGAAATATACCCATTCCTCATCTGCGTCAAGTGCCATATCGCCCCCGGCGCCCATCTCAACAGGTGTGGTTCCGCAAACTCTTTCATAGGCAGCAATCGGTTTCATTCTACCTGCCTTACTGTCGGCAAAAACTTTAGCAAGGTCTGTTTCTATTACCTGAAGGGACCGGTTTCGATTGCGGTCTTTATTCTGCTCATTGCTTTCGGCTACGGGGCGCATATAGTAAAGCTTCATAGTTTTTTGAGCAATATTAAGCATACCAGAATAACCACCCTCTGTTACCTGCACCAGATCGCCGGTTTTTTCATTTACAGCCATGGCCTCTCCTTTAACCCTGTTAGACCGGAAAATGAGCCATTCACCGTCCGAAGTCCATTGCGGATGTGTGGGATAAATTTTAGAATCCCCTTCCGGTCTGCTCGTCAGGAACACCAGTTTTACCCCTGTTACAGGATCTGTTACCACCTTCCTTTCAGATGGAAAACGGGTACCAATCTGGCCATAAATTGCCGAAGAAAATAAAAGAGAACTGCCCAGGGCCGCTGTAAAAAATAATTTCAGTTTCATATAATTAATATTTTCAGGTGGTAGTATACTATAAAATTTTAAACCGTAATAAATAAACATATTTATTTCCTGTAATTAAACTATCCTGTACTATCCGACTTTTATTTACTCCATCTGTTAAAGCAGAGACTAAATTCTCTCACAACAACATACTACCATAAACTATTTTTTTTTCGATCCTCTGCATCATCCGGGCCAAAGCAAATATAACCGGAGCATGATAGTGACATCCGGTACACTTTTCCTTTACCCGTCTTCAGGGAAAATTCATGCGAACCATACTGATATAAGGCATGGATAAAGCTTTCGTAAACGGGAGTTTGCAGGTTGAATAATATTCATGTCAGCCATTCCCATGGCCTACCCCATCCACAGATATTTTGAAGAAATTCAATCTTTATCGGTCCCACAAGAATTCAACTCACCAATAAAAGATGCCCCGGAAAGTCAGCAATTACAAGAGTAGCGGCTAATATATGTCTGCCCGTTTCATTGTTGTTAAAGAAGGTTCTGTCGCCTTCCTCATACGCTATAACTTTACAGGAGCCTTGCCTAAACATTCAAAGAAGAGAGATATATTATGAATTTAGAACTAAAATCAAAATTCTTAAATTGCCTGATGTTTTCCTCCCGATTGACCAATGCCCTTCGTATTTGCTATAAAAAAAAAGTCCGGTATTTCACCAAAGAAGAGAACTGTTCTTCAGTGAAACACCGGAAATAAGGATACCTGACTTTTAACTAAATAATAGGTGTTCCTTCAAAAACACGAGTGCTTTCAAGACCATCAAGCTGCCCCTGAAATGTAATTCTCCTACCCCAATTATCAATAAATAATGCCCTTGCAGCTCCACCGGTACTCAAATCAAGATTTAGAGTGGAATATCCAATGGCAGGGTTAGTAAAGTTAATAAGAACGGAGACCCCATTTCCTTTTTTGGAAATTACCTTATAATCACTTATTATCCCATGTAAGGTTATTCCTCCCAAACCATTGTAGCCAAAACTATGATTATTAGAAGTTTGAACTGTTACACGCTCCCCATCAACTTTAACAAAGTTGGTGTTCGGCTGCACCTGGTAAGGATGCATATACCTGCCAAAGATAGTAGATGCCTCCAGTACAAACTTTTGTTCCTGTACCAGATCCTTCAACACTTCGTGCCTCCTTTTTAGCTCCTTTTCTTTTTCCCTTTTTCTTTCAGCCCGCTCAGTCTTCCTTTGCTCCTTATTCTCCAACCTCCCGGTTTGGGCCATTCCTTCAGGAACGAAAGTAAACAAGGCAAAGGCAAATAATATTATAATATATAGATTCATGAGATTTTAGATTTAATTCACTGATTATCAATCAATAAATATGCCAGTAAATATTTAAAAACAAAGAATATTACCTTATCCTTACCTGCCCTTCTCCCCTATCCTTTTTTTTAAATAAGCTTCAATTAACTTCCTGCTACGGACAAAAATAAAAGAGCGAAAGGGGTCATTTTACCAACAGTCGTTTTTCCTGTTCTTTGAATTCCCTAAGCGTATAGCTAAAAAAAAATTTATAGTCATTGTAAGTTCTGCCCTGCTGTCTGGTGTTAGTGAAATAATTAGACAACAGGGCATAAAAAAACCCTCACATCGTTTGATGCAAGGGTTTAGGTAATTGTAAAGGGAATGGCAACGACTTACTCTCCCACATTTTACTGCAGTACCATCAGCGCTGGCGGGCTTAACTTCTCTGTTCGGAATGGGAAGAGGTGAGCCCCGCCGCTATAGTCACCATAAGATCTTTAGTAGTCTTGAGTCCTGAGTAATGTGTCATGAGACATTGCTATTCAGATCGTCTTGTCCTACCGGCTGTGCCTTATGCACAGTTTAATATTTTATATGTTTGTTTATTCTTCAGAGAGGTTGATCTTTTCAGTGATCCATGAGCTTTTATCTCATGTCTCATATCTAAAATCTCCTGTCTGTAAATAAACAAAGACGTGTATGTAAAAGAGTAGTGAATAAGAAA
>JAFMYY010000003.1 GCA_017948555.1 Cesiribacteraceae bacterium YIM B00369 | reverse complement strand
GATAACCCTAAATTTAGTGAAGGGACTTTTTCAGTGGCCTTATTAATTTGAGCCTGCTTTTTTGTTAATAAGGCATCTCCCTCTTACTCAGGCTTATGGTATAAGATCCTGAAGTTCCACATTATTGTAAGTACCAGGTAAACTGCAGCAAAGGAAAACGCTTCTTCATAACTGAAGCCTGCATCCAGCAGGAAACCTACAGCTGCAGGCCCTATAGCAGTGCTTATTACCATAAGGGCTGTAAAAAGGCTCCGTATAGTTCCCAGATATTCTATGCCAAACACCTCTGCCTGGAGTGCTGATTTTATCGGGTTCCCGAAACCATTGGAAACCCCTATAAGGATCAGATATACGGGTGTAATCCAGGGGCTGTCGAAGAAAATAACCAGGCCTAATGCACCCAACAGGGGGAATAAATAAAAAGGAAAAAGTCTGGCTGCAGACAGGCGGTCTATCAGTTCACCTGCAAACAGCATACACAGCGCTCCTGCAATGGCATAGCCTGTAAAAGAAGCCGCCACCCATTCAGTAGACCAGCCTTTGGCCTCTGCGAGCGGAATCTGGTAAAAGAAAAAGGCAGTATTAAGCAGTGGTATTGCAATAGCTCCAGGTGCAATAAGCCAGAAGGCTTTGCTCCCCATTATCCGGCGGTAAGTGGGGGTGGGAACACCTTCGTTTTTGCTTTTTTCAGAAAGATTTTTTTTCTCTTCCTCAATCCTGCGGAATGTATGCGGGTTTGTTTCGGTATTCCGCAGGAGCCAGCCCAGCAGGGGAGGCAAAACCAGGGCCACAAAAATGGCAGAGCCAACTAAGGTATACCTCCAGCCCCATTGCTGAATCAGTACAGCTACAATGAAAGGAAAAACAGCGCTGCCGGCAGGGTGGCCAAGAGATGTAATACTGATGGCTTTACCACGTACATGGTCGAAATAGCGGGCCATGGACGTTATAGCAGTGTGGCTCATGAGCCCCTGACCCGCTAAGCGCAGACCATATAAACCAATTCCAAGTACAATAAGACTGGTTGCCTGTGAAAAGATAAGAATAGCCACGGCCAGTCCGCCAACTACCATCCAGGTAAATTTCCGCAGGTCTGTAACATCTATAAACCGGCCGGCCCAGGGCAGGCTGAAGGCACTCGCAACTGTTGCTGCCGCATACAGAGAACCAAAGCTTGCATTGGTAAGTCCGTCGAAACTCCTGAGAATTTCCGGAACGAATAAGGATACCAGGAAGGTTTGTCCGAACCCGGAGAAAAAGGTGAGCAGGAAGCCGAAAAGGATAAGATTTTTATTGCTTTTAAAGAAGCTGATCCAGGAATTCATTTATTAGTATTGGGTAATGAGACGTGAGACATGAGATTTGGGCATGATATTTGAGGCAGGATGCAGCAAATTCAGGGCATAGGTACAAAAAAATACACATTAACCTAACCCTGTTTCCTTTTTTCTGTTTTGGGCAAAAGAATGCCTGACCACAGATAAAGGGATAGGGATGTGTTAATGTGTAAATTTTATCAGACTGAGTGTTGAAGAAAGGAACTGATGTATTCCACGTCCTGCATCTAACGTCTCACGTCTACTTTCTCACTACTACTTCTTATACTTCTTCACAATGCTGAGCGCATTTGCTGAAAGCTCCTTCAACTTGTCATAATCACCATTTGCAATAATGTCTTTGGTAATCAGCTGCGAGCCCATACCAACACAGGTTACACCTGCTTTAAACCATTCAGAAAGGTTCTCCTCAGTTGGCTCAACACCACCGGTTGGCATAATGCTGCTCCAGGGGAAAGGTCCTTTTACTGCTTTAACAAACTCAGGACCACCTACCTGCTGGCCCGGGAATATTTTAACAATTTCGGCTCCAAGTTCTTCGGCGCGGGAAATCTCAGAAAGAGAACCGCAGCCAGGCGACCAAAGCACTTTTCTTCTGTTACAGGTAAAGGCCATATCTTCTTTCAGTACAGGCGATACAATAAAGCTGGCGCCAAGCTGTATATAAAGAGCCGCTGTTCCTGCATCTACAACTGAACCAACACCAAGCATCATTTCAGGAAGCTCTTTGGCTGCATATTTATTCAGTTCAGAAAAAACTTCATGGGCATAGTCGCCCCTGTTAGTAAATTCAAAAACGCGGATGCCTCCTTCATAACATGCTTTTAATACTTTTTTGCCAATCTCGGCATCTTTATGATAGAAAACAGGAACAATGCCTGTTTCATCCATCTTGAGGGCTACTTGAATTCTGGTAAAACGTGCCATATATAGTTTAGTATTGTTTTAAAAATCACCTGCGCGCGTCTGGAACGCCTGCTTTAAAGATTTTATTTATAAAAATTTCCGGAGCTAAAGCTGTTTATGAATACACGTGCTGCAAACATACACCAGCCTTAAATAAGCCCCTCTCTTTTTGTAAAAAAGAGAGGGCTTATGTTGAATGAAATTTAACCTGGAAATCAGTATTTCAAATTAGCGAGATACTCTTCCTGAAGCATCACCGCTCATTAGCTTCTCAACCTCGTCAACTTTTACAAGGTTGTAGTCACCATAAATGGTATGCTTTAAGTTAGAAGCAGCTACGGCAAAGTTAAGTGCTTTCTGGTCATCATCTTTATAGGTGATGAGGCCATAAATTAAGCCACCCATGAAAGAATCGCCACCACCTACGCGGTCAACAATGTGTGTGATCTGGTAAGTTGGAGACTGGTACAGTTTTTTACCGTCATACAATACACCAGCCCATGAGTTGTGCGAAGCGCTGATAGAACCTCTGAGCGTAATAATTACTTTCTTCGCTCTCGGGAATTTTTCCATCAGCTGCTTTCCTACAGATTCATAAGCAGCAGCATCCACATGTCCTGAGGTTACATCAACACCTTCAGGGTGAATGTCGAATACTTTTTCAGCATCTTCCTCATTACCAAGAATTACATCGCAACCTGCAACCAGCTCAGGCATAACTTCAGACGCTTTTTTGCCGTATTTCCAAAGGTTTTTACGGTAGTTAAGGTCTGTGGAAACAGTAATTCCTCTTTCGTTGGCAGCTTTAATAGCCTCAAGGCACACATCGGCAGCACCCTGGGAGATAGCTGGTGTAATACCGGTCCAGTGGAACCACTGAGCATCCTGGAACACTTCATCCCAGTTGATCATGCCTGACTTTATTTCAGAAATGGCAGAATGGGCTCTGTCATAAACTACTTTACTTCCGCGGCTTACAGCACCTGATTCAAGGAAGTAAATACCAAGGCGCTCTCCGCCGTAGGCTATATGTTGGGTGCCAACACCATACTTGCGAAGGGTCATCAGGGCAGCTTCGCCAATATCATTCTTAGGCAGCCTTGTAACAAATTCAACAGGAATGTTATAATTGGCCAGGGAAATAGCAACGTTTGCTTCTCCACCACCATATATGGCTGTAAACTCATCTGCCTGTGAAAAGCGCAGATAACCGGGAGTGGCAAGCCTCAACATAATTTCACCAAAAGTGACTACTTTTTTTTCCATAACGTGTGTTAATTGATTTAAAAAACTATCTGAATTTAAATTGTATTTATTTTAGACATGAGCTAAGAATTAAGATGTTAGATATGAGACATGAGATGTGAGACAAAACTCACTACCTGCTATTCTCTGAAAAAGATCCGGCAGGCATTCCGTTCTTCATTCTTCATTTTTAATTCTTAATTCATCATCCTATTCTATAATTCCGAATACTCTTGGCAGCCACAGGCTGAGTTCCGGAATGTAGGTAACCATCAGCAAAGCCACTACCATAGCTATAAACAGCGGGACAAGCGGTTTAATTACTTTACTGATGCTGATATTGGCCACTCCACAGCCCACAAAGAGCACACCGCCTACAGGAGGGGTACATAAGCCTATGCAGAGGTTCAGAACCATCATGATACCGAAATGTATAGGATCCATACCCATGTTTATTACTACCGGCAGGAAGATAGGAGTAAAAATCAGCACAGCCGGAGTCATATCCATAAAGATTCCAACAAAAAGTAAAATCAGGTTGATGATAATAAGGATGACAATTTTATTATCGCTTACAGCAAGTAATGATTCACTTACTGCCTGTGGAATATTTTCATAAGACATGATCCACGACATACCCATAGAGGTGCCAATAAGCAACATTACTATGGAGGTTGTCATAACTGTCTGGATGAGAATATCCGGAAGATCTTTAACTTTTACTTCTTTATACACTGCCATTGAGAGGATGATTGTGTACAGTACCGCAACCGCAGAAGCTTCAGTAGCTGTGAATACACCTGCTATAATACCGCCAATAACAATGAAGAGAAGTAACAGGCTGGGAAGAGCATCCAGAAATCTCTTTGCTATTTCTTTGAGTGAAGATTTTTCTCCAACGGCATATTTTTTTCTGTAAGAGATTACCCCGGCCACCAGCATAAGTGCAAAACCTACCAGAAAGCCCGGTACATAACCTGCCACGAATAAGGCAGCAATAGATACCCCGCCACTGGCAAGAGAATAAACAATGAGGATATTACTTGGCGGAATAATCATACCTGTAGTGGCAGAGGTAATATTTACAGCTGCACTGAATGGTCTGGAATATCCTTCCTTTACCATCCGCGGGTTCATGATGCCTCCTATAGCAGAGGCTGCGGCAACAGCGGAGCCTGATATGGCCCCGAAAAGCATACAGGCTACTATATTAACAAAGGCAAGGCCGCCGGGTAAAGGACCAACCAGCACCTTGGCAAAGTCGATGAGCCGGGAGGCAATTCCCCCTTTGTTCATTAACTGCCCTGCCAGAATAAAGAAAGGGATTGCCAGCAAGGCAAAACTATCCAGACCGGTGGCCATTCGCTGAGCGAGAGTGGTAAAGGCCGGTTCGGGAGCAATACTTACCAGCATTGTAAGGAGTGTGGATATTCCAATGGCAAAAGCAATTGGCACACCCATAGATAGCAGAACAACAAAGCTTACTACCAGTACGATAACTTCAAGAAATTCCATTTATCATTTTTTTTAAGCCTGTGGGCAAATATTTAAAGTGAAAGGATAATGCAGAAAAGAGCATCAGCTTAATCCGATGCCTTCTGTTCCCTGAACTTCCGGAGCCGGAGGTGTGATGAACAGATTTATGAGACTATAATAAACAATCAGCAGGCCACTCAGGGGAACTACCATGTACACATAGGCAAGCGGTACATTTAAGGCTGCTGAATTCTGGTCCAGAATAAAAGTAATGTAAACCAGTTTTGCACCGCCCCACACCATTGCAAAAAGAGCAAAAAGAGCTACCAGAATGTTTATTACTGCATTCAGGTTTCTTTCTTTTTTTCCGGTAAGTTTAGAGGGAAGGATATCAATAGCCAGGTGCATTTTTTGCCCGCTTACATAACTGGCACCGAGTAAACCAATCCAGATCAGGAGGAACCTTGCCAGCTCATCGGTAAAGGAGCTGGGGGAGCGGAGGATAAAACGGGAGGCCACCTGCCAGAGTACATTAAGGACCATAAAGCCCATCAGGAACACCAGCAGTTTGTAAAGAACACCGTCAACCAGATTTTTCACTTTCATAAAACCTTAGATTATATCTTTATATCTTTGATTTAATTAATTTTTATTAATGGTTTTTCATCACCAGCTTCCTTTATTCCCTGTATGAGTGAATACACTTCAGGCTCCCTTGTTTTGTAGCTCTCCAGCATAGGTTCCACTGCTTTTGCGAAAGGCTCCTTGTCAGGATAATTTATCTCCACCCCTGCAGCTTTTACCGCCTCCAAGGCTTCCTGCTCTGCTTCGTTCCAAAGCTTGCGCTGTACTATGGCCGATTCATCCGCTGCTTCCTGCAGCCACTGTTGCTCCTGCGGGCTAAGGCTTTCCCAAACCACGGTGCTGATAAGTAAGATATCAGGAACCATGGTATGCTCATTTATGGAATAGTACTTAGCTACTTCGTAATGCCTGGAAAGGTAAAAGCTGGGGTGGTTATTTTCAGCACCATCCACAACCCCCTGTTGCAGGGCAGTATACAACTCTCCCCAGGATATTGGAGTGGCAGAACCACCAAAAGCCTGTACCATGCCTATAGAGGTGTTACTTGCCTGTACCCTTATTTTCATTCCCTTCAGGTCTTCAGGCTTCCGTACAGGCTTATTCACGGTATAAAAGCTGCGGCTGCCGGCATCGTAATAAGTAAGGCCGCGCAGCCAGTATTTCTCTCCCTGAGTAAGTAAATCTTTACCTATATCTCCTTCCAGAACCTTATAGTAATGTTCCTGGTCCCGGAAAATATAAGGAAGGCTGAATACTTTGAAGTTTGGTGAAAAGCTTTCCATCACTGAGGTGGATACCTTCGTCATGCCAAGGCTGCCAATCTGCAATAATTCAATATTTTCCCTTTCGCTGCCTAACTGTGCATTCGGGTATATTTCCACTGTCAGTTTTCCGCCGGATTTTTCTTCCAGCCGCTTCGCCAGGTATTCCATGGCCTCATGCACAGGGTGGGCAGTGTCGAGCCCGTGGGCAAGTTTTATTACCTTTTGTTCCTTTACCTGGCCGCAGGATGTTGTGAGCAGGAGGGAAGCAGAGAAGAAAAGGTAAAAGAAGAAGTTTGCAGGCCTTCTGTTTTTCAGGAGGCAGAGCAAACGATTGTTAATTTTATATTGCATTATTGTTTCCCAATATTATTAATGATTTAAATTACCCCACAGCTTCAGCCGGATATATTTATATTTTATGTTGAGCTTTTCAAATTATGATTTTTTTTCTGTAAAAGGTTCAGAGAACCTTCTGTAATCAACACAGGTTCTGCGTTAGAAAGCTTAAGCAGGCTCCACATCTAAAATCACACGTCTCAAATCTCCTGTCTGCCTTCTAACCTCTACCTGATGAGCCTTCCTGATGTGTCGCCACTTAACAGTGTCTCCACCTCTTCCACTGTGGCAAGGTTTATATCATCTTCCATGCTGTGCTTTAATACAGAAGCAGCAACTCCAAAATTCAGTGCTTTCTGATCGTCCTGGTATTTGATCATGCCGTAAATAAGTCCGGCTACAAAAGCATCGCCACCCCCTATACGGTCCACAATAGGCTCAATATCGTAGGTTTTTGTTTTAAGCATTTTATTGCCGTTATACAGTATTCCGCTCAGCCTGTTATGAGAGGCACTAATGGTTTTTCTGTTAGTGCTTACTATTTTCTTCACCTTCGGAAAGCGTTCCATCAGCTGGCTGTAGGCCGAAATATCTGCATTTTCTGCGGAATCTTCCGGCTCAATTCCAAAAATATCTTTGGCATCGTAACGGCTGGCAATTATAAGGTCGCAACCCGCCACTAATTCAGGCATTACTTCACCTGCAGATTTTCCGTACTTCCACAGGTTTTTCCGGTAATTTACATCGCCTGAAACAGTAATTCCTTTACTGTTTGCTACTTCAATGGCTTTTCTGCAGCAGGCTGCAGCTCCCTCAGATATTGCAGGAGTAATGCCGGTCCAGTGAAACCATCCCGCATTTTCAAAAACCACCTCCCAGTCGATCATATCGGGCTGCAGCTCTGCAAAGGCCGAGTGCTTACGGTCATAAATGACTTTGCTGGCCCTTACGCTGGCCCCTGTTTCAAGATAGTAGGAGCCCAGTTTATCGCCTCCATATACAATATGGCTGGTATTTACCCCATACTGGCGGAGCATGTTTACAGCCGCTTTGCCTAAATCGTGAGGAGGAAAGCGGGTAACATGTACTGCAGGAAGCCCGAATTGAGCCAGGGAAACGGCAACATTGGCTTCCCCGCCTCCATAAGTGGCATTAAACCCGGTGGAATTTAAAAAACGGGAATGCCCCGGCGTTGATAGCCGGAGCATGATTTCCCCAAAAGTAACAACCTTCTTTTCCATTAAGGATAACGTTTAAAAGCGTTCTTAGAAGTTAAAATAAGATTTTGCGTTGTTATAGCAAATATTCTCTACCATTTGCCCCAGCCATTCCATTTCGCTGGCAGGAAGCTGTCCGCTTTCCACATCGTTGCCAATGAGGTTGCACAGAATTCTGCGGAAGTACTCATGACGGGGGTAGGAGAGGAAGCTTCTGGAGTCGGTAAGCATTCCTACAAAGCGGCTTAACAGTCCCATATTCGAAAGTGCATTCATTTGTTTTTCCATGCCATCTTTCTGGTCCAGGAACCACCAGGCTGAGCCATACTGAATCTTGCCCGGAGTACTGCCGTCGTTAAAGTTACCGATCATGGTAGCATATAACTCGTTCTGGCTTGGGTTCAGGTTGTAAAGAATGGTTTTCGTCAGCTGGTTTGAGTTGTCCAGTTTATCAAGGAATTTTGCCAGCGGACGGGCCACGTCAAAATCGCCTATTGAATCAAAACCGGTATCTGCTCCCAGTTCGCGCATCATCCGGCTGTTATTATTACGCAGTGCACCAAGATGGAATTGCTGTGTCCAGCCCTTTTCATTATCCATAAGGGCCATTTGCTCCAGCATGGCAGAGCGGAACTTCATCATCTCTTCCCTGCTTACAGCCTGCTTGTTCAGCCCTTTCTCAAATATCTTTTTAATTTCTTCCTCTGTATACGCTTCTGCATACATAGTCTCCAGGCCGTGGTCCGACAGGCGGCAGCCCATTTCGTGGAAGTAGTCGTGGCGGTTTTTCAGCGCATCGAGCAGTTGCTGATAGTTTCCTATAGAAATTCCTGATGCTTCCCCCAGCTTTTGTACATATGGCACAAAAACATCAGGGCTTTCAACTGAAAGAATTTTATCGCAGCGGAAAGCAGGCCTCACCTGTATTCCAAAATCCTCAGCCATTATTTTTTTATGGTGTTCAAGGCTGTCAACAGGGTCATCTGTAGTACAAATAACTTTTACGTTCATTTGTTTCAGGATGCCTCTTACACTAAACTCATCTGTTTGCAGCATTTGGGTTGCTGCATCATATATTTCGCGCGATGTTTCAGGCTTTAGTATCTTCTGGATTCCGAAGGGCCTTTTCAGCTCCATATGCGTCCAGTGGTAAAGCGGGTTCCGCATGGTGTACGGAACGGTGGCAGCCCATTTTTCAAACTTGGCGTAATCATCCGCATCGCCGGTACAGTACTTTTCCGGTACTCCGTTCGTACGCATTGCACGCCATTTATAGTGGTCTCCCTCAAGCCATATTTTAGTCAGGTTTTCAAACTTCCGGTCCTTTGCAATATCTTCAGGCGGCAGGTGGCAGTGGTAATCAATAATGGGCATGTCTTTCGCATGCTCGTGGTATAGCCTTTGTGCCGCTTTAGTTTCGAGTAGAAAATTATCGTCTATAAATGACATATCTTTAAATTTTTATTTTTTAATGTTTTATGGTCCTAATGCGAAAATCAAATATACCGGAATTGTAAAAAAAGCAATGGCCGGTTTTTACCAGCAGCTAATTTATAGCTCCTGTGGTTAATTTTACATTCATCTGCCGGATTTTAACTCCCGGTTTTCAAATTAATTATAAAAACTCCTTTCAATCCCCATTTCAAGCCCTCTTAATTCAGCAAGGCCTCTTAAGCGGCCTATTGCAGAGTAGCCCGGATTGGTAATTTTGTTCAGGTCGTCCAGCATTCTGTGACCATGGTCCGGCCGCATAGGGAGGCGGTAATCCGGTCTCCCGCTTTCTTTGCGCTTTCTTTGTTCAAGAAGCAGGGCTTTCATTACGCTATACATATCCACATCACCCTCCAGGTGGTTTGCCTCATGAAAGCTTGCAGGGTTTTCGGGGCTTCTTTGGGTGCTTCGCAGGTGCACAAAATTAATCCTGTGGCCCAGTCTTTCAACCATACCAGCCAGGTCGTTATCCGGGCGAACGCCAAATGAGCCGGTGCACATGGTAAAGCCATTTGCGGGAGAATCCACCACAGCAAGGAGTTCTTTTATATCTTCCTCTGTGCTCACTACTCTTGGCAGACCTAAAACAGGCCTTGGAGGGTCATCAGGGTGAATGGCCATGCGGACACCTGCTTCTTCTGCCACAGGGATAATCTGTTCAAGAAAATAAAACAGATTTTTCTTCAGCCTTTTTGCATCGATATTATTGTAGGTGTCGAGCACTGTCTGGAACTCCTGCAGGGTAAAGCTTTCTTCAGACCCCGGGAGGCCGGCAATAATATTATTCTGAAGCTTTGTTTTTGCTTCATCATCCATTTTATCAAAATAAGCCTTTGCCTCTTTCGCTTCCTCCCCGGAATAAACCGCTTCTGCTCCCGGCCGCTTCAGGATAAAAAGCTCAAAAGCAGCAAAAGCAACGGCATCGAAGCGGAGGGCCTGGGAACCGTCCTCAACCACATACTCCAGGTCGGTGCGGGTCCAGTCCAGCACAGGCATAAAATTGTAGCAGATGGTATCTATTCCGCATGCACCCAGGTTGCGTATACTTTGCTTGTAATTTTTAATATACAGGTCGCGCTTTGGGCCGCCGGTTTTAATTTGTTCATGTACAGGCACACTTTCCACTACCGACCACACCAGCCCGGTTGGTGTGGTTGGGTGAACGTCCATATTGCGCTCCACAATTTTTTTTCGAACCCGGATGGCTTCCTGTGACCAGACCTCTCCGTTTGGAATGTGGTGCAGGGCAGTAACCACACCGGTAGCACCTGCCTGCCGGATATCTTGCAGGGAAACAGGGTCCTTAGGGCCGTACCACCTCCACGTTTGCTCTAGACTCATTTATTTAAAGTTTCTGTTTTTATGAACAGGGGCTTAATATGGCGCTCCCATAAATTTTCTGTTACATTTTTGCCAATAATGGCGCTGTGCTTTTCCAGTGCATCGGTATAGGCGGTGCCTTTATCTCCGGCTACTTTATAAGCACAGTGCAATAATTGCCTGAAGTTTGGGTTGTAGACAGGGTTTTGCTGCTGATGGCGAAGTGCCTCCGCATATTCCTTCCCTGACCAGCCATTTACCTTTTCCACTGATGGCAACTGAGCTTTATCAATATCCAATACCGGCCCGTAGGGCTCAGTTAATTCATCGAAGCGGTTTAAGGCTTCGGCGTAAATTTCTTTTGCCAGTGCAAGCGCTTCTCCTTCAGCTTCTGCCAGGCCTATGAGTTCCTCCAGCCAGTTTGTGCCAGCAGTTTTTATATGGATGCCTGCATCATGCTTCCGGATAATCTTTTGCACGGGCCTGTACAGCGAGAATTTATCGCTTCCCGAATGGATACTTAATTTTAAGTTTTCAGGCAGACCAAACTGCTGTACCGCATGGCGGATTACGAGAATGTCTTCCTCAAATTCTTTTTCAAACTGCTTTACATCTCCCTGGTAGTCAATTCCTTTGAAAAAATTCCCCGTAAATTTAGGAGCAATCGTTTGCAAGGGGACCTTGTATGTGGCTAATAATTTAAGAATGAAGAAGAGCTCCGCAGGACTTTGCGGCTCATTAACCTCGTCCATAGATACCTCAGTAATAAAGTTGCCGGGCCCCTTCTTTTGTGCAATATAATTGTAAATGTTGCCGGCCTCTTTGCAGGCACCTGAGAAAGTGCGGGCAATATGCTTCAGGAATTCCTCATTGATGGTAAAGCTGTGGTTAATGCCGGGAATACTGAATTCACCTGTGTATTCCTTATTTTCTTCAATAAAATCTGAAATCTCATCGTCTTCCGGAGCTTTGCCAATAAAATCGGCCACATCAATAGTAAAAAAATCAGCAGTATCAATAAAGGCATCTACATTGCTCCTGTTAATATGATCGGCATCTACCAGATAATCACCTTTCCACCTGAGTGCCTGTACAGCGGCATCGGCCTCTTTTCTTACTCCGGCGGGAGTGGTGTGGAGGGTTTCATGTTCCCGGTTCGATTTGTTCCAGACAGGGGTAATATCCATGCCTGCATCCTTTGCCAGGATAATGGCGCGGAGCTGGGCTTCGCCCTGGTGCGCAAAGCGGTCTCCCATGCCAAAAGAGTATTTACCGATCTTTTTCATACCTTTTCCTTTTTAGCTTAAAAAATAAATATTACTCTATACTGCTAGGAATCTGAATATCAAGGTTTATCTGAATATGCTCCCTTATAGTATTCAATGAAGTCTGGTTCCTGAACTCTCAGGACTCAATACTCAGGACTCAATACCCCTCATATACCGCCATAAGCGCAATAGCCACCGTCTACGGGAATAATTGCGCCTGTTACAAACCTGGATGCATCGCTGCACAGCCAAATGAGGGTGCCATTAAGGTCTTCAGGATTTCCAAACCTTTTAAAAGGGGTTTGCGAAAGAATCTGCTGTCCTCTTTCTGTCAGGCTGCCATCTTTATTAGTAAGCAGCTCACGGTTCTGCTCAGTCAGGAAAAATCCCGGTGCTATAGCATTTACCCGTATTCCTTCGCCAAATTTGGCGGCCATTTCACCTGAAAGCCACTGCGTGTAATTTTCAATAGCAGCTTTGGACGATGCATATCCCATTACCCTGCTTAAAGGTTTGGAGGCTGCCACGGAGGAAATATTGATGATTACCCCTTCTTTTCTCTCCGACATATTCTTCGAGAAAATCTGTGTTGGAAGAACGGTCCCAAGGTAATTCAGCTCCACAATTTTCCGGATTGCATCTTCTGAAAGGTCGTAAATTGTCTGCTCAGGCTTTACAACGGCTCCGGGCATATTGCCACCTGCACCATTTATCAGGATATCAATCCGGCCCCACTTCTGCATCAGCTTTTCGTTTGCCTGCTGCAGCTCCTCCGTTTTGGTAACATCGGCAGAAAGAGCAAGGGCTTCGCCACCATCCTTACTTATGGTCTGCACCATCTCATTAAGCTTTTCCTGGTTTCGGCCCAGTACCGCTACTTTGGCTCCTGCTTTTGCAAGGGCAATTGCCATAGCTCCGCCAAGTACCCCTGTACCTCCGGTTACCACAGATACTTTGCCTTTAAGAGAAAAAATTGTATCGATATCCATAATCAAAGTTTTTTATGCCTGAGCCATTTTACTAATGGCTTTGTTAAGGGCCGGGGCAGGCAGATTTATGAATCCTGTCAGTCCCGGCCCGTTTATCCATTACAAAGAAGCGTGCTGCTCTGCTTTCAGGATGTTATTTACATGGTCTGTAACTGCATCGGTCATACCTGAAACCTGCGTAAGGTCCTGGCCCCAGAAATCACTTTTGGCGAGTACAGTTTGTACCACTTCAGAAGTGCTTTCCTTCTTCCATGCATTTTTGAAGAACTCCATTACATCGGCACCATCATTTAATGGTATCTTATCGCCTCTCCATTCTCCTCTGTAAAATACAATAAGGGCTCCAAGTGCATGTAAAAGGTGGTTTGGCAACTGTCCTTTTCTCTTTTGGTACTCCAGCACCGACGGTAACACCCTTACCTTGTATTTGGAAACAGAGTTAAGGGCAATGGAGATAAGCTCATGGTAGATAAATGGATTCTGGAAACGCTCGATCACGTCGTTGGCAAACTGCTCCAGTTCTTCTTTGGAAAGATCAAGTGTCGGGATTATTTCCTCAAAAATAGCTTCCCTGATGAATTTACCCGCTGTCGGGTCTTCCACTGCTTCGCGGACGGTGCGGAGCCCCTGCAGGTAAGCTACTGGTACAAGGGTTGTATGTGCGCCATTAAGGATGCGTACTTTACGGGTTCTGTAAGGACTCTGATCTTCCACAAACTTCACCTGGAGGCCTGCTTTTTCAGCAGGGAAGGCTGCTTTTACAGAAGCCGGAGCCTCGATTACCCAAAGGTGGAAAGGTTCTGCCTTTACAACCAGGTTATCTTCAAAACCAAGGTGCTGCTGAATTTCCTTAATAGTATCTCTCGGGAAGCCAGGTACAATACGGTCTACCAGGGTGTTGCAGAATACGTTATTTTCTTTTATCCATGTGGTAAATTCCTGCGGCAGGTTCCAGTGCGAGGCAAATTCCAACACAGTGGAGCGAAGTATTTCACCGTTTTTATCTATCAGCTCACAGGGGATGATGTTCAGCCCTTTGCCGGCAGCGCCGTTGAAATGCTTAAACCTGTGGTAGAGCAGGGCGGTAAGTTTGCCGGGGAAGCTGTTTGGAAGGGTGTCCGGAGTGGTATCTCTTTCTTCGAAACAAATGCCGGCCTCGGTGGTATTAGATATAATGAATTCAAGGCTTGGGCTTTCTCCCAGCTTCAGGTATGCCTGGTAATCGTCATAAGGGTTTGTTCCTCCGCTGATGCAGGTGATCAGGCGTGTTTCCTGGCTTGGTTTTCCACCCTGGATACCATTTAAGAGAAGGTGGTATAGGCCATCCTGCTTATTAAGGAGCTGTACCATGCCTTGGTTTATAGGCTGGATAACATGAACAGAACCATTAAAATCAGTTTTTTCATTCAGGATGTCGATCATCCAGTCCACAAATCCTCTCAGGAAGTTTCCTTCACCAAATTGTAAAACCTTTAAAGGAGGCTGCTCCGATATGTTAGCTGTATTGCGGTTTAATGGTTGCATGTTATGGTTTTTAATTTTTTTATTTAAAATTTTTATTTTTGGCACTAATGCCTCCGGCGGGCAGGGGCTGCCGTTGTTCGCCCGGATACACTGCGACTCATCAGGCATGATGAAGCGCGCAATATTTAATAGCCTTTCACTGCCCGGTTATTGCTCAGGGCTTACAATCCTGAAGAATTAAGCCGTTTTAGCATTCATAGTTGGTTTCTTAAGGGAAGAATTCCGGATGATCAGTTCCGGCTTTAAAACAATTTTCTGGGCGATATACTTTTTGTCTTCACTCTTTAAATGTTCAAAAAAGATCTCGGCCGTTATTTTTCCCATGGTAATACTGCACTGGTCCACGGTGGTAAGAGTAGGATCTGTAAAGGAAGTAAAAGGGTCGTTACTGAAACCGGCTAAAGCTACTTCATCGGGTATTTTTATCCCATTCTCTTTTAAAACCTGCATGGCACCCATTGCGGCAAAATCACTTGCCGAAAATATGGCATCAGGCAAAGTTTTCAGCTTCAGCAACTGTTCCATGCTGTTTCTGCCATCGGCCAGCTGAAGGTTGCTTTTTACAACCAGTTCTTCCTCAAAAGGAATATCATGATCACGGAGAGCATCTGCATAGCCTCTGTAGCGTTCTTTAAAAACGCTTACATTTTTGGGGCTTGTAAAGTGGGCAATGCGCCTGCACCCCTGGTTAACCAGGTGCTCCACTACTTTATAAGCGCCCAGGTAATCGTCAATCATTACCTGGCTCACATCCACTGCATCGGTAGTCCGGTCGAAGAGGATGAGGGGTATATTCCTTTCCCGTACCCTTTTGTAATGGGAAAAGTTCAGGGTGTTTTTCCCTATTGAGGCAATAATGCCATCCACCCGGGCGCTTAAAAGTGCATCTATGGTTTGTACTTCCTTTTCGTAATTATCATAGGTCTGGCAAATAATTACCTTATAATTAAGCTTATTGGCAATATCCTCTATACCTCTTACTACAGATGCAAAAAAGCTTCTGTCAGCGGTAGGTACAATAATGCCAATTATATGGCTTTTACCATTCCGCAGAGCGGAGGCAATGTTATTGGGTTGGTAATTCAACTCCTTAGCTGCCTTCTGAACAGCTTTTTTTGTTGCTTCACTAATCCTTGGGTTGTCGTTCAGAGCCCTGGATACCGTAGAAGCAGTAACATTTAGTTTGTTAGCGATATCGTGTATCGTAACTTTCGGGTTGTTTGCCATTTCAGCTTAATAAGTGCAGGAACCATATAATAAAAACAGTGTTCCCTGTTGCTGCTATTCGTTACTTGGTTTTCCGATAGTAGCCAGGATACCTCCATCCACATAAACAATCTGTCCGTTCACAAAATCGCTGGCTTTACTTGCCAGGAAGATTGTTGCGCCCCCCAGATCTTCAGGGTTGCCCCAGCGGCCTGCAGGGGTACGGCCAATAATGAATTCATTAAAAGGATGGCCATCCACCCGGATAGGGGCGGTCTGGTCGGTTGCAAAATAGCCGGGTCCAATGCCATTTACCTGTATATTGTATTTAGCCCACTCAGTTGCCAGGTTGCGGGTAAGCATTTTTAAGCCACCTTTACCTGCTGCGTAAGCCGATACTGTGTCGCGGCCCAGTTCACTCATCATGGAACAGATGTTGATGATCTTTCCGCCACCTCTTTCCACCATGCCTTTGGCCACAGTTTTACTCATAATGAAAGGGCTTACCAGGTCCACATCCACTACTTTGCGGAACTCATCCACTTCCATTTCCAGGGCAGGCACGCGCTTGATCATGCCCGCATTATTTACCAGAATATGGATAGGACCCACTTCCTTTTCTATTTTGGCCACATTTTCTTTAGCCAGCCCTTCGTTAGTTACATCGAAAAGGTAGCCTTTTACATCAAAGCCTGAGTCTTTATACTCCTTAAGGGCTTTTTCCATTTTAGCAGGAGTGTTGCCGTTTACCACAAGAGTGGCACCTGCCGAGGCAAGTGCTTTGGCCATGGCCATTCCAAGACCGTGGGTAGCTCCTGTAACAAGGGCAACTTTCCCTGTCAGATCAAAAAGATTTGTCATTATAAAAATTATTTAAGGTCGGTTGGAGAAACTTTATCCATATCGTTATAGTCCAGGTTTTCGCCTGCCATACCCCATATAAAGGAATAATTAGAGGTTCCTGCACCGCTGTGGATAGACCATGGCGGAGATATTACTGCCTGGTTGTTCTTCATAAAGATGTGGCGGGTTTCACCAGGCTCGCCCATAAAATGACATACCGTCTGGTCTTCAGGAAGATCAAGGTAGAAGTAGGCTTCCATTCTTCTGTCGTGGGTATGCGCAGGCATGGTATTCCACACACTTCCCGGCTTCAGTTGCGTAAGCCCCATCTGGAGCTGGCAGCTTTCCACTACTGAATTAACAATCAGTTTGCGGATGATGCGGTGGTTGGAGTTTTCCAGCGAGCCAAGCTCTACTGTTTCAGCTTCCTCAAGCGAAACCTTCTTAGTAGGGTAAGCTTTGTGAGCAGGTGCGGAATTATAATAGAACAGGGTTTTACCGGATTTAGCAGGGTGGAAAACTACCTCTTTTGCGCCCTGGCCTACATATAAGGCTTCTTTAGGAGCAAGTGTATAAGTTTCCCCGTCAACGGTAATAGTGCTTTCTGCTCCTATGTTAATTACACCCAGCTCTCTTCTGTCAAGGAAGTTTTCAGAGCGGAGGGTAGGAAATGTTTCCAGCTTAAGCGACTTCTCCACAGGTTGCACGCCCCCTACAATTAAGCGGTCGTAAAGAGTGTAAACAGCCTGGATGGTGTCTTTCTGGAATAAGGTATCAATCAGATAATGTTCCCGTAGTTTTGCCGTGTCGTAAGATTTGCTGTCGGCAGGGTGAATGGCGTGTCTGACAGAATAAAAAATGCTCATATTAATCAGGTTTTGTTGAAATGGTGTAATCGTTTGCGCTAATATACAAAAATAATACACTAAAAGAAGTGCATAACTTAGCGCCATAAAATTATTATTGGCTGCAAAGTAATATAAAACAGGGAAAATTGGTAGCAGGGGCGCAATAAATTCCGGATTTTATGAAAAAATGAATAAGATTTTGTTTCAGTTAAAAAAATTGTCTATAATGCAACCGATTGCGCACTGTAGCTGTCGATAAGCGTTTTTTTTATAAGTTAAATATAATAAATGAATCCTGCAATCACGGAAGTTGCCGGGGAGGAAAACAGAGGTTTCAGTTTTTTCTTCTGCAGGAAAATGCAAGGTCCTGATTTGTTTTGGCCGGGGGTAATGCCCGGAAAGAAGTGTTTAGTAATAATTTTTTTTACAGATAGTATAACAGTAAATTTTCCTGTGGATTTCACAACAGAGAGAACCTGAAGTTGCAGAAGGTTATTTTACTGCTTTGCGATTCCATTATTTTTTGTGAGTCTTTGGGGGTGTGTTTTTTTTGCTGGCAGAAGATTGGATTTTTTAAATGTTTCTCCGATGGCTTTTTTTGATAATAAAAATATGAATCAATATAAATAACTTATCCGGAATGCTGTGGGGTAATATGGTCCGGCTCCTTTCTTTTTGTTACTTATAGAATAAAGTGTATGGTTGGTTGCTGCTTATGGAAAAGGAGGAAAACGTTTGCGCTCATTTCATGTTTTTTTTACAGAATAAAAGGACCCCTGAAGAAAATAATATCATATGTTCAGATATTGAATGAGGTATTAAATATGGTATTTAAAGGGGGTGATATCTATATAATTTGGAGATTTTAGAAAAAAATTCAGGTAATATTTTGCATAGAATTCAAAAATTATCTAAAATGCAAACGATTGCACGTTTTGGTATTTTTTTGCATCTGTTTAAAGTTATGTCAGTCAGTTCTGATTCTTCAGAAAGAAGGTTTAATTGTGCTGATCTGCCGGATTCGATTGCAGATTAAATCAATAAAAATCAGCCTGGTGCAGGAGATTCTTTGCTGATAAGTACTGATTTGTTATGAAATTATACTATACTAATAAATTTCTCATCTACTAACGAAAAAATGAATGAAGATGAATGTTAAACCCAGAAAAACAGTAACACGGCCCTGCAAGCGTATTTTTTACGGGAGCCTGCTTTTTTCACTTGTATCCATATTCCCCACAGGCGGGGCGAATGCTGAAGATGCATCGGCAGAAAATTTAAAACTCAGTAACACTAAAAAGACAGAAGCCAATGTTGTAAATGTTTACAAAACTTTTGAATTTCAGGCTCCTCAGGCCGCTATACAGGTAAGAGGCCGGGTAATTTCCGGTGAGGATGAGTCTGGCATTCCGGGTGTAACTATCCGGGTAAAAAATACCTCAATGGGTACAACTACCGATTTAGATGGAAATTATACTATTGAGGTTCCTTCTCAGGAATCAGTTCTTGTTTTTTCTTCAGTAGGGTTTATTTCCGAAGAGGTAACGGTTGGAAGTCAGGCCAGCATTAATGTTACGCTTATGCCGGATGTTGAGGAGCTTTCAGAAGTGGTGGTTGTAGGGTACGGTACTCAGAAGAGAAGTGAACTGAACAGTGCTATAGGAAGTGTAGGTGGAGAAGAAATTGCCGAAAGAGGTACGGTAAATCCTTTGCAGGGTGTTCAGGGCCAGGTAGCCGGGGTGGATATTTCTGCCGGTTCAGGCAGGGCCGGTGGCGGATTTAACATTCAGATCAGGGGACAAAGTTCATTGAGTGGTGGAAGTCCGTTGTATGTGGTGGATGGAGTGATTGTAAATGATATAGATTTCCTGAATCCACAGGACATTGAGAAAATAGATATTCTGAAAGATGCTGCCTCCACGGCAGTTTACGGATCCCGTGGTTCTAACGGTGTTGTGCAGGTAACGACAAAAAAAGGAGCTAACATAAAAGGTGGAACCACTATATCTTATGATGGATATTATGGTGTACGCCAGCAAGCCAGACAGCCGGATTTTATGAATGGAGAAGAGTGGATGGAGTACAGGCAGAATACATTCATTACTCCGCTTTTAAGAACAGGTGCTCCTTATGATGCACGGGTGGGGTTAGGCGCGAGTCCGTCTTTAGTAGAGCGGATTGCTAACAGAGACTTTACCTACTGGCCGGATTTTTTCCTGCAGACGGGTAACCAGCAAAACCATTATTTAAATGTTTCGGGTACCAGCAGTAATGGAATGAATTATGTAATTGGCCTTGGATATCAGGAAGAAACCGGAAACCTGGATAAGGACTGGTTCAACCGGTATAATTTTAAAGCCAGCGTAAATCATAAAATTAATGACCGCTGGTCTGCCGGAGCAAGTGTAAACTTCTCTCTTTCTGAAATGGAGCGTGGCAGCCCGATGGCTGTAACAAATGCTTACCGGATGGCTCCCGTAGTTCCTCCTTACGATTCTCTTGGGGATCCTATTTTCAGGCCCGGGCAGTATGATAACCTGGGTTACACAGGCTCTGTGAGCCCTTTATTTGAAAACTGGAATTCGGAGAATAACACCCGCCGGATTTTTGGAATTGGTAATATCTTCCTGGCATACTCACCTGTTAAATGGCTGGAGGTACGTTCGGCATTTGCTCCAAACATAAACTACAGGAGACAAGGGGAATATTGGGGTGCAATGACTGAAAGAGGTGCCAGCAGTGGTTTACCTTCGGCCCGCAGAAGAGATGCTGAAAACTTTTCCTATAACTGGGATAATACAGTAACCGCTACAAAGCAGATGGGAGATCATAATTTTAGCTTTACTGGATTGTACAGTCTTTATTATACCCGTAATGAGAGCAGCGATATTCAGGCAAATAACCTGCCGTATGAATCACTTTATCATAATTTAGGAACAGCTAATAAAGAAGATGTAACGGTAGCGAGTGGGTTTAACCAAACTTCTCTGGTATCCTTTATGGGCAGGTTAAACTATTCTTATCTGGATAGATATTCCTTTACCTTGGTAAATCGCTGGGATGGTTCCTCAAAACTTGCCGAAGGTCATAAATGGGCAGCATTTCCTTCTGCCTCACTTGGATGGACCATGTCAGAAGAGAACTTCCTGCAGGGAGTTGATTTCTTATACCATTTGAAAATGCGGTTAAGCTATGGGTATTCCGGGAACAATAATATTGATCCTTACTCCACTCAGGCCCTTGTACGGACAAACCCAAGCTTTTATAGTTTAGGCGGGGCAAATGCCCTTGGGTTTCCTCCTGCCGGTATTGTGAATTCAGGCCTGACCTGGGAAAGAACAAGAGAAGTAAACCTTGGTTTTGACTATGACCTGTTCCAGGGCAGGGTTTCAGGTACTGTGGATCTTTATGACAAGCTTTCCAGAAGCCTTCTCCTTGAGAGAGACCTGCCAATTGAAACCGGCTGGGGTTCTGTTACCGATAACGTAGGTACTGTAAGTAACAAAGGGATTGAGCTGTCACTTCGCACGGTTAATATTCAAACGAACGACTTCAGGTGGACAACCACATTTAACTTTGCAAGAAATAAAAATGCAATTGTAGAGTTATTAAATGGAGAGGAAGATCTTGTCGGGAACCGCTGGTTTATAGGTGAGCCAATTAGAGTAAATTATAGCTATATATTTGATGGCATCTGGCAGGAAGATGAGGCAGAGCAAGCCAGAATTTATAACCAGCTGCCAGGGCAGGCGCGTGTAAAAGACCTGTCAGGACCTAACGGTGTACCGGATTCAGCAATAAACAACTATGATTATGCAATCCTTGGTTCTCCAATGCCTGACTGGACAGGAGGTTTTTCTACCCGTGTTTCCTACAAAGGCTTTGATCTTTCTGCTGCACTTTTCACAAGACAAGGTGTACATGTAAACAGTCCTTTCCATGGAAGCTCTATGCTGCAGTTCAATGACAGAGGGCGGGCAAAATTAGATGTAAATTACTACATGCCTGCAAATGAAGTAACAAGGGCACGTGCATCTAATGAATACCCGCAACCAAATAATGAAGGAAACTTCTGGAACACAGTCAGACCTTACAGGGATGCTTCTTTTGTGAAGGTTCAGAATATTCAGTTTGGCTATACTTTTTCCCAGAGTCTTTTAGACAGGGCGAATATGAAGGGCCTCAGAGTTTATGCTAATATCTTAAATCCTTTTGTATTTACAGATTATGATGGTTTTGATCCTGAATGGGCCAGCGAAGGGCTGGAGTCAACAGGAAATGCTTCTGTAACATACCAACTTGGAGTAAGTTTGAAATTTTAATAAAGATTGAAGATGAAAAAAACATTTATATATTCATTAGTATTTGCGGGCCTGCTGGCTACTACCGGATGCAGCGATTATCTTGAGGAGCAAAATCCAGGCAGTATTGTGGCCAATGAATACTATACTACTGCAGAGGGATTTGAAGCGCTGGTAAATTCAACTTATTCTAACCTGCGCGATATCTATGGCGGCGATCCTTATGTATTTGTTGCCGGTACCGATATGTGGGTTGAGGGCAGGAGCGATCAGCCCCCGGGTATAAGTGAATACGGAGAACTTTCAGCAGAGGACTCGCAGGTGGAGTCCTTATATAGAAACCTTTTTAATGCGGTACAACGTGCCAATACTGCTTTACATTTCAGTGACCTGACTGAGGAAACAGGCACCCTGGACCAAAGGAGAGGAGAAGTAAGGTTCCTGAGAGCATATTATTATTTTCTTCTTGTACAGTCGTTTGGAGGTGTGCCGATTGTGGATGAATACATAACTGAGCCGATTCTGAGTTTTGAAAGAGACCCGGCTCAGGAAGTGTATAGCTTTATAATAACTGAAATGGAAGAAGCTTTAGCGCTTGTTCCTGAAACAGCAACTGAAGAAGGAAGAGTGGACAAAAGAGTAATCAACCATTTTCTAGGAAAGGTTCACCTTACCCGTGGCTATGAAGCATTTAGTGCAGAAGATGATTTCGCCGTGGCAGCACGCTATGCCGATGCAGCCATTGCAGGACAGGGCCTGACAATTTCTTTTGAAGAGCTTTTTTACCCGGGCAATGAAGAAAATGAAGAGGTTCTTTTCTCTGTACAGTACAGCAGGGCTTCACTGCAAAACCCGCTGAATGATGGCCATTCTCAAAATTATTGGTATGGGCCATATTTAGGAGGAGAAGGTACGATTTATGGTTATCCATACCGTTCTTATCGTCTGGTTCCTACCATGTATACATTTGATGTTTTTAACGATCCGAATGATGAGCGCTGGGAAGCCACTTTCATGACAGAGGTATACCTGAGTGCAGATGATATTGGCAGAAATGAAATCGGATATTACCGCTATTATACAGAGCCTGAAAACAGAGATGGAATACCGGTTCTCTTTTATTACCCCCAAAGGTGGGAAACTCAGGCAGATATAGCTGCATGGCAAAGGAGAAACGTAACTGAATGGGTAGTAGATGGTGTTCCCGGGCGTACCACAATAATACCATACTCGCCGGAGTGGGAAGCTCATCCGGCAACTGTTAACCCAACACCTGCAGTGAAGAAGTTTGACGATCCGCAGGCTGCTTTCAGCCAGAGAAGTGGCACAAGAGATATTTTCCTGGCCCGCCTTGGCGAAACTTATTTAATTGCTGCTGAGGCCTATTATCAGGCAGGCGAGCCTGCTCTTGCAATTCAGAGGATCAATGAGGTCCGCAGGAGAGCAGGAGCCAGGGAAGTAGGTGAAGAAGTTCTTGCAGGAGATGTTTTGGGAAATACACCTTCAGAAAGTACAGGTATACATTTCATTCTGAATGAAAGAGCCAGAGAGCTTGCAGGTGAGTATCACCGCTGGTTTGACCTGAAAAGAACAGGTACGTTGATAGACCGGACCCGCGTGTATAACCGCAGCGTTCGTCGCTGGTTCGACAGTGGTGTTAATCCGTTTGTGGGAACTGGCGGTGGCTTAAAAATATTAAGACCAATTCCGGCTATTGCCATCCAGTTGAACCAGGGAGTAGGTGGAGACGCTCAAAATCCCGGATATTAATACTTAAAAAACAGTAGCATGGAAAAGTAAAGGGAAGAGGCCTGAATATTGCTTTAAATCAAAGGTGTTCTCCCGGATTCTTACCTTTACTTTTTTAAATTAGAATCAGGAGCCTCAGGCTTGTGTGCAAATTGGTATTATTTGCCGGGGAATTTAATTTAAATATTACCTATCCATGTTTAAAAAATATTAAATACAATAAGATGAAAAGAAAATATAGCTTTTTGCTGCTTTTATTAATGTTAACTCCCTTCATAATACTGGTCAGCAGTTGTGAAGATGATGAAGTGGTTAGAAATGAGCCTCCTAAAATAGCATTCAACCTTAGAGAGGAGGCTTTGCAGGAAATGAATCTTGATTCAACTGCCGGAACACGTATAGTAGGTACAGTTCAGTCTGATGCAGGGCTGAGACTGGTGCAGGTAGATCTGTTGAAAACATCAGGGAGTGAAACGCTGATGGATGTTACCGAGTTTACCACTGTAACCGGTTATTTGTTTGTATTAGATACTCTTCCTGCTTACTATCCCGATGTAACAGGTTATAGAGTTGTAGCAGAAGATGTTCAGGGGCGCAGAGTAGAGAAGGAATTATCTATTTCTGCAAAGGGAGGTACAGCAGGCCCAAGGTATGTTGATTTTCCTGAAACAGTAATTAATGCTAATGTCCGGCCAACAGTTAATTTAAGACCTGCAATTATTGGAAATGTAAACTCTCACTGGGGAGTTGCATCTGTTACATATTACCTGGTTAATGCTGATGGAAATGAAGTTGAAGTAGGCCGGGCCACGGATTTAGGTGAAAGAACAACCAGCTATCCTGTGGAATTTACTCCTGATTATGACCAGGCGTACGAAATGCAGGCAACTCAATTTAAAATTGTTGCTGTTGATAACCGGGGAAACAGGACTGAAACCAGCCTGGATATGCAGGTAATTGACGCGGCTCCCGCACCTACTGTTGTTTTTGACCCGGCAGAGGTTGTTGCGGCAGACTTAAAGTCCAGTCCAACAGTAGAGCCTTCAGTATCAATGGAAGTGGAGGCTTTGGAAGGGTTGGCAACCGTAGCCATCTACAAAGTGCTTTGGGGTGAAGATGTACAGATTGGTCAGACAGTTACCACTTTCGACGATGAGTTTGTATATACTACCGAATTAAGTGCAAATGACATCAACTATGAATTCGGCTTAACAGCAATTAAAGTAATAGTAACGGATATAGTAGGCCAGAGAGTGGAGCGCAGACTGCCGGTAAATGTAAATGCTGATGATCCATACCTGAGCGTATATGAAAATGTAATTTTAAGTGCACAGGGTGACAGGGCTGATGCCGGTCAGAAAACCGTATTTAATGCTACGGACGGAACAGCACATCATTATACAGAACCTGTAGATAATGAAGCGCTTGCCAGAAAAATAGATTTCCTGTTAACCGATACTAACGGTGAGGATAACTGGGCGATGTTTTCTCCTTTAGGACATGACTGGCTTAATAATAATTTTTATAAAACTGTAGTTTGGCCTTATAGAAATACCACAAAATTGCGATTGGTTGAAGGTGCCGGTGAAGCTTTCTATAAAGAAGCGAACTCCGCCACTATATCAGGAATTTCAGCGGGAACTGACTTTCAGGTTCGTTTAAATGGGTTAAAACCCGGTAATGTGGTATTCTTTGAAACTGAAACTGGTTTGAAAGGCTTAATGCTCTTTAAGGAAGTAGTATTAAATGATGGTAAAAATGATGATTTCTCTATTAATGTAAAGGTTGCTAACCCACGGTGATTTTAAGGCAGGGAATTTCTTAAAATAAAACCTGCTATCCTGTGAGTTATTTAATCAGCATTACTGGTTTAATTTTTTCCATCAGAAATTTGAAATCTGGTGAGTTGATTGGTAGATGAAGCAGAGGTCCTTCCAGCCGCAAAGGAGGGAAGGGCCTCCTTTTTTTATTTATGCCCGTTCAATCATCATTATCTTCTTCACAGAGCTATTTACTTATTTAAACTTCAAATGAAAATTAACAAAAATTTTAAGCTGGCCTTCCTGGCAGTAATTTTAGCCTTATTTATTGCTGAACCGGCATTCTCTCAAAATTTCAAAAGGGAGTATCCAAAATCTTTCGTGGTTGAAGTAAGCAATCCCCTAAAAGAGCAGCGGGAAAATGTACTGGTGCTTCTGAAAGAAGAAGACCTGGAAAAAAATAATCCTTCTTTCAATTCAAAAGCTTTTGTGGTTCTGGATGGAAAAAAGGAAATCCCCGCACAGTACAATGATAAGGACAGGAACAATGCCGGCCTGGCAATATTGCTGGACAGGCTGAAGCCAAATGAATCAAGAAAGCTTACTGTACGGTTTAGTGAAACCGGTGAAAAGCCACGCTCCTATACCAAACGGACCCAGGCTGAGTTGTCTCACAGGGTGGGAGGTCATTTTGAAAACCGTAAATATATTGGCGGCCAATTTCAGAATGTGGATTCGCTTCGGGTACCTGATGAGCATACTGACCACTCTTACTTTATCCGCTATGAAGGACCGGGTTGGGAATCGGATAAGGTGGGCTACCGCTTTTACCTGGACTGGCGAAACGGAGTGGATGTATTTGGAAAGACAACCGATGAAATGGTTTTGCAGAATGTAGGACAGGATGGGTTTGATTCTTACCATAATTTACAGGACTGGGGTATGGATATCCTTAAAGTGGGCAAAGCATTAGGTGTAGGCTCACTGGCATACTATGATGGTGAAAAAGCCATCCGGGTAGATAAAACAGACAGTCTTATCAGTGTAATCACTGAAAACGGAGATATTTATTCATCCATCCTTACCGGTTATTATGGCTGGAAGGTGGCCGGGCAGGAGCTGGATATTCACTCGCAGTTAAGCATACATGCGGGCAGCAGGCTTACGCATCACCAGGTGGGCATTGAAGGAAAGCCTGAAAACCTCAGTACTGGCCTTACAAAAGATAAAAAAGCAAAGCTTACCACCAGCAAGGGAAGTGAAAATGCCTGGGGATATATGGCTACCTACGGGGAGCAAAGCCTTAATAATGATAAGGTAGGCCTTGCAATTCTTTTTCGCCCCCGCGATTTTATGGAATTTACTGAAGATGAGCATAGCCATGTGGTTAAACTGAAGCCCTCCGGAGATAAGCTTGAGTATTACTACCTGGCAGCCTGGGAGCTGGAAAAAGAAGGAATAAAAACTGAACAGGAGTTTATGCAGTACCTGGAAAAAACGGCACGGAAATTAGCAAGACCGGTAAAAGTAAGCTTTGTGGCGAAATAAGAAGTTTAAAAAAACATATATGAACCTGCAGGTGGAGGGAGTCTGCCGAATGGCATAAATACAATATTATGAGGAAGAAGGCTTACTTTTTTGGATTAGGGTTAGCGCTTGTGCTTACCGGAAGCTGTACACAGCAAACAGGCATGCAAACAGCCGAAGTAGCGGAGAGTGAGGAATCGCAGGTGCTGGCTTTTCCGGGAGCTGAAGGCTTTGGTAAATATACTACCGGAGGCCGTGGCGGTAAAGTAGTGGTGGTTACGAACCTGAACGATAGCGGGCCGGGCAGTTTAAGAGAAGCTGTTAATATGCAGGAGCCGAGAATTATTGTTTTTAATGTGGGCGGCTATATTGACCTGGAATCCCCCCTGGAAATTCAGCAGGGTGATTTAACCATTGCAGGCCAGTCTGCTCCCGGGGAAGGAATTACCATCCGCAATTATCCAATCAAAATTAAGGCCGATAATATTATTCTGCGCTATATCCGCTCCAGGATGGGCGATCGCTTTGATGTTGAAGATGACGCCATAAGTGCTTTAAGGCAGAAGGATATTATTGTGGACCATTGCTCCTTCAGCTGGGGTACAGATGAGGCCGCTTCCTTTTACGATAATGAGAATTTTACACTGCAGTGGAGTATTATTACGGAAAGCCTTAATGCATCTGTTCATGAAAAAGGAGACCATGGATATGGTGGTATCTGGGGCGGTAAAGGAGCTTCTTTTCACCATAATCTCCTGGCACATCATAAGAGCCGGCTGCCACGTTTCAATGGAGCCAGAACCCTTTTGCAGGACCAGCCTGAAAAAGAAGTAGTCGATTTCAGGAATAACGTTGTTTATAACTGGGTTATTAACAGCTCTTATGCAGGGGAAAGGGGCAATCATAATATGGTAAATAACTACTATAAACCGGGCCCCGCAACACAGAAAGATAAGCAAACACGGATTTTGGACCCCTGGGCTCCTTATGGGAGATTTTATTTAAAAGGAAACATAATGGAGGGGAGTACTGAAGTAACCCGGGATAACAGCAAAGGAGTAGCTGGTGACCATCCTGATTCAGCTATTGTGGACTCCCCCATAGAGGTGGTGGCTATTCCTGAGCAGAATGCGGAAATGGCCAGGGAGCAGGTGCTGGCAAATGCTGGTGCAAGCCTGAAACGCGATGCTGTTGACAGCAGGGTAGTTGAAGAAACCCGTACAGGTGCCGCAACTTATGGTAAAAACAGCGATGGAATTATCGATTCGCAAAAAGATGCAGGAGGCTGGCCGGAACTAAAAAGTGGTGACGCCCCGGCAGACAAGGATGGGGATGGAATGCCGGATGTTTGGGAGAGGGAAAATAAACTTAATCCTGATGATCCTGCAGATGCGGCTGAATATACCCTCGACAGGCAGTACACTAATATTGAAGTATACCTGAATGGTTTAGCTGGGCAGGAAAAAGGACTGTAGGTGAATGCTAAACAGGGAATACCTTTGGTTTACCGCTCTTACAAAAGAGCTTTTAATAAATAGAAAACAAAGTATTTGTTAATAAGAAATATTTCCAAAATGAAGATTACCAGATATGTAATGCCATTGCTGGCCATGTGTGCCATGGCTGCCTGTAGTTCCGGAAAATCCTCTTCAGAAGCAACTGATGCAGGTGTGGCGGCAGAAGAAAATGAGAAGCCTTATTCAGCATGGATGGCTGCCTCCGACATGCAAAGGAACCCGGAAGGCTGGACGATTGACTTTAACGAAAAGCCAAAATGGGAGTATACCCACGGGCTGATGATGACGGCCTTAGAAAAAGTGTATGAGCGTACTGATGATGAGAAGTACCTGGAATACATAAAAAACTTTGCCGATTTCATGATTAACGAAAATGGCGAAATTAAAACCTACAAAAAAACAGATTATAATATTGACCGTGTAAACCCCGGTAAATTCCTTATAGAACTTTACAAGGAAACAGGCGAAGAAAAGTACCGGCTTGCTATAGAAGAACTTCGCGACCAGATGCGCAAGCACCCACGTACTTCTGAAGGCGGCTTCTGGCATAAAAAGGTGTACCCACACCAAATGTGGCTCGACGGCCTTTATATGGGTGCCCCGTTTCTTGCCCAATATGCCGCAGAGTTTAATGAGCCTGCTTTATTCGATGATGTGGTAAACCAGTTCAGGCTTATTAATAAGTACACCTGGAGCGAAAAAGAGAAAGTGTTTTACCATGGCTGGGATGAGAGCAAGGAGCAAAAATGGGCTGATCCTGTAACAGGTCTGTCGCCCAATGTGTGGGGCAGAGCAATGGGCTGGCTATCAATGGCTGTTGTGGATGCACTTGATTATATTCCTCAGGACCACCCGGGCAGGGGAGAAGTTATACAGGTGGCAAAGAATATGGCAGAAGCCATTGAAACACATCAGGATACGGAATCAGGTGTCTGGTGGCAGGTAGTGGACCAGGGAGGAAGAGAAGGGAATTACCTTGAAGCCTCTGCTTCAAGTATGTTTACCTATTTTCTGTTAAAAGGCAGTGAAAAAGGCTACATCGACCAGAAATACCAGCAGGTGGGGGTTAAAGGTTATGAAGGTATCCTGGAAAACTTTATCAAAGAAAATGAAGATGGTACTATCAGCATAACTAATGTTTGTGCGGTTGCAGGCCTTGGCGGTAACCCTTACCGCGATGGCACCTACCAGTACTATATTAACGAGCCAAAGCGCCATAATGATCCTAAAGGGGTAGGTCCTTTTATTATGGCTTCGCTTCATTACGAAGAACTGAAAGGGAATTCAGCAGCCGCCAATTAAATGACTAACTGTAATATGATAGTGAAAGAAAAGCTCCTTTTCTTTTCCATAATAATGCTTCTGTGTCTTTTCCATACCGGATTAAAGGCGCAGAAGTATGATTTTGTAGTGGCAAAAGACGGAAGTGGAAATTTTAAAACGGTGCAGGAAGCCATTATGGCTGTTCCTGATTTCAGAAAAAATACAACTGCCATTTTTATAAAGAATGGAGTTTATAAGGAAAAACTGGTATTGCCTGCTTCTAAAACTAATGTACGCTTTATTGGTGAGCAGGTAGAGAAGACCATCCTTACCCACGACGATTTTGCCTCTAAAAAGAACATTTTCGGGGAGGAAAAAGGTACTACAGGATCAACCAGTTTCTATGTGTTTGGCGATAATTTTTCGGCAGAGAATATTACTTTTGAAAATTCTGCCGGCCAGGTGGGGCAGGCGGTAGCTGTGCGGGTAGACGGTGATAAGGTAACATTTGCTAATTGCCGGTTCCTCGGGAACCAGGACACCCTGTATCCGCACGGGGAGAACAGCCGGCAATACTATAAGAATTGCTATATCGAAGGTACCACCGATTTCATTTTTGGCTGGTCCACTGCTGTTTTTGAAAATTGTGAGATTTTCTGCAAGGAAGGCAGCAGCTACATAACCGCTGCCTCCACCACAGAGGGTACACCTTATGGTTTTGTATTTATAAACTGCCGCATTACCGGCAATGCAAAAAAGAATACCTACTACTTAGGCAGGCCGTGGCGGCCTCATGCAAAAACTGTTTTTATTAACTGCTACCTGGGCGACCATATTAAGCCTGAAGGATGGCATAACTGGAATAAGCCGGAAGCAGAAAAGACCACCTTCTATGCTGAATATGGATCAAAAGGCCCGGGCGCAAAGCCTGAAGCAAGAGTGGCCTGGGCGCACCGCTTAACAGAAAGTGAGCTGCAGAAATATACCCTTGAAAATATTTTTAACGGCTGGGTACCGGAGCCTGCAGCAAATACTGCCGGTAAATAATCAATATAGGGTATTTCCCGATATTCCCCTGGTTAAAAAAATAAATAATATAACCTGTTAATAAATTTATTTAGATGATTCGTAATAATCTGTTTCCTGAATTTTATATAGCCTTATTTTTCATGTTTATTGGCACCTCCTGCCTTGCCCAGAAAGGGAATGAACAAAAATCCCCTTATGTATCAAAAGTCTGGGTGTCGGACCAGGGGGATGGCACTTATAAAAACCCTGTGTTGCATTCCGACTATTCCGACCCGGATGTGGTAAGAGTGGGGGATGATTTTTATATGACTGCCTCAAGCTTTAATGCAATTCCGGGTTTGCCAATATTGCATTCCAAAGACCTTGTTAACTGGAAGCTGATTAATTATGCGCTTGACCGCCAGCCTCCTTTTGAGCATTTTTCAAAGCCACAGCATGGAAATGGCGTGTGGGCTCCAGCCATCCGCCACCATAATGGTGAGTTCTATATCTTTTATGGAGATCCTGATTTTGGTATTTACATGGTAAAAACCAAAGATCCGGCAGGGAAGTGGGATGCCCCGGTGCTTATGGAAGAAGGAAAAGGGCTTATTGATCCCGCTCCCCTGTGGGACGATGACGGCAAAGCCTATTTATCCCATGCCTACGCAGGTAGCCGTGCAGGTATAAAAAGTGTGCTTGTGGTGAAAGAAATGAATCCGGAGGCTACCAAAGTAATAAGTTCGGGAGTAATGGTTTTCGATGGGCACAAGGACCACCCAACCATAGAAGGAACTAAGTTTTACAAGCGCAACGGGTACTATTACATTTTTGCACCGGGGGGAGGAGTATCAACCGGCTGGCAGGTAGTGCTCCGTTCCAAAAATGTGTATGGCCCTTATGAAGACCGCATTGTACTTGCTCAGGGAGATACCGATATAAATGGTCCGCACCAGGGAGCGCTGATTGAACTTGAGAACGGAGAAAACTGGTTCCTGCATTTTCAGGATAAGGATGCGTACGGAAGAATTGTACATATGCAGCCTGTAAAATGGGTAAATGACTGGCCTGTAATAGGAGAAGACAAAGATGGTGATGGTGTTGGCCAGCCGGTTATGACCTATAAAAAACCAAATGTTGGTAAGACCTATCCTATAGAAACTCCGGTTGAATCGGATGAATTTAATAGTAATACACTCGGCCTGCAGTGGCAGTGGCATGCAAACCCTAAGCCTGTCTGGGCTTTTAATACCGGACCCGAAGGTGTACTGCGCCTGTTTACCGAACAGAAACCGGAGGGAGATAAGAACATCTGGAATGTGCCCAACCTTTTGCTGCAGAAGTTTCCTGCTGAAGAGTTTACTGCTACAACCAAATTCAGTTTCCACCCGAGTGATAAGCTGAAAAATGAGCGTACAGGTTTAATCGTGATGGGGGAGAACTATGCATACCTTTCAGTGGTAAGCAAAGAAGATGGTACTTACCTTACCTACAATACCGTTACTGATAATGCCCGTACGGGAGGTGTGGAAAAGGAGCAGATTATTGGAAAGGTAAATCCTGAGGAATTGTATTTCAGGGTGGAAGTATCGAAAGGAGCTAAATGCCAGTTCAGCTATAGTGAAAATGGTAAGCGCTTTAAGAAGGTGGGAGATGTTTTAAACGCAGTGCCAGGGCGCTGGATTGGAGCTAAAGTGGGAATTTTTGCTCTCAGAGAAGATAAAATCAACGATTCAGGCTATGCCAATTACGATTGGTTCAGAATAACAAAGTAAATATTAACTGTGTAGCAGCTTGTAAGGCAGCATATATTTAAATGTAAGTCTTTTTGTTTCCGGCACCTGTCCGGATAAGATCCTTTAACAGCTCCGGAACCCGGGAAGGCATAAATAAAAAAAAGAAATGAAAAAAATAATATCAATGCGGCTGGCTGTTATGCTGGCCCTGGCAGGGAGTTTACAATTTGCCTGCCAAAGCCAGCCAGTGGTAATTACAGGAAGTGAGGCTACCGTGTCTGCCGCCTCTGCAGATGCAGAAGGCATTTACGATAATATTGAGTTTGATATGCCCCGTGTGGCAGAGCCGGAATTTGCAGATTACTCAGTAAGCATAACAGATTTTGGCGCCACAGGAGATGGCAAAACGAAAAACACAAAAGCAATTGCTGATGCAATCGATGCCGTTGTGGCTAAAGGAGGCGGAAGGGTTGTAATACCACGGGGACTGTGGCTTACAGGGCCAATAGTGCTGAAGAGCAACATTAACATTCATACTGAAAAAGGGGCTATGGTCATTTTCAGCGATGATTTTGATGATTACCCGCTCATTGAAACCAGCTTCGAAGGCTTAAATACCTGGCGTTGTATGTCGCCAATTTATGGCAAAGGGCTTGAAAATATTGCCTTTACCGGAGATGGTGTTTTTGATGGCTCAGGCGGTGCATGGAGACCGGTTAAAAAATCGAAAATGACAGACTCGCAGTGGAAAAGCCTGCTGAAATCGGGAGGTGTACTGAGTGATGATGGAAGAATATGGTACCCTACCGAAGCATCGAAAAAAGGAGCAACCATGAGTAATACTAATGTTCCTCAGCTGGCGACAAAAGCAGATTATGAAGCCATCAAAGAGTATTTCCGCCCTGTAATGGTAAGCCTGGTGGAGTGTAAAAAAGTGCTGCTGGATGGCCCTACCTTCCAGAACTCTCCGGCATGGAACATCCACCCGCTCATGTGCGAGGATATTACCATCAGGAATATTACGGTAAGGAACCCATGGTTCTCACAGAATGGCGATGGCCTTGACCTGGAGTCCTGCAAAAATGCGCTGGTGTATAACAGCAGCTTCGATGTTGGCGACGATGCCATCTGCTTTAAATCCGGTAAGGATAAAGATGGCCGTGACAGGGGAATTCCTACAGAAAACGTAATTGTGAAGAACAATGTGGTGTACCACGGGCACGGAGGTTTTGTAATAGGCAGTGAAATGTCGGGTGGAGTACGTAATGTGCATGTATCTAACTGTACTTTTATGGGTACGGATGTTGGGCTTCGCTTTAAGAGTACCCGCGGTCGTGGCGGTGTGGTTGAAAATATCTGGATTTCCAATATTGATATGATCAACATCCCTACCGAAGCTATACGCTTTAACATGTTCTATGGTGGCAAATCGCCTATTCCTGAAGAAGGAGACGAGTCAGGTGTGCAGACCGGCCAGGAGATGGTGCCTGTAACCGAAGAAACTCCTTCGTTCCGGAATATCTATATGAAAAATATTACAGTTACAGGTTCCAATACAGCAGCTTTTTTCCAGGGGCTTCCGGAAATGAGCCTTCAGAATGTAAGCCTGGAGAATTCAATACTTGAGACAGAAAAGGGAATTACCATGATCGATTCCGATGCCATTACTTTTAAGAACGTTACTATTCTGGCGGAAGATGGTCCTGCACTTATTATCTACAACAGCAAAAATGTAGATGTAAAAGGTCTTGCTTATAAGAACAGTCAGGAGCCTGTGGTTAAGGTTCTGGGGCAGAAATCAGGAAATATCCAGCTTGATAAAGGCAGCTTTACAAACGCAGGTGCACAGGTTTATAAAGGTAAGGAGCTGAATGGCAGTGCAGTTAGCCTGAACTAAGCAAGGGAGGTAACTTTCCAAAAGTTTTAAACTTTTGGAAAGTTAAATTGGTGCCGAAAGAACTTTGAAATATAAAATTTCCATTCCATGAATAAAAGAATCATTGCCATTGCGCTATTGCTCCTTTGTACGGCCGGTATGTCTTTCCGGCTACAAAAGAAAAAACCAGTGCGGGTATTCCTTATCGGAGATTCCACAATGGCAGATTATGCCAATAATTACGAAGAAGGAAAAGATTATATGAAAACTAGGTACCCGCTTGCAGGCTGGGGGCAGGTATTTCAGCCCTTCATGAGCTCCGACAGCCTTTCGAAGATCAGGAATATTATTAAAGCCGACAGTGTAATAGTGGTGGACAAAGCCAGGGGCGGAAGGAGTACCCGTACCTTTTTTGAGGAGGGCCGCTGGGAGGAGGTTTATAAGGCATTGCAAAAGAATGATGTGGTGATGATGCAGTTTGGCCATAACGATGCTGCAGAAAACAAGCCTGAACGCTATACAAATACAGCCGCTTATAAGCAATACCTTCGGTTCTATGTTCAGCAAAGCAGGGAAAAGGGAGCTGTTCCCATTATTCTTACTCCTGTAGCCCGGAATTACCCCTGGGAGGGAGGTAAACTGTCAAACGTTCATGGCGATTATCCGCAGGCAGCAAAGGATGTGGCGAAGGAGCTGAATGTTCCGCTTATAGACCTGACTCAGCTTTCCATTGATCATTTTACTGCAAAGGGAAAAGAATATGTGACCCAAAACTATTTCATGAATCTTCCTGCCGGCAAATACGAGGCTTACCCGGAGGGGCAGAGCGATAATACCCACTTTCAGCCCGAAGGGGCGGAGGAAGTTGCAAGGCTGGTTTTTAAAGGAATGCAATCCCTGAAACCTAATAAATAAAAGGGGCTATGGCAGCAAACTCTTGTGTTGCCGGCATAGCCACAGGAGGAGATTATCAGCCAGATACTTAAACCGAAGAGCAATGAGAAATTTTTTAATAAACCCGCTGGCTTATTTGCTGAGTCTTTCAGCAGTATTGCAGTTTTCCTGCCAGAGCCAGCAGCAGGCGGTAACAGATACACCTGCAGATGAACTGGCAGGCATTTATGAGAACATTGAGTTTGATATGCCCCGTGTAGCTGAAACCGGGTTTCCCGATTTTACGGTTAATATAAAAGATCATGGCGCAGCAGGGGACGGACTTACCGATAATTCGAAGGCAATCTCCGATGCTATCAGCGAGGTGGCGGGAAACGGAGGGGGAAGAGTAATTATTCCTGCAGGTATCTGGCTTACCGGACCAATAATTTTAAAGAGCAATGTAAATATCCATACCGAAAAAGGTGCACTGGTAAAGTTCAGCAATGATTTTGACAAATATCCGCTCGTGGAAACCAGCTTTGAGGGGCTGGATACCTGGCGGTGCATGTCCCCGATATATGCCAGGGAGGTGGAAAACATTGCCTTTACAGGAGAAGGTGTTTTCGATGGGTCCGGCGATGCATGGCGGTTTGTGAAAAAAGGGAAAATGACAGAATCGCAGTGGAAGGAAGTGGTGGAATCGGGAGGTGTGCTGAGCGATGACGGACTTACCTGGTTTCCTACTGAAGAATCGAAAAAGGGCCATGAAGCCACCATTAACTTCAATATTCCTCCCTTTTCAACAAAAGAAGAATTTGAAACGGTAAAGGATTTTCTCCGCCCTGTAATGGTGAGCCTGGTAAAATGTAAAAGAGTGCTGCTGGATGGGCCAACCTTCCAGAATTCACCTGCATGGAACCTGCACCCCCTTATGAGTGAGGATGTGATTATTCGTAACCTTACCGTAAGAAACCCCTGGTATGCACAAAATGGCGATGGCATTGACCTTGAATCCTGTAAGAACGTACTTCTTTATAATAACACCTTCGATGTGGGCGACGATGGAATATGTTTTAAATCGGGCAAGAATGAAGATGGCCGCCGCCGGGGCATGGCGACAGAGAACGTGATTGTGAAAAACAACATTGTATATCACGGGCATGGTGGCTTTGTTATAGGCAGTGAAATGTCGGGTGGAGTGCGGAATGTGCATGTATCGAACTGTACCTTTATGGGTACCGATGTTGGCCTTCGCTTCAAGAGCACCCGCGGCAGGGGAGGAATTGTAGAAAATATTTACATTTCAGATATTAAGATGATCAATATCCCTACTGAAGCGATCCGTTTTAATATGTTCTATCAGGGAAATTCTCCTATACTGGAACAGGATGAAAGAGCGGAGGATGAAAAGCGTGACGAAACACTGGTGCCCGTTACAGAGGAAACCCCCGTTTTCAGGAATATCTTTATGAAGAACATTACGGCTACCGGCTCTCAGACGGCTGCCCTTTTTCAGGGGCTTCCGGAGATGAATCTTAAAAATGTAAAGCTGGAAAATGCAGTGCTGGAAGCGAAGAATGGTATTACAATGATAGATTCAGATGATATTAATTTTGAAAATGTAACTGTTATTGTAAATAATGACGGGCCTGCTTTAACGGTTTACAACAGCAGGAATGTGGAGGTGGATAATTTTACCTTCCGGACCAGCCGGGAGCAGGTGGTAAAAGTGCTGGGCCCGCTTACTGAAAATGTTACCTTCGATAAAGATGATTTTCAGGATGCCGGAACTCAGATCGTGACCGGACAGCAGGCCGGCAGTAATGCTTATAATTTGCAGTGAGTAAGGATTGAAAGTACTGCAGGCAGAAGCCAGGCCATGCAGTACTATCAATAAAACAGCTGTTTTATGGGTAATGGGTACGATTTTGAGTGCTGTTTACTAATCATTTTGCCGGAAAACAATCCTTTATGGTATTTAATAACAAGTTTCCTCCTGAATGACAAATCTGGTTATACTTAATTTAATCTGTCATGGTACTTACCTGAAAACATATATGATAAAAAAGAATTCGAAGGAATGAATTTTATTTTAAGTTCAGGAGGGAAATAGTTTCTGTATTTGTATAAGAGCCCGTTTTTTATTAAAATGCAATCGATTGCACTTGTATTCGCGAAAAGGCTGCCTTTTACTCTTATTGTAATATAATCAAAAGATTATTATAGATAAATCAATGGAGGATGATGCTTTGAAATAACATTGCCAAAGAAAATTTCAAATAGAAAAATGAATAATAAAGGAGTTGGAATAAATATAAAAAGCTTATGAAAAAGTATTACATTTTTATGCGGTATATCATATTAATATTTGCCGCTTTTAACTTTGGATCCTTACAGGCCCGGGGGCAGCAATTAGCTTTTCCGGGAGCCGAAGGAGCCGGCCGGTTTACATCCGGTGGCCGTGGAGGCGTGGTTTATGAAGTAACAAACCTGGATAATTCCGGACCGGGAAGCTTTCGGCAAGGGGTTGAGATGAGTGGAGCAAGAACCATCGTATTTAAAGTTTCAGGAAATATTGAACTGGCCAGCGATATCCGGATCAGAAATGGTAACCTTACCATTGCAGGGCAAACTGCTCCAGGCGACGGTATAACCTTAAAAGGTGCAGGAGTAGTTGTTGAGGCAAACAATATTATCATTCGTTATATCAGGTTCCGCCCTGGTGATATTTCAGGACGTGAACTGGATGCTATATGGGGAAGAGATCAAAGTGATATCATTATAGATCACTGCTCCATGAGCTGGGCTACCGACGAAACTGCCAGCTTTTACGATAATGATAACTTCACTATTCAATATTGTATTTTAAGTGAAAGCTTGTATGAATCTGTGCATGGCAAAGGCCGTCATGGTTATGGAGGAATATGGGGAGGCAGGAAAGCATCTTTCCACCACAATCTTCTTGCTCACCATTCAAGCAGAAACCCCCGCTTTAACGGCGCCCGTTACAACACTACTCCTGAAACCGAAATTGTAGACTTCAGGAATAATGTAATTTATAACTGGGGCTCAGGCAACAGTGCTTACGGAGGTGAAAAGGGAAATCATAATATTGTAAATAATTATTACAAATCAGGTCCTGCTTTAACAAGCGGTGAAAAAAGATATCGTATTGTAAACCCGACTTTATCTGACCCTAAGGGTAAATATTATGTTGAAGGTAATTTTGTTGCCGGTTTTCCTGCTATAACTGCCGATAACTGGAGTGGAGGAGTTCAACCAGCTTCAAATGCAGTGCGCATGAATGAACCATTTAATGTAGTGCCTCTGGAAACACAACATACAGCTGAGGAAGCTTATGAAAGCGTGCTTGCTGAAGCAGGTGCTTCTTACCCGCGGCGCGATCCGGTAGATAGGCGGATTATTCAGGAAACAGCTACCGGAACAGCCACTTATGGAGGAGCGTACGGAGCTGAAAGAGGAATTATTGACACCCAGGAAACTGTAGGTGGCTGGCCCGAATTACAATCAGCACCCGCTCCTGTGGATTCTGATAATGACGGAATGCCGGATGCATGGGAAGAAGCAAACGGGCTTGACCCAAATAACACGGCCGACAGGAATATGGATATCAATGGAGATGGCTATACAAATCTTGAAAATTATCTGAATGAATTGCTCCTTACAGAGCCTGCTGATTTTTTACGGCCACCATTCGGATTTGCAACAGGAAATATTACCAGAACCAGTATTGAGCTTAGATGGGAGGCTACGGAAGAGACAGAAACAGAGCAGCTTATTCTTGAAAGAGCCGGATCTGAGGGTGATTTTGCTGTGGTTGCAACGCTGGGTGGTAATACACAGAATTACACTGATGAAGAACTGGAGTCGGGAACAATTTACCAGTACAGGCTTAAAGCCGAAAGTGCAACTGAAAGCTCCACCTACACGAATATTATATCTGCCACCACCCTGCCTTCCCCGGCCGAACCTGGTTTAGAAGGATTGGCAGGATACTGGAGCTTTAATGAAAGTGCAGGAAAGGTAGTGACTGACCAAAGCTCATTTGCAAATAATGGAGTAGTGTCGGGGAATGAACACGCCCGGACTCAGGGAATTTCCGGGAATGCAATTGACTTTTCCGGCGTGGCTGCAGAAGATCATATAGAAATTCCTGCCGGGGATCAGTTAAAATTTGATGATAACTCCTTTTCTGTTTCTGTATGGATAAAAGGATCAACGGATGCTTTGCCAGCTTATATTTTCCACAAAGGTACTTTTGCCCGGAACACCACCACAGGGGCAACCGGTAAATGGTTTGGTTTAGAGCTGAAAGATGAGCTTATTCGTTTTGCAGTGGATGATGATGTAACCAAATCAGAAGTAAGTGCTGATAATGCTGACGTACTTGCTGATGAATGGGTGCATGTTGTAGCTGTAAGAGACAGAGACACCAAAACCCTGAGGCTTTACGTGAATGGCCGGTTGATTCAGGAACAGCGGGACAATACAGTTAGTGCCATAGGAAGTGATGAGCCTTTAATTGTAGGAAATTCAAGTGATCTTGATGTGCCATTCCGGGGTGAACTGGATGAGCTGAGAATATATAATTATAGTCTGTCCGCGGGAGAAATTGCAGGACTCCATCAGGGACCAGCCTTTAAAGCTACAAACCCATCTCCCGCAAGCGGAACAGCCGATATGAATCCGGAAGAAGAAGTGGTGCTCAGCTGGAATGAAAGGGAGGCGGTTACTTACAACCTTTACTTTGGAACAGACCCTGAGGCACTGGAGCTTATCGCTGAAAACCGGGAAGATGCAGGTTTTGCAGTTACAGATGAAGTGGCAGCAGGTGAAGAGTATTTCTGGAGGGTTGATGCAGTGGCAGAGCCTGGCTTTACAGTGCGTGGAGATATCTGGTCATTTACTATGGCAGAGGAAACCATTACAGGCCTGGAGGATTTGCAGATTGTGGAAGAATTCAAATGTTATCCAAACCCTTTCCGGGACCAGCTGGAGGTAAAGATTACACTTCTCAAAGAGGAAAGAGTTGTTTTATCTTTATACGATATGAGTAATCGCCTGGTGCATACTTTTATCAATTCATCCCTTTCTCCGGGTGCTTACAGAGTAGGGCTGGATACCCGGAAATATAATCTGGCTGAAGGAATATACTTCTGCATATTAAAAACACCAGAGGGTAAGTCGGTGAGGAAAGTAATTTATTTAAAATAGGAGTAAGTTTCATTCATCTTTCTAAGCCCGGTTTGCAATTGCAGGCCGGGCTTTTTTTAATATACCGGACATAATTTGCAAAGCAGCCGGTTTTTTCTTAAAATGCAATCGATTGCGCATCTTCAGGGGTTCTGCCGGCGTTCTCATTAGTCTGACTTTCATTACCCGTTTAGTTTAATTTGCTAAGGCCAAAAATTATGCTTCACAACCGGAATTATGTTTATGCTTCAGAGTACTGCATCAGTTTATTTCTGTTGTGTTTTTTGTGGATACCTACGATCATTCAGCCTTCCCGTCCCTCATTTAATCACTGATCCCTATGAAAAAACACAGGCACTTTTTATCTGTTATGCTGCTTTTAGCAGCTGTTGTTGTATACAGCTACCCTGCGGCTGCTTTTCTTAATGCGGGTTTATCTGCAAACGAAGAAGCAGTAAGTGAACCGGACTTCAGCATGACAGGCTATGCAACCGTTGCCAGCCAGGAATACCGGACCACTACCGGTGGGGCAGGGGGGAATATCATTACCATCCGCACCCTGCAGGAGCTGGAAAACTGGGCCGCTTCGCGGGAAAATAACAGTTCCCCTGAAATAGTATACATCAGCGGGAAAATATCAGCTGATGCTTCCACTGTAATAACCATTAAACGGGGAGCAAATGTGTCGGTGCTGGGGCTTGGCAGTACTGCGGAGCTTGAAAATGTGGGACTGAACTTCAGGAATTATAAAAATGTGATTATACGGAATATTAAAATTCATGAGGTTTTTTACCCTAACGACGGGCTTACTATTGATGCGTGTGAGCATGTATGGATTGACCATAATGAGTTCCACAGTATTATTGGTGAAGGTATTGGAGTAGATACTTATGACGGGCTGATGGACATCAAGAACGGCTCCCGCTTCGTAACTGTTTCCTGGAACCATTTCCACGACCACATGAAAACGGTACTCATCGGCCATACCGATAATGCCAATGCGGAGGCGACAGATCGTGAAATCAGGGTAACCTTTCATCATAATTTTTTTGAGAACACCGATGGGCGGAATCCGAGTCTGCGATGGGGGGCAGTGCATATGTACAATAATTACTTTAAGAACATTTCGGACTACGGCATAGCCATTCGGCAGGGCGCACATGCACTGCTGGAGAATAACGTATATGAAAATGTAAAGCTGCCCGTTTCCACCAACAAATTTACCGGCGAGGGTTATGCCTGCGAAAGAGGAAACCTTTTTACAGGAACTTCCGGCAACAATTCCATTACCCAAACAGACTGCGACTGGTGGAATGCCACCACCCTTCCCTATAATTACACTCCCGATCCTGTGGATGAGGTTGCTGCAGTGGTAGCTGCCAATGCAGGAACAGGCTTAACGGATCCGGCCGGAGACGGAGGGGAAATACCTGAACCGGAATACCGGCTTTCCCTTTCTGTTACAGGTGAAGGTACCGTTAATCCATCGGGCGGGCTTTATGCAGAAGGCGCAACAGTTGCCTTAAATGCCACTCCGGCGGCCGGTTTTACTTTTAATGGCTGGAGCGGAGATGCCGGCGGAACGGACAACCCTCTTACCATCACCATGGATAATAATAAAACGGTAGTGGCAAATTTTGCATCTGCCGGTGGCGGAGGTGGTACATCCGGAGACAAGGTGCAGATTCCTGCCACTTTCAGCGGGGAAATGGGGCTCTGTAGTTACGATGGCAGTTTACGTACTGCAGGTAGCGGAACGGTAATTAACCTGTCGAATACTGCTGGTAAAGGTATTACCTGGAAAGTGGAGGTGCTGGCGGCCGGAAATTATGAATTACAGTGGAGGTATGCAGGAGGAGGATCTTCAGCTGTGGAAACGGCAAAATTGCTTATAAACGGGACAACAGCCTTGGAAAATGTAACTTTTCCTAAACCTGATGGCAGCACTTCCTATTTAACTACAAGCCCGGTGAGCGTGCCCCTGATAAAAGGAGTGAATCAAGTAAGGATTGAAACCATAGAATCTGCAGCTTTTGCCGATATAGAGTGGATTGAGGTAAGCGGTGACGGGGTTTTTATTGCAGACTGCAGCTTTGAAATTGGTTCAGAAAATGTAATTGCGGAGCCCCGTTATTATAGTGTAACTGCAACAAGCCAGCCCTCCGGCGGAGGCACGGTTTCATTTTCGCCTGAAGGAGGATATTATGAAAAAGGGACTGAGCTGACAATAACTGCTGTTCAGGCCGGTGGTTATGCCTTTACTGAATGGAGCGGCGACCTGTCCGGAACAGCCTCCGGCACTACTATTGTAGTACAGGAAGATATGGAGATTACAGCTATCTTTACTCCCATCCGCCACAGGCTGGTTACAGAGGTAAAAGGAGAAGGCACCATAGCAGGTGCGGCAGATTCTTTTCAAGATGGTGAAGCGGTAATCCTGACTGCTGAAGCAGGCCCGGGCTGGCAGTTTGAAAAGTGGGAGGGTAGCGCTGAGGGAAATGCCAATCCACTAACCATTACCATGCATGAAGATGTATCTGTAACAGCTGTATTCACGGAAGTAGCACTGGGGATTGCCCCGGGTTCCGGTGAAAATGACATGGAAACTCAGCCGAAAATGTACCCCAATCCTTTTAATGGCTCCACTACCTTTGAAGTAACGCTTTCAAAAAGAGGAGAAATAAAAATAAGCCTGTTCAGAGCTGACGGTAAGCTGGTACAGGAAGTAATCAATAAAACTTTTGATGCAGGTACACACAAGCCCGGGTATATAAATCATGCATTAAGCCCGGGAGTATACTTTTACCTGGTGGAAACGGCAAATGGAAAATACAGGAAAAAGTTGCTGGTGGAATAGAATATGAAAAACAGTTTAATATTTTCAGAGATGAGGCTTATAGTACTATTGTTACTGATTCCTTTTTTTGCATACGCTCAAAAGAGTAGTGTTCCGCGCGATACCTCCTACAATATCCAAAGCGCTTATGAAAAGCATAAAAAGAATCATCCTTTTATAAAAATTGCCGGAGCAGAGCTGCCAAAAGGCGTTAAGGAAAAAAGAGATGTGGTATACCGTACATCAGGGGAAAGAGAGCTCATGGCCGATGTTTTTTACCCGGCGAAAAAAAGTAAGGGAGGATACCCCGGCGTGCTCCTGATACATGGGGGCGGGTGGCGGACCGGCGATAAGTCGCTCCTGGTGCCTTTAGCGCAGCAGCTGGCGGCAAATGGATATGTGGCGGTTGCAGCAGAGTACCGGCTCTCCCTGGAAGCACCTTATCCTGCAGCTGTTCATGACCTGAAGCAGGCTGTCCGCTGGATGCGGGCCCATGCAAAAGAGCTGAAACTTGATACCACCCAAATAGCTGTCTTAGGCTCTTCGGCCGGAGGCCAGCTGGCAGCCCTCCTGGGAACCACCGGTGGAATGGAAAAACTGGAAGGTGAAGGCGATTATAAGGAACATTCAAGCCGTTTTCAGGCAATTGTGGATATTGACGGCGTACTGGCCTTTAAGCACCCCGATTCCAGCGAAGGATCAATGGCGGCTCAATGGCTGGGAGGCTCCTATGATGAAGCCACGGAAAACTGGCAGGAAGCCTCAGCCTTAACCCATGCCGGCCCGGAAACTCCGCCTGTACTTTTCCTGGCCAGCTCATATCCCCGTTTTCTGGCAGGCAGGCAGGATATGATAAAAATTCTGGATCAGCATGGAATTTATACCGAAACACATCATTTTGAGGATGCCCCGCACTCCTTCTGGCTGTTTCATCCCTGGTTTGAGCCAACGGTAAATTACACTCTTACCTTTCTTGATAAAGTATTTGAACAAAATAATAATAAGAAAAAGCGGAAGAAATAACCTTTTTCCTCCAATTTCAGAAGTTAGAAGCTAAAAACAATTATTCATGACTCAAAGCGCAAAAACCAAAACTATCTTAAGTAAGTACTGGCTGTTTGGCCTGTTTATTTTAATGGCATTTGCACAGGCAAAGCCTGAGAAAATTACCATATACCTGATTGGTGACTCTACCATGTCCATCAAGGATGAAAACAAATATCCTGAAACAGGATGGGGCATGCCATTTGTCCATTTTTTCGATTCTACTGTAACGGTTGATAACAGGGCGAAAAACGGAAGAAGTACCCGTACTTTTATGGAGGAAAACCGCTGGAAGCCTGTGGTTGAAAATTTAAAAAAGGGCGACTGGGTATTTATTCAGTTTGGACACAACGATGAGGTGCAAACCAAGAAAAGTTCTACCACTGAAGATGAGTTTAAAGCCAACCTGGAAAAGTATGTGAAAGATACCAAAAAGAAGAAGGCAAAACCTGTGCTCCTTACTCCTGTTGCCCGCAGGAAGTTCGATGAGCAGGGTAATGTAACAGGTACTCATGATAAATATGCTGAAATTGTGCGTACAGTGGCCAGGGAGCAAAATGTTCCGCTGATAGATTTAGATGTAAAAGGACAGGAGCTATACAGGCAGATGGGGCCGGAATATTCTAAATTACTGCTGCTGCATCTTGCACCGGGTGAACACCCGAATTACCCTGAGGGCAAGGAGGATGATACCCACTTCAGCGAATTAGGTGCCCGTAAAGTAGCCCAGATTGTGCTGGCGGAGATAAAAGCACAGAATTTGGGTCTGGCTGACAGAATAGTAAATAATAAATAATTCACCATAATTTTAGCCGTCCTGCTTTGTTCATAAAAAGCGGTACTGGTACAAAAATCAAAAAATATGAAGTTAGAACATTTTGCCCTCAATGTGGAAAACCCGCCGGCTATGGCTGAGTGGTATGTGGAACACCTTGGTTTGAAAATAGTAAAGCAGGTTGAAAAAGCTCCTTTTATGACCTTTTTGGCTGACGACAGTGGCAGGATCATGATTGAAATTTATAATAACCCTGCCGGTGAGGTGCCCCCGTACCGGGAAATGAACCCGCTTTTGGTGCACCTTGCATTTGTTTCGGAAAATCCCGCAAAGGATAAGGACCGCCTGCAAAAGGCAGGGGCAAGTGTGGTAAGCAACGATAAGCTGGAAGATGGCACCCATCTGGTAATGATGCGGGACCCATGGGGACTGGCTGTTCAGTTGTGTAAAAGAGGAACGCCAATGCTTGCGGAAACAGAGCAGGTAAAATAAATGAACATTCACTATAGATAAATTTTAAAATGATACTAAACCGATATTTTACAAATCCTTTTGTATTACTGGCATTGTTGCTGGTAACTTCCTGTGGCAGTCAGACAACGACTACTGAAACAAACGGGCAGGAGGCAACAGCGGAAGCAGATGTATGGGATAATGTAGAGGAGATTCTAAACCAGATTAAAGCGCCGGAATTTCCGGATAAAGACTTTGATGTGACCGCATACGGAGCCAAAGGAGATGGTAAAACGGATAATACACAGGCTTTTAAAAAGGCCATTGAAGCCTGCAGCCAGGATGGGGGCGGAAGAGTAGTGGTGCCGGAAGGTAAGTTCTTTACCGGACCAATCTATATTGAAAGTAATGTAAACCTTCACCTTGTAAAAGGAGCCACAGTTTTATTCTCCACCAATCCCGATGATTACCTGCCACTTGTTTATACCCGCTGGGAAGGGGTTGAGCTGATGAATTACTCCCCTCTTTTATATGCTTTTGAAGAAGAAAACATAGCCATTACAGGAGAAGGGGTGTTTGACGGACAGGCGAATGAAACCAACTGGTGGCCATGGAAGGGCAGAGAGAACTATGGCTGGAAAAAAGGAACTCCTCACCAGGGCGATAAAGGAAACAGAGATGCTCTTTTTGAAATGGCAGAAAATGGTGTGCCTGTAGAGGAAAGAAAGTTTGGACAGGGCCATTACCTGCGCCCGCAGTTTGTGCAACCGTACCGCACAAATAACATTCTGATACAGGGAGTAACGTTTATAAATTCTCCTATGTGGATTCTTAATCCGGTTCTTTGTAATAATGTAACCATAGAAGGAGTAACAGTGGAAAGCCAGGGACCAAACTCGGATGGCTGCGATCCGGAATCCTGTAAAAACGTGCTGATCAAAAACTGTTTCTTTAATACAGGCGATGATTGCATTGCCATAAAATCAGGAAGAAATGCCGATGGCCGCAGGATTAATGTACCAAGTGAGAATATTGTAATTCAGGGCTGCTCTATGGCCGACGGACATGGAGGTGTGGTAATTGGCAGTGAGATTTCCGGTGGTGCCCGTAACATATATGCAGAAGATTGTAAAATGAACAGTCCGCACCTGGACCGTGCCCTGAGAATTAAAACCAGCTCAATGCGGGGAGGAGTAGTGGAAAATGTTTATCTTAGAAATATTGAAGTGGGGCAGGTGGCCGAGCAGGTAGTAAGAGTAAACATGTTTTACGAAGATTCAGGTGCTTATGTGCCTGCCGTCCGCAATATTGAAGTAAAGAATATGACGGTGGAAAACGGAGGAAAAGTTGGAGTGCTTCTTGAAGGTTACGAACAGTCGCCGGTAGAGAATATCCGCCTCATTGATGTTCAGATTAAAAGTGTAAAAGAGCCGTTCATATTCTCAAATGTAAAGGATGTAACCTTTAAAAATGTTTTTATTAACGGAAAAGAGGTTAATCCTGAAGAGACATTGTAATTTATAAAGGAACTGATCTGTGATAAATATTTTGAAGCCCAACAGCTGGCTGGCCATTCTTGGAGTGGCCGGCTCTCTTTTAACTTCCGCCTGTGGAAATAATAATACTCAGAAATGGGAAATGAATTCCCTTACCGGCATTGGCGGAAACAGGGTGGAGGTATTGGGCGACCCGGAGGTAAGAGAGGCAGAAGCAGGTGAGGTGGCTATTGAGTTTGACGGTACAGACGATGGCCTGCTTGTTAATGCTAACCCTTTGGCGGGGGCAGATGAGTTTTCAGTTCAGGTGGTATTTAAACCATACGGAGCTTATCCTGAAAACATTGAGCAGCGCTTCCTGCACATTCAGGATCCAAAGGATGAAAGCCGGAGGATTTTAATGGAACTGCGGCTGAACAACCGCAACGAATGGTATCCCGATTTTTATATGAAAGCCGGCACAGCCTCTCTTGTGCTGATCGACTCCACCCTTACATTCCCGGTAAATGAGTGGGCAACAATGCGGCTGGCATACAAAAACGGGCAGATGAAAGGCTTTGTGAATGGCAAAGAGCTTTTGTCAGGCAATATTGAATACCTGCCTGTTAGTTCATCAGGCAAAACCTCCATAGGCACGAGAATGGACAGGAGGTCCTGGTTTTACGGAGCTATAAAATCTGTTGAGTTCCGGCACGAAGCGGCTGAATAAATTACGAAAAATAAAAAAGGGAGGCTGGTTTAACCAGCCTCCCTTTTTTATTGCTTATATGTCCGGGTACTTTTTTTACTCAATACCCATTACTCACTACTCAATACTACTTATAAAGACACTCCTCTTTTCCATGGAATAAAGTCTTCCTGGCCCAGTTGGTTGGCTTTGCATGGGATTTCTCCGCTGGCAACTCCAATAATATGCTCCAGCATCAGCTCACCCATTTGTTCAATGGTTTTTTCTCCGGCAATAACAGCTCCCGTGTCAATATCAATAATATCGGGCATGCGCTGAGCCAGTTTAGTGTTAGAAGATACTTTAAGTACCGGGGCAACAGGGTTACCTGTTGGAGTGCCAAGGCCGGTGGTAAACAGCACAACGTTAGCGCCTGAGCCAACCATGGCAGTGGTGCTTTCCACATCGTTGCCAGGGGTACAAAGCAGGTTAAGACCTGGTTTTGTAGTATACTCGCCATAATCCAGTACATCCACTACAGGAGAGGTACCTCCTTTTTTAGCGGCACCGGCAGATTTAATAGCGTCTGTTATCAGACCGTCTTTGATGTTGCCCGGGCTTGGGTTCATGTCAAAGCCGGAGCCTGCTGCTTCAGCAGCATTGGAATAGGCACGCATCAGGCCGGCAAATCTTTCAGCTGCTTTGTCATCCACACAACGGTTAATAAGCTCCTGCTCCACACCGCAAAGCTCAGGGAATTCAGAGAGAATAGACTTACCGCCAAGGGCTACAATAAGGTCAGATACATGACCTACTGAAGGGTTGGCAGATATGCCTGAGAAACCATCTGATCCGCCACACTCAAGCCCGATAGTAAGCTTGCTGAGCGGAGCAGGCTTGCGCTCCTGTTTGTCGGCCTCCACCATGGCAAGGAAGGTCTTCCGGATTGCCTGTGAAAGTAATTCCTGTTCAGTTCCTTCTTTTTGCTGCTCCAGTACAATAAGTGGTTTAGAGAAGCCGGGATTTAATTTTCTCAGCTTTTCTTCAAGGATGCTTACCTGGGCATTCTGGCAGCCAAGGCTGAGAATAGTAGCACCAGCCACGTTAGGGTGGTGAATATATCCGGCTAAAAGGGCACACAGCGCTTCAGAGTCCTGGCGAATGCCGCCGCAGCCACCTTCGTGGGTAAGGAATTTAATGCCGTCGATATTATTAAATATGCGCTTCCGGCTGCTTTCCAGCTGGCTTTGCAGGGAAAGCTTTTCTATTTCATCTGTTTTTCCGGCCTGGAAAAGCTCCACCATCTGGCTCACATAAGACTTGTAAATGTCCTGATGGCCGAAGCCAAGCTCATCTATAAATGCCTGGCGGATGGTGTTTACATTTCTGTTTTCGCAGAATACCATAGGGATTACAAGCCAGTTATTGGCGGTGCCAACTTGTCCGTCCTCACGGTGGTAGCCCATAAAAGTCCTGTCTTTCCATTTGGAAACATCAGGTCCTGTCCAGTTGAAAGTTCCGGTTTTGCCGGAGAAGGAATTCGCCTGGTGTTTCACATTTTGGGTGGTAAGGATACAGCCGGTTGGAATCGGGCTTACTGCCTTGCCTACAAGGGATCCGTACATCAGAATAGGTTGTTCCGGTGCCAGATCAGATTCAGTAAATTTATGTTTGGCAGGTACGTTATCTTTTAAAGTAATGGAATTTCCTTCAAATTCCACCGTTTCTCCTGCATTGAGGTCGGTTAAAGCAACCAGTACGTTGTCTTTAGGATGTATTTTCAGAATCTTTTTTGCCATAGCAATAAGGGTTAATGTGCAATCGATTGCGCAAATTTAATAATAATATAACGAATTATAAAGAATTGTCAACTTATTCGTAAAAAAAAATCAGTAGAAGAACTGAAAAAGGCAGATTCCTGGTCTCATACCTCACTGACAGATGCATCTTAAAGATAGTTTTTCTATTCTCGCCGGAAAATGTGAAGTTTTCCGGTTGAGGTTAACAATACTTAAATACTTTAAGCAATTCTGTGCCGGAGGCATATATTCCCGGATGCCCCGGGTATATAAGCTTGTCAGGATGAGCGGTTTTTCTAAATTTATCTTTGCAGGTGCTTGTTTATTAATTCCGGAAACCATTAATTAGCAAACGATTGCATGATGTGACAATGCTTTTTTTTTCCACAGCCACTGCTGTTTTTTGAGTACTTATTTTTTTGAGGTAACAGTGCTGAATTTATTATACTTAATACCGGATTCACCTGTGTTTACACTGGCGGTAACAGAAACGTAAAGAAATTATCCCGTAGATTTTTTATTCAATAACAACCAACAAAACCAATTAATCTTTATCATGGAAAAAACAATTTTTACCTCTTTCAGGAGTGGCAGATTCTTTGCTGCTGCTCTTCTTTTTATGGTGTTTACTTTTTATGCAGCTCAGGCTAATGCCCAGGCGCTTGTAAACAGTTCGTTTGGGTGGGGCAGTGGTGTAACCGGCGGAGGATCGGCCTCACCTGTCACTGTTTCCACCAATTCAGCATTTCGTTCCGCAGTTTCAGGCGATAATGCCAAGGTTGTACAAATTAGCGGAACCATTGATCTTGGTATTGCTAATATGGCCTCCATAGGTTCTAATACCACCATTATTGGCCTTGGAAGTAATGCCAGGCTTTTACATGGAGGAGTAAAAATAAGCGGTAAGTCGAACGTAATTATCCGGAATATTAGTTTCGAAGATGCAAGGGACCCGAACTGGGAGTGTGAATCCCCCACAGAGGGAGGGCAGCCATCAAACTGTACTGCCTCTAATGCAGAATATGATAACCTTGTAATTCAGTCCGGTTCTTCAAGGGTGTGGATCGACCACTGTACCTTCTCCAACCATCATACCACAAGCTTAGCCTATGATGGTCAGCTGGATATTAAAAACGGTTCTGATTATGTAACGGTATCTTACTGCGTTTTTAAAAATGGTAAAAAGACCATGCTGGTAGGTGCCAGCGATTCGGATACCGGGAATTACAGGATAACTTATGCCTACAACTGGTTCCAGGGAACTGAATCAAGAAATCCCAGGGTTCGTTTCGGTCAGGTTCATATGCTGAATAATTATTATTCAAATATTGGTAATTATGGAATTGGATTAGGCCATAATGCCAGAGTTTATGCAGAGCGGAATTATTTCTACAGCTCAAAGCGGCCAAGTGATCTTATTACCAGTACAGGCCAGATCAGGAATGTGGGGAATAAATTCGTTAGTTGCAGCCCTAATAGCTTTGAAGGTCAGGTGAGTAGTGTAGCCTGGTCTCCTTCTTACAGCTACACAGCTTTAAATGTAGATGATGTGCCGGCCCATGTGCAGGCCAATGCCGGTGTTGGTAAAATAAACAGTGGCGGCGATGGAGGTTCATCCACTTATTATCAGCTACGAAACAGAGGTACAGGATTATTTATTGATGGTATGGGCCTGCCGGCAAACGGCAGTGCCAGTGGCCAGTATGCTAATACAACTCATGTGAATGCGCAGTGGGAAATGATTAGTACGGGAAGTTATTATCAGTTCCGGAACAGAGGTACAGGTTTGTTTCTTGATGGTATGGGACGAACCGAAAGTGGTGCTGATGTTGGCCAGTGGACAGGCACAACACATGTAAATTCACAATGGAGTGTGCAGCAGTACAGCGGCAGTTATTACAGGATTCAAAACAGGGGCACAGGATTGTATCTGGATGGGATGGGACGGACCACTAATGGTGCAGCCGCAGGTCAATGGCCCAATACAACTCATGCGAATGCACAGTGGGAGTTGGTTCCTGTTTCAGGGTCAAACATTGCCTTTTCAAACCGAAGCGAAGATCTGAAAGTAATTGAGAGTAATGGGAAGGGAGAGGTGAAGGTTTACCCTAATCCGGCCTCAGCTGTTTTGAATATTTCCATTGCTTCAGAATCTGAAAATGGTGTAAATGTTAAACTTATAGATGCAGTTGGTAAAGCGGTGATTGTTTCAGATTTTGCCGGAAGAAATCATGTGCTGGATTTAAAATCATTGGGTTCCGGTTTCTATATGCTTGTAATAGAGGATGGTACAAAAGTGATAAAGCACAAAATAGTGAAAAATTAACAATATAGCCCGATAGTCGCTCATGAATTCTTTGTTCGGCGGATCAGAGCTTGTTTAAATTTTCTTCATGCCCGGCAAATTCACCCTCTTAATTTCCCGGAGGCTGGTTCCACATTAACACCGGATTCAGCCTTCGGGAATTATTTTGTGTTGTATGCTCTGCTTTACATTTAGCTTAAAGATTCCTGCACTGCCTTTTTCTTTTGTGCAGGAGCAGGAGGGGAATGCAGGAAAGTATCGGTTACTTTATAAATGTCGGTACATATTTTGAGCATATATCCTAATTGTTCATAAAGTAAAAGCTCATCTTCGTTCCAGTCCTTTTTGCGTTGCTCCTCAAAGCCTTCTTCCAGGTGCCCCTGTGCCGGTGTTGCAGTATAAGGCCCCTCCAGGTTTTGGATGCAGTTGTCAAGGGTTTTTAAAGCCTGCTCCGCCATGTGCTGGTAAACAGCCGGGTAAACCTGCTGTTCCCTGCCCTGTAAACCCGATGCAATAGTGGCTATGTAGGAAGATAAGATGTGATTCAGCACCACCAGCTGATGCACCTCTCTTGTATTTCGTTGCCTGTTTTTGGGTTCGGTGGTCATTCTTTGAAAAGCAGCCGAAAGGTTGGCAGAACTCACAAAAACACTTTTTCTGGCAAGCCTGTAATCATCCGGCTCTGCTATTTTACCAGCCAGGCTGTCGGATAACTTTTGTAAGTACCCGGCATTGGCTTTTATCATTTCTTTTATATAGTTCTGCAATTTTTCAGACTCCCAGCTGGGGAACACAAGGTAATTTACGGCAAAACCTATGGCACAGGCCATTGCAGTATCCACTACCCGTTCATACACTATTCCAAGGCTTCCTGCACCAACCAGGTTCATTACAATAATTACCACAGGGGTAATACAGGAAACAAACAGCGTATAATTTGTCCGTAAAAAGCTGTAGGAGCCAATCATGAAAATAATAAGCAGTACAAACTGCACCCTCAGGTCAGGCAGAAATATTAAGGTTAAAATTCCGATAACACCTCCGATAAGTGTACCCGTCAGGCGCTCGTAATTTCTTTGTTTGGTTAAGCTGAAGCCGGGTTTAAGAATGAAAATAATGGTTAGCAATACCCAGTAACTATGCGCTCCGTTTGACAGGAACTTGGTTAAGGTGTACCCCAGTATGCAGGCAACAGCCATTCTTGTGGCATGCTTAAAGCTGACAGACCGCAAACTCAGGTTATCGCGCAGGATTTTAGGAGAATAATCCTGGTGAGAGACAAACCTGGAATAACTTAGCTTTTTCGGGTTCTTAGCCTGCGCCTGAGACTGGCTTCCATAATTCTGGCCGATATCATTTACTCTTTTAATAAGATTCCTGATGTTCCCGAGGATTTTTTTCAGTGCCAGATTGCTGCCTTCTTTTTCATTTCCTCCTGATGCCTCAATTCTGCTGCTTAAATGGTCAAGGCTCTTTATAAGGTCTGAATGAGGCCTGTATTGGGTGCCTGATTGAATGGCAAAACCAATAGTATCCAGCTCATCGGCTATTTGCAGTATGAGCTCTTTTATTTCATCCAGAATTCCTGTTTTGCCAAAGCGCTCCCTGAGCGAGGCATAATCATAATGGATCTTCATCATTTGTTCATAAAGATCCACCAGGTCGCTGAAAATAAGGAGCAGAGTGCGGCTGGTGCCTGTTGATTCTTTTACGATCAGGCGGCTCTTAAGTAAAAGCTCACGGGCGGCATCCTGCTTTTCACTTACCACCATCTGCTGGTTTACCACACGGGCATAATCTTCGTCCAGGCTGGTGGAGGGGCTGTAAAACTCTGCTTTCAGACGTAAGAAGAGAGATATCTCATGAATGCACTCCCCCAGTGCCTGCTGGGCAGGGAGATAAGGTACTATGCGGGAGAATAAAAGGCTCGTTCCTAAAAACCACAATGAGCCCCCTGCGATCAGGAAAGGAGATAAAAAAGCCTGTTCCGGCCCGAAATCGTCGCTGATATTCAGCACCATCATTAGTAGTGTGGCGGTGCCGATGGAGGCAGCCCGGTTTCCGTAAACCGTTAACATGGAGAAGAAAAAGCTGAACAGCAGAATGACCGGTCCCATCATAAGGGGATTGCCTCTTGCTGCTTCGGTAAGGAAGGTAACAAAAAAGCTAAAAGCGGCAAAGAGCAAGATGCCGTTTCGTCTGTGGCTCAGAGGGCCGGGGCTTTCAGTGAGGCTGGCCCCAAAAGCGCCTATCGATACTGCCAAACCAATTTCGAGCTGGCCAATAAGGGTGGAGAGCAGGGCAGGAAGTAAAACAGCCACGGTAATCCGTATCCCGTCTGTAAAATACTGACTGAATAAAAAATACTGTATTTCCCTTGTCTGCCTGTTCATTCCATTGAATAGTTTTGTTCCCCTGCCTGCAAAATATAAGAAATGAATTGATTAAATCCATAGACTTAATTGGTTTCGGGAATAAAAGTTCAGAGCTGTTTTTGGTCATTATTAGACGGAGGAGCAGAGGAGTACCTGCTTTTCCGGTTGAAATAAAAGGGGAGCAACAGTCAGTTTTTTTTGCATGCTCTTCGCAGAGTGCCTCCTTAGCCTGAAAAGGAGTGTCCTGTCCTGTATTATGATTCAAAGTCAGAACATTGAAATTTTGGGATAGCAGATTAATGAATTGTTTTCCTTTTTCTGGTGTACTATATATATTAGTAGTATATTCAGGTTCTGTCAGGACAAAATATTACATGGTCATGAGGTGTTGTAAAGGAATATTTATCGTTTTTGTAGTTGCTCTGGGAAATATATTTAATGCAAATGCTGTTTTTCCGGAGCAATATAAGTTTTCGCTTATCGACATTAATGATGGTTTGTCGCATAACCAGGTTACATGCTTTTTAAAAGACAGCAGGGGGTACTTATGGGTAGGAACAGCGGCAGGGCTGAACCGCTATGACGGATACCAGCTGAAAGTTTTTCGTTATAACTCCAGGGATACATCCTCCATTAATGCCAATGGTATAAATAAACTTTTCGAGGATCCTGAAGGAAATATATGGGTGCAAACGAATGCGGGTATCAGTATTTATAACCCCCAAACAGAGAGTTTTTCTAAAGATCTGGGTAAATACCTGAAAAGATACTCCCTTTCAGCTGATAATGTGGAAAATATTATCAAAGATAATGCAGGAAATTACTGGTTTATCCATACCGGTGCCGGCATTACCAGGTATAATCCTGCGACTAAAGAATCGGTAATACTTAAAAGCATCCCGGCAGACAACAGCTCTGTCAGCTCTAATTTTGTGTCTGCTCTTCAGCAGAATGCTGAGGGTGACATCTGGCTGATCCACAGAAATGGAATTCTGGAAAAGCTGGATGGAAAAAGCCTTAAGGTAACGGAAAGGACTACAGCGATTTCAGAAAAATCTGACCGCCAGCTCCTTAATTATGAGCTGCTCGTGGATAGCGATGATGCTATCTGGGTATCTCTGCCGCTTGATGGAAAAGGTGTTTTCTTTTACGATCCTTCTTCTGAAACACTTTCCCATTTTCATAAAAAATCGGCCCGCTTCCCCTTAAATAATGATTTTGCAAAGGGCGTGACAGAAGCCTCAAAAGGAATAATATGGGTAGGTACAGACCATGGAGGTATAAATGTAATTGATAAAAAAGATTTTTCAGTACAATATATCCTCCATAATGAGGAAATGGAAAAAAGCCTTTCGCAGAATAGCATTGTTACTTTATATAAAGACAATGAAGGAATTGTGTGGATTGGTACCTTTAAAAAAGGGGTAAACTATTATCACCCTAACATTTTTCGCTTTCCGCATTTCAAAAATCAGCCTTCCATTCCGTCCGGTTTACCTTACGACGATGTTAATACATTTGCAGAGGACGATAAAGGAAATTTATGGATAGGAACCAACGGGGGCGGGCTGCTTTATCTAAACCGGGAAACAGGGGTGTATACAAGCTACCGGCATGACTCCCAAAATCCAGGTTCGCTTAGCAGCGATATTATTGTAAGCCTGCTCATAGACAGGGAAGGCATGTTGTGGGTGGGTACTTATTTAGGCGGGCTAAATAAGTTCGATGGAAAAACCTTCACTCACTATAAGAGTAATGCCGAAGACCCTGAAAGCTTGTCCGATAACAGCGTCTGGGAGCTGTTTGAAGATTCCCGGGGTAATATCTGGGCGGGCACCCTGCAGGGAGGACTAAACCTGTTGGATAAGGATACGGAGCAGTTTATTCATTTGAAAAACGGAGCCGGTGAAATACCCATTCACTGCGATTATATTTCGGCAATGGCCGAAGACCGGCATGGAAATATATGGATTGGCGGAGGAAGCGGCATAGACATACTGAACCTTAAAAGCCGTAAGGTAACTTACCTTACTCATGACCCTGCAGATGAGGAGAGCCTGACGAGTAACAGTATCTGGTCGGTTTACCGGGATAGCTTTGATAATATGTGGGTTGGTACTGCAGATGGTTTAAACCTTTACAATGAAGCCGACAGCTCGTTCCTTCGTTTTACCACAGAAGATGGATTGCCTGGAAGCAATATAATTTCCATACTGGAAGACAGGGCTAATAATTTGTGGCTAAGCACAGCTAATGGTGTATCTAACCTGGTAATTGACCGGAGTGGGGGTGTGGCAACCAGCCGGGAAAATGTAAGCTTCCGTAACTACGATGAGCGGGATGGCCTGCAGGGAAAAACCTTTAATGAGAATGCCGCTTTAAAAACCGGTAAAGGCGAAATGATTTTTGGCGGAGCAAATGGATTTAACATTTTTTACCCCGAAAGCCTGAGGAGAAATCAGAATACTCCTGATATTGTGTTTACCGATTTTCAATTGTTTAGTAAAAGCGTGGCGGTAGGTGAAGAAACAGGTGGGAGGATACTGCTGCCCCGGGCGCTTGCAAATGTGGATAAGGTAACTTTATACCACGACGAAAACGTTTTCGCCATTGAATTTGCTGCCTTAAACTTTTTGCATCCGGAAAAGAATAAATTCAGGTATAAGCTGGAAGGTTTTGACAAAGACTGGCATGATGTGGACAATCAAAACAGGAGGGTAACGTATACCAACCTCGACCCGGGAGAGTATGAATTTAAAGTTCTGGCCTCTAATAACGACGGCGTATGGAATGAAGAAGGGAGCAGTATAATAATTGCTGTGCTGGCCCCTTTCTGGAAAACCAACGAGGCTTATGCTTTATATATAATGCTTGTGCTGCTGGGCTTGTATATAAGCCGGCGGAGAACGCTGCAAAAGGAAAGGGCTAAATTCAGGCTGGAGCAGGAGCGGCGGGAAGCGCGCCAGCTTCATGAGCTGGACCTGATGAAAATCCGCTTCTTTACCAATGTCAGTCATGAGTTCAGGACTCCTATATCGCTTATTCTTGCTCCTGTGGAAAGGCTGCTCAGCAAGTCTGATAATCCGGTGGAACAAAAACAGTATCAGATGATTCACCGGAATGCCAAAAGGTTACTTAATCTGGTAAACCAGTTGCTGGATTTCAGGAAAATTGAAGTGGAAGGCCTGAAGCTTCATTCATCTGAAGGAAATGTAATTAAGTTCATAAGCGAGTCGGTTCATTCTTTTTCAGATTTATCTGAAAAGAAAAATGTTGAGCTTACTTTCAAATCTGACCTGAAGGAGCTGTATGCCGGTTTCGATATGGATAAGCTTGAAAAGATCCTTTTTAATCTTCTTTCAAACGCTTTTAAATTTACCCCTGAAAATGGCAAAATTGAAGTAAGTGCCGGCTGTTACGATAATGACTCTTCCTCTGAAGGTATAAAAATTCTTGAAATAAAAGTAAAGGATACCGGTATAGGTATTCCAAAGGAAAAACACGATAAAGTTTTTGAAAGGTTCTTCCGCAATGATGTGCCCGGCAGCATGGTTAACCAGGGAAGCGGGATAGGGCTGGCCATAACAAAGGAATTTGTAAAAATACACGGAGGAACAATTGCCGTGGAAAGCGAGCCCGGAAATGGCAGCTGTTTTATTGTGAGAATACCGGTCAGGGAAATGGCCGGGGGGCCTGAAAAGTACGGGGCAGAAGAAGTGGGGCAGGAGGAAATAAAGGAAGAAAAGCTTCTTAAAAGAGAAACAAAGAAAGAAGAAGCAATGGTGCCGGGGGTGCCGGATAAAAATCCGCTTGTACTTCTGGTGGAGGATAATGAAGATTTTCGTTTTTATTTGAAAGATAACCTGGGTGTTCATTTCTCAATTATAGAAGCTCAAAACGGGAAGGAAGGCTGGCAAAAAGCGCTTTCCTCAGGTCCGGACCTGATTGTAAGTGATTTAATGATGCCGGAAATGAATGGAATGGACCTGTGTAAAAAAATAAGGGAAGATAAGCGCACCTCCCACATCCCTTTTGTATTGCTTACCGCTCATGCTGCAGAGGAGCAAAAGCTTAAAGGACTGAATATTGGTGCGAATGATTATGTAACCAAGCCATTTAACTTTGAAATTCTGCTTTCGCGCATTAATAACCTCATTAGCCAGAAACAGCTGATGCAGAAGGTTTATGAGAAGAAAATAAGTGTGCAGACGAGTGAGGTAAATATTGTTTCGCTCGATGATAAGCTGATACAGAATGCGATAAAGATTGTGGAGGAGAACCTTTCGAATCCTGATTTTTCCGTTGAACTCCTGAGCAGGGAACTGGGTATGAGCCGTGCACACTTGTACAAGAAAATGGTAGCGATTACAGGTAGTTCGCCGGTAGAGTTCATCCGTAAAATCCGTCTGCAGCGGGCAGCACAGTTCCTGGAAAAGAGCCAGCTTACTGTTGCGGAAGTGGCCTATAAAGTTGGCTTTAACAATACTAAATATTTCACCAGGTATTTCAAGAGCGAGTTCAACATCCTGCCCTCCCTCTACGCAGGAAGCAGAAAGGAGTAAGCAGCTTCCGGCACTGCCAGCCGGTAACATCCGCCGTTATCCCTGGTGGTTTCATTCTTTATCACCATAAATATTTCATTGCCCGGTTTACTTGCAGATAAAGTATTTCCGCACCCGTATTATTTTACTTTTTGCCGGAAAAGCAAAATAATACGGGTGCGGAATTGCTGTTTCCGGCAACATTTCATCCTTTCCCGATAATAAAAATTGCCCTTCAGGGGCATTAAAGCCCTATTATTCTCCTCTTAACCAGCTGTTAACATTCTATCCCTATATCGGAAACATTTCAGGGGGATGGATGAATTGAGTTCTTTCTATATTGCCATTGCAATCGTTGCCAGAAATGGAATGTTTTAATTTTTAACTATTCTCTCAATGAAATTACACAGGTTAATTTACCTTTTACTAGTCCTGGTTCTTACGGCATTCAATGAGCCCTCTGTAATAAAGAGCTATCAGAAGCTGGAGGACGGGGTGTTGATCAGGTTGGATAATAAGGCTGCAGGGGCTCCTCAGACTGTGAAGCTTCGCATTATTTCCGATAAGATCATCCAGGTAATATCCACTCCCGGAAATGATATTGAAAAGGAGCCCAGTCTCATAATAGAAGATGAAGGAAAGTCATCTTCAGACTGGCAACTTACTGAAGAAGGGAAGTCTCTTATTATTACTACTGCATACCTGCAGGCAAGAGTCGATGCAGCTACAGGAGTAGTTACTTTTTCTGATAAAAATGGAAAAGCAATTCTGAGGGAAGAACCCGGTTCTTACCAGGCATTTTCTCCTGTTCAATACGGTAATGAAAAAGTTTACCAGCTAAAGAAGGTTTTTCAGGCCGGTGAAGATGAAGCTTTCTATGGATTAGGGCAGCACCAGACCGGGCTGATGAATTACCGTGGTTACCAGGTGGATATTACCCAGTATAATTCTCAGGCAGTGGTTCCTTTTGTGGTATCAAGCAAGAATTACGGTATTCTGTGGGATAATTATTCTATATCTAAATTTGGCGATGTGCGCCCTTATCAGCCCCTTTCCGCTTTTACACTTTACGGTAAAGATGGTGAAAAGGGAGGGCTTACTGCTACTTATGCTTTTGGCCCTGAGTCGGGCAAAGCTCCGGTTGTGCAGAAGGAGTCAAAAATTGACTATGAATTTCTCAGCTCGCTGAAAAGCCTGCCTGAAGGTTATGAACTGCAGCCTGAAGGAGTAGTAACCTGGGAAGGTGCCATTGAAAGTGATAAAAGTGGAGCTCATACTTTTCTGCTGCCATCTTCAGGCTATGTAAAAGTGTGGATCGATAATAAACTGGTGCTGGATAAGTGGAGAGAGGCCTGGAACCCCGGACCGGCCCTGTTCAGGCATGAGCTGGAAAAAGGCCGGAAGCATCCGGTTAAAATTGAGTGGAAGCCCGATGGTGGTGAGGCATTTATTGCCCTGCGTTATTTAACGCCACAGCCTGAGGAAGATAAGGATAACTTTGCCTTTATATCTGAGGCCGGCGATAACATCAATTACTATTTTGTGTACGGTAACAACCTCGATGAGGTAGTGAGCGGATACCGCCAGCTGACAGGCCAGGCTCAGGTAATGCCAAAATGGGCAATGGGTTTCTGGCAAAGCCGCGAGCGTTACAAAACGCAGGAAGAGATTCTTCAAACCGTGCAGGAGTTCCGCAAGCGCCGCATACCAATCGATAATATAGTGCTGGACTGGTCGTACTGGAAAGAAGACCAGTGGGGGAGCCATGAATTTGACGAAACCCGCTTTCCTGATCCTGAAGGAATGATAAAGGAGCTGCACGATAAATACAATACGCATATCATGATATCGGTGTGGCCTAAGTTTTACGAAGGCATAGAAAACTATAAGGAGTTTAATGAAAAAGGCCTGTTGTACACGCAGAATATTGAAAATAAGCAGCGCGACTGGATTGGGAAGGGCTATGTATCTACCTTTTATGACGCTTATAATCCCGAAGCCCGCAAGCTTTTCTGGAAGCAGCTGAGTGATAATTTGTACTCAAAAGGTATTGATGCCTGGTGGCTCGATGCTACTGAGCCCGATATTCTATCTAACTCTTCTATAGAGCACCGCAAAACTTTAATGAACCCTACAGCGCTGGGCCCTTCGGAAAAGTATTTCAATGCTTATGCACTTGTTAACGCCAAAGGAATTTATGAAGGTCAGCGTGCGGCAAATCCCGATGAGCGTGTATTTATCCTTACCCGTTCCGCTTTTGCCGGACTGCAAAGGTATGGCGCAGCTACCTGGAGCGGCGATATTTCCTCTACTTTCGAAGAACTTCGCCGCCAGATACCGGCAGGACTTAACTTCTCCATGTCCGGACTTCCGTACTGGACAACCGATATCGGTGGTTTCTTTGTGGAGAATAAATACGACAGACCGGACCCTAAAGGAGAGGCACTTGAAGAATGGCGCGAGCTGAATGCCCGCTGGTACCAGTATGGCGCTTTTAGTCCCCTGTTCCGCGCCCATGGCCAGTATCCATACCGCGAGGTGTTTAACATAGCGCCGGAAGACCATAAGGCTTACCAGTCCATAGTATATTATAACAAATTACGCTACAGGTTAATGCCGTACATCTATTCTCTTACAGGTAAAATCTACCATGATGATTATACCCTCATGAGAGCACTGGTAATGGATTTTCCGGAGGATAAAAAGGTGCGTGAAATTGGCAACCAGTTTATGTTCGGGCCGGCTCTTTTAATTAACCCTGTAACTGATTATAAAGCAACTTCAAGAAAGCTTTACCTGCCCGCCACCACCGGCTGGTACAATCTTTACGATGGTTCCTGGCAGCAGGGAGGGCAGCAGCTTACAGCAGATGCTCCCTATGAGCGAATGCCCATTTATGTTAAAGAAGGAGCTATTATTCCATTCGGTCCTGAAATACAGTACACCACCGAAAAGCCTGCAGAAACCATTACCCTTTATGTGTATGGCGGCAAAGATGGTAGCTTTGAGCTGTATGAAGATGAGAATACTAACTATAATTATGAGGAGGGCAAATTCCTGAAGATTCCCATCAGCTACAACGAAAAGAACAAAACTATAAACTTTGGAAAGCAGGAAGGAAAAGGGTTTGAAGGAATGCTGAAGAAAAGAACTTTCAATATAGTGTATGTCAATAAAAACAAAGCAAAAGAGCTTGATTTTGAGGCAAAGCCGGATAAGGTGGTAAGCTATACAGGCAAAGCTAAATCAGTGAAGCTGTAAGCCTGTGGTGCTCATGAAGCAATTAAAAAAAACAGAGCGTAAACTATTAATTTAAAACTGATTAAAATGTAAAAAATATTTTAATATAATTATGCGGATAAATATTTTTTAAATTCAGAACCAATAAACTAAACCAAATAATATGAAACAATTCGTACTTTTTAGCTTATTATGGGTGTGGCTGGTGCCAGCAGCTATAGCCCAGCAGCAGGTTTCAGGAAAGGTTACCGACGGAGGCACTGGTGACGGGCTTCCCGGGGTAAACATTCTTGTAAAAGGAACAGGAAGCGGAACCACCACCGACCTGGAAGGTAATTATAGATTAAATGTATCAGGCCCTGAGGCTGTGTTAGTATATTCATTTATAGGTTATCTTCCTCAGGAGGTAACTGCAGGCAACAGAACTGTAATTGATGTGGCCCTGGAACCCGATATGCAATCGTTGGATGAGGTAGTAGTGGTTGGTTATGGTGTGCAGAAGAAAAAACTGGTTACCGGAGCTACCGTGCAGGTAGAGGGGGACCAGATACAGCGGCAGAGCACCACCAATGCCTTGCAGGGTTTGCAGGGGCAGGCTCCCGGCGTTCAGATTGCCAACACATCGGGGCAGCCCGGCTCCCAGATGCGGGTAATCCTTCGCGGGGTAGGTACTTTAGGCAGTACACAACCACTTTATGTGGTGGATGGAGTGCAAACCGGGGATATTTCATTTCTGAATCCTGCCGATATTGAATCGGTGGATGTGTTGAAAGATGCGGCTTCTGCAGCTATTTATGGTTCCCAAGCTTCCAACGGGGTGGTTCTTATTACTACCAAAAAAGGTAAAGCCGGGCAACGCGCGCAAATAACCTTTGATGCTTTTTACGGTCACCAGAATTTAGGCCGGAAAGTGGATATGCTAAATGCCACAGAGTATGCAGCTATTATGAATGAAGCGGCTATTAACTCCGGCAGGCTTCCCATTTTTACTAATGAGCAAATTGCTAATCCGGGAATGGATGGCCTTGGCTATGCCAATACCGACTGGATCGATGAAATGTTTGTGAATGACGCAGTTACCCAAAATTATGTTTTAGGTGCAACCGGTGGTTCTGAAACTTCCACTTATTCTACTTCTCTTGCTTATACCTCCACCGAAGGTATTGTAGGAGGCAGGGACCTCTCATATTATGAGCGTTATAATTTCCGTATCAATTCAGAGCATAAACTGTATAAGGATATTTTAAAGATTGGAGAAAACCTAAACTTTGCCTATACTCAGGACAATGGAATTGGTGTTGGTGGTCAGTATAATAACTCCCTGCGCGGTGCTTTTAATACCAGCCCTTTTGTGCCAATGTACGATAGTGAGGGTAATTTCTGGGATAACACTAATTCTACCTGGAACACTGGAGAGGCAAACCCTTATGCTAATATGGTATTGAATAACCAAAACACGAATAATGACCAAAGGCTGTTAGGGAATGTATATCTGCAGCTGGAGCCTGTGGAAAGGCTTACCTTTAGAACAGACCTTGGCATTGACTACTCTGCAGATGAAGGACGTTCTTACACCCCAATTTACAACTTGTCCGCTTATACTTTCAACAGGTTATCCAGGATTAATCAGAATATAGGCAAGGGAAGATCCCTTATCTGGAATAATTTATTAACCTATGGCTTTGATATAAACCAGGCTCATGATTTTCAGGTAATGCTTGGAACAGAACACTACCAGAACGATGGCTCATGGATGAGTGGCAGCAATGTTAACGCCATTTTTAATAACCTTGAAGGTGCATGGCTGGATAATGCTACTAATAATTCAGATGCAACTACCATGAACCTGCGGGGCGCTCCTTGGACACCGAACAGAAGGATGTCGTATTTTGGAAGATTAAACTACAATTACAATGAAACTTATTTGCTGAATACTACCATCCGTGCGGATGGGTCTTCTAATTTCGCTCCCGGAAACCGCTGGGGATATTTCCCTTCTGTATCTGCAGGCTGGGTACTCAGCAATGAGCAATTCCTTCAAAATTCCGATGTACTGGAATTCCTGAAATTCAGGGCCAGCTGGGGCCAGGTAGGAAACCAGAATGCAGGTGCATTCCAGTACCTTGCACCGGTAACGTTTGCGTTTACAAATTATAATTTCGGGCCACAGGAAGGACAGAATACTCCGGGTGCATATCCCAACAGGCTTTCAAACCCTGGTTTGAGGTGGGAAACCTCGGAGCAGACAAATCTTGGTCTTGATGCCCGTTTCTTCAATGGCAGTGTAACCATGAATTTTGATTATTATATTAAAATCAATAAAGACTGGTTAATTCAGGCTCCTGTTTTAGCTACTGCAGGCGCTGAAGCTCCCTGGATAAATGGCGGTGATGTTAGGAACGAAGGTGTAGAATTGCTTATTTCCTATCTTGGTAATGCAGGTGATTTTAATTATAACATTAGTGTAAATGGTTCTTATAATAAAAATACAGTTGGAGAAATACCTACAGCTGATGGAATTATTCATGGGCCAAGAAACATGTTGTACGATAACTCGGGAGAATTTTTCCGGGCCCAGAATGGCTATCCTGTAGGATATTTCTGGGGATTACAAACTGCGGGGGTATTTCAGTATGAAGAAGACGTCCAGAGACACAGGTCATCAGAGGGGCGTGTTATCCAGCCATCAGCGAGGCCGGGCGATGTTATATATGTAGACCGGAACGATGATGGAATTATCAGTGATCTTGATAAGACCATGATAGGGGACCCTAATCCTGATTTTACCTTTGGTTTAAATCTTAATTTCGATTATAAAGGTTTCGACCTCCTGGTGCAGGCCAATGGTATGGCAGGGCATCAGCTGGTACAGACTTACAGGAACCAGGCTAACCAGTACGCAAACTATACTACTGCTATTCTGGATCGCTGGGTAGGGCCTGGCTCTTCTAATACAATGCCAAGAGTTACTACAGATAACAGGAACTGGAGTCAGTTTTCTGACCTTTATGTGCAGGATGGGGATTTCCTCAGGCTTAATAACGTAACCTTGGGCTATGATTTCGGAAGACTGATTAATTCAGAATATGTAAGCCAGGTAAGGTTTTATGTAACCGGGCAGAACTTACTTACTTTAACTAAGTACAACGGTTTCGACCCTGAAGTAGGTTATGGCCCTGATGATAATGACCCAGCTACCACTGATGCCTTTACTTATGGTGTGGATCTCGGGTATTATCCACGCCCGAGAACGCTGTTGATTGGTGCTAATATTAAATTCTAAAGATCTGAAACCTATGAAAAAGATAGCAATAAAATTTTTGGCAGTTGGTTTACTTTTCCTGGGAGCATGCGATGAAAGTTTCCTGGATGTCCAGCCAGCCACAGAAATAAATGAGAGTACTTTCTACAGAACCCCTTCTGATGCTGAGGCGGCCTTGGTAGGAGCTTATGATGGCTTACAAAGAGTATATTCTGTTGATGGGATAGCTTTTCCTGTTGCCAGTACTGTGCTTTCTGATAATGCTTATGGTGGTACAGGAAACTCTGATGCCTTCACCTACCAGGCCATTGATGAGTTTGATCCAAACCGCTCACCTACAGCCCAGAACCTGTATGAAAATAATTGGATTGCCTACTATAGAGCAATTTACCGTTGTAATGTTCTGATAAGTAAAATGGATCAGATCGACTGGAGTACGGCAGAAGAAGGCTTGCGAAATACTTATGAAGGGGAGGCAAGATTTCTTCGGGCATTTCTTTATTTCGATATGGTAAGGCTTTGGGGCAGTATTCCGTTGCTTTCAGAAGCTTCATCTGAAAATGAGCCACAGGCTACTCCTGACGAGGTTTACACGCTAATTGCCGGGGACCTGAAATGGGCTGCAGATAATATGCAAAGCCAACCTTATGCAGCCGGCAGAGCTACCCAGGGCAGGACCACCAAATGGGCTGCCGAAGCTTTACTGGCCCGTGTGTATCTATACTATACCGGTTATTACAATAAAGCCGACCTGGTTGGTGTGGTAACCCGCGATCAGGCGCTAGCTTACATAGAAGATGTAATTGCAAATGGTGGTTTTGGTTTGTTGGAAAGTTTTGCTCAGTTATGGCCGGCTGCATCTCTGGAGGACTATGCAGGTGAAGACAATAAAGAGGTAGTGTTTTCTATCAAATATACCTATACCAGCGATTATGATGGTAATGTGGATGGAAACCACTGGATGGTATTGTATGGCATAAGAGAAATGTCTCATTACCCTTACGGAAATGGATGGGGAGGCGCAACGGTTACCCGGGAGCTGTGGAATGCTTACCCTGAAAACGATACCCGCAGAGAGGCATCAATCATTAATATCGATGCGGAAGAAATTCCTTTTGATAAGCAGGAAAACCAAAGAGAGTATACCGGATTGTATATTAAGAAGTATACTCCAATGGTAAATGAAGAAGGAGTAAGCACAACCGTACCTTTGGGAGCAGAAGATTTTATGGTTGGCCAGTACCAGGACTTTTTCTCTATCCGTTATGCCGATGTGCTATTAATGGCGGCTGAATTAGGCAGCCCGAATGCACAAAGCTATTTCGACCAGGTACGGCAGAGGGCCTATGGAGAAAACTTTACTACATTGGCCGTAAACCAGGAGAACATAATGCAGGAGCGCCGTCTGGAACTTGCATTCGAAGGCCTCCGCTACTGGGATCTTCTGCGGCAGGGAGTTGACAATGCAGCTAAAAAAATTGCGGTATCAACTACTGTGTTGAATGGAGGTACTACAGAAACAAAAACCATTTCTGCGGGCAATATAGTAGCTACCCAAGGCTTGCAGCAAATTCCAAATAACCAGATTACCTTGTCGAATGGACTGTTAGTGCAGAACCCTGGATGGTAATGTTTTAAACATTAATTAAAAAGAACATGAGAAAAATAAATAGTATAATAATGGTCCTGGGGATGATGATCTTTATCATTTCCTGCCAGGACGATACCCAGGAATTGGGTAGGAGGCTTGATAAATCAGAAATAAAATTTAGGGTGGAGCAGCCACTCGACATTGATGAAGGTGGTAACACAGTGGTTATGATCAATGAAACCCCGGGTACGGTAGCCATGTGGGATTATGGCACAGGCCGCTCCAATCGCATGGTGGATACTGTAAGATTTCCTTTCAAGGGAGAATATACCATTCAATTTTCAGCACTAACAGCTGGCGGTGTGGTAAAAATGGACCCTGTGATAGTGGAAGTTACGCAGGATAATCTGATGTACGTAAACGATCCATTGTGGACAGCATTATCCGGTGGTCCGGGGGAGGAAAAATCGTGGGTATTGGATACTGAAGGTAAAGCGTTTGCCGGCCCACTCTCGTTCTATGGTACCTCAAATGGCTGGCTGGAAGAAGGCGGCCCATGGGCGGAAGGGCAGTTTGAAACAGGATGTTATGGTGATGATTGCTGGACCTGGAGTCCGGACGCTGCATGGATTTACTCTAACAATGCAATGGCCCAGGGTGATTATGGTGTCATGACCTTTAGTTTAGAAGGAGGTCCGTACTTTTCTGCCACCAAGCCAATGGAGAATGGAATTGAAGAAGAAGGGACTTATTACCTGAATACTGATAATAAAACGCTTACGATCAATGATGCCTCAATATTGAGAGGGTACAAACCTGGTAAAAATGGTTTAACAGGTATTAGTGACTGGACAAACTATACCATACTGGCTCTTGATGAGAATACCTTGAGGTTAGGTGTAATTCGTGATAAGGATGTGGATGGTGAAGGACCTGCTATGATAGTGTATAATTTTATTTCTCAGGAATATGATGAAAACTGGACTCCTGAACCTGAAGGCCCTCAGGAAGATCCTAATTTTGACTTTGGCGCTGACCAGAAAGACATTCTTGCTGTAGATAAAACCACAACTAAAGTATGGAAATTAGATACACAGGTGCCATTTAACTGGACTGACCTCGAAGGTAATTTTTTAAATGAATGGAATAGCAGGAAAGATTACCCTAGCTGGGCATTATATAATGATGCAGCTGTTGAAAATATCAATGATGCTTCCATCAGTTTCTCAGAAGATGGTACTGTAGTGGTAACACAGGATGATGGAACTACAGCAGAAGGCAGGTTTGAAATTGATGAAACAACTAACATGGTTACCTTTACCGGAATTAAACCAAATATTCTTATAGCTAAAGATAAACAAGGTGCTAATGGTATATCAGCTACTACCACTGCCCAAAACCAGTGGAAAATAGTGAAGGTGGATAGAAATGAGGTAAGCGGTAAAGTAACCGGAATATGGTTCGGTGCACGCGATCCGGAGCTGGATCAGTATATGGTGTATCACTTTAAACTCCAGGTTCCCGGAGGCCCTGTGGAGCTTACCCCGGAACAGGAAGTATTGCTGGTATTGGCAGGAACTTCGGAAAAAACCTGGCAGGTAGATGAAGAGGTGCCTTATAACTGGACTGGTATGGATGGTAATTTTAAAAATAACTGGAATACCAGACAGGATATTATTAACAGTGGTTGGGGAGCTCCTTATGGAGATGCTGATGTGGTTAATGTTGATGATGCGTCAGTTCGATTTTCAACAGATGGAACAGTAGTGGTTACCCAGGATGATGGAACAATTGACGAGGGTACTTTTACTATTGATGGGGCAACTAAAACAATTACATTTTCAGGAGTAACTCCTTCAATTTTTGTGGCTGGCTGGGTAACCATTCAAACTAATCCGGAAGGAAATACCTGGAAAATTATTAGAATGGAAAGAAATGCACGAAATGAAGTTGTTGGTATATGGTTTGGAAGGCCAAATCCGGATAAGCCAACTGAGGAGTACGTGGTATATCACTTTGTACTGTAATACCAGGTTTTAGTTTCAAACTAATAATAAAAAGTGGCTGTTCTGTATTCTTCGGAATGGCCACTTTTTTATAAACTGTTACTCTTTTCAGATATTTTTATCTTTAGTGTAAATGGAACAACACTTGGTCAGCTTATCCATCCCCAATTTGAACATAAGGCTACTAAGCCTGAAACATTCAGTACCATTCATCATGCAGGATCTTTTCTATATTTAGCTCTGCAATCGGTTGTGAAAAAAACAACTGCTAATTCTGAAATCTATTATTGACCGTGGCTTTTTTGCCTGATCAAAAAATTATGCTGAGAACTTCAATACAAATCTTTGCCGGAAAGTTTCTGCCGGCCATCCTTGTAACCGCCCTTTTGAGTGTGTATTCCTGTACCTCTACCGATGAAGCCCAATCGGCTGCCAATAACAGAGATGCAAGGCAGAGAATGGACTTTACAAAAAACTGGGCTTTTCATTTGGGCGATGTGGAGAATGCACAGGACACTGCCTACAATGATGCAGCCTGGAGGAAGCTTAACGTGCCGCATGACTGGAGCATAGAAGGAGAGTTCAGCGAAGAGCATCCTGCCGGAGTGGGCGGTGGTGCGCTGCCGGGAGGCACCGGCTGGTATCGCAAAACTTTTTCGCTGGCAGAGGAGGATTCTGCAAAAATGTTCTATATAGACTTTGATGGTGTTTACCTTAACAGCGAGGTATGGATTAATGGCGAATATTTAGGCAGGAGGCCAAACGGCTATATCTCCTTCCGCTATAACCTAACTCCCCACCTCCATTTTGGAGAGCAGGAAAATGTTATTGCCGTAAAGGTCGATAACTCTCAGCAACCGAACTCCCGCTGGTATTCAGGTTCGGGTATTTACCGCAATGTGTGGCTGGTAAAAACCAGCCCTGTGCACGTGGACCTGTGGGGTACTTATGTTACCACTCCTGCAGTAAGCGACGACTCTGCCCGTGTGGCAGTGGAAACAAGAATAAAAAACAGCAGAAACCAGCAGGGCACTTTTGTGGTCCATACCATTATTCAGGACGGGACAGGGAACGAAGTAAGCAGAACTACAGCAGAACAGCAGGCCCTGACCGACTCTGTTACCACTCTGCAACAGGAGCTTACAGTAAATGAACCGAGGCTCTGGTCGGTGGAGGATCCTTACCTCTACAAAGTAGTTACCCTTATAGAAAAGGACGGGGAAACGGTGGATTATTATGAAACCCCTCTGGGGATTCGCTATTTCCATTTCGATGCTGAAAAAGGATTGTTTCTCAACGGCAAATCAGTAAAAATCAAAGGTGTTTGTAACCACCATGACCTCGGCGCACTGGGTGCGGCACTCAATGTACGGGCAAAGGAGCGGCAGCTGGAAATTTTGAAGGAAATGGGCGTAAATGGAATCCGTACCGCACATAACCCTCCATCACCGGAGCTGCTGGCGCTTTGCGACAGCATGGGCTTTATAGTGATGGATGAAGCCTTTGATATGTGGAAGATGAAAAAAATGGAATTCGACTACAGCCATGAATGGGATGAGTGGCACGTGCAGGACCTGAAAGACCTGGTTAGGCGCGACCGCAATCACCCGGGTATCTTTATCTGGAGCATAGGCAACGAAATTTTGGAGCAGTGGGACAGCACAGGTACTACTATTGCCGCTGAGCTTGCCGGTATTGTACGGGAGCTGGATACTACCAGGGCTATTACTTCGGCTTTAAATGATCCGCAACCAAAAAACAAAATATATGAATCCGGAGCGCTGGATCTGGTAGGCTTCAATTATCATCACGAGCTGTACGAAGATTTCCCGGAAAATTTTCCCGGCCAGAAGTTCATAGCCACCGAAACTACCTCAGCCCTTGCTACACGTGGTCATTACGATATGCCATCCGACAGCATACGCCGCTGGCCTATAAAATGGGATGAACCTTTTACTGTTGGAAATCCGGATAATACAGTTTCGGCTTATGATAACGTAAGTGCCCCCTGGGGATCCACCCATGAGGAAACCTGGAAGCTGATCAAGAAACATGATTACCTCTCCGGCATGTACATCTGGACAGGCTTCGACTACCTTGGCGAACCCACACCTTACGGCTGGCCATCGCGCAGCTCTTATTTTGGCGTGGTGGATCTGGCAGGCTTTCCTAAAGATGCCTACTATATGTACAAAAGCGAATGGACACAGGATACCGTGCTCCATGTATTCCCGCACTGGAACTGGGAAGAAGGTAAAACAGTGGATGTGTGGGCTTATTATAACCAGGCCGATGAGGTGGAGCTGTTCCTGAATGGAAAATCACAGGGAGTGAAGAAGAAAGAGGGGGAGGACCTGCATGTGATGTGGCGGTTAAAATACCAGCCGGGCACCCTGAGGGCAATTTCCAGGAAAGGCGGGAAAGAGGTGGCAGTGAAAGAAGTGAAAACTGCCGGAGCTCCTGCCGGAATTGTACTGGAAGCCGACAGGAATAATATAAAGGCAGATGGAAAAGACCTGTCCTTTATAACAGTAAAAGTACTGGATAAGGATGGAAACCTGGTGCCAAAAGCAGATAACCTGATTAGTTTTGATGTGGAAGGGAATGCAAAAATAGCAGGGGTGGATAATGGCAGCCAGACAAGTATGGAGCCCTTCCAGGCCACTTACCGCAAAGCCTTTAACGGACTTGCTTTAGCCATTTTGCAGGCAGGAGAGGAGGCAGGAACAGTAAAATTTACAGCAACATCAGAGGGACTTGAGCCGGCTTCGGTAACCTTAAACCTTAAGTAAAAGGCTGGCTCATCCTTAATAGTTAATTAAATTTTAAAACAATATAAATATGAAGCAACTATTACCAGTTAAAATCAGGAAAAGAACCTTACACTTTAAGCAATTGCTTACAGCAGGCACTTTTCTATTTTTCATGATGGCTTCTAATGCCCTGCAGGCGCAGTCTTACAATTGGGGAAATGTAACCATAGGAGGCGGAGGATTTGTTTCGGCAATTATTCCGGGCCAGACAGAAGAAGGCTTGATCTATGCCAGGACCGATGTTGGTGGTGCCTACCGCTGGGACGGGGAAAATGAAAGATGGATTCCGCTTCTGGACTGGGTTAGTGAGAATGAGACAAGCTATTTAGGAGTGGAGTCGCTTGCAATAGATCCAACCTCTCCTAATAAACTGTACCTGCAGGTGGGAACCAGCTACTGGAATGGCGGTAAAACAGCTATCCTCAGATCAGATGATTACGGACAAACCTTTTCTGTAACGGAAGTAACAGACCAGTTCAGGGCTAACGGTAATGGCATGGGCCGCCAGACGGGGGAAAAACTGGCAGTGGATGCTAATTCGCCAAACATTCTTTTTACCGGTACGGGATCAAACGGATTGTTTAAAAGCACCGATTCCGGGGAAACATGGTCCAGGGTAGATGCGCTGGATATTACCGCCACTCCAAACGGAAACGGGATCAGCTTTGTGGTGCTGGATTCGCTAAGCAGTGATTTCGGTACCCCCACCCAAACCATTTTTGCAGGGGTTTCCAGAACAGGGGATAACCTGTACAGGAGCGACGACGGTGGTGAAACCTTTACGGCTGTTACAGGTGGCCCTGCCGGTTTTATGCCTCAGAGGGCAGTGTTAGATAATGCTGGTAATTTATATATTACCTATGCTAATGGAGCAGGGCCACATGGCCATTGGGAACAGCCTGAACCATTTGATGCAGGCCGTGTAATGAAATACAATACTGAAACCGGCGCCTGGACAGATATTACCCCGTTTTCAAATAACAGACCTTATGGAGGAATTTCGGTTGATCCTGAAAATGCCAACAGAATTATTACCTCTACAATAAACACCTGGTTACCACAGGGTGGGGATGGAATTCACGGGGACCGCTTCTTTCTTTCCACCGATGGAGGGGCTACCTGGACTGATGTTGTTGCAAGAGGGCATGAGTTTGATAATAATGGATTTGACTGGATTGAAGGAGGCTCTATTCATTGGGCTGGTTCCATTGAATTTGATCCTTTTAATACTGATAAAGTGTGGGTTACCTCCGGAAATGGCATTTTTACAACTGATGATATAAATGCAGAACCTGCAGTATGGGAATTTACTGTTAAAGGACTTGAAGAAACAGTTCCTATAAACCTGGTAAGCATTCCTGATGGACCTGTAGTATCGGTTATACTGGATTATGATGGATTTGTACATAATGATATAAATCAGCCCGGCAGTATGCACAAACCAAGTATAGGGTCTACTCAGGGACTGGCAGTGGCTGCCAAAAATCCTGATGTTATGTTGCGCTACGTCAGCAAAGAGGATCCGAATCTGACTAACTGGTTGTACTATACTGAAGACGGAGGAGCGACATGGAATGTGGCCACAGATAAAGGTAGGGGAGGACAGGTAGCTGTTTCTGCAGATGGGGAAGTGTTTTTGCATGCCCCGGAAGGATCCCGCTTTACCTTCAGGTCTGAAGATCTGGGTGCCAGCTGGTCAGTGATAAGTGGTTTGAATTTTACAAATACAAGGCCGGTGGCAGATCCTGAAAACAGCGATAAATTTTATGTGTACAATCCTGTTAACGGAAGAGTTTATGTGAGTACAGATAAAGGAGTTTCCTTTGCAGCAGCAGGAACCCCGGGAACAGGTGGCTCTAAGAAAATAGCCACTGTGCATGGTCACGAAGGGCACCTTTGGGTTGCCTTGTATGGAGGAGGGCTTGTCCGCTCCACAGATTCAGGGGCAAGCTTTCAGCGAATGGAAAGTGTAAGTTCTGCAGCAGCCGTTGGTGTTGGTAAAGAGGCTGAGGGAAGCGACTATCCCACTCTTTTCATCTGGGGAACTGTAAACGGGCAGACAGGCATGCATATGTCTGTTGACCAGGGACAAACCTGGATGCGGATAAATGATGATGCCCATGAATATGGTGGCCTGGCAAACGGACAATTTGTGGTTGGAGACTGGAATGTTTTCGGCAGGGTATATATGAGTACTGCCGGCAGGGGAATTGTTTATGGCGAGCCTGCCTGCGATTTTTCAATTATTCAGCCAAATATGCGCATAGCCGGAGGAGAGGGTAAACCAGGTTCCACTTCAATGAGAGTGGAAGCCGGACAAACAGCGGTACTTAGCCCTGCCGCAGCCGGAACAGGAACATGGCAGTGGACAGGACCTGCTGGTTTTAGTGCTACAGGCAGAGAAATCAGCCTGGAAAACATTTCTGCAGATCAGGCAGGTACTTACACCGTTAGTTTTACAGGTGAAGGAGGCTGCGAAAGTCCTGCCCGCACTTTTACCATTGCGGTAGATCCTGTTACTGGTCTTGGGAAAGATATTGTAAAGAACAGTCTGGTTGTTTATCCTAATCCTTCAGAAGGGACCATAACCATTTCGCTGCCTGAGCCGGGCTATACACAAATGCAGATTATTGACCTTAAAGGAAAAGCTGTGTATCAGCGTAGCCTTAACGGATCAGTATCGCAGCTGGTTGTTGAGACTGAGCTGCAGCCGGGAGTATATTCCATTCAGCTGAGAAGTAATAAAAATATGCTCACCTCAAAAGTGGTAATAAAGTAAAGAGAGTAGTAAAGGTTAATACAGTAGCGCCCTTTCCCTGCGGAAAGGGTGCTCTTTATTTTTTTTTTTGTTGAAAGAACTTTCTCCTTTTTTCAGTACCGTAAACTCCATGCTCATTCTGATTTGTCTGAAATGAACCGAAATGAACATCAGGCAACAGGCCTGCTTTGCAGCCAACAGGATTTCCGGCGCTGCGCTTTGTAGATGATTTTTAAATGGTTTCCCAATTTAATTTGCATGAACCTCCGTTTTCACCTTCTTCTTTTATTAATAATATTATCAGCTTTTGCTCCGGCACTTGCGCAGTACCAATATCCTTTTCAGGATCCTGAGCTCCCTGCAGAGGAGCGGATCAGTAATGCCCTGTCATTAATGACACTGGATGAAAAGGTAAACTGTCTGGGTACAAATCCCACAGTTGAGCGGCTGGGAATAAAAGGAACCGGGCATGTGGAGGGCCTTCACGGGCTGGCGCTTGGCGGGCCGGGTAATTGGGGAAGAGGCAATCCTGTTCCCACCACCACCTTCCCGCAGGCAATTGGTCTGGCGGAGAGCTGGGACCCTGCTGTGCTGAAAAGGGTGGCGGAAATTGAAAGTATGGAGGCCCGCTATGTTTTCCAGAATGAAAAATACGGCAGAGGAGGCCTGGTGGTGAGAGCTCCTAATGCCGATATTGGCCGCGATCCGCGCTGGGGCCGTACCGAAGAAAGTTTCGGGGAAGATGCCTGGTTCAATGGTAAAATGACAGTCGCTTTTATACAAGGACTGCAGGGAGATGATACCACCTACTGGCGGACAGCTTCCCTGATGAAGCATTTCCTGGCCAACAGCAATGAAAACAGCCGCGACAGCTCTTCATCAGATTTTGATCAGCGGCTTTTCCGTGAATATTATTCACTCCCCTTTTATATGGGAATAAAGGAAGGAGGCTCCCGTGCCTTTATGGCTGCTTATAATGCTTACAATGGCATTCCCATGACTGTCCATCCGCTTCTGAAAGAAATTGCCGTAAAGGAATGGGGCCAGAATGGTATTATTTGTACCGATGGCGGGGCTTATCAAATGCTGGTGAACAGCCATAAATACTATCCCAATTTGTACAAAGCTGCCGAAGGTACAATTGAAGCAGGCATCAACCAGTTTCTGGATAATTATAAAGAAGGAGTATATGGTGCACTGGCTAATGGATACCTTGCTGAGGAGGACCTGGACAGTGTGCTGCGGGGGGTATTCAGGGTAATGATCAAACTGGGAATGTGGGACCCGGCAGAAAGGGTGCCTTACAGCCGGATTGGAAATGAAGATGCAGCAGAGCCCTGGAATACAAGGGAACATCGGGAAGAGGTACGGGACGTTACCCGAAAAACAGCAGTGCTGCTGAAAAACAAAAATAAAACACTTCCGCTGGATACAAGCAAAATAAAATCGGTAGCTTTTATTGGCTCTGCAGCCGCTGAGGTGTTTTTAGATTGGTACAGCGGCACACCTCCTTATACAGTTTCCCCTCTGCAGGGTATAAAAAACCGCCTTGGCGATAAGGTGACTGTTCACTATGCCATGACCAACACGGCAGACTCTGCCGTGCAGGCAGCAAAAGCCGCGGATGTGGTCATTTTTGTAACAGGTAACCATCCTTACTGTAATGACCCGGGCTGGAAAAAATGCGAAACCCCGGGCTTTGGCAGGGAAGCGGTGGACAGGGAAACGATTTATCTTGAAGAAGAGAAGCTGATAAAAAAGGTGTATGCAGCCAACCCCAATACAGTAGTAGTGCTCCTGAGCAGCTTTCCGTTTGCCATAAACTGGTCGCAGGAAAATGTACCTGCAATTCTGCACATGACCCACAACAGCCAGGAACTGGGCAATGCACTGGCCGATGTGCTGTTTGGTGATTACAATCCCGGCGGCAAACTGGTACAAACCTGGCCGGCTTCTATGGAGCAGCTGCCGGATCTGATGGATTATAATATCCGCAACGGCAGAACCTATATGTACTTTAAAGGTAAGCCGCTCTATCCTTTTGGTTATGGGCTGAGCTATACTGCTTTTAGCTTATCCAATATGAAAACAAGTGCCGCCAGGCTTGATAAAAACGGCGAAATAATGGTAAGTGTGGAGGTGAAAAATACCGGCAGCAGGGAAGGAGACGAAGTAGTGCAGCTGTATGTGCAACATTTGAATTCCAAAGTAAGCAGACCGGAAAAGGAGCTGAAAGGATTTGAAAGAGTAAGCCTGCAGCCGGGTGAAGTAAAAACAGTAAACATCCCATTAAAAGCGGCTGATCTCGCTTACTGGAATGAGGAAGAACAGAAATTTGTGGTGGAAGCGGATAAGGTTCGCCTCCTGGCGGGCAACTCATCTGCCAGTACAAAACTGCAGAAGGTAATTGTGGTGAAGTAATATTTTGATGGAGTGAAAACGATAATATCTTTTATATTGAAGCGTAAAGTAAAATAATACTGAAATGAAAAAACAAATTCAGGCCGCAATTATCATCTGCGGAATTCTTCTTTTTACCGTGGTAATAGTGGCTAATGGCCAGTCAGGCATAAAAGTAGCCTGCGTAGGTAACAGCATCACCGAAGGATCCGGTTTAAAAACCACCTATCCGCAGGCCTTGCAGCAACTCATGGGCGATAGTTATGAGGTAAGGAATTATGGACTGGGCGGGCGTACCCTGCTGAAAAAAGGTGATCGCCCTTACTGGAATGAAGCTAAATACCGGGAGGTGCTGGCCTGGAATCCTGACATTGTAATTATTAAACTTGGTACTAATGATACCAAACCTCAGAACTGGAAGCACAAAAAGGAATTTGTGAAGGATTATAAAAAGCTGGTGAAGTCTTTCAAAGATCTGCCTTCAAAACCTGAAGTATATATTTGCTATCCTATCCCTGTTTTTGAAGATAAATGGGGCATTAATGAAGCAGCTATGCGTGATGAGGTACTGCCAGCGATCAGGAAGATTGCCCGCAAAACCAATGTGGAAGTAATAGACCTTTACACCCCTTTCACAGGCAAAAGCTCCCTTACTTACGACGGTATCCACCCCAATGAGAAAGGTGCTGCCCTTCTTGCTGCACAGGTTTACCAGGCATTACAGGCAGCTGAAACTGCTCTGTCTGCAAAATAGGAGTTTTTAAATGGAATAAAATCTGTCAATCTTATCCTGCACACCCATCACCAAATTAAAACCATGCTTTTTTTAAACCTCAGAACCTTCTTTTTTGTAGCAATTATCCTTTGTTCAGGTACGGTAAATCCGGCTTTTGCTCAAACAGATTCCCTGCCTGATGCGCTGAGCCTCTGGTACAACCAGCCAGCCACTGAGTGGAACGAAGCCCTGCCTGTAGGGAATGGCCGCCTGGGAGCGATGGTGTTCGGCCGGGTACAGCAGGAAAGAATTCAGCTGAACGAGGAAACGGTGTGGGTAGGGAAGCCGGCAGATTTTGTGAACCCCGAAGCCCGTGCTGCCCTGCCAAAGGTGCGGGAACTGCTCTTTGCCGGTAAGTATGAGGAGGCTGTTAAGCTGGCAGATGATAAAATGATGGGTAATAAGGAAGTGGGGAGTACTTACCAGACTCTGGGTGATCTCCACTTAATGTTTGATTCCACCCACAGCCGGCATAAAAATTATCGCCGTGACCTGGACCTTAAAACAGCCATTGCGGGTGTTCATTATACAACAGGAAAGGCTTCGTTTTCACGTGAAATCTTTTCCAGCGCTGCGGACCAGGTAACCGTAGTGCGGCTTACTGCCGGTAAAGAGGGTGCGCTTTCGTTTTCAGCCGGGTTAAGCCGGCCGGGGAATAAGGCGAAAGTAACAGTAAACGGAAACGAAACACTGATGCGCGAGCATGTGGGCGATGGGACAGGAGTAAAAATGGTGGCCCGGCTGAAAGTGTTAAATGAGGGAGGGAAAATTACAGCCACAGAAGAGGGGCTGAAGGTACAGAATGCAAATGCAGTAACCATTCTTTTAACTGCCGCTACCGATTATTGGGGTAAAGACCCTGCTGCGGAAACTGCTCAGCAAATGGCTGCCGCCGCAGGTAAAGCTTATGAAGAATTAAAGAGCCGGCATATAGCCGATTATCAGCAGTACTTTAAGCGTGTGGATCTGAACCTTGGCACAACTGATGCAGTATATTTCCCTGTCGATAACCGGCTGGCCGCTTTGCAGAAAGGAAATACCGATCCGCAATTAGTAAAGCTGTATTACCAGTATGGCCGCTACCTGCTTATAAGCAGCTCCCGCCCGGGAGGTTTACCCGCTAACCTGCAGGGCATATGGGCCGATGGCCTTACACCACCCTGGAGTGCCGATTACCATATAAACATCAATATCCAGATGAACTACTGGCCTGCGGAGGTTACTAACCTTTCGGAAATGCACATGCCCTTTCTTACCTTCCTGGACCGCTTAAGACCCGATGCACGCAAAACAGCCAGAGATATGTATGGCATAAAAGGAACCGTTGCTCACTTTACCACCGATCCCTGGCATTTTACTGAAACCTATGGGGAACCACGCTGGGCCATGTGGCCAATGGGCATGGCCTGGAGTGCACAGCACTTGTGGGAACATTACCTTTTTACCGAAGATAAGGAGTACCTGAAGCGCCTTGGCTACCCTGTAATGAAGGAGGCTGCAGAGTTTGTAGCCAACTTTCTGGTGGAGCATCCTGAAACGGGCAGCTTGGTTTCCGGCCCTTCCATTTCCCCGGAAAATACCTTTGTTACCCCATCCGGAGAAGTGGCCACTATGGTAATGGGCCCAACTATGGACCACATGATCATCCGCGATTTGCTGGGCAATACCATTGCAGCAAGCAGGGTATTAAATAAAGATGCCGCTTTCCGTCGCCGCCTCGAAAAGATACTGGAGCAGCTCGCGCCTACCCGGATTGGGAGCGATGGGCGTATTATGGAATGGACTGAGGAGTTTGAAGAAAATGAGCCGGGGCACAGGCATATTTCGCACTTATATGCCCTGCACCCAGGCAGGCAAATTAACAGCCGTGAGCATCCTGAGCTGATGGAGGCCGCCCGTAAAACCATTGACTACCGCCTTTCGCACGGGGGAGGGCATACCGGCTGGAGCCGCGCCTGGATTATCAACTTCTTTGCCCGCCTGCAGGATGAAGAAGCTGCTTATAAAAACCTGCTGGCTCTGCTCCGTAAATCCACCCTGCCAAATCTGTTCGATACCCATCCGCCATTCCAGATAGACGGAAACTTTGGAGCTACCGCCGGCATTACCGAAATGCTGATGCAGAGCCATACCGGCGAAGTGGTTTTGTTGCCGGCCCTCCCTGCCACTGCATGGCCCGAAGGTTATATACACGGCATTGTTGCCAGGGGCGGTTTTGAGGTGGATATTGACTGGGAAGACGGAAAGCTCAAAAGCGTGACGGTTTTATCGAAACTGGGGAACCCGCTTACCCTTCGCTACGGTAATAAAGTAATCAGCCTGCAGACCGGCAAGGGAGGGAAGTATAGTTTTACCGGAGACCTGAAACAGCTGTAGATGATTGTTGAAGCCTTTTTATACACTTAAAGTGCCGTTTTGGGGCCTGAATATAGCTCCGGAGGGGTATTTTTTCTAATACTCAACATATCATACCCTTATCAGAACCATATTATCCTTCGGTTTTCCTCCTTTTTTTTGACTTTTGATAAGCGGAAAACAGGGCAATAAAAGCAGTGGAACAGCATCTTCGCGAAGTGAAACAGAGGGACATGCGGCAGGTGCTGGTAAGCTCTTTTAATTTGCATGCAGGATTACGGCAACCGCAAAGAAAATGGGATAAGGTTTAATCAGGATTAAAATAAAAAAATATGAACAACAGATTAATTATTTTCAGGCAGGCCTGCTATTTATTTTTTATGGCACTGGTGGTGGCTTGTTCATCGGCCGATCCAAAACAAACGGTTGCTGAGGAAGGCAAGCCGGACATTTTGCAGTATGAGGAGAAGATTGATTCCCTTATCAGTTTAATGACCTTGGAGGAAAAGGTGAACATGATTCACGGAGTTTCCTCCTTTACATCGGGTGGAGTGGAACGGCTGGGTATTCCGGAACTGACTATGTCGGACGGACCTCATGGTGTCCGGCCGGAACATGGGCGCGACTGGACTCCTGATAACGCAGGAAACGATTCAGCCACTTACCTTCCAACCGGTATTGCCCTTGCAGCCACCTGGAACGCTGACTTAGGCTACCGCTTTGGTGAAGTGCTGGGGAATGAGGCGAAAGCGCGCGGGAAAGATGTTATTCTTGGCCCCGGGGTTAATATAATCCGTACGCCGCTGAATGGCCGGAATTTTGAATACCTGAGTGAAGATCCTTTCCTGACTTCCCGCATGGCAGTAGGGTACATTAAAGGAGTGCAGGACCAGGGAATAGCTGCCTGTGTAAAACATTTTGCAGCTAATAACCAGGAAGTAAAGCGTTCGGAGGTTAACGTGGAAATGAGCGAAAGAGCCTTGCGTGAAATTTACCTTCCTGCATTTGAGGCCGCTGTAAAAGAGGGAAATGTGCTTACTGTAATGGGGGCGTATAATAAGTTCAGGGGCCAGTTTGCAACCCACCACGAGTACCTGGTAAATGAGATCCTTAAAGGCGAATGGGGTTTCAAAGGTGTGGTAATGAGTGACTGGGGAGCGGTGCATAATACCATGGAAGGCCTTTTATATGGTACAGATATTGAAATGGGTACCGATCTTTTACAAATGCCAAACATTGATTACAGCAGGTTCTACATGGCCGATACAGTTGTGAGTGTGGTAAGAAGCGGAAAAGTACCGGAATCTGTGGTAGATGAAAAGGTTAGGCGCATTCTGCGGGTAATGTATGCAACCGGTATGTTCGACGGGCGCAGCAAGGGAGCTATCAATACAAAAGAGCACCAGCAGCTGGCACAGAAAGTGGCGGAGGAAGCTTTCGTTTTACTGAAAAATGAAGGCAATATTCTTCCGCTTAATAAAGACAAGGTAAAAACCATTGCGGTAATAGGCGCGAATGCCACCCGTTTACAGGCAGGTGGAGGAGGAAGCTCGCAGGTGAGAGCACCCTATGAAATTACTCCGCTGGAAGGACTCAAAGCTCTTGCAGGCAATAATATTCAGATAAAATTTGCTCCGGGCTTTGAGGTTACAAAAGAAGGCAAAGCTAACCCGGCACTTATCCGTGATGCAGTGGCAATAGCCCGTGAAGCAGATGTGGTAATTTATGCAGGCGGATGGACACATGGATATTCTGACGAATGGAATGGTGGTACTTTTGACTCAGAGGGAGCTGATAAACCTGATTTAACAATGCCTTTTGAGCAGGATCAGCTTATAAAAGCCGTTCTGGATGCGAACCAAAACACTGTTATGGTGCTGTTTGGTGGCGGTGCCATCGATATGTCATCCTGGGTGGGACGTGCAAACGGAATCCTGCAGGTGTGGTACCCTGGTATGGAAGGTGGTACAGCCCTGGCACGTACGCTTTTTGGTGAGGTTAATCCGTCAGGTAAATTGCCGGTTACTTTTCCTAAGAAGCTGGAGGAGTCTCCTGCGCATGCTATAGGTGAATATCCTGGCGATAAGGATACTGTAAATGTGCATTATAAGGAAGGGGTTTTTGTAGGATACCGCTACAACGATAAATATAACGTGGAGCCTCTCTTTCCTTTCGGTCATGGCTTGTCTTATACCACCTTTGAATATAATGAGCTTGAGGCATCTGAAAACGCCGGTATGGTTAATATAGGAATGAGGGTGAAAAACACAGGAACAGTGGCAGGCGCAGAGGTAATTCAGTTATATGTAGGAAAAGAAAATTCTGCAGTGGAGCGGCCTGAGAAAGAGCTGAAAGCATTCAGGAAGGTCTTTTTAAATCCCGGAGAGTCAAAAGAAGTAACGCTTTCTGTTCCCGTTGAGGATTTCAGGTATTTCGATGAAACCAAAAACCAGTGGGTGCTGGAGCAGGGTTCTTATAAAATCCAGGCAGGCAGCTCTTCCCGCGATATCCGCCAGACTGTTGCAGTGGATCTGGAAGATGTGAAAATGTAATTTAGAGGATAGCAGTCAGACAACAGACAATAAAAAAATGCCACCCCTGGTTTGATCAGGGGTGGCATTTTTATTTATCAGGTTCTCTTCTTCCAGGTTGCAGGGTATCTTCTGGTGTGGAGCACACAAGGTACTCCAAAGCCGTTTTTCTGCTTTTTCTAATTTAAAGCTTCATGAAGATTATGGCCGGTTTCCCTGTTGCCTGGCCGCAAAAGTCTTTAACCATGCATCAGCGAGCAGGGGCCAGGTTTCTGCTGCTTTATTGCCGGGGCGCATGCCGTAGCCATGACCGCCGCTGGCCAGCAGGTGCAACTCAACAGGAACATTGGCATCCCGGAGGGCAGTGGCCATTACAAGGGAACTGTTGCCGTATTTATCATCTGCAGTGCCGAAAATGAACATAGGAGGGGTTAACTTATTAACCTTAAGCTCCGGAGTAAGGCTGCGGTTTTCGCCATGGTCCAGGTAGGCAGGATAAATTAAGAGCGCAAAAGCAGGGCGGGTTTGTAAACTGTCTGCTTTGTCAACCGGGGTGTAGGTCTGCTCACGGTAAAGAGTGGCGGCGCGGGCGCTGAGGCTTCCTCCTGCAGAAAATCCAAGAACACCCAGCCTGTCAGGATCTAAATTCCAGGTTTCTGCCTTACTCCGGATAACCCTCATGGCCCTTTGAATATCCTGTAAAGCGCCTTCCTGCTTTTGAGGAACGCGGTACTGAAGTACAAAAGCAGTAAAGCCTGATTTGTTTAGCCATTCTGCTATTTCGGTGCCTTCTTTATTGTAAGAGAGGATGCTGTAGCCGCCGCCGGGGCAGACAATTACTCCTGCACCATTATTGTTTTCCGGTGCAGCCGGGTAAACAATAAGTGCCGGGTTGGTTACATCAGTCAGGCGGATTGCATTTCCGGAAGTGTCGGGATGCTTTACCGGATCATGCTTTTCTTCTGTTTCACCGGGCACCTTGCCAGGCCACAAATAGATTACGTTATTTTTCTGTGCGTATGTGTTCACGGTAAACAGGATTGCTGTAATAAAAATAAAAAAGGTTTTCATGGATGAAAGTTTAAGAATATGCGCTAAAATGAGGCGGAAATCTTTAATCGCCTGCCTGGTAATCAATCAGGAAACAAGCTTTCCTGGTTTTACCAAATGGTAATTAAGCAAAATTTCTTATAGCTTACAAGGAAGCTGTATCCACTATCTTTGTTCTGGGCAGCTAAAAAGCAAAAACCCGTAAGGACATTCCGGGTTTTTGCTTTTTAAAGAATGTTAAGATGCAGTTATGATTGCTTCGGGTTCAGGATATTATCAATCCGCTGGATGAGGTCCTGGTAATGATAGCGGCTCAGGTTGTCAGGTGTGCGGTCTTCCACCCTGCGAAGATCCCGCTGCAGTCTTACCAGCTCCGCACGCACAACAGGGCGGATGTCGGAATTTTCCACATCCACAGGGGTAAATCCGTAGAAGGACTGGGAGCGCAAAGGCATTTTTGGCTGGTCTTCCTGCATGAGCTTTCCAAGCTGGGCCACATATATGCGCTGGAGATTACGGCGGTAAATAGTGGAGGTTAAACCATTGTTAAGCTCTTTCCATATTCCGGGCCTCAGATCCTGAAACAGGTCGGCTATTCCGTAATTATTCCGGTCTATTTCCTGAGCTTCAATAAGTCTGCTGAGCCGGCCGGGATCTAAAAGCTTTGAAAGCAGGTTTTCCTGCAGGTTTTTTACCCGCTCAATACTACCTGTTCCTTCTATCCTTCTTAAAACCTCGGTATTTAACAGCCAGGGAGCATCCTGAAATGCCTGCTTGTTCAGGAATTTTACCGCTGCACGCTGCTGATCTGCAGGTACCGCTTCGTAAACAGCGCCGTTCTGGCCGTAGGTTTTATAAGTTTCGTAAACCCCTCCCACATTGCTGAGCACATGCCCCATATAGCGGTTCCACTGGGTAATTACCTGTTTGTAGAGCTCCTCAAGATCTTCATAATCTTTACCCTCCTCGTGGGTCCACTCCAGGAGCTGGTTCAGAATGAATTTTAAATTGGCTACTCCGTATTCACCTGCTTTCATGGCATTATCCCCCAGGTCTTCTGCCTGGGAACGGGGGTCTATAGGGTTTACCGTTTGTCTGCCAAAGCGGTAAAGAGGATCTTTACTATGTTCCAGCACCCATTTATTAAGGATTTTCTGCTCCTCATCCGGAGTGCGTCTGTCGGGAAACCAGGTATACCCCCACTTAACAGCCCACTTATCGTAGGGGCCTATTTTAGGTAACAGGGCTACTCCTTTATCTTCCGGCTGCGCAATATAATTAAAGCGTGCATAGTCCATAATGGAAGGGGAGGTTCCCATTTTAGCCGTAAAAGTGGCCGACCTTAAAGAGTCGACAGGGTAGGCGCTGCTGGCGCCCATATTGTGTGGCAAACCAAGCGTATGGCCTACTTCATGGGCTGCTACAAAACGAATAAGCTGCCCCATTACCTGGTCGTTAAAGCGTACCTTTTGCGCATCGGGATTGATTGCTGATGTCTGGATAAAGTACCAGTTGCGCAGGAGGTTCATTACGTTATGGTACCAGCCGATATCGCTTTCCAGGATTTCGCCCGAGCGGGGGTCGTGTTCGTTAGGTCCGTAGGCATTCTGAACGTCGGAGGCAAAATACCTGATAACAGAGTAACGGGCATCTTCGGGGCTCCAGTCAGGGTCTTCTGCAGGGCCTGGGGCATCTTTGGCTACAATAGCATTTTTAAAGCCAGCAGCCTCAAAAGCTTCCTGCCAGTCTTCCACACCCTGCTTCAGGTACCTGCGCCACTTTACAGGGGTTGCAGGGTCTATATAATAAACGATTGGCTTTTTCGGCTCCACCAGCTCTCCCCGCAGGTAAGCCTGCACATCTTCCGCCTTTGGTTCCAGCCGCCAGCGGACGGCATAATTACGTTTTTTTGCTCTTTGCTCATCAAGGCCGTAATCTGTCTGGCTGGTAGTAAAATATCCTACCCGTTTATCTGCCAGGCGGGGAGCCATAGGTTTAGCCGGGAGCAACAGCATTGAGTTATTTATTTCAAGCGATATAGTACCGGACCGCTCATTGGAGGGCGGCTCAAATGCATGGTAAGTAAGTACGTGCCGTGCTTCCACATTAAGCGGAAAGCTTTTTACAGATTCAATAAATGAACGGCTTTCGTCCTGCCGGCTTACTTTATAGTCTCTCCTGCGGTTATTATCCAAACCAATGGAGGGCACATCTTTAGTAAAGAAAGAGCTTACATCAATAACGAAGCTGCTGGAATCGGGCCGTACAGTTTCAATATTGAAGGAATATAAAATAGGGTAGAAATTTGAGTTACGTACCGACTGGTAGATAGGCAGCGAATCGCTGGCCACATTATCGTAGCTGAGCAGGCGGAGGAGTACTTTATTGTCTCTTCTTTGCCAGCTTACCACCTGGCTGTTCAGCTTTTCACCTCCATACCCAATCTTATCAGCAGCTTTTGAAATACGGGTAATGAGCAGCATTTCCCTGTTAAAGAGCGAATCAGGAATTTCATAGTAGAACTTCTGATCCACCTGGTGAACAGTAAAAAGGCCGGGATCGGTCTTTGCAGCATCGGTAATAACTTTCTTATATGCTTTTTGCATATTCTTCTCCCTGGTATTGCTGCTGCTGGTAGCATTAGGGGGAGGTGTAACCACATAGGCCGTACCGCCATTAGTGGTGTCGCTGGTAGTAACAGTAACCGGCGGTGGCGTAACAGGAGCAGCAGGAGGGCTGGCCGGTTCCGTATTTACTATAGGGGATTTCTGGAAGAGAGAGCAGCCGGTCAGCAGGGAGGCGATAAGGAATATGCTTAAACCCTGAAGCTTTGCTCTTTTTTGCCGGAAGAATATCATGAATGGATTTAGTAATTGATTATAAGTAAGAATAGTACTTTTATTTGACAGTGCACTGTATAGTGTAACAACTATCTGAATATTCCACAGTTATAACCAAAAGAACAGATAAAAATTCAAAAATTTGAAAGATATTTTAATTGCGGGAGGTGGACTTGCCGGGCTGATCAGTGCTATCTGCCTTGCCGATGCAGGGCTGGATGTAGTGTTAGTGGAAAAAAAAGAGTACCCCTTCCATAAAGTGTGTGGGGAGTATATATCGAACGAGGTAGTTCCTTTTCTGGAATCTATCGGGTGTTACCCGCACTATCTGGAGCCCGCTGCTATCAGTAATTTCCGCTTAACAGATATGAGCGGACGGGAAGCCAGGTTACCCCTGGACCTCGGGGGCTTTGGCCTGAGCCGTTACCAGCTGGATCATTATTTATATGAAAAAGCAAAGGAACGGGGGGCGGAATTCAGGCTGCGGAAAAAAATTCTGGATGTGGAGCAGATAAAAGACGGGTTCAGGGTGGAACTGAGCAAAGGAGAAGAGTTGGAGGCGCGCCTTGTTATTGGAGCATGGGGAAAGCGCAGTAATGCCGATAACAGCCTTGACCGTTCTTTTTTCAGGAAGCGAACGGATTATATAGGGGTGAAGTATCATATCAGGGCTGATCATCTTCCTGATGATGAGGTTGCTTTGCATAACTTTCCGGGAGGCTATTGCGGCATAGTAAAGATAGAGGACGGCGCCTGGAATATGTGTTACCTCGGGAGCAAGGAGCGGCTTAAGCATTGGGGAAGCCTGGAGGCCATGGAGGAGAATGACCTGGGGAAAAATCCTTTTCTTCGCAGAGTACTGCGGGAGGCTTCTTACCTGCATGATAAGCCGGAGGTGATAAATGAAATTAATTTTGGCAGGAAAAAAGCAGTGGAAAGGGGCGTGCTTATGGCAGGAGATTCTGCCGGGCTTATTACTCCTCTCTGCGGCAATGGTATGGCTATGGCCATTCATGCCGGCAAGCTTGTATCGGAAACCGTGCTGGAACACTGGCCCCTGAACACTGCGGCAAAGAGAGATTTATTAGAGAGCGCATACACAAGCGCCTGGCAAAAACTTTTTGCCAGGCGCTTGTGGGTTGGCCGCCAGACTCAGAAGCTGTTTGGCGGTAATGTTACTTCTGCTTTTTCGGTTGGACTATTGCGTAATATAAAGCCTCTGGGGAGGGTAATTATGCAACAGACTCACGGAAAAGCTTTTTAGTTAATAATACTGTTGCTGCCACTGTTACCTATCTGTTCGTTAATCTGCTCAGCCTGTTCTTTATGCTGGCGCAAGGTCGTCAGTGTGTTTTCAACCCAGTTTTTTACTTCAGGGTCCTGTACCTCTTCCTGCTTGCTCTCAAATTTATCGATACTTTTTTCGTGTTGTTCCACCATCAGGTCCATGTATTCCTTATCGAACTCACTTCCTGTTTTTTCACGCAGATCCTCCATCTTTTCACGATGGTCTTCTTTCATGGTTTGAGGAACGTTGATGTTCTTTTGCTGAGCAAGATTTTGTAGTTCCTGGTTAGCCTGCTGGTGATCATTTGCAATCATTTGGGCGAAATCTTTCACCTGCTGCGCCTGGGCTTTTTCCTGAGCCAGCCTGGCAAGTTCCACTTCCATCATGCTGCTGCTTGCAGCCTCTGTTACAAATTCACGCGTATCTTCTTCCAGGCCTGCTGCAGAAGTTCTTTCCGTTTCGGTTCCAAAGGCCTGATCAGGAGTCTCTGCTTCATTTAAGCCTTCAGTTTCCTGGTAGCCATCGCTTTGAGCAGTCCGGCGGTCACCGGAATCACATCCAAAAGTTAATGTAAGGCATAAGGCCGGTAAAATTAAAAATCTACGTTTCATAGTTGTTTTCGTTAAATTAAAAAATGTTGGTATCAGTATAAAATACTTATACTCTTGCCTTTAACGATTTGCTTCAGGAAAGGTTTTATTGCACAGCCAGTACTATTTTACCGGTGTTCTTATTTGATTCCATAAGGGCGTGTGCTTCGTTAACCTGTTCCCATGGGTACACCTTTTCAATAACAGGTTTAATTTTTTTCTCCTGCAGGAGTGGGAGCAGAAATTCCGCAAGGTCTTTGGTCAATGCTTCCTGGTAAGTGTTGCCCCGGGAGCGGAGGGTGGAGCCCATAATGCTCAGTCTTTTCTGCAGAACAGGGGCAAGGTTAGCTTCCGGGACTTTTATACCCCCCAGCAGGGCGAGCATTACCATTCGTCCATCTGTCCGTAAACATTTGAGGTTGTCCTGGAAATACGGGGCAGCCACAAAATCGATAATAATATCTACTCCTGTACCATTGGTGCTTTCCATTACCTGCTCTGCAAAGGATTCGTTTTTATAGTCAATGGTGTGGGAGGCTCCCAGTTCCCTGCATATAGCATGCTTGGGAGCCGAGGCTGTAATATAAATTTCGGCACCCAGCTCACGGGCAATTTGTATGGCAGCGGTACCTACTCCGCTGGCTCCGGCATGGATAAGTACTTTTTCTCCTTTTTTCAATTTTGCCAGCCACACAAGCGCCTGCCAGGCGGTAAGGAACACTTCCGGAATGGCAGCCGCTTCGGTAAAGCCCAGGGCTTCGGGAATGGGCATAGCCATGTTTTCGTGCATAGTGGCATATTGGGCGTAACCGCCACTGGGCAAAAGGCCAAATACTTTATCGCCTTTTTTCCAGCGGCTTACCTTGCTTCCTGTTTCTGCCACAACTCCGGCCACCTCCAGGCCAAGAATGGGGCTGGCCCCTTTTGGTGGGGGGTATTGACCTTTTCGTTGCAGAATGTCGGCCCTGTTCAGGGCTGTGGCTTTTACTTCTATTTTAATATCACAGGAGCCCCTCACAGGTGTAGGGTATTCCCCGATGGTCATCTTCCCGTCCTCCTCAATGAGCACAGCTTTCATTTTATCTTTTTCCATAGTAAAGAATGCTTCTGGTGTATCTGAAAAATTATTGTACAAAGAACAAAAATAAGGATGATCTGCTTTTTTTTAAGGCAGTAAAATGCGGAAAAGTCCAAAATACAGGTTCAGGCATATGGCAGAAATAGTAGTAAGCTTCATGGTATGCCTGAAGTTGGCCAGTAAAACATTTTTTTGCACACGCCTCATCCAGTAAAGAAAATAAAGGAACATAGGGAGGAGGAAGAGCTGAAAAAAGAAGGCATGCTGAAGGGAAAACCAGGAATAGTAATAAATGAAAAAGCCTGCATTGGCAAGTAAAAAAAAGAGGGCTGCAAAATAAAAGGTGCCCCTGATACCTAATACCAGGCTCAGGGTACGGTCTCCGCGCAGGGCATCTTCCCGGTGTTGGTAAACCTGTGTCATAGGATAGGAGCCCCAGAGCAGCATGGAGCTCAGGAAAGCAGGAATAAGTACCTCTGCCTGAAGCAGGCTGACAAAGGAACGCTGGCTGACGCCTGTATAAACAAGGCAGAAAGTAAAAAAGCCCTGGAAAAAGCCGGCTACCAGCCAGCTTATAAACGGGTGCTTTTTAAGCCGGATGGCAGGATGGCTATAGGCACGGGAAACAAGACTATACAGGAGCAGCATAAGGCTGCACTCCAGGCTTACCAGCAGGCCGGTCAGCAGGGCCATTCCATCTAAAGCGTTTGCGGTATGTAATAACTGGCGGCTGACGGGCGGTGGTTTTTCAAGGCCGCCTATACTTTCGGTATCCTTATCAAAATAACTGTTATAAGCATTGCTGGCCGGATATAAAAACAAGTGAAGGGCAACAAAAATCAGGAATGCAGGTATACTAAATACCTTGTCTGCCACACTTAGTGCAAAAAGGTAAACCGGCATCAGATAGAACGAAAAGGGAATCCGTAAATGTAAAAGGGTTGATTTTTTAAGCATTGTTTGAGCCGTATACCCTCAAGGTATCACTTTTTGATATTTAATTTATATGAAAACATATATTTCTGCTATAGGTACGGCAAATCCTGAAAATAAAATTCCGCAGCAGGATGCCTCCCGTTTTATGGAGCAGTCCCTTGCACTTAATAATGAGGAAAAGCGCAAGCTGAAAGCCCTCTACAGGCTTTCCGGAATTCAGAACCGCTACTCTGTTCTGGAGGATTACAGCAGGGATTACGGTGAGTTTGATTTTTTCCCGAATACTGAAAACCTTGAACCTTTTCCGACAACACAGGACCGGATGAAGGTATATGGTGAGGAAGCATCAAATTTAGCGGTATCAGCTATTCAGCAGTGCCTGGCTCAGGTTGCAGGTATTGAAAAGCAGGAAATTACCCACCTGATTACAGTTAGCTGCACAGGTATGCATGCTCCGGGCATAGATATTGAAATTGTACAAAAGCTGGGGCTGCCGGGGAGTACGCGCCGTACCGCCGTTAACTTTATGGGCTGCTATGCCGCCTTTAACGGAATGAAACTGGCTAATGATATATGCAGGGCCGACCCGACAAATAAGGTGCTGGTGGTTTGTGTGGAGCTTTGTACCCTGCACTTCCAGAACAAGGCCGATGAAGATAATTTGCTATCCAATGCTTTGTTTGGAGACGGGGCAGCGGCCATACTGGTGGAAAGTGAAAAAAGAGACCGGATGCAGTTCAGCTTCGAAAATTTTTACTGCGACCTTGAATATGAGGGAATTGAAGATATGGCCTGGAAAATTGGCGACCATGGGTTTGAGATGCGGCTGTCGTCTTACATTCCTAAGTTTGTAAAAGGAGGAATAAAAAAACTTACCGATCAGCTATTAGGCGCGTTCAAAGGCCAGCTTAACGGTAAAGCTTTTTACGCTATCCACCCGGGCGGCAGAAGAATATTAGAGGCTATTGAGCAGGCACTTGGCCTTACCAAAGAAGATAACCGCTATGCTTATGGCATACTGGAAAAGTACGGGAATATGTCTTCCTCCACAGTGCTATTCGTTTTACAATCGCTCATGAATGACCTCAGCAGCAAAGACAATGGTAAGCCAGTGGTTAGTTTTGCCTTTGGCCCCGGACTTACCCTGGAGAGTATGTTGCTGAAAGTAAGCAGCTAGTATTTTCAGAAAGGAGATATCTGACCCGGAACCCGGGGAAATTGAGCCTCTCACCCGGGTGTTGAGCTCGGCCCCTGATTTTAATTTTTTAACTATTATTTTTTTTACAAATATGATTGCAGTACCAACTTCCTTACCTGCTGTAAACTTTGCCAGGCGAAGCGATCAGAAAGAAATTATGGATGATTTGCAGGGGACAGGGCCTGACTGGCACCAGGCGTTGCGTGAACTGAAGGTAATTAACCGGTTTTTGGGAGGCAATAAACTTACCTTGAAAGGAATAGCCCGCTTACTTAAAGGCAGCACTGCCGCCGGGCCTGTTGCTATAGCTGACATTGGCTGTGGGGGAGGCGATATGCTGATGGTTATTGCCCGCTGGGCACGTAAAGAGGGGATTCCTGTCCGCCTTTTTGGAGTGGATGCCAACCCGCATATTATTAAATATGCAGAAGGGAATACTGCCGCCTATCCGGAAATTCAATTTATGGCTGCCGATATATTTTCTGAGGAGTTCCGTAAGCAAAAATTCGATATCGTAACCTGCACCTTGTTTACACATCACTTTACCAATGAGCAACTGGTTCGCATGCTGGGGCAGCTGAAGGAGCAGGCCCGGCTGGGCCTGGTGGTAAACGATTTGCACCGGCACCCTCTGGCGTACTATTCCATAAAATGGATTACTGCTTTAGTGAGTAAATCGCGGATGGTGCAGCACGATGCCCCGGTTTCGGTACTGCGGGCCTTCTCCAGAAAAGACTGGGAAAATATTATGAACAGGGCGGGTGTTAAGCATTTCCGTCTTCGCTGGCGGTGGGCTTTCCGCTGGATGCTCCTGGTGCAGGGCTACCAGATTCCTTCCGGGAAATCTAAATCCTCTTCCCTTATTACAGGCTGATTTTTAAGGTATAAAGTAAAGGTGGTTCCTTCTCCCAGGGTACTTTCAACTTTTATTTTTCCCCCGGTTTTTACCATCATGTTATTTACAATGTGCATGCCTATTCCTTTGCCGCTTGCCTGGCTGGTAAAGCGGCGGAAGGGGCGGAACAGGTTTTTACCGAAACGCGCCATGTCGATACCTATTCCATTATCTTTATAAGAGAAGATCAGAAAATCATCTTCCTGCCTGCATTTGATAGTAAGTTTAAGTACTTCTCCTTCTTTCCGGTATTTCAGGGAGTTGCTGATGAGGTTCCGGAAAGTGCTTTTCAGGTAAGGAAGTACAAAGTTTATGTTATAGCAGTCAGAAAAGTCGATATCCAGTTCGTGCTCTATTTCTTCCAGCTCTTCCTTATAATCATTAAGGATTTGGGTAAAAACCTCCCTTACATTAATGTTTCTCGAAAGGTCCCCTGTCTGGCTTTGGGCCTCTATCAGCTGTATCATGCCCTGGAGGGTGGAGTCCAGCCTGTCGGATGAGATCTTCAGGTTATGTACGATCTGGTCTTTTTTCTCTTCGTTAACATCTTCCAGGAGACTTACCAGGCCTTTAATGTTTACTATGGGAGCACGCAGATCGTGAGCCGCAGTATGCACGAAATTATCGAGGTACTGATTAATCTGGTTCAGCTGCATATTTTGTAACCACAGCCGCTTGTTCTGTAACTTCTGGTCATGGATATCGGTAAAGGACCCAAACCATTTTATTACCTCTCCATTGGTATTAAAAAGAGGGAGTGCTTTTCCCAAAAACCAGCGGAACTGCCCTTCTTTATTGCGTAGCCGGTATTCGTTTATGTATTCTTCCTTGTTGGCAATTGCGTGTTGCCAGCTTTCGGCAACCAGTTCCTGGTCCTCGGGGTGGAGGAGGGTAACCCAGTTATCGAAATTAATCCGGCCGCGTTCCTGCCCTGTATACTCATACCATTTATAGTTGAGGTAATTAATCTTCCCTTCCGGAGTAGCCGTCCATATTATCTGGGGCAGGGATTCGGTAAGCTGCCTGAACTCGCTGGCAGCAAGCCGTTGTTGCTCCTCCGATATTTTAGCTTCATGGATATCAGTAGCTGAGCCAATCCATTTAAACGGATTGTGCTGTCCGTTTAGCAGAGGTAAAAACCTTATAAGGTTCCACCGGTACTCTCCGGAGTGGTGGCGGATACGTATTTCCTGCTGGAGTCCTTCCTGCTTGCTTACCGCATCGGACCAGCTGACTGCAAGTGCTTTTAAATCTCCGGGATAAATAAAATTCTCTCCGAAGACTCCTTTTATTTCATCATCACTTAAACCTGTATATTCATAAAATGCCTGGTTGAGGTAGTCAGGCAGACCATCGGAACCGGTGGTGAAAATTATCTGGGGTAAATTTTCAGCAAGTATAAGGAACTCCCGTGCATCTTTAAGCTCTTTTTCTATCTTTTGCTCCTGAGTAACATCGCGGCCAATAAAGGTGGCCCCTATTACCTTGTTGTTTTCATTATAGATAGGGTTGAAGTTGGTTTCAAAAGTAACTTTCTTATAACGTGCATCTCCCAGCTCCTGAAGAATGGTAAAGGCTTCTCCCTGCAGAGCCCTATTCCAGTTAGCCTTTGTGCTTTCAATTATTTCCGGCAGGTGAGAAAGTGTTTGTTCTAATGATTTTCCTGGCTCAGGAGTTAATCCATACAGTTTCCTGTATGCGTCCTCAAAAGCTTTATTAAAGGCAAGCAGGTTCAGCTGATTATCGCGTGAGCATATAATATCCTTTGTGCTGTCAAGGATATTCCTGAGCTTAAGGTTCGACAGGCTAAGGTCCTGATTAGCTCTTGCCAGCAGCTTCTCCTTTTCCTTTAATTCAGTAATATCGCGGGAGAGAACCAGGAGGCTCTCCACTTCGTGTTTCTCATTCAGTTCCGGGGTAATTGTAATAAGAAATACAGCCGTGCCTGAAGCTGTCTCAGTTTCTGAGGTATATTCTATTTGTTTCTTTTCCAGCATAGCCGTTTCAAGGTGCCGGATATAGTTTTTTCTTCTTTTGTCTGAAAGTTGAACGAGATCAGGGGTTTTTCCGGTAAAATGGTCCGGCGGGAGGCCGGTCTGGCGGGTAATGGCCTGGTTCACAAAAGTGAACTCCAGCCTGGTATTATGGCGTATAATCACATCCGGTGTGTTTTCCACCAGTGTGCGCCATTTTTTTTCTGAATACTTAAGCTGGTCGCGGGTATGCTTCAGTTCCGTAATATCCCGCCCTTCGGCAATAAGATGTGTTATTTCGCTTGCTTCATTATACAGGGGCTTCAGCAAGAGCTCAATAATAATCTCTTTGCCTCCGGCGCTGTACACGACCTCTTCCAGACGCACCAGCTTTCCGTTAGCGGCTTCCTTTACCGCCTGCGACAACCGCCGGTGCCTTCCGGTGTTCTCATTCCACCAGCCCGATTTCCAGAAGTAATCGCCCTTTACCTCTTTTAACTGGTAGCCCCCTAACTCAAGCCATGATCTGTTTGCTTCCAGCAGGATGCCGTCAAGATCAAGCAGGCCTGAAAACTGGAAAGTTTCATTAAATATTCTGCTGAAGCGGTTGTTCAGAAACTCCTGGTTATTATAAAACTCATGAATATCCTGAAAGATGGTGATAAAACCCGCTTCATTTTGTTCATTGGAAAATGGCTTCCATGTAAAGCTGTGCCACAGATATTCTCCTTTAGCACTTTTAATCCTGAACCAGAGCTTTCTTTCTGCGGCCGGCTGTTCGTTCAGTACCTCCCGGAGGGGAGCAACATCAGAAGGATGCACAAATTCTAGAAGCGTTTCGCCTGTTAATTCATCCGGTGCTCCGAAAAATTGACAGAACAACTGATTAGGGTACAAAAGTTGTTTTTCCTGGTCGAGCCAGCAGCAGGTAAGAGGCATAAGGCTTGCCGGACTTTGAACAGGATTTGAAGCGGAGCTCTTTGAATGCATAATTTGTACCTCTTAAAGAAGCAGTATTTTAACAATTTACAAACAGAAATGCAAGAAGCAACATACAAAGCTATTGTAAACTGTTGGTGCCAGCCTGCTGGTTACCGGACCCATTCAACCTTGTCAGCTATTGGTTTTCTGTTCCCCACAGGCCATTTTGCCGGCATTCCAATATAAAGAAATCCTAAGAGTTTACCTTCCTGTCCGCATCCGAAAAAATCTTTTGCTTCAGGATAATAGGTAATCCCGCCCGAGCCCCAGTAGCAGCCCACTCCGTAAGCGGTTGCGGTAAGGTACATATTCTGAACGGCACAGGCTACTGCTTCCACCTCTTCTATTTCAGGTACTTTTCCCTTCGGATCGCGCTGCATACCAATACTTATTATGTGGGAACACTGCAGTGGTTTTTCCTGTAATTTCCCGAAGGTGGAATCAGAAAATGTACCTTCTGCTTCTGCCTTCTGCCTGTAAAGGCCCGACTGATAATTTGCCAGCTGCTGCAATCCGTTGCCGGTAAAAACCTTAAATCTCCAGGGTTCGGTAAGGGCATGGGTGGGAGCCCAGTTTGCGTTTTCCAGCATCTGCTCAATAATGGCATCGTCAACCTTTTCACCGGTAAACATATTGGTGTAAACAGAGCGTCTGTTCTGTATCAGCTTGTTCAGCGCGGCGGGGCTAAAAGAGGTTTCCATTTTTCGCTTAATATTTCGGTATAAATATAAAATTTCTTTATCTGAATTCCAGTCTTATTCCTGCAAAAATACTCCTTTCTGCTGCCGGCTGGAAGTAGCGGTTTCCATATTCGGGATTAATGTCATTGCCAAGACTGTATAATTCATTCAGCAGATTATCTGCGCCCAGATAAATTTCCGGCCTTACTCTGCCAAAGGCAAAGCCGTATGATATTCTTGCACGAAGAAGGTTGTAAGCATCTGCGCTTACGGTTCCTGCATCGTTCAGCAGAATTTTATCCACATACTGCCAGTCGGCCTGCAGGTTTATTCCCGGTTTGGTCCGGATGGTAAAGGAGCTGCTTATTGTATGCGGGGCAACTCCCGGCATTCTTTGGCCTGAGTAATCTTCTCCCCTCTGCTCATACTCCTTATAGGTAAAGTGCATGTAGGTATAAGCCTGGCGGAGGCGGATCTGCCTGAAAAAACCATTGTTTTCTTTCATTAACAGATAATCGGCCCAAAGCTCCAGCCCGTTTTGCCGGGTAGCACCCGCATTCCGGAATAAAGATACGCCTGAAGCATCCTGGTAGCTGACAATTGTCTGGTCAAGACGAAGATGAAAAGCGGTAAGGTCGTAATATAGCCTGTTGTTTAACAGATTGCCGCGAATACCCAGCTCATAATTGGTGCCTCTTTCAGGGGCAAGTCCGGTGTTTATGCTGCCTTCGTTGGTCCTGAATTCCCGCAAGCCCGGAGGGGAAAAGCCCTGGCTCAGGCTGCCGTGAAGGTTTACCGCAGGATGCAATTTTTTAACGAACCCTACACGGGCAGCAAGGTCAGGGTCGAAACTGGTCCTGACGTTGCCAATAAAACCCTCGCTCCGGTTGTGCAGGCGGTTAATATTGTAGCGAAGGCGGTTATAGCTTAAGCCGCCGGTAAGAAACCAGTCGCGGGGTAGTTCAGCATCGGCCTGCAGGAAAAGCAGGTGCTGGCCGGAGGTAATTTCATCGCTGAAGTTCAGTGTATCGGGAGCTCCTCCTTTATTATCGAAATTCAATGCGGAGCGTTGCTGGAGCTGGTATTCACCTCCGGCAGTTAGAGTAGCATCTACATCCCGGAGAGAAAAGTGGTACTGGAATACTGACCTGCCGCCGCCGGCAATGGTATTTTCCTTCTTATAATCATTATTAAAGGGGTGATCAAAATAATGAAGATAAGTATACAGGGTAGTCTGGTTGCTCCAGTTCTCTTTCCTGATGGAGTGGCTCAGATTGCTTATGAGTACATCGTAATTAATAGAGGCATTTGTGGCCACGCTGCTGAAGGGGCCTCCGGGGCGTGCCTGCCGGCGGTTTTCCAGGTACTGTTCAGGGTTTAAGCCTCCGGGTATCTGGTAAGAGAGGTTGGTGTAGAGCAGGTGAGCGTTAAGCTGGCGGTCATTGCTCAGCTCATGCTGCGTACTCAGCTGGGCAACCAAACGTTCAAAAGCGCTGTGCTCGCGGTAACCGTCCGTTTGCTGATGCGCAATCCTTATTCCGTAACGGTCGGTATTGTTTCCGGTTTGTACTTTAACATAGGTACGCTGTAAACCATAGCTGCCGCCCATATAGCCTGCTTCTGCTCCATTCCTGTCGGGGTTTGTTTCCAGCAGCATTGCTCCCCCGGTACCGGCGCCATAAATACTTCCGGCGGGGCCTTTAATAACTTCCATCCCGTCGATATTGACAAGGTCGATAAAGTTCAGTTGTGTGTCGCCCCCTGGTTCGGTAAGGGGCATTCCGTTCCAGTATATTTTTACATTCCTTACACCAAAGGGTGCCCGTATGGAGCTTCCTCTGATGGATACCCTGTAGCTGCCGGGGGAGCGTTCCTCGAGTCGCACACCAGGCACTACGTTTGTGGATGCAAGCAGGCTTGTTTGGTCAAAACGGCCTATTTCTTCCTCCGAAAGACGATGGATACTGCCCGGGACTTCCTCAATAGGGCGGTTTTGTTCGTATGCCTTCACTACCACCTCCGGTAATTGTACGTTCAGAGGGGTCAGGGTAATTCTGCTATTGTTCCGGTTCCTGCTAAGGGTGAGTGTTTTGTTTTTGTAAGATGGTTTAAAAAGCCGGACATCAGCAGGGAGCGCCCATGGGATTTCTGCATTTCCCCGGGCATCTGTTCTCAGGCTTTCGCCTGAAGCTGTGTTTTGAATAAGGACACTATCCAGGGGAGTGCCGGTTTCAGCATCTGTAACCGTAATGTTTACCTGGGCGGAAGCCTGTAAACAGGAAAAAAAGAAGAACAGATAAAAAAGAATATTCTCACGCATGATAAAAAAGATAAAAAATTTGCCACTAAGGTACTAAAATATAAGTACCCCATGCAATTTTTTTTCCAGGTCCGGAGTTGAGGAATTTACATTCCGGTGTTCCTGCGGGAATTCTTTTTGCTCCGTTTTTCAGAAAAGAAAGAATTTTGCTTCTTTCAGTTTATAGTTTTCATTTTGTACAGTGCCCGCAGGCTGGTCTGTTGCCATATTGAGAATGTTTTGCCTGAGGTGTTCAATTCTGTTCTGGCGGCCTTTGCTGCGGGTTAGAGTTTCACGGGCTTCAATGATGGTAAGGCTGAGGCGCTCAAGAAAATATTCTCCTTTCGCCAGGCATTGCATTACACCATAGCTCCTGTACATTTTCTTTAAATCAGAGGAGTTCGGGTTGCAGATCCAGATGATCTGGATGCTGGCATCATAAGCTTTTATGGATTGCGTTAAGTAAAGTAAGTCAGCCAGCCCCAGGTTTTCGTCCAGGAGGATTATATCCGGATGTTTGTACAGGTTCTGTTCCGTTTCTTCTGTTGATAAATAAACTTCTGCAGAATTATTATTTATACTTTTAAGCTGGTTTTGAAACTGTACTGCGGCAAAAGGTTCGCTGTTCACTATAAATATCATAATGGAAGTGTTTTAATCCTTCCATTGAGTAATGAAAAACTGTGCCAGAACATACACTAATGCCTTTTAATAATGTTAACTGCTGTTCAGGGACAAAGCAGAGCAGCAGTTGTTCCCATACCGGGATTGATTTCTAAATATGGGCTTTTGTCCTGTATTGGATAAGGAGGGTGTGCTTCTGTTCAGGCCTGAGGAGGGGAGATGGAAGGATGATCTTTCTTATCTTTTATTCTTTTGTCTTTCCGGCCATATCGGCTTTTAACAAATCGATCAGGTTTTTAAAACTCCCTTCCCTGCAGCTTTCCAAAAAGCTGTTAAAGGTTTGCTTCTGCTGGTCAATATTCAGGTTAAAGCGTTCCTTCTCCTCCCTGAGTTTTCCCTGGGCACGGCAATATAACTGGCGGCAGTTATCTTTCTTTTTTTCCACAATTTCTGCAATTTCGGAGTAGTCAAAGCTAAAAACTTCCCTGAAGAGATATACTGCCCGCTCATTTGGTTCGAGTTTCTGCATAACTACTTTAAAAGCCTGGGAAAGTTCTGCTTCCAGGTCAACTTTAGAAAAGTCAAATTCAAAAGAGGCTATCCACTCCGAATGAAGCAGCGGGTCCAACAGTTCCTCCGCATTTTGCTTTAACTTTTTAAGGTGATTGATGCAGTTGTTGGTGACAGCCTTTATAAGGTAAGCCTTAACATTCTGGATGTGCTGACTGTTTGTGCTCAGGAACTTCAAAAGAGTATCCTGCACAATGTCTTCCGCGTCCATTATGTTATTTACCATTTTATAGGCAATGGATACGAGCATTGGCTGATATTGTGAGATAGTTACCCTTTCGTCATTCATTTTTTAACACAGTAATAGTATGTATCGGAATACTTTATTTTTGCAAAGGTAGCAGGAATGTTGGATTTAAGGTTCCTGCTGGTATTGTTAACAAAAATAAAATAGAAAAGGGTTTATTTTTTTGAAAAATTTATATCCTGAAGTCAGGTAAAAATTTTTTCCCATAGCGGGAATTACGCCAAACCCCGGATATTTTTTTCTTCTTTTCTTCCGGTGAAAATTGCGGTTCCTCACCGGGCTGTTTGTGCCTGCAGCAAGGCTCAAAAAGTAACAGGAATTGCCTCTCCGTGCTTTATCAGGAAAGCTTTTTGGGCTGCTTTCAGTATATCTTCCTTTTGGTCTGAATAAGCCTCTGTAATCTCATAAGGCCGGGGGTGGAGTATCTGGTTCAGGCGTTGCAATTTTTCATCATCTTTGCAGGCTTTGCCAATAACCTTGTACGAATTGCCAATGTACTGGGTGCGGGTAGCGATCCAGTAATCAGGAATTAAGAAAGTTTCGAAAAGGGGCTTTACATAAACATCGAGTGCCCCGGTAATAAAAACAATTTTATTTCCTGATTGTCGCAACTGGTCAATCCGCTGCAGCAGGGTTTGGTTAAAATGCTGAGGCCACTCCACAGACCAGTATTCTGTAGCAAACTTATCCACAGTTGAAGGAGATAGCTTATCCATGTAATGGAAAAAGTTTTCTTTATGTTCTGTTTTTGTGGCAAGATTCAGCTCTTTCTGAAGTGTATGCCACCCCATCTGTAAAAGGTTAATAAGCTTGTAATTCCTTCTGTAGCAAACGTACTTAAAGAACTCGTCTTTGGAGGACTTATTATAAACAGTTTGGTTAAGGTCAAAAAGAGCAACTTTAAGCATGTTTCCGGTAGTAGAATATGATGACTTTGCCGGATATAACAGGCAGAGGGCCTGATAGTTTACTGCTTTACAGAAATGATTTTTTTTCTGCGCCGGTTTGCTATAAATACCCCTGTAATAATGGTTGCCATGGCAAGGTAGTGAACAGGAAAGAGCGATTCGCCGTCAATAACGCCCCAGATTACAGCAACTATAGGGATAAGATAAGTAACGAAAGAGGTGAACATGGGAGAAGTCAGCTGCACAAGCTTATTAAAAAGGATAAGGGCGAAGGACGTACCAACCACACCTAAAAGGCAGACATAGAACAGCGCTTCTCCACCTCCGGGCTGGCTTATCTTTTCCGTAAATGAGGTAAAGCCGAGTAAAAAAACCAGAGCAAGCGGAAAAACAAACAGAAGAGATACTGCCGTTATAGTAACAGGCTTAAGATCGGGCAGGTACACTTTTATTACATTAAGGTTAATGCCATAGCAAATAGTGGCGGCTATTACAAAAAGAGCATAAAAGTTAATGTCGCCAAGTTTCCCGCTGTTACCTGCCAGAATAAGCAGAACAGATCCGGCGAAGCTGATGATTAAGCCGGTTGCATTTTGCCGGGTAAACTTCTGGCTGAAAAAAAGGGCGCCCATTACTACCACAAAAGAGGGGGTAAGGGCATTTAATATACCTGTAATACTTGAGTCCAGCCGCGTTTGAGCCTTTGCGAAAAGAAAGGCAGGAATAAAGGAGCCTACAAAGCCTATAAGCAGCAGTAACCTTTTATGCCGGGACGATAGCCTGCTCAGGTGCCGGATAGCAATGGGCGCAAGGGCAATGGCAGCAGATGCTATACGTAAAGCACCGACCTCTCCGGGGCCGAAAATAACCAGCGATTTTTTAATAAGAATAAAAGAGCTGCCCCAGATCAGAGACAGCAACAGTAACAATGCCCAGGAAAGCGCATCGGCATTCTGAAGGACTTTTACTGATTTAGGCAATGCTGTAAGCGTTGGCGAATACTTCGGCTACTTCATTCAGCGTAGCTAAAACATCATCGTATTGGTCCGACTCTACCAGACGGGAGCGGTAGGGTTTAAAATTAGGGATTCCGCGGAAGTAGTTTGTGTAATGCCTGCGCATTTCGAAAATCCCCTGTTTTTCGCCTTTCCACTCCACCGAAAACTTCAGGTGCTCCTTTGCAACCTTTACCCGCTCGGCCAGGGCGGGGGCGGGAAGGTGTTCGCCGGTTTTCATGAAATGTTTTATTTCATTAAATATCCATGGGTAGCCAATTGCAGCACGGCCTATCATAATGCCGTCCACTCCATATCTGTTTTTGTACTCAAGTGCTTTTTCAGGAGAGTCGATGTCGCCGTTTCCAAAAATTGGAATATGGATGTCAGGATGGTTTTTAACCTCCGCAATATAGCTCCAGTCGGCTTCGCCCTTGTACATTTGCTGGCGGGTGCGGCCATGGATAGTAAGGGCCTGTATGCCTACATCCTGCAGGCGTTTGGCTACCTCAATAATTTTAATGGTGCTGGTGTCCCAGCCAAGGCGGGTTTTAACCGTAACAGGTTTGGTTACCGCTTTTACTATTTCGGCAGTCATTTGCTGCATTTTAGGCAGGTCGAGCAGAATACCGGCCCCGGCGCCTTTGCAGGCAACTTTTTTTACCGGGCAGCCATAGTTAATATCCACCAGTTCAGGGTTTGCAGCTTCGGCAATGGCAGCCGCTTCACGCATGCTTTCTATCTTATCTCCAAAAATCTGGATGCCAATCGGCCTTTCATAGTCATAGATATCCAGCTTCTGCATGCTTTTTTCAGCGTCCCTGATCAGTCCTTCGGCCGAAATAAATTCGGTATACATAAGGTCTGCACCCTGTGCTTTACATACAGCGCGAAAAGGAGGATCACTCACATCTTCCATGGGCGCCAACAACAGGGGGAATTCTCCGACTTCTAAATTTCCTATTTTAACCAATTTGCAATTAATAATTTTAGCGTAAATTTACTGTTTATTATGGAAAATAACGGAACTACACAACAAGAATATTCAGCTGGCAGTCCATGGCGCGCTCTTTTCTACATCATTCTTTACTTTTTAGCAGGAATGTTTGTAGGGCAGTTTTTAGGAGTGCTGCTTGCAATGCTCCTGTTCGGGATGGGTTTTGAGCAGGTACTGCTGGTTGCCCAAAATTTCCAGATCGAACCAAATGCTAAATACATTCTTTATTGTATCCAGTTCGGCTCGGCCCTGGGAGCTTTCATTGTCGCTCCTTTATTATACCTGAATCACTACGAGAATAAGGGTTTTTTTGACCTCACTAACAAAAAGGCCAGTCATTTAATTCCCATAAGCCTTACAGTATTGGTTACCCTTTCTTTTATAATGGTGAATTCCCTTTTAATAGAATGGAATTCAGGCATTGTTTTTCCTGAACCTTTAAAATGGCTTGAAGAAATATTGCTGGAAAAGGAACGGAGTATGCGCCGGATTACCGAACATCTGGTTGATTTCAGCTCTGCGGGCGATTCCTTGCTGGTGGTTTTTATAGTAGCAGTTTTGCCTGCTGTAGGAGAGGAGTTATTGTTCAGGGGATTGCTTCAGCGAAATCTGGTAAAAGCCCTTCAGAATCCTCATCTAGGAATCTGGCTTGCTTCATTTATTTTTGCGGCTATTCACTTACAGTTTTATGGTCTTTTTCCAAGAATGTTTCTCGGCTTGATATTTGGATACCTTTATTACTGGTCCGGAAGCCTCATGCTTCCCATTATAGGTCATTTTATTAACAATGGCTTTAGCCTGCTTCTGGTGTATTTATATCAGGTGAAGATAATCAGTGAGGATGTAACGGAAAGTCCTTCCTTGCCATATCATTATATTCTTGTATTTTTACTTTTAGGTGGAGCAGGTTTTATTTACCTGCGTCGATATTTCAACACATCAACACCGCAAACGAATGAGTAAGTGGGCCAGGGTGTTTAAAAATGATAACCTGTACCGGGCTGAAATTGTAAAGGCAGTACTGGAAGATAATGATATACCTGCAGTAGTAGTAAATAAAAAAGATACTGCTTACCATTTAGGGTTTTACGAAGTGCATGTAGGCGCCGACGACGTGCTGATGGCAATCAAAATTATTACGGATGATATCACGTTTGAATAGTTACAGCAATCTGCGCCAGAGAGTAATTGCAGCTTTGCTTGGAGGGGCATTAATTATTTTTTCGGCCTGGTTTAATTCCTGGACGTATTTTGCTATGTTTTTCGTTATTACCATGCTTACCCAGCTGGAGTTCTACAAACTTACAGGTCTGGATGGTATGCTGCCCCTTAAGTTCTGGGGAACTTTTTCAGGAATGTTTATCTATACACTCACCTTTCTTATTGAAAAACATATTCTTTCTTACCATTATTACTTCCTGGTGTTTCCTATTGCGGCAGGAACCTTTTTTATTAAACTGTACCGGAAAAATGATATTAAGCCTTTTACCAGTATTGCCTATACTTTTTTAGGGATTGTGTATGTGGCTGTTCCGTTTTCGCTCCTGCATGTTTGTGTGTTTATTAATGGTTTTTACAGTCACGAGATAATACTGGGGCTGCTCTTTATAATATGGGCAAGCGATACAGGCGCTTATTTTGCCGGTACAAAGTTCGGGAAAACAAAGCTTTTTGAGCGTGTATCGCCTAAAAAATCATGGGAAGGAAGTATAGGAGGTACAATTGCAGCTTTGTTTATGGCCTTTCTTATTTCTCTCTTTTACCATGATCTTCTGCTTTGGGAGTGGCTTGTGCTCTCTGTTATTACTGTAGTTACCGCCACCTATGGCGACCTGGTGGAGTCTTTATTCAAGCGCAGTATTGCCATTAAAGATTCAGGAACCTCTATACCCGGGCATGGAGGTTTTCTCGACCGCTTCGACGGAATTTTACTTGCCACCCCTTTTATACTTGCCTACCTGATCCTTTTCTAATATCAGAAGATTGGATTCCGGAAACAGGAATATGGGCAGAAATTATGGTATCGCCCGGCCGGATCAGAGGATTTTGCTTTAACAGCCTTACTGTGAAACATTTTTTAGATTTTGCGTAACAACCTTAAGAGGTATTGCTTCTTATATAAGGACTTATTTTTAAATTTACTCTGGCAGGAGTAATCATTTTTTTGCATATTAACACAGTAAAACAGCACATAAATCTATGGCATATATAGAACCAGCTCCTATTAAGGATAAAGAAAATCCATTTGAATCCATGATGTCGAGATTCCATATTGCTGCACAGGCATTGGGACTTGATGATGAAGTATATAATGTTTTGAAAGCCCCCACACGGCAGGTAACTGTTTCGCTGCCGGTAACAATGGACGATGGGTCCATTAAGGTATTTGAAGGTTACCGGGTGATTCACTCTAACATTCTTGGCCCCTCAAAAGGCGGTATCAGGTATGATATGAATGTGAATATAGACGAAGTAAAAGCACTGGCTGCCTGGATGACCTGGAAATGTGCTGTAGTGGATATTCCATACGGAGGTGCCAAGGGTGGTATCCGTTGTAACCCCCGTCAGATGTCGGCCGGAGAAATAGAACGCCTTACAAGAGCATTTACCCTTTCCATGATGGAAGTATTCGGTCCTGACCGCGATATTCCTGCTCCGGATATGGGCACAGGGCCACAGGAAATGGCCTGGCTGATGGATGAATACTCCCGCGCAGTAGGCAAAACCACCACGGCTGTGGTTACCGGAAAGCCCCTGGTACTGGGAGGATCATTAGGACGTACGGAAGCAACGGGACGGGGGGTAATGGTATCGGCGCTGGCTGCCATGGAAAAGCTTAAAATTAACCCTTACCAGGCTACCTGCGCTGTTCAGGGCTTTGGTAACGTAGGGTCATTTGCCGCACTCCTGCTTGAAGAAAGAGGGGTGAAGATAGTGGCAATATCGGACCTTTCCGGTGCTTACTATAACCCGAATGGCCTGGATGTGAATGAAGCGGTTAATTACCGGAATAATAATAAAGGAAGTCTGGAAGGTTTTCCGGGGGGAGAGAAGCTGGGCAGCGGAGATGAAATACTGGAGCTGGAGGTTGATGTGCTGGTTCCTGCCGCTATGGAAGATGTAATTACTGCAGGAAATGCCTCCAACATAAAAGCGAAGCTTATTGTGGAAGGTGCTAATGGCCCTACTTCTGCCAAAGCCGATTCCATTATCAATGACAAAGGAATTCTGGTAGTGCCGGATATCCTGGCTAATGCCGGTGGTGTAACTGTTTCTTATTTTGAATGGGTACAAAACAGGCTTGGGTATAAATGGACGGGTGAAAGGGTAAACCGCCGTTCGGACAGGATTATGAAAGATGCTTTTGAAAAAGTATATAATACGGCACAGGAATATAATGTGTCGATGCGGATAGGTGCTTATATAGTAGCTATTGATAAAGTGGCCAAAACCTATAAATTCAGGGGTGGCTTCTGATGCGGAAAACAAATGGTACAGTAAATCTGTATATATAAAATAAAAAGGCTGGCCCGGAGTAATTTGACGGCCAGCCTTTTTTTATAAATATGTATAATATTTCATGCAGAAAGCTTTATTTTGCAAAGCTTTTTTAGAGCTTGTTTAAATATGCTCTTAAAGTCTGCAAGGAGCTGCGGAATATTACAACCGGCAGCTTGTTCATTGCAGGTGAAAAAAACAAAGCTGTAATAAAGTTTGAAAATATAATATTAAAAATGACTATTCATAAGGAAGGCCGCCAGCTGCTTTTTATCTTGCTCGTAATTTTAGTCGGGTTAAACCTGCTGTTTATTTATTTCTACCCTGAGCAGGATGAGCTTCATTACCTGTTTATGGGAATAAGCCTGGTATTTTACCTGCTTATTCTCCAGTTTTTTCGCAACCCCAATATAATGATAAGCGCCAATGAGCGCCATGTTATTGCGCCGGCAGATGGTAAAGTGGTGGTTATTGAAGAGGTAGTGGAAACAGAATACTTTAAAACAAAAAGAAAGCAGATTTCCATTTTTATGTCGCCGGTAAATGTGCACGTAAACCGGAATCCTGTGGGTGGAGTTATTAAGTATTTTAAATACCACGCAGGTAAGTATCTGGTAGCCTGGCATCCAAAATCCAGTACCGATAATGAACGGACTACTATTGTAATACAATCTCCTTCAGGCACAGAAGTTCTTTTCAGGCAGATAGCCGGAGCATTAGCCCGCCGGATAAAATGGTATGTAAAGGAAGGTGATAAGGTAGATCAGGGTGCTGAGTTTGGTTTTATCAAGTTCGGTTCCCGCGTGGATATCCTGCTGCCCCTTGATGCGGAGGTAAAAGTAGCTATAGGTGATAAAACCAAAGGCGGGCGTACCGTTATAGCAGAGCTTAAGAAGTAGTGACCGGTATGGATAAAATTATTTTCATACCCGGCAGCCTGTATAAAGGCTGCCGGGTATTTTTTTATAAAGAGGAATTTGATTTACTCCATGGTGTGAGTAATTCCCTCTGTAAGCTTCATTCCAAACAGCTCCGCAATATGTCCTTTTAATTTTTCTTCCACTTCCTCCATTTTCTGCGGTGCTCCCAGTTCCTTTTCCAGTGAGGTAACGGCTTTGTCGCTTATGCCGCAGGGAACAATGTTGCCGAAGTAGCTCAGGTCGGTATTTACATTAAAGGCGAAGCCATGCATGGTTACCCAACGGCTGCTTTTAACTCCTAAGGCGCATATTTTGCGGGGATTCTGCTGCTTCTCATGATCTATCCATACGCCGGTGAGCCCTTCAATACGGCCGGCTTCCACTCCATAATCTTTGAGTGTAAGAATAACCGCCTCCTCCAGAAAGCGAAGGTATTTATGGATATCAGTAAAAAAATTATCAAGGTCAATAATCGGGTAACCTGTAATCTGGCCGGGGCCATGGTAGGTAATGTCTCCGCCGCGGTTTATTTTGTAATATGTGGCCTCTGCATCCTTAAGTCCCTGCTCATTAAGCAGCAGATGCGCTTCCTCTCCGCTTTTACCTAAAGTGTACACATGAGGGTGCTGGCAAAACAGCAGGTAGTTGGGCGTTGGTTGCTGCAGGGGCTCCTCCAGCTTTCGGTTGCTGATCTTCAGGTCAATAATCTGCCCGAAAAGTTTTTCCTGGTAAGTCCAGGCCTGCTGGTAATCGATCAGGCCCAGGTGCCGGAATTCCACTTCCTTATTAATAATACTGTTCACAGGGGAGGGTTTACGGTTTTGAAAGTGCCGATTTTAAATAATCATTTACTTTTACTTCATAAGGATCTGCATCATTGGCTAAAGCAAGGTAGTAAGAGATCCAGTCAGTAAGGTGAATAAGATAGAAGCACTGCTCCAGCAGGCTTTTGCCTTTGGCATTAACTGTAATAATGGTGGAGGCTTTGCTGCTCAGTATTTCCTCACATATCCTGAACCGCTCATGCACGCGTGGGTGATCAAAATCGGTTTTCAGGAAAAATATTTTGCTGTCGCTCAGTACCTGCTCCGGATGTTCCCAGCCTACCAGTTCATTATGGTTCATGTCCGGAAATTCATTAACATGAGCCAGGTGTTTGCCGTTTTCTGATATTTGCTGCTGAAAGCGAATTGACACGGGCAGAATTCTGCTGTCGGTATAAATGATGGGAAGATAGCCTTTAATCCTGTTGCCCAGCTTTTTTGCCTTGCTGTGCAGTTCCTTTTCTTCCTGCTCCAGGAGGGTAACGGTACTGTTCAACTGATTAATAAAACTGGTGCCGATAAGCTCCTTATAGTGGAGCATAAACAATAGCTGAATTACAGAATGCCCGAAATTAGCCCTGGGGTTTGCAGTATCAACCGGCAGGGTAATCATATCCATTCCATTTTCCCTGGCCATATCCATAATTTTTCCGCCACTGGTAATGGCGCAGCATTGGGCCCCTGCATTAAGCGCTTTTTGTAAACATTCAATGGTTTCCTCGGTATTGCCGCTGAAAGAGGAAGCAATGAAGAGAGTGTGCTCATTTACAAATGCCGGTACATTATAGCTTTTTAAAGCGATAAAAGGTACCTTTAGCTCATCCTGTACAAGTGAAGCCACCAGGTTTCCGCTTACACCGGAACCACCCATGCCGCAGTTTATGATATTACGGATTTCCTTTTTTGCCGGATTAACCTTTGTCTCCTGCCCGACTTTAAGGGCTTCCTTAATTTGTCTGGCAAAACCTTCAATAAGGGGTTTCATTTTATCCATTGTAAAAGTTCGTTTTCGGGTTAAGAGCTTGTTTTGCTTATACCATTTACAGTCCGCAAAGTTAAAACGTTACGGGCTACCGGTAAATTACAATACAATAAACAAGTTCTGATTAAAAAGAGCAGGATAATATATCCAAATTTAAAACAAATTTTAATGGATGATAAGCAAGCTATCGGAAAATCAGGTGAAAAAAAGGCGGCAGAACTTTTAGAGAAAAAAGGATACCTGATCGTGGAAAGAAATTATCGTCACCGCAGGGGAGAAATAGACCTTATTGCCCGCAAAGATAACCTGCTGCTTTTTGTGGAGGTAAAAACCAGGACAGGGAATGCAGACTGGGGGTATCCTGAAGAAGCAGTAACGAATAAAAAAGCGCGTAAAGTGGTTTCCTGTGCAAACGCTTATATTTTTAAGGTAAACTGGCAGGGAGAAATCCGCTTCGATATTATTTCAGTTGAATTAGGAGAAGTGGAGCAAATAACTCACTTTGAAGACGCTTTTCACTGAGCCGTTTATACCAGCATTTCTTCATCCTCCTCTATCAGTTCTTTTTTTCGTGCAGGGCCGCCTCCCGGCAGTGTTACTCCCGGAGGAAGATCATCAAGGTCGGGGAGAGCCGAAATGCTGATGCCTCCGTCATCGTCGTCGTCGCCTCTTACAGGCTGGTTTTTCTTTTTCATCAAAACAACCATGAAGTAAACCATTACTACATAGGCTGTACCACAGAGTATAATGTCTATCATTAGTTTAAGTTTAAAAAAAAATTAACGTCAGCTTTATATCATATTCAACCCATTATAAATGTTAAAGTTTTGATAAACAGCCGATTCTTGTATAACTTCGCTGACCTGTAATATATGCCCCCGGGCAGGTAAATTATGCCTGCCGGGCAAAAGACAGGTATTATCTGTTTACTGATATTATTGTAAAAGGTTATAGGTTGGGATTGTCTGAGCTTCAAATAATTTTAAAAAAGTATTACGGTTACGGACAGTTCCGTCCGATGCAGCATGAAATTGTGCAGGCTGCCATATCCGGAAAAGATGTGCTGGTGCTCATGCCAACCGGTGGAGGGAAATCCATCTGCTACCAGGTGCCTGCCCTTTATTTGCCCGGAATAACCGTGGTAATTTCTCCCCTTATTGCCCTGATGCATGACCAGGTGGAGGCTCTGAAGCGAAACGGTATTGCTGCAGCTTATTTAAACAGCAGCCAGGACTGGCAGGAGCAGGCAGCTATTGAGCGGCAGTGTGCCAGCGGGCAGCTGAAGCTGTTATATGTTTCGCCGGAGAAGCTGCTTTCCGATAATTTTCAGTTCCTCCTTAAGCAACTGCAGGTCTCTCTTTTTGCTGTGGATGAAGCCCACTGCATCAGTTTCTGGGGGCACGATTTCCGCCTTGAATATACGCAGCTGAGCAAAATAAAAGAGCATTTCCCCGATGTTCCCTTAATGGCGCTTACTGCCACGGCCGATAAGCTCACCCGCCAGGATATTCTGCAGCAGTTAGCTCTGCGGCAGCCGCAGGTTTTTGTAGCTTCTTTCGACCGGCCCAATCTGAGCCTTACCGTACTGCCGGCTCAGGACAGGATTAAGCGGATACTGGAATTCCTGGAGGAGCGCCCTTTTAAAGCAGGTATCATTTATTGTCTGAGCCGGAAGGCCTGCGAATCGGTTGCGGCCAGGCTGCAGGCGGCGGGGTACAATGCCGGCTTTTACCATGCAGCCCTTCCGCACCAGCAGCGCATGAAAACACAGCAGGCTTTCCTGAACGACGATATCCAGATAGTATGCGCCACCATTGCTTTTGGCATGGGTATCGATAAGTCGAATGTGCGCTGGGTTATTCATTATAACCTGCCAAAGAATATTGAGAGCTACTATCAGGAAATAGGCCGGGCCGGGCGCGACGGCCTGCCTGCAGACACACTTCTTTTTTATTCCTTTGCCGATGTAATGAAGCAGCGGTCGATGCTGGAAGATTTGCCGCAGCAACGCAGAGACCTGCAGGAAGCTAAGCTTGAGCGGCTCCAGCAGTATGCCGAAGCACATATTTGCCGGAGGAAAGTATTACTTGCTTATTTTGGGGAGGTGCAGGAAGAAAACTGCGGCAACTGCGATGTATGCCGGAATCCGCACCAGTCCTTCGATGGAACTGTGCTGGCGCAGAAAGCTTTTTCAGCTGTTGCCCGCTCCAAAGAGTCGCTGCCCGTTTCCCTGCTTATTGATGTGCTCCGGGGGTCCGATACAGAAGAGGTGAGGCGGAAAGGCCTGTTCAGGATTAAAACCTACGGGGCGGGAAGAGATGTACATCCGCTGGACTGGCGTAATTACATACAGCAGCTGATAAATACCGGCCTGCTCGATATTGCCTATGACCAGCACCAGAAGCTTCGCCTGAACGGGGCCAGCCAGGAAGTGCTTTTCGGAGGGAAGAAGGTTGCTTTATATAAGGCAGATCTTAATGCTGTGCCAAAGGTAAAAGCGAAGCCAAAGAATGAAGTGGCAGCAGGAGGTGAGCTGTTTGAGCGGCTCAGGAAGCTGAGAAAGAAATTGGCCGATGAGCAGGGGGTGCCGCCTTATGTAATCTTCAGTGATAAAACACTGCATGAAATGGCTGCCGACTGCCCGGTAACAGAAGACAGTATGTTGCAGGTAAGTGGCGTTGGCCGTGTAAAAATGGAAAACTACGGTCATGATTTTATTACAGAAATTATGGCCTTCCGGAAAGATCAGGATGAAAAAGGGGAGAAGGCGAAGGGGGAAACCCACCTGGTGACCCTTGATCTTTTAAAAACAGGGCTGAGCCCGGAGGGGATTGCGGAGAAGCGGAGTATGCAGTTAATGACCGTCTATTCACATATAGCAACCCTTTACCTGCAGGGCCGCCTGGAGTCGCTGGAAAAATTTATCAGCCAGGCTGAACTGGAGAAAATAGGCGATGCCCTTTATGTGCATGGTATAGACAGCCAGTTAAAGCCTCTGTTTGATAGCCTGGAAGGGAAGTATCCTTACCATAAAATACGGCTGGGCATTGCTTATTACCAGAAAAACGGCTTGTAGGCAGGAGGTGAGTTTCCTGTTATTTTTTGCAGTGCCGGAATTTGATTTATTGCTGTTAATACATCAAAAGCTGTCTTCTTTCTTCAATTATCCGTAAAATATATTCTGATAGTGTAACATTTACCTCCGTTTGCCGGTATAAATATTATCTGTTTTTAAAAATTTGTTCCATAAAGCACTTTTAAACATATCATTTTTTAAGGAACAGGAATGTTTTGTTCATAAAGAATGATCTGTTGATTTTTACCTTTGTATAGCCTGAAAGTTAGTGTTTTAGCTGTATTAATTCATTTTTGAAGTATTTGGCCTGGAAACAACTATAGTTTAAATAATATAATTTTTTCTTTAAAGAATAAAATTTAATTAAAAAATGTGATATTTTGTAAATCAAATATTACATTTGTAGGACTTTATACCAGATCCCTTATTCTCTTACCGAATATCTTCCCTTGCAACTGAAGCAGGAAGAGGAACCAAAGAAAAATTTAATTCTTAATGGAAAATAGATCTCACAGCCAACCGAAAAGGAATCCCAATCCGTTTTTTGCCCTGATTATAGGGTTCTGCCTTTTGCTTCCGGCCCTGGTTATGGGGGAGGATGCGCTACCTGTAATTGCAGACCAGGTGTTTGAAGTGGAGGAAAATGCCCCTGCGGGTACTATTGCAGGAACTGTAAAGGCAGATGCAGAGGAGGGAGTTTCGCTTGTGTATGCCATTAGCGGGGGAGAGGATGCAGAAGCATTTATTATTGATAGGGCTACCGGTGAGCTGAAGGTTAGTGGTAACCGCAGCCTGGACTATGAAGCCAGGCCCACTCTTAGCCTGACCGTAAGTGCTTCCGCGGGAGAAGAAAGCAGTTCTGCCCTTATTACAATAAATCTGAAAGACATTGTTAAAGCAGTGGCTGAAACCGGTGCAGCAACAGCTGTTACAACTACAGGGGCTATTATTAGCGGCACAATAACCAATGCAGTTTCCGGAGCAACAGCAGCGCTGCAGTACAGCAAAACTGAATTTACAGCGGAAAGCTTCGATCCTGAAACTGCCGCAAACAAGCAGCTTATTGAAAAGGGAAGGGAATCTGTTCCTGTTCAGTTTGCGCTGGAGGGGCTGGAAGACGGACAAATCTGGTATTACCGTGTTGTGGTGAAAAACTCAGAGGGAATTTCTTACGGAAAAGTTGAGCAATTTACCACCATCAGCATCCCGCGGGTGGAAAGTATCAGCCTGCGCGACACAAACCCCACTAACAGCGAGGTGGTAGGTTTTTTTGTTACTTTTTCAGAGCCTGTTCAACCTAAAAGTGTTGATGAAACTGATTTTGAGCTGGATACAGCAACCTTTGATGGTGGGATGCCTCTTAGGGCAGTCATTGAACGTGTGGAGTTATTTACTGCCGACGCCTCGAACAGGGTGTTTCTTGTTACTGTTGGAGGGGTATCGGGTGATGGTATATTAAAGTTGATTTTCAGGGATGATAACTCAGTCTTAAGTTTAAAGGGAATTAAGCTGGGTGGCGAAGAAACAGGGGATGGGGATTTTACCAGCGGCGATTTTTATACGGTAGACAATACTCATCCGTCTATTTACCATCTGCTGTATACCGATGAGGACAGGTCGGTTACCTATAGCTTTAGTGTGAGCGATGCCCCGCAGGAGCCGAAGCATCTTATTGTTGAATTTAGTTCTAATGATACTATTCTGATTCCAAATACCGGAAGCTTTGTGGTAACAGGCGACAATTCGATCCGCAGGATCAGGATTACACCTTCTGCCCACAGGCATGGCAGTGCTTTAATTTCAATTAAGGTGCGCGATGAAGCGGGCAATATCTCTCCCTCGCCCATTAATTTGAATGTGGTGGTAAGGGCAGTGGCAGACCCGCCGCTGCTTACTGCAAATGATGTATCAGGCCCTGAAGATACCCGGATAGCGCTTGATATAACTGCTGCCCTTGTTGATAATGATAGTTCTGAAACCCTTCAGGATATCCGGATATCCGGTGTGCCTGAAGGAGCCGGCTTGTCTGCGGGAGCCCCTGCCGGTGGCGGGGTTTACACTTTCAGCAGTGCAGATGAGCTGCAGGGTCTTTATTTTATTCCGGAAAAAGATGAATTCGGTATTTACCCGCTCACCTTAAGCCTTGCTGCTGTGGAAAATGAGCCCAACCGCGATTTTGTTACCCGGGAGCGGGCGGAAGCTGCGGTAAACTTTAATGTGGAGGTGCTGCCTGTAAATGATGCACCTGCTTTTGAACTCAGCACTTATTTAGTAGAGAGGGATGAGGACTTTGAAGAGCCGGTTACTATTGCTTTGACGGATCTTTCACCTGCCAATGAAAAAGAGGCTGTCAGCTATTCCCTTTCCCCGGCATCTGTGGATTTTGCCAACATAAGTATAAATGAAGAAACAGGAGCTGTTACCATAACAGCTGTAAAGGATGCGTTTGGAAGAGAAGTCATTAAGGTAATTGCGGATGACGGCCAGGCGGAGAATAATCTGTATGAAAAAACTTTTGAGCTGATTGTAAAATCAGTGAATGATGCGCCTGTTTTTGCCTTGAACCCGGAGCGCATGGAGGTTGAGGAGGATTTTACCGAAACGTATTATGTGGAGATTGTACAGGGGCATGTGCCTGAAAATGAAAAGGAACAGCAGGTACATTATAGTGTGGCCGTTCAAGGCGGGGATGCTCCAATTGCCAGTGTTAAGGTAGTGGAAAAGGATGAGAAGCAGCAGCTGGAAATAAAGGCTGTTCCCAACGCTAATGGTAATCAGGTTTTTGTGGTTACTGCCGAAGAAGCAATTCCGGTATCTGAGCCGAACCGCACCCATACCGAAGAGTTTGAATTAAAGATTAATAAGGTAAACGACCTTCCGGAGTTTGTGCTTGTGCCAGATAATTATACAGCTGATGAAGATTTTAAAGATCCTTTATATGCCTTAATAAAGCCTCTTGCAGTTCCTGCTGATGAGCAGGGGCAGCCAGTCACTTATACTGTAGCTGTAAAAGGAGGAGATGCGCCAATAGCCATAGCTGAAATAGAGGAAAAAGAAGAAGGTGTTTTCAGACTGAAGTTTACTTCTATTGAAAATGCCAATGGTTTGCAGGTGTTTGAAGTTACGGCTAATGATGGTACGGACACTTACTCACAGTATTTTACCCTTACGATAACCGGAATTAATGATGCTCCTGCATTTACGCTATCGACAGACAAGGTAGTGAGGGATGAGGATTTTGCAGGAACCGTAACTGTAACAGTGGAAACTACTTCTTCTCCGGCTAATGAAAAAGAAACAATTACTTACTCCCTCTCACCGGCCACAGTTGATTTTGCCAACATCAGCATCGATGCAGCCACAGGCACGGTAAGCATTACAGCAAAGAAAGATGCCTTTGGTGCTGCCACCATCACCGTAATCGCTGATGACGGGCAGGAGGTAAATTCCACTCATAAAGAATCCTTTGAGCTGATTGTCAATTCAGTAAATGATGCTCCTGTGTTTACTTTATCAACAGACAAGGTGGAGAAGGATGAAGATTTTACAGAAACAGTAACTGTAACAGTGGAAACCACTTCTTCTCCGGCTAATGAAAAAGAAACAATTACTTACTCCCTCTCACCGGCCCCAGTTGATTTTGCCAACATCAGCATCGATGCAGCCACAGGCACGGTAAGCATTACAGCAAAGAAAGATGCCGTTGGTGCTGCCACCATCACCGTAATCGCTGATGACGGGCAGGAGGTAAATTCCACTCATAAAGAATCCTTTGAGCTGATTGTCAATTCAGTAAATGATGCTCCTGTGTTTACTTTATCAACAGACAAGGTGGAGAAGGATGAAGATTTTACAGAAACAGTAACTGTAACAGTGGAAACCACTTCTTCTCCGGCTAATGAAAAAGAAACAATTACTTACTCCCTCTCACCGGCCACAGTTGATTTTGCCAACATCAGCATTGATGCAGCCACAGGCACTGTAAGCATTACAGCAAAGAAAGATGCCTTTGGCGCTGCCACCATCAAAGTAATTGCTGATGACGGGCAGTCGGTAAATTCCACCCATGAGGAATCCTTTGAGCTGGTTGTCAAATCAGTAAATGATGCACCTGTATTTACTTTGTCAACAGACAAGGTGGAGAAGGATGAGGATTTTACAGAAACCGTAACTGTAACAGTGGAAACCACTTCTTCTCCGGCTAATGAAAAAGAAACAATTACTTACTCCCTCTCACCGGCCACAGTAGATTTTGCAAACATCAGTATTGATGCAGCCACAGGCACTGTAAGCATTACAGCAAAGAAGGATGCCTTTGGTGCTGCCACCATCACCGTAATCGCTGATGACGGGCAGTCGGTAAATTCCACCCATGAGGAATCCTTTGAGCTGATTGTTAAACCGGTAAATGATGCGCCTGTATTTACTTTGTCAACAGATAAGGTAGAGAAAGAGGAAGATTTTGCAGGAACAGTAACTGTAACAGTGGAAACCACTTCTTCTCCGGCTAATGAAAAAGAAACAATTACTTACTCCCTCTCACCTGCCACAGTTGATTTTGCCAACATCAGTATTAATAGAGCTACAGGTACGGTAAGCATTACAGCAAAGAAAGATGCCTTTGGCACTGCCACCATCAAAGTAATTGCTGATGACGGGCAGGCGGTAAATTCCACCCATGAGGAATCCTTTGAGCTGATTGTTAATTCAGTAAATGATGCACCTGTGTTTACTTTGTCGACAGACAAGGTGGAGAAGGATGAGGATTTTGCAGGAACAGTAACTGTAACAGTGGAAACCACTTCTTCTCCGGCTAATGAAAAAGATACAATTACTTACTCCCTCTCACCTGCCACAGTTGATTTTGCCAACATCAGGATTGATAGAGCTACAGGTACGGTAAGCATTACAGCAAAGAAAGATGCCTTTGGCACTGCCACAATCAAAGTAATTGCTGATGACGGGCAGGCGGTAAATTCCACCCATGAGGAAACCTTTGAGCTGATTGTTAATCCGGTAAATGATGCTCCTGTCTTTACTTTGTCTACAGACACGGTGGAGAAGGAGGAGGAGTTTGAAGGAACAGAAACTGTTACGGTTGAGACTACTTCTTCTCCGGCTAATGAAAAAGAAACAATTACTTACTCCCTCTCACCTGCCACAGTTGATTTTGCCAACATCAGGATTGATAGAGCTACAGGTACGGTAAGCATTACAGCAAAGAACGATGCCTTTGGCTCTGCCACAATCAAAGTAATTGCAGATGACGGGCAGGCGGTAAATTCCACCCATGAGGACTCCTTTGAGCTGATTGTTAAACCGGTAAATGATGCTCCTGTGTTTACTTTGTCAACAGACAAGGTGGAGAAGGATGAGGATTTTGAAGGAACAGAAACTGTTACGGTTAAGACTACTTCTTCTCCGGCTAATGAAAAAGAAACAATTACTTACTCCCTCTCACCGGCCACAGTAGATTTTGCCAACATCAGCATTGATAGAGCTACAGGTACGGTAAGCATTACAGCAAAGAAAGATGCTTTTGGCGCTGCCACCATCAAAGTAATTGCTGATGACGGGCAAGCGGTAAATTCCACCCATGAGGAATCCTTTGAGCTGATTGTTAATTCAGTAAATGATGCACCTGTATTTACTTTATCGACAGACAGGGTAGAGAAGGATGAGGATTTTACAGAAACAATTGTAGTTACGGTTACTGATCAGTCTCCGGCGAATGAAACGAAAAGGATTACTTACTCACTCTCTCCGGCGTCTGTGGATTTTGCAAATATCAGCTTTAACAGCAGTAATGGTGAGGTAACTATTACCTCAAGACCGGATTTGTGGGGAAGCGCGGAGTTAATCATTACAGCGGAAGATGCGGAAGGAGCTACAGCCAGCCGGACACTGACCCTCATTGTAAATGCTGTAAATGATTATCCTGTATTTACCCTCTCAACGGACCTGGTGGAAAAAGAGGAGGATTTTGCAGAGCTGGTAACTGTAACAGTGGAGACCACCTCCTCACCAGCTAATGAAGTGGAAACAATTACTTATTCACTTTCTCCGGCGGGCGTTAATTTTGCCAACATCAGCATCGATCCGGCAACAGGAACAGTAAGCATTACAGCAAAGAAAGACGGCTTTGGTTCAGCTTCTATAACAGTAATTGCTGATGACGGGCAGCCGGCCAACAACCTGTATAAGCAGTCATTCAGCTTAATAGTGCATCCGGTTAATAACGATCATCCTGTTTTGAATGGAAAGCTGGCCGACAGGACTGCTTATGAACATCAGCCTTTCGAACATATTATATCAATCGGCCAGAATGCAGTATTTACTGATCCGGATGGAAATGAGACTCTTACGTTCTCTGCTTCTCTTACCGGGGGTGCTGCCCTACCTGATTGGTTAAGCTTTAATGCGGAGGGCAGGGCGTTTAGCGGAACCCCTGAAACGAAGGATATTGGAGAATACTTTATTTTAGTCAGGGCCACCGACCCTGATGGACAGTGGATTGAAGATAGCTTTAAACTAACTGTACTGAATGTAAATAGTGCTCCTGAGATATCTGATATAGATGATGTAAGCGTGAAGCTGGGATCTGAAACCCCTGCCTCAGTAACCTTTAGCGTGTTTGACAGGGAAACTCCCGGAAAGGATTTACAGCTCACCATTGCGTCCGGTAATCCGGCCCTGATTCCTGCTTCAGCAATAGACGTATCTCAGGGAGGAGCCAACGGAGAGGAAAGAACACTTACTTTTTACCCTCCCGGTATTGAAACTCTTGGCAGCTCTGTAATTACAGTAACGGTATCGGACGGAGAGGCAGAAACGGAAACTACTTTTGTATTTACTGTGGAATATAACCAGCTGGCCCTTAATATTCCTGATCTTATTACTCCAAACGGCGATAATGCCAATGATACCTGGAACATCCGCTTCCTCTCCCTCTACGAAAACAATGAGCTGAGGGTGTTTGACAGGAACGGCCGGGTTGTATTTCAGGCGAAGAACTATAGCAGCAATAAGGAATGGGATGGTACTCAGAATGGAAGAGCGCTTCCGGAGGGTATTTACCTGTACGAGATCCGCCTGAACGGAGGCGAAATTGTGAAAAAGGGTACCCTTACCATTGCCCGATAACTGAAGATTTTAATGAAACCGGATATGAAAAAGATTTATATAATAGTATTAATCCTTATCGCCTTACTGGCAGGGCCCGGAGGCTATGCCCAGGAGCGGCAGCAGTATCGCTTCAGCCAGTATTTCCTGCAACCTCATGCCATGAACCCTTCTTTTTCCGGCATTGAGGATTTCTGGAATATCAATGCCGGCTACCGGAAGCAATGGGCAGGACTTGAGGAGTCTCCGGAGGTATATTTTGTAAGCTTTAACGGGGTTTTCAGAAAGCCCGACTACCGGATGAACTCCGTAAGGATAAGCCGGCCGGAAGCTTATGAAGAGCAGGAAACAGACGAGGCCTACCGGAAAAGAATGCGGAAGCATGGCCTGGGAGGTTTCCTGAGCAATATGGAAATGGGCAGGTTCAGGATAATGAGCGGCCTGCTTTCTTATGCCTACCATATTCCGCTTGACCGTAAACTGAACCTGGCCGTAGGTGTTGCTGCTGCTTTTACCAATAATGGGTTTGGCAAAGGAGCTTACAATGTACGGACAGAAAATGATGCGCTTTATTTAGCCATGATCAGCGGAGGAGTAAATTCCACTTTATATGATGTAAATGTGGGGGCGACCTTGTATGGTGAAAAATTTTACCTCGGCTACTCCGCCACACAACTTGTAATGGCTACCACCACTTCTGATGAGGAGCTGGACAAGCCGGTTTCTTATGTGCACCATTATGCCATGGTAGGTTACCAGATGGACCTGAGCTATAAGCTGAAGCTGCAGCCTGGTATTCTGCTGCGCTACGACCAGCAGCAGGAAGCCCGCTTCGATGCCAATATCAAACTACGCTACGATGATTTATTCTGGGTAGGTACTACTTACAGGAATAAAGAATCCATAGCGGGATTGTTTGGGCTTGTGCTTAACAAAGATGTTACTCTCGGTTACTCTTACGAGGTAAATACAGGTGCATTTAATATTGAAAACAGTGGTACACATGAGGTGGTGTTAGGGCTTCGTCTGGGCAATAAGTACCGCAAGTCTCCTTATTTCTGGTAAAAACTGAAGATCCTGATGATGAAAAATATACAATTAAGCGCTATCCTGTTTTTTTTACTGGCTGAGCTGTGCGGTGGTAGTGTGTATGCCCAGCACAGCGTTTCCGGCCCGAAGGAGGCGGATAGTTATGTTGTTCCTGTACCTGTGGTATATGATACACCGGTAAAACTGGGGGAAGAGTTAAATTCAGATGCAGAGGAGAGCATGCCTGTGCTCTCCGCAGATGGAAAGACCCTTTATTTTGTGCGTATGCTGCACCCCGGTAACCTGGGGGGTAAGTTTACCGGTCATGATATATGGTATTCTCAGTTGCAGCCCGACAGTAGCTGGGGAGCACCTAAAAACAACCTTTATAACTTAAATAATAAAGGAAATAATGCCATACTTGGCTTTAATCAAAGCGGGGAGGAGGTTTATCTGCTCAACGATTATGGTACTAAAGACAGCCGGAACCCCGGAATTAGTGTTGCCAGGAAGGAAGGAATCAGCTGGTGGTCATTTCCGGAAGATCTTGATATTCCGAAGCTGAAAAAGGACGGCTTTTTTTACAATGCTTTTGTGAACAGGGAAGGGAATATTGCCATTGTTTCCATGAAAACGCGCAAAATGCCAGGCGATGAAGATCTTTTTATTACTATAAAAGACGGGGCGGGTAAATGGTCGAAACTGAAATCTTTAGGTGCTCAGATTAATACCCCCGGCTTTGAGATCACTCCTTTTTTAAGTAAGGATGGAAAAACCCTTTACTTTTCAAGTAACGGCCATAAAGGTTTTGGTGATGCAGATATTTACAGAAGCCACAGGCTTGACAGTACCTGGACGAACTGGTCGAAGCCGGAAAACCTCGGCAGACCGATAAACTCCAAAGGTTTTGATGCTTCCTATTTTGAACACGATAATGGAACAGTACTCTTTATCAGTAACCGCGGAGATAACCTGGCTGATCTCTACAGCAGCCGTATCCGGAATGCTTCAGCTAATGAGGAGCAGCTGCTGGCAGAACAGCGTCGCCTGGAAGAGGAGGAACTGGAGGCAGAACGCCGCAGGCTGGAAGAAGCAGCCCGAAGGAGACAAAATGAAAGCAGGGAAGAGGTAGTGCTGGACCGCATATATCCTTTAACCGTTAGTATTTACTTTGCCTTTGATTCATACAGCCTGTCAGATGAGTCGAAGCAGGAGCTTACTGAAATATTTAATAAGTATACTGATGGCAAAGATGTGCGTGTGGAGCTGATAGGGCATACAGATGCCATAGGAACCCCGCAATACAATGAAAAGCTTTCTGTAAACAGGGCAAAGGCAGCAGAGGAATACCTCTTGTCGGCCGGCCTGGCCAGGGAGAGGGTGAAAACTGAGGGACGTGGGGAGCATGAACCTGTAGCACCCAACGAAACCCCTGAAGGCCGCCGCCAGAACCGGAGGGTGAAAATTGTAGTGGTGAAATAATGGAAATTGAAATATAAATAAGCGTCAGCTTTTGATTGAAGAAGCCGGCCCCCTAAGTCAGGGCCGGCTTTTTGCGGCTATGTGTAAGTGGCTGCTTTGCCTGTACAGCCAGGCAGCAGCACACATCAGGAGCTTTCGGTTTAAGGAAGCTTGTTGTCCAGTGCCTGTAAAAATTTTTGTTCTGTTAACGGCTTTTCTATACAGCAAAGGAAGCCTGCATTTAGCAGGTGTTTCTTTTTTTCGCCAGCCACAGGCATAGAGGAGAGGAGGAACAGCCGGAAAGGTCCGGAAGTAAGAGTGTCTTTTGCCAGCTGAATGAACTTTTCATTGTAAAGGATAATACCAACATTTACAAACAGGCTCACAGGAGATCCGGAAGCAGCATTCAGGCCTTTCAAATAAGCCATTGTTTCTTCTGTATTTGTAAAATAGTTAATGGTATAGCTATCTTCAAATGAGGCTAACATGCCCTGTGTAACAAACATGCTTATTTCATTATCTTCGAGAATTATGATTTGCTCATGCTTTTTCATAATCGTTTTGTTTGGTGAAACATAGCTCTTCCGGAAGGAAGGTTTTTAAAGTTGCTTCCTTCTTCATTGAGCTTAAATTCCTTTTCCCCTGTGCTCCCGCTTATTAAACAAGGAGTTTATTTCTGAAAGAAAACAGAAACAGCTTTTGGAAATATAAAAGGACAGACAAGTAAGTTGTGAGGGGTGATTTTATCTGCCGGAAAAAGGAAAAAAAACAGCGCCTGAAAACAGGCGCTGAATCAGATTTTATTTTAAAAACAGGCTTGTGAAAAAATGGATGTCGATGCCCGAAAAATGCAGGACCCGCCTGTGTAATAGTGCCTGCAGGCATAGGTATTCTGTTTTTACTTTCAGAGGATTAATTATTTCTCTTCCTCATCCATATTTTTTTCTTCCACAAGCTGACCGTTTTCGTCAATCTGAAGGATTACATCAGGCTGACGTTCGCTAACCTTTTCAATTTCCACTCCTTCTATTTCAGAAGTTCCTGAACCCTGAGCTTCCTTAGCTAACTCAAACTCATATATCTTTGCTTCAGATCCTTCTTCAGCAGCTACTTCATAAACAGCCAGCACTTCATGCTCACTGTAGTCTCCATTCTGGAAAGCAACCTGGGTTGCAACAGGTAAAGCCGACATTTCAACTTTTTTACGATCCTTTTCCGCTTCCGCCTCAGCAACATTTTCCATTGGTTGTTCCTGTACCTCTTCGGTTGTCTGTGTTCCGGTGCTTTCAATTTCTGCCGGAGCAGTTTGTGCAAATGCTACAGAAACACCAAATCCCATTGCTACTAAGCTTAAAAAAGTCTTTTTCATGATAAAAAAAATTAAGTTACTAATAAATTGGTTTTACATTAATTTCATATTGTTGTAAAAGATATTGAAATAAGCGTGCCAAAAATTGCTTTTTATCTTAAAATGTTGTATTACAGGGTATTGGTGATTTTGGGCTTAAAGGGAGGGTTTTTGTTTTCGTGGTTAATTTCTACAGCCTGTGGAAGTTATCTCCACCAAAAGTGGGGAATGGGCCAGGTGTGGTTTTTTCTTGAAAAGTAAATTTTAGTAAAGTGTAGCGGTTACTGGCCAATCAGGAACATGTAAAGTAAACCCAGGGCCATACAGCTGAAAATGGTTTGGAGCATATTGAGCTTCCACCGAAAATAAAGCAGGAAAGCAATGGCAGCAATAAAGAAGGCACCTCCCTCCAGGGTATTCCAGACGGGTGCGACCATACTAAACCCAAAGCCTTCTATATCATAAACCTCCCGAAAAAGTGTATTGATAGAGAACCAGATGCCGAGGTTTGCAATAACGCCAACTACAGCAGCTGTAATTCCCGAAAGGGCGGCGGTCAGGTTTTTATTTCCTCTCAGGTACTCTATATAAGGCGCTCCGGCAAAAATAAAGAGGAAGCAGGGAACAAAGGTAACCCATGTAACCAGTACAGAACCTAAAATTCCGGCAAGGAGCGGATCCATTCCTCCGGCAAACCTGAAGGCACCCATAAAGCCCACAAACTGGACCACCTGGATCAGGGGCCCCGGGGTAGTTTCTGCCATTCCCAGGCCATCAAGCATTTCACCGGGCTTTAACCAGGCATAAGACTCCACTGCCTTTTGGGCAATATAAGCTAACACTGAGTAGGCACCTCCAAAGGTTACCACGGCAGTTTTACTAAAAAATGAAGCCTCCTGAAAGAAGACGCTTTCGCGGCCACCTGCAGCAATAATAATAAAAAAAGGGAGTGCCCACATGACCAGGAAAATGAATGCCGTTTTCAGGAGAGAAATCCATGAGGGGCGGATATGGCGAATATACCTGTCGGCAAACTCATCTTCCTGCCGCTTGGGCTGCGGACCTTTGATGACATAAAAAATGTCAGGGTACCATTTTCCCCCCGGATAGCCAATAAGGCCTGCTGCCAAAATGATATAGGGAAAATCCACCTTAAAAAGAAAAATAGAAAGAAAGGCAGCAATGGCAATCAGGTACATAGCATTATTCTTCAATGCTTTTTGCCCTATTTTAACTACTGCCCCTGCCACTATAGCCAATACAGCTGGTTTTATCCCGTAAAAAATCCCCTGCACAAAGGTTACATCTTTAAAGTAAGCATACAGCAGGCTTAGTATTAATATGGAGATAAAGCCCGGCAGAATGAACAGCAGTCCTGCTGCCAGTCCGCCTTTTTTGCGATGCAATAACCAGCCTATGTAGGTAGCCAGCTGTTGCGCCTCAGGGCCGGGGAGGAGCATGCAATAGTTGAGGGCATGCAGGAAGCGCGTTTCGCTGATCCACTTTTTCTCTTCCACCAGGAGTTTGTGCATTACCGCAATCTGGCCTGCAGGCCCTCCAAAGCTGTGAATGGCAACTTTTACCCATACTTTCAGGGCTTCACGGAAAGGGAGGTCTTCTGGTGGATTTTTCATAGAGGCTGCAAGTTAAAAGTTTTTAAATTACATTATGTAGCCCTGTTTAGAACTAAAATACCCCAATACCCATAGCTTTTTTTATCAAAAAAAATTCAGGAGCTATGTAAAATTTAAGTCAATAATCAGGGGGTAAGTAGTTCATAATGTTAACCCTAACATATAAGAGGAGTAATTACCTCTTAATAGTACACCGGTACCTTTGCCTCAAATTAATTCAAAAAAAGGAAAGGTATGTATTTAACAACTACACAAAAGGTCAGGAAGTGCTTCGCAGTCACCATACTTCTGATTTTGCATTTTTGCATTGGTACCCTGGCCCAGTCTCAGGTAATAAGAGGAAAGGTTACCGACAGTCAGGGACAGGCTGTTCCGGGAGTTAACGTTTTAGTGAAAGGAACATCAAAAGGGACTATCACAAATCTGGAAGGTAATTATGTGTTAAGTAATCCTCAGCCTCTTGCTTCGGAAGATGTGTTAGTGTTCAGCTTTATTGGATTTAAGGCGGTTGAAGTTCCTGTTGCCGGGAAAACAACTATTGATGTTCAGTTGCAGGAAGATGAAAAGGTACTGGAAGAGGTTGTTGTTACTGCATTGGGGATTAAGCGGGAGGAAAAGTCTTTAGGTTACGCTGCTCAGAACGTAGATCAGAGAGCTATTAAAGATGCTCCTGCCACAAACTGGGTGTCCTCCTTATCTGGTAAAGTGGCCGGTTTAAATATTGTAAATACAGGTTCGGGACCAATTAACTCTTCACGAATCACTTTAAGGGGAGAGTCATCGCTCAACCTTGCAAATAATCAGGCCCTGATTGTGGTGGATGGAATTCCGATAAACAGTACAATGACTGGGACAGGTAGCAGCGGACACCTGGGGGCTGACAGCCCTGTTGATTTTGGTTCTGCAGTTTCAGACATAAATCCCGATGATATTGAAAAAGTAACTGTGCTTAAAGGGCCCGGAGCTACTGCATTATATGGTAGCCGTGCTGCAAACGGTGCTATCATTATTACCACAAAATCGGGGCGCAGCCCGGAAAGTGGCCTGGGGATTACCTATAATACTGATGTTAGTTTTTCCATGACAGGTCTCCGCTGGCCCGATTACCAGTATGAATATGGAGAAGGAAGGACAGACGAATATTATTCTTACCTGGATAGCGAAGACGGGCCAAATACCAGTACTAATGTGTCAGCAGGCAGGGCATGGGGCCCTAAATTTAATGGCCAGATGTATTATCAGTACAATCCTGATGCACCTGACGGAAGGCCAACTGAGCGCACTGAATGGAAGCCTTATGAAGGATATATAAAAGATTTTTTCAGGACAGGAGTTACCGTTTCCAACAATATTGCCATTGAAGGAAGTACAGACAGAAGTGCGGCCCGCTTGTCGTTAAGCCACATGAAGAATGACTGGATAGTGCCTAATACCGGCTTTGAAAGAATGAATGCTGCACTTTCTTTAAATCACCAGGTTTCGGAAAAGCTGAAAATCAGCTCCAAAGTGAATTATGTGAACAAAAAGAGTGATAACCTGCCAATGTCAGGCTACAATAACCAAACCATCATGTACTTCATGATTATTGGTACAGCTCCTAACATTGATATCAACTGGTTTAAAAACTACTGGAAGGAAGGTCAGGAAAATGTGCAGCAAAATAACATCTTTAACCCGGGGCCCGATAATATATACCTCCAGGTAAATGAAATGCTGAACGCAGTAAACAGGCATGGAGTAATAGGGAATATTTCTGCAACTTATGAATTTTCCCACAAGCTGGATCTTACTTTACGTTCAGGTATTGATTTTGGAAATGAAGAAAGGTCGCAGCAGAGGCCATACAGTATGACAAGATACCCGAGAGGGATGTTCCGCCAGCAGAACGTTTTTAATTATGAGATTAATAGCGATGCCTTATTAACCTATCGCGATCATATTGGTGGCAGGGTTAATTATTCTGTTTCTGCAGGTGCCAATTCCATGATGCAGCATTATAATTTTGCCGGAATGTATGCCGACCAGCTGGCTATGCCCGGAGTTTATATGATAAGTAACAGTCTTGACCAGGCTGTGGCAGATCCTGTTCGCTGGCAAAAAGCAATTAACAGTGTGTACGTGGCCTCACAGTTCGATTATGAAGGTAAGGTTTTCCTGGACGTTACCGGCCGTAATGACTGGTCCAGTACGCTGCCTGCCGGAAATAATTCCTTCTTTTATCCATCAGTAAGCAGCAGTTTTGTTTTTAATGAAATGATGGAGCTGCCGGTTGCCGTTTCATTTGCCAAACTGCGTTTATCGTGGGCGCAGGTAGGTAACGATACCCGCCCCTACCAGACAGCCCGCTATTATGATAAAATATACAGCAACAGTTTTACCAATTCATCCACTCTTTATAATCCTGACCTGAAGCCTGAAATCACTACCAGCTATGAGGCGGGTATAGATTTGAGGTTCCTGAAAAACCGTTTAGGTCTGGACTTTACAATCTATAAAAATAACAGCCGGAACCAAATCCTTGAGGTGCCGCTGGATAATACCAGTGGTTACACAACGGCTTTAATGAATGCAGGTTTAATAAGCAGCAATGGGGTGGAAGTAATGCTTACCGGAAAGCCGGTTGCCAGACCAGGGTTCAGGTGGAACAGTACCATTACCTGGGCAAGAAACAGAAGTTATGTAAAAGAGCTTGCTGAGGGTATCGACAATCAGATCATTGCAAATCACAATCAAAACGTTTCTATAGAAGCCCGTGTAGGTGGACTGATGGGTGATTTGTACGGCCGTGGATTCCAGCGCTCACCTGATGGCGAAATTATTTACACTAAAGCAGGCCTGCCTGCAGAGCTTGACCCTGAGGTAAAGAAATGGGGAAATGCATTTGCCGACTGGAAAGCAGGATTTCACAATGAATTCAATTATAAGAATTTCAGGTTAAGTGTGCTGTTCGACGGGCAGCTCGGAGGAAGTGTGTACTCCCAGACCAACCATAAATTAAATACACTTGGTAAAACAAAGGTTACACTTCCGGGAAGAGATGAAGGTATTATAGGTGATGGAGTGGTGCTGCTGGATGATGGAACTTATGCTCCTAATACTACCAGAGTATCTGCCATGAGTTACTATGATACTTATTACAAAATAACCAATGCCGAAACAAATATATTTTATGCTTCCTTTATCAAACTCCGCGAGGCCAGGCTGGAATATAACCTTCCTCTGAGCTCAGGTTTGCTTCGTAATACATTACTAAGAAATGCAAGCATTGCTGTTTACGGCAGAGACCTTCTTTTATTTACCAGTTTTCCTGCTTTCGATCCTGAAGCTGCACAGCTTAACAATGGAACTATTGTACCAGGTATAGAAATGACCCAATTCCCATCTACCAGAACAGCAGGAGTTAACCTCACTGTTAAGTTTTAAATTTTTATAAAGACCAGTATCATGATATCGATAAAGAAAATTTGTGTAGCTTTTATATTTACCTGCTCATCCCTGGCTTCCTGTACAAACGACTTTGAGGAGTTAAATACAGATCCCAACAGGCCTGCGGAGGTATATCCTGGAGTTATGCTGGGGCAGTTGCAGTATAAATTTGTAAATACCAGTATCCGGAATGCCCGTTCTTTTACACATGAAGTAATGCAGGTGTCGGCGCCCAGAACGAGCCTGAACGAAGGGCTCCACAGATACCATGTTACTCCCGGCAGCGGAGATGGTATGTGGAGTGACTTTTACAGTTATATGACCGATGTGGAGGATCTGGAAGCAATTTCTGACAAACTGAATGATAATAACTATAAAGCAATTGCCCTTATTTATAAATCGTGGGCCTACTCCATTCTTACCGACTGCTTTGTAAATGTGCCCTTCTCTGAAGCAACTAAAGCCAATGCAGGTATACTACAGCCGGAGTTTGATCAGCAGAAAGAAATTTATATACAGATATTGAAAGATCTGGAAGCTGCTAATGATTTAATAGACCCGGAGGAAAGCCTTGCATATGGAGGGGATATGATTTACATGGCTGATCAAACCGGTGGAATGCTACGGTGGAAGAAGTTCTGTAACTCTCTTCGCCTCAGGCTTCTTCTCAGGACTTTGAAGCGTGATGGTGAATTAAATGCTGCTGATCAGATTAATTCTATTCTGGGAGATCCGGCAAAATATCCTGTGTTTTCAGGTACAGCCGACGATGCTATTTTTAAGTTCCCCGGTTCTTACCCATACTTCAACCCTTATTATAATGCACGGACTCTCGACTGGAGGGAAAGTACTTACTTTACTGAATTTTTTATTGATCACCTGAATGCTGTGGATGATCCGCGGCTGGAGATTTGGGCTACAAAGGTAGTTGTAGATGGTGAAAGTATTTACAGGGGAATCAGGAGCGGGTATGAGAGTGATGTAGTATATGTAGTAAATGAAAACTCCAGCTATAACGACAGGCTTAAAACTCTTCCGCAACTTGGTATAATGATGACCTATGCCGAGCTGGAATTTATTAAAGCCGAGTTAGCACTGAAAGGATTTGATACAGGAGGCACTCCTGAAGAGCATTATGAGAATGGTATTTCAGCCTCCATGGCTCAGTGGGAGGTAAATATGCCTGAAGGCTTCCTTGATCAGGAGGAAGTGGCCTATGATGATGCTTCAGGTACAGAAGAGCAGCTGGAGCAAATAATGCTGCAGAAGTACTTTGCTTTGTTTTTTACAGATTACCAGTCGTGGTTCGAAAAAAGGAGGACTGGCTATCCCGTGCTTCCGCGTGGCTCCGGAATTCCGGCAGAGAACGAATTCCCATCCAGAATTTTATACCCTACCTATCTCCAGTCACTTAATCCGGAAAATCTGAATGCTGCTGTTCAGGCACTTGGCGGCGATAACAGCAGGATAAAAGGATGGTGGGAAAAATAATCCAATATCCTTCAGGCATTTTTCAGATCAATAAAACAGCGATTACAATGAAAAAATATTTTTTACCCATGGTGCTTTTGGGATTTTGTGCAATGGTAATTCCTGTTCAGGCACAAATGACTCTTGCTGATGATACTTCCGTATTGCCGGAAAAAAAGGTGAGTCCGGAGCCGGGGGAAAGAAGTGATGCCGGCAGGTATTTTGTTTTCCGGGTAAGAGAATCTTTGCCGGAGCATTCTGATGCAGAAGGTGTTTATGGTTCACACTTTTTAGGAGACACAGTTGCCCGTAAAATGCACGTGGTAAAATCGCTTTATTTAAAAAAGTCAAGTGTAACTGTGGGCTTTGGTAACACCCATGTGGAGATCATAAAACCCTATATTTTTAATTCTCTTACAAAGCTGGAGCGGTATTACAAAAAGGCAGTGCGAAAAGAGCAGCTTCAGGCAGAGGATGCAGCCGAAGAATTTGCTCTTTTCCTGGACCATGCTGTTGCAATTTTTTACTCAACTGAAAGTGCAGCATTCGAAGAGGTGTTAGCCCGTGCAAAGGATTCTGAGGAACTGATCAGCTTGTTTGAATCCGTCCGTATTGAAAAGGACTGAAAATCAGTCTTAATCCCATTTTAGATTTCAACTCAGTATTATTAAATAAACCCTTATGTACAAATATTGTAAATACATTTCCTTTTGCCTTTTTCTGCTGATGTGCATCGGAACCAGAGGAATGGCTCAGGAATCTTCTAAAACCCTTATTGTGTTTTTTGACGGACTCCGCCCTGATTATATTACAAAAGAAAATATGCCCAATTTATATGCGCTGAAGAAAAAGGGCAGTTACGGAGAACACCACCATAGTGTGTTCCCGACTGTTACCAGAGTAAACTCCGCTTCTTATGCCACCGGCTCATATCCTGTTACCCATGGGTTAATGGGTAATACAGTGTATTTTCCGCAGGTTGATAAATCGAAAGGATTAAATACCGGAGATGCAGGAGAACTTACCCGTATTGCAGAGGCTACATCAGGAAACCTGCTTACAACAACTTCTCTTGGGGAAATTTTACAGTCAGCTGGTCACCGGCTCATGGTATTCAGTTCAGGGTCCACGGGACAGGCTTTCCTGCAAAATCATAAAGTAAGCGGTGGGGCAATTATAAACCCTGATCTTATTCTTCCTTCATCTATAGTGCCTGCAGTGGAAAAGGAACTGGGGGCACCTCCGGCTTATGCCAGACCAAATACCGCCCGCCATAAATGGGTTGCAGATGCTTTTCTGAAGTTTGGCCTTGCCGATAATGGTCCTTTGGTTAGCGCTATCTGGTTCTCAGATCCTGATGGAACGGCTCACCGCGAAGGAATAGGCTCAGCCCTTACTATGCAAGCCATAAAAAGTGTGGATCATGAGCTGGGAAGGGTTCTTAGTGCCATCGACAGCAGTGGTCAGTCTGATGTTTATAATATCCTGATTTCCACAGACCATGGTTTTGTTACTGATTTAGGAAAAGAAAGCCTGCCGGATTTTCTTATAGAAAAAGGTTTGAAGGAGAATGCTGAATCTGAAGATGTTGTAGTTGCAGGAGGAGCAGTTTATGTAAAAGACCATGATCGTGTAAAGATCAGAAAGATTGTAGAGTCTCTACAGCAGGAAGAATGGGTGGGAGCTGTTTTTACCAATCCGCAGGAAAACGATAAGATGAAGGGAAGTGTAAAAGGAACCCTTTCGTTTGAGTCAGTTAACTGGAGCCATGCTGAACGGAAGGCCGATATACTGGTAGCTGTGAATTGGAATGACGAGGCAAATGAATATGGTTACAAAGGTAAAAGTTATGCAAAAGGAGTTGCCGGTCATGGAGGATCAAGTTATTATGAAATACACATTCCTTTTATCGTAGCAGGACCGGCCTTCAAAAAAGAGTTCGAAAGTGCTTTACCTACATCCAACATCGATATTGTACCTACCATACTCCACATTCATGGGATTGAGGTTCCTGCTCAAATGAACGGGAGGGTGGCAGCGGAATTATTAGAGGGAAATTCCGTATCTGGCACAGAGGAGGTTAAGCATGAAAAAGTGGAAACAACTGTAAAGTATCCCTGGGGAACATATCAGTTAGTGCTGGACCGGAGCATTCTTGGTGAGCATGCGTATGTAAACTATACTAAAGTAACCCGGACCTACAATACCGTGAAGGTAAAGTAAGCTTACGGGAAATTTAAAAATTCCTCTGTACCTTCCTGAAAAGTGGTACAGGGGATTTTTTGTTTTATATCTCCGGGTACATTTATATCCAATTATCTTTGTTCTTTTTTGAAAAAGACTACTTTACATTTTTTTCTCAAAGCGGGGAACAGTGCAGTTTTTTGCTGCGGCGGTCTGCCTGCTGATTATGTGTGAATGGTTATATATTTGAAAATAATTTTGGAATGAACACAGATGAAAATAAGAAATGCCTCTGAAGAGGACAAAAGCAGTCTTTATGCCCTTTACAAAGCAGTGGCACAAAATTCAGGTGGAATTGCCCGGACAGAGGATGAAATTACGGAAGATTATATCGATGCTCTTTTCAGTTCTTTGGAAAACAAGGGAATCATGCTGGTGGGTACAGAGGAGGAGACAGGGGCTTTGATTGCAGAAATCCATGCATCAAAATATGGGATTAAAATATTCGATCATATCCTGACCAGCTTGACAATAGTGGTTCATCCGGACTACCAGGGGAAGGGGATTGGGAAAAAGATGTTTGAGGCATTTCTGAATCATATTGAGCACCACCGTCCGGAAATAGGAAGGGTGGAGCTGGAGTCCAGGGCCACCAATAAAAGATCCATCGCCCTGTACCGGCAGTTAGGTTTTGTACAGGAAGGTGTTATGAAGAATAAAACCAGGAATCCGGATGGTAAATTCGAGGACAGCATATTAATGACCTGGACCAATCCTGCTTTTAAGTTTTGAGAGGGTTTGTCTCAAAATACCTTCTTATTGTTTTTTTAGTAAGAAAGCTGTGCTGATCCTGATTAAGGGCAGGTTTTCATGCTGAAAAGATACAATGAATCAGGCTGTCTCTGATGAATCCTTTAAATTTAACAATGATGATTTTAGCTTTAAGAAAAGATCTGTTTTCAGGCATAGCTTGAATTGTGGTGAGAAAAGAACTTGCTGCCATGTTTTATAGTTCGCATTTTTAAACCAAAAATTATCCTTCAGGCACAGCTGAATTTTTCTTTAAATGTTTTATTTGTAATAAAGCATTTAGAATGATGATGATTTGGGTATTTTTAAAAGCTTTATCTCCTTTTCTGCTTCCCTGTTAAGATTCATATTGGAAAGTCGTAAATTCCGGGTTTGAAGCTGATATAGTGCAAGCAACTAAAAATCAACTACTAAAGTAATGAGATTTATATTTACAGCAATTATTTTAATTGTTTCTCTCCAATTTTTATTTGCACAGAATGAGCCAATAGAGCTCAACTGGCAGTTTGGAAAGCCGGGTAGTAATTTGGGGAAGGGAGGTTTATTAACGGTAGATTTGGATGGGGATGGAAAATCGGAAATTATTACATCAGGAGTGACTTTTGATAATTCCTGGAATGCTTTAGGTTATATTTCAATTGCAAAGTATAATAAGGAAATCCAAACATACGAGATAAAGTGGGTGAGCCGCCTTTTTTTTAGTGAAATTACAGCATTGAATATCTATGATTTTGATAAAGATGGAATCAGCGAAATATATATTGGACTAAATAACGGTTCCCTTATTGTATACAATGGCAAAACTCTGAAAGAAGTGGAGCAAATTAAGGTTACAAATAAGAAGTCTACGTATTATGATCCTATCAGATTGACTGATATCGAATTTGGTGACATAGATAATAATGGGGCAGTAGATCTTGTCATATTAATAAATGACTCTACCTTTTATTACGATTCAAGCTATAGCCTTACCGGAAAAATTCCTTTTGGCTCTGATCACTGTAAAATTGGTAATGTGGATGATAGCCCAAACCTGGAGGTTATTTATTCAGACGGGCGAATTATTGAGCTTAAAGATGGGGAGATACTAGAGAAAAAAAGCATTAATATTCATCTTTACAATAAAAGGGTTGATATTGGTTTAAGCGATTTTAATAATGACGGTGTTCAGGATATTGTATATAGCTCAACAGACTCTGTATATGTAATAAACTATAGAGCTGAACTACCTGTCTGGAAAACCACATGGGAGACGAAATACCCTTTTGAGAAGTACATTGGAGGGCTTTGGCTATTTGATTACAATGGAGATGGAATAAAAGATGTTTTTGTAGGTGAAAGAACAGATGGCTGGATATATTGCTATAATGGGGCGAATGGAGTAGAAGAGTTTAAAATGTTCATTTCTAATGGAATAGTGAGCGCTGCTTTTGCTGATACGGATAACGATTTAAATCTGGAATTAATCTGGACCACAGGAGCAAATGATATCGGTCCTGAGTATTTTTTTGTATACGATCTTTCTACCAGGGAGGAAGAATGGAAAAGCAAAGATTTTACCCGCGATTACAGTGCCTTTGATATTGGTGACTTTGACAATGATGGAGAGTTAGATATTGTGGCTGGAAATTATGGGTACTATCTGCAAAACTACCCGTATGGATTTGTTTCTGTTTTAAATGCTGCAACTAAAACTTTAAAATGGCAAAATGATGATCATTTGGGATTTAATTTTGAGGAGAATTTTTCTGCTGTTAAAATAGGAGATGTGGATAATGATGGGGAAAATGAATTATTGCTGGGGGTTGAATCAAGATATCCGCGAAGCTATGTGTATATCTTTAATCCGGATCATTCAGTTGAAAGGCATTTTGAAATTGATGGGATGGACATTATTCTGGGAATTGAAATTGCAGATTTAGATATGGATGGTAAAAATGAAGTAATTGTTACTTCCGGTTCTACCGTTGGCGGAAGAACTAATCCAAAAGATTGGCAAAATTATATATACATTTTTGATGGTGAAACGGGCCGTGTTAAATGGAAAAGTTTGCAGTTAGGAGGGGATTCTTCTAAAATAGGTTCTTTAGCTGTAGGAAATATTGATGAGGATGAGGCGTTGGAGGTAGTGGCGCTTCAGTTTAAATCAGGGGGAGACGAAGAAGGAAGTTTGATTATTATTGATGGCAAAACGTATGCACTTGATAAGACGCAAATGAGCATAAATGCGGTTAGTCTGGTGGATTTCGACCATGATGGAATCAATGAATTGGTGATTGGAGATGAAGAAGGAAATGTATCCATATTAAATGGAGCCTCTTATGAGGTAACTGCCAATTTTAAAGTTGGTTCCGGTACTATTCATGCTTTGAAAGCAGTTGACCTTAATAAGGACAGCCATTATGAATTTGTAGTAACCGATGCTTATAAGTTATATATTTATGATACTCAGTCTTCATATTTAAAATGGTACAGCGATACATTGAGTTCCTCTGTTGGTAAAAATAACAGCCTGATTGTTGGAGACCTTGACGGAGATCAACTAACTGACATAGTTCTGAATGTAGGACATGCACTATACAATTTTGAAATACAAAATTACGAAACACTGGAGGTAGTTGAGGAGAAGCATAAAGCAATTGCCAATGTACATATTTCCGGATTAAATCAGGAGTTCTCAGGAGAGCCAAAACCGGTTGTAGTTTCAACCATCCCTGCAGGTTTAAATGTAATAGTGACTTATAATGGCTCTGAAACTATACCGATTAAAACAGGTGAATATCAGGTAAGTGCAGTTGTTAAGGATGAAAACTATGAAGGAGAAGCCCGTGCTGTCCTTAATATTCATGGACCAACCGCTTTACCGGCTAATAAAGTGGTTGCAGATTTATCCCTGGTCCCAAACCCAACTTCAGGCATTACTAAATTAGTTTTCCCTACAGGATGTAAGGCAAATATAACCGTTTCTGATCTTTCCGGCCGGATTATTCAACAAACAAAAATAACCGGCAGCTACGAATTTGACTTAAGACCTTATTCAGCTGGAATGTACCTGGTTAAAATTAATATAAAGGATGAGCCATCCTTCATATTAAAACTTTTAAAGGAATAATTTTTTTCTCCATAAAATCATTCTGGCAGCGGGAGTAAATTCCGTTGCCATGGAAGAAGCATACAGAAACAGGTTCTTATTAGCCCTTAAAAGTAAATTTTTATTCATCAGAACAGCGCCTGCTGCAGGTGAATCAGCAAAGGGGAGTCTGGTTAAAACAACCCGCAATATTTCTCAATAAACCACTTTGCTGCCGGGTGCTGGTTTTCGGCTTTACAGGCAATAACCACCTCCGTAGTTATGGGCATCGGGGGTAGTTCTATAAAGGAAAGGTTTGCCTGAGCGTACTGCTGCCTTACCGACTGTGGTACAATGGAAACTCCTAAACCGCTTTCCACCAGCCTGAGGATGGAGTGTACATTATTGGCTTCATGGGTAATGTCGGGAGTAAAGCCTAAGCGCTGGCAGATTTCCACCAGCTTCCGGTGGTAATCAGGTGCATAGTCCCGGTTGAAAAAGATGAAGTGCTGCCCGGATAGAAAATCTTTCAGTTCTTCGCTGCCTGAAAAAACCTGCTCAGTTTTTTGCACTGCCACTACGAAAGGATCGATAAAGAGGGGAATGATCTGTAGTTTTTCCGAAGCCACGGGAGTCCGTAAAATGCCAATATCCAGCTTCCCTTCTTCCAGAGCTTTAATTTGTTTGGCCGTAGGTACCTCGTACAGCTTTGTCTTTACATAGGGAAATACTTCCGGAATCTCTTTCAGCACATTTACCAGCTGGTGGTGCCAGGTAGAGCTGATGTAGCCGATTCGTAGCTTCCCGTTTACCCCCGCCTGGATTTGCTTTATAACCTGCCTGCTTTCTTCCAGCTGTGCAAAAATTTTTTCTGCTTCCTTTTTCAGGTATTCCCCCGCGGGGGTAAGGAGTACCCTTTTATTGTTGCGCTCAAAAAGCTGTACACCAAGCTCCTCCTCCAGCTCTTTAATCTGCCGGCTCAGGGGCGGTTGCGAAATATACAGCTTGCCCGCTGCTTTCCGGAAGTGTAATTCCTCAGCAACAGTTTTAAAATAGAGGAGGTGGCGTAATTCCATTGATACCTACAGGGTATTGTTTATTAATGAAATTGATATTTTACTAATATCAGTTAAATATCTATGTTTGACAAATGCAGGGGCAACTGGGCCCAGTTAATTCACTTAAAATTTTTTAACAATGGAAGCTTCTTATGCACAAAAATCTACTTCAAAAGAAATCAGGGATAGGTTCGATAAAGATGTGGCGCGTTTCTCCAATCTTGATACCGGCCAGCAATCCACCATTGATGCTGTACTGAGCCTGGAATTGATAACCGAAGCGGCCAAAGCTGTAAATCCAAACGCCACAGCCCTTTTAGATATCGGCTGCGGAGCAGGTAATTATTCTCTTAAAATGCTGAGCAAAGTGCCTGGTCTCCACTGTACCTTGCTTGACTTAAGCGGACCTATGTTGGAAAGGGCCGGAGAAAGAGTAGGGAAAGAAACTGTCGGGAGGGTAGAGGTTGTCCGGAAGGATGTACGTGAGGCGGAGCTGATAGAAGGAGGCTATGACATCATTCTTGCAGGGGCTGTCCTCCACCATTTGAGGGAAGAGGAAGATTGGGAGTTTGTTTTCCGGAAAATTTACAATTGTTTAGCTCCGGGCGGCAGTTTCTGGATCTCCGACCTGGTAGTTCAGGATTCTGCGCCCGTCAATGCTTTTATTTGGGAGCAGTATGGCCGATATTTGGAAGGGCTGGGCGGTGCGGAATACAGGCAGCATGTGTTTGATTATATCGAAAAAGAAGACAGTCCGCGCTCCGTAAATTTTCAGCTGGACCTGATGAAAAAGGTTGGTTTTAAGAATGTGGAGGTACTGCATAAAAACCTTTGCTTTGCTGCTTTTGGAGGGATAAAAAAGGCCGGTTAAGCCTGCAGTTAATCCTGTGCCATTAAGCGGCTCAGGAGAGGAAAAGCTGTTAAATGGTTTGAGGTACAAAAATGAGTAAAAAATGAAAATATGTTTTTTTGGAGTTGGAGGGGTCGGAGGTTATTTCGGTGCCCTGGTCTCCCGTGCATTGCAGCAGGAGCATGATATTTTTTTTGTGGCGAGAGGAGCACACAAAAATGCCATTATTGCAGAGGGACTGACCCTCAAAAAGTCAGGTGGGGAAGAACTGATCCGGGTAAAGCCTGCATTATGTACTGACAAGGTGGACGACCTTCCCTTTTGCGATATAATTATATTATCGGTAAAAGGCTACAACCTGGAGGAGGCAGCGCATGAAATTGCTAAAATTTCAAAAGAGGGCACGGTAGTACTGCCCCTCCTTAACGGGGTGGATATTTACGAAAGGATCAGGGCCCATTACCATAAAGGTATTGTGTTGCCTTCATGTGTTTATGTAGGAACGCATATCGAAAGCCCGGGCGTCATTTACCAAAAGGGGGGAGATGGTAAGATTTCCATGGGCAAAGACCCTCTCCATCCCGGATTTTATCCCCAAAATCTGGTGGAAATTTTCCGGAAGGCACAGCTGAACTTTAACTGGGAGGAAAATGTGGCTACAGCTATCTGGACAAAATATATGTACATAGCTGCCTATGGACTGGTAACTGCCGCTAATGATAAAACTTTAGGAGAAGTGCTGGAAAATCCGGAATTAAGCAGCCGGACAATTTCTATTATGAAGGAAATAGAAGCAATAGCAAAGGCCCTTCAAATCCCGTTAAGAGAGGATGTTGTAAGCTGGTCTTTTGAAAGAGCAAAGGAATTTCCATTTGTTACGACTACCTCTTTTCAGAGGGATGTAAAAGGGAAAGGAAAGAGGAATGAAGGAGATTTGTTCGGCGGAACCATTATCCGCCTGGGAGAGGAAACAGGGGTGCCGGTTCCTGTCGCAAGAGAGGTGTATGGGAAGACAAACTTAAATGATAGTCAGGCTTAATAAGGCTGATGTAATTTATAGTTATAACTTTGGTTTTTTCCTTTCTTCCGGGGACTTAATTTTATGGAAAATTGAGAAGGAGGAAAAGGTGAAGGAAATATTCAGATCAACTGTTGCAACATTAAAATATGATGACCATTATAAAATGGCATGTTTGGTGTGGAACTGCATGGGAGGATTGTCATTTGAAAAGTACAAAGAGCCTTTTGAGTTTTTGCTTCAGGCTACCCACTTACCTGTGCACGGTATATTGTCGGACAACAGAAAACAGGGCATCATTAAAACTGAGATGAGAAGCTGGCTTCAAAAAACAGGAACTCCCCGTGCAATTAAAAGAGGGCTGAAGTATTATTATGTGGTAAGCGATAATAACCCATTTAAGCAATATTATATCAACACCATTTTTAAACTGCTTGAAGGGGACGGGATGGAAAGAAAAATGTTCAAAGATTTTGATGAAGCAGAACAGAGTATAAAAACTGCTTTAGCTCAAAACCTTTTGGTTTTTTAGCATAAGGGCCATAATAGAAAAAATTGTGGCCCTTACTGCTTTTAGACTGAGCCTGAGCCAATGTGGCGGTTTGCCGGATAATTATAAACACAATCTTTCTGACCTTAATGGGGCAGGTGCAAATTCATCTCTTCATATGAGTTCGCGGTTTTTTCGGGGTTTGTTTCCTATGGTTAAAACATTTTTTAACCTGACGGGCAGGACCCTTAAAAAGAGGAAATCCTGCTGTCTGAAGTCACCTCTTTTTCAATATAATCCGGAGAGCCTGTGTATTTTAATTCACTGGCACCGTTAACTTTTGCGGTTAAATGATCTGTTACTTTAACTGTGGCTTTGCTGGTTCCCTTAACTTCTGCACGGCAGCTTCCGGCTGAAAAATTACCGGCTTTCAACTCAGAAGCTCCGGAAACTTCTGTCTGCATGGTTTTTACTTCTCCGCTTAATATTGCTTTGGAAGCAGCACTTAGTTCCAGTTCTAAAAATTTCAGTTCGCTGTCCATCGTAACCTTCGATGCAGAGGAAACCTTTAGCTTCAGGCTGTCATCTTCATTGAAAAAGCCCTTAATTGTAGTGGTGGTAGCGCTGTGCATATCGGCCTTTTCCAGTTCAGGAAGGTAAATTTGTACCTGTGTTCGTTTATGGTTTCTGCTTCCTGGCCGGTAATTACCGGTTAATATACCAGCTTCCACCCTGAGTTCAAGGTCATTTATATCCTTATCTTCTCCTTTTGCTATTACCTTAAATTCATCAGCTTTTACAATTTCCACCTCCAGGGCATCCCCGAGATTTACTCCTGTAAAATTTTGCAGCTCATAATCCCGTTGGTTATAATAGTCGGGCATACCATCATCGCAGGCTGTAAACAGCAGCTGGCTTCCCGAAATAAAAAGGATTAGCAAGCCTGTTTTTTTGTTCGTTTTCATGATTCAAATTCTGTTTTTAATAAGTTTCAATCAGGATCCTTTGTGTCTGACAAAGCTGGCTGAATTAGCTTCCGGAAGTAATACACTAAAGAGGGTGTTTCCTATACCTGGCAGAGGGTATATTGAATAAATTCCGGTCGCATATGCCTGTGCAGGCAAAGTAATACTGTGGTTATACCACCAGAGGTGTACCTGTATGGTACAGTTTTTAATTTGTCCTCTTTTCAGGCATTGGATTTTGTTTTTATGGGAATAATCAGCCGGGAATATGATGCTTTTTTCATCCTTTCTAATCCTTCTCTTTTCTTTTTCGTAATCAACCCATGATGTTATTTTTTAACAGATTGATTTTTAATAAAACTGCTCTGTTTCTCTGGTTTTTTATTTGTAATCCTGTTAACCACGGGAACGGACTAAAGTAAATATAAATTTATGCCGGTAAAAAACGCTGATTCTGCCCTTGAAAAAAATATTGCAACCCGTTTTGATGACTATCCGGTATGTCCGGATGCAGATTTATGGACTTATTATACCCCGCAGGCCACTACATTTAAGTTATGGTCGCCGGTGGCAGAGGAAGCGGTAGTAAAGTTATATGAAAAAGGAGAAGGAGGGATGCCACTGGAGGTATATTCTTTTGAGCAAAAGAATGGCGGATTATGGGAAATTGAGGTCCCGTATAATCTGAGTGGCATATACTATACTTACCAGGTAAAAACAGAAGGGCGCTGGCTCGAAGAAACTCCCGGTATTTATGCCAGGGCAGTGGGCGTAAACGGAAAGCGTGCCATGGTTATTGATCTTGCTGCAACGAATCCTCCCGGCTGGGAAAATGACCGGGGCCCTCTGGTGGAGCATCCCAACGACATTATTTTATATGAGTTACACATTCGTGACCTTACTATACACCCCCACTCCGGCAGCAGCCATCCGGGTAAATATGCAGGCCTTACCGAAAAAGGTACCCGCAACAGGGATGGCCTTGCTACCGGGTTTGATCATATCAGGGAGCTGGGTGTTACCCACATTCACCTTTTACCTGCTTTCGATTACTGCTCTGTTGATGAGAGTAAACCCGGTGAGCCACAATATAACTGGGGGTACGATCCGCAAAACTATAATGTGCCTGAGGGCTCTTATGCAACCGATCCTTTTAATGCAGAGGTGCGTGTAAAGGAGTTCAAGCAAATGGTAAAGGCCGTTCATGATGAAGGTTTAGGGGTAATTATGGATGTGGTTTATAACCATACCGGCTTTACCGATGAGGCTGATTTTAACCTGGAGGTGCCGGGGTACTATTACCGCCAGACTAATGATGGAAACTGGTCCGACGCCTCGGGTTGCGGAAATGAAACCGCCAGTGAGCGGGCAATGGTACGGAAATTTATTATTGAATCGTGTAAGCACTGGGTGCGTGAGTACCATATCGATGGCTTCCGTTTCGACCTCATGGCTATACATGATATTGAAACCATGAACCTGCTGACGGAAGAGCTGAAAAAGATCAATCCTTCCATTGTAGTTTACGGAGAAGGCTGGACCGCGGGGGGAAGTCCGCTGCCCGACAGCCACAAGGCTTTGAAAGCCAACACGAAGAAGCTGAAGCAGGTGGCCGCCTTTAGCGATGACCTGCGGGATGCGGTAAAAGGCTCTGTTTTTGATGAAAAATCAAGAGGCTTTGTGAGTGGAGCCACCGGCGTTGAAGAGAAAATCAAATTTGGCGTTGCAGGCTGCACCGATCATCCTCAGCTTGATTTCGGATGGATCAATTTTTCGCAGGGAGGATGGGCCGCAGAACCCTGGCAGTCGGTTTCCTATGTGTCCTGCCACGACAATCATACCCTTTACGATAAGTTGAAGCTATCCTGTAAAGGGGCAAGGGAGGAAGAAATAAAGAAAATGCATATGCTTGCTAATGGCATTGTGCTTACCTCCCAGGGAATTCCTTTTTTGCATGCCGGCGTGGAATTAATGCGCAGCAAAGGCGGCGAACATAATAGTTATAATCTTCCTGATTCGGTAAACCGGATTGACTGGAACCTGAAAACTAAAAACAGGGATGTGTTTACCTGGTACAAGGAGCTTATTGCTTTGCGGAAAGCACATCCTGCCTTTCGGATGCCTGATGCCGGTTTACTTGCCCGGCACCTGGTATTTACCGTAACCGAAGCAGGCCTGGTTGGCTTCCAGCTGAAGGACCATGCCAATGGAGACAGCTGGAAAAATATTCTGGTGTTTTACAATGCACGAAAAAAGGCAGTACGCGTGCCTGCAAAAGGTGAATGGTCTGTAGCTGTTAAAGGGGACAGGATTAGCCCGGAAGGCTTTGAAAAAGTGCAGGACGAAACGGAGATTCCTCCGCTCTCTATGTTGATGCTCTTTCAGGAGCAGGTGCTGTAAAAAATAGCCATGCCCTGTGTCTTTTATCCTGTCTGATCTCCCTGATTTAAAGAAAATGGCTTAAAGCGGTCCGGTCGCTTTTTATTCGCCTGGAAAAAAGCTAAGCTTTAACCTGGCTTTTAATAAAACAGATGCTTACTTTTGCAGCCGAAATGGCTACACAAGTTCTACATAAAGATAATACTCCACCCTGAGTTAATCTGTACCCGCTACAGGGACCTCTTTGTGCTGTGCGGTTCTGTCTATTCTTATCTTCCCGATAAAGCCAGGATGTTGCTCCCTGCAGCTGCATCTGAAATTCTATTATATAATTATCAATAATTGCTGCGAAAGCAGGAGTATAGGCAATTCCCTGTAAACAGGGAGGAGCTAAGTGGCAATGCTCTGTTTTCTCCGGCTTCCATCAGACAAAAAATCACAATCTATTTACTAATCCAATATGAAACAGTATCTGAAAATTTTCAGCTTTAGTCCCACAATTGATTATAAAGTTGAAGTTCTCGCGGGTTTAACCGTTGCCCTGGCACTTATACCGGAAGCGGTGGCTTTTTCCATGATTGCCAATCTTCCACCTCTGGTAGGTTTATATGCGGCCTTTATGATGGGACTGATTACTGCGGTTTTCGGCGGCAGGCCCGGTATGATATCCGGAGCTACGGGAGCAGTTGCAGTGGTTATCCTGGCCCTGTCCATTTCGCATGGTATTGAGTATGTGTTTGCCACAGTTATTTTAGCCGGTGTTATTCAGTTAATTGTAGGTGCTCTTAAATTAGGAAAACTCATACGCTTAGTACCCCACCCGGTTATGTTTGGCTTTGTTAACGGCCTTGCCATTGTAATATTTATGGCCCAGCTCAACCAGTTTAAAACAACAGGGGCCGATGGTACGCTTGAGTGGATGAGTGGTAACCAGCTTTACACCATGCTTGGTCTGGTTGCCTTAACCATTGCCATTATTGTAGGTCTTCCTAAGCTTACAAAAGCGGTGCCGGCTTCACTGGTAGCTATCCTTACCATTTTCGCCATTGTGGTAGGTTTGGGAATTGATACCAGGACAGTAGGCGATATTGCCTCCATTAGCGGTGGCTTTCCTCCTTTTCATATACCTGCTGTTCCGTTTACATTGGAAACCTTTCAGATTATACTCCCTTACGCCGCTATAATGGCTGCTGTAGGCTTAATTGAGAGCTTGTTAACCTTAAATCTTATAGATCAGATTACAGAAACCCGCGGCAATAGCAACCGGGAATGTTTAGCCCAGGGGAGTGCAAATATTTTAAGCGGATTTTTCTTTGGGATGGGTGGCTGCGCCATGATTGGCCAGTCCCTGATTAACATATCCTCAGGTGCAAGGGCCCGTCTTGCCGGAATAGTTGCCGCACTTACCTTGCTTATGTTTGTAATGTTTGCCGGCCCGCTTATTGAGCAGGTGCCCATGGCGGCATTAACAGGTCTTATGATTATGGTGGCTGTAGGTACCTTCGAATGGGTGAGTTTTAAAATGTTTGGTAAAATGCCTAAAACCGATATTTTTATAATGATCCTTGTTACTGGTATTACTGTTTTTCTGCATAATCTTGCCCTGGCTGTGCTGGTTGGCGTTATAATTTCTGCCCTTGTGTTCGCCTGGGAAAGTGCCCGCCGGATCAGGGCCAGAAAATATGTCGATGAAAATGGAGTAAAGCATTACGAAATGTATGGTCCTCTCTTCTTTGGTTCTGTAACGGCTTTCAATGAAAAGTTTGATGTGCTGAATGACCCGCCGGAAGTAATTGTGGATTTCAGAGAGAGCAGAATTGCAGATATGTCGGCCATTGAGGCGGTTAATGTTTTAACGGAACGTTACCACAAGCAAGGGAAGAAATTGCATATAAGAAACCTGAGCGACAGCAGTAACAGGAAACTGCTGAAGGCAAACCCTATAATCGATGTAAATATTTTAGAGCCTACCTATCAAAAGCCGGCAGACAGATATTAACAGCAGTTTTTGGTTGATTGATTAAATATCTAAAAGAAAAAGGAGGCCCATTGTCTCCTTTTTTTGTTTTATTGGGGCAGTGGGCAGGAGGATCCGTAAATAGAAGGTTAGCCTTGCAGGCCGATTGCAGAAGGTTGCTCCTGATACGGATATAAAACCGGTGTTTCAGGTTATTGATGTTTACCTGAAGCGTAGTGCGGGTTTTATGGCACTCAGCAATCCTCCCGCACCATACTTTACAGGAAGCTAAAATACCTGGTTTTAGCAGTTCAGTTTCACATTCTTCTCATGCAAACAATTAGTGGTGTCTTTTATTTTTCTTATGTTCCGGTTCCCATATCAGCCTCACAAAAGAGCTTAATCTTTCATTTTCTCTGCCCACCGGAATTCCTGCCACAATGCCTATTAATAAGTTGTCGGCAATACCTAAACGCATTTGTGGACGCATGGTCATATCAAAGTCGGAATCATCAATGCTTTTATTGAATTCGATACCTATAAAGTTTCTTGTTCCTGATACCATGTAATGGAAACTCGTATTGATGTCATAGGTCGTATGAAATCTGTTGGTTTCAAAAGTCTGTTCAATTAATGGTCCTGTATAAATCAAGGAATGGAAGTTGTTTCCCCAGCGTTTAGCAACTACCAGGAAAGGATTATACACATTTCCTTTGATTAAGGGCTTTCCAAAGCTTCTGAAATCGGATAGCTCAAACTCATTAATGTATCCAAGTGCCATTGAGGTTGCCAATGCCTCATTGACAAGGAATGTCCATTGGGCGGCAACTTTTAAACTGTTTATCTGATTGGAAGGAACAGAGTCTCTCCTTACGTCATTTACAGGTGAATAAAAGGTTAGAGGCACCTCTACTTCTAACCCCAGTCTGTCTATGGGTGCCCATTCGTATTCCACCAGCGCTTCATAGGAGTCAAATCTTAAATTGTCTGTCAGGCCCATACCTACGTTCCATTCTTTTTCTCCTTTACGTGCTCCAAGGTCACGGATCAGGTCAATATAAAGAGGCTCAGCATGTAATACCTTGTAAGGCTTTTTGTGCTCTTCCACCTGCTGAATGTAAAGGCTGTCTTTTTCAGCATCTGTAACCTGGGCTGCTGAATATAATGATGATGCCATCAGAATGATTAGCATCAATAATTTTTTGATGTTCATATTTGATTTGTTTTTTTAATATAAAAAGATAGTCCTGTTAAATAATAGGGTTATCAGGACAGTCAGTCAGGAAACAAATCAAATTTTGGGTGGAGGAGTAAGGAGTTGATGAAAGCCGGTTGTCAGACAGGATTCAAAGTCAGGGAACCTTTTCTTCTTCGTTTCAACAGGTAAACCGGAAGTAATATAATTAAAGGTGAAATGAGTGACCAGGCCGGCTTTAACATTTGTATTCTTGTGGTGGTCTTCCGTGTCATGGTCATCGTGTTCATCAATGGCATTTTCGAAGCCCAACAATTTCTCTATAGCAAATTCAATAATACTTTCCTGGTCATTTATAGATAAATCTTCCGGAATATGGTTAGGCTTAGGGTCAGCAGGGTCAACACTGATGTTGATTAAGTAAAGCCCCATTAACCCCCAGAGGATTTTAATAATTACGCAATTTCTGATATAGTTGATCACAATTCTGCACTAAGGCTGTTTTCTCTTTTCTGTGTATCAGCAACTATTTAAAAATAGCACCTGTAATTATATTTCTGTTTCGGATTTTATTTCCCTCTGGTAAATTGATGTGGTTTCGCCCTGAAACAAAAAAGGCTTTGCTTATTAAAACCAATTTACCAATCGTGGGGGATGAATTTTGGCAAAGGTACTCTTTAAAACCTGGAAAAGAATTATTATAATGTTAAATATCAATTCCTTATCCTGAAATTCCAATCTTAGAACGAAGCAGCAGCTAAAAAAAGCCGGAAGTAAGAACATACTTGTGTGGTAAGAAAAAGATAATCCCGGAGAGATTAAGCTTAATTATAGAATTAACCCACTTAAATAATATTTATTTTATATTTGGAAGTATGGTGTATTGTTCAGTCCATGATTAAGCTTTAACGGCTGCAAAATATGCAAAACTCCGCTCTACATGCTCCATATGGTTATTTTAAACAAGTTACACCTTATTATAAACAGCCAATGATTTAATATGGAAAAGATGAAAGCAGTTTTATGCTCCCGATATGGGCCACCGGAGGTTCTTGAGTTTAAAGAGATCGATAAACCTTTTCCCGGAAATAATGAAGTACTGATAAAAGTAAAGGCTACAACAGTACATATAGGAGATACTAAACTCCGGCGTTTAGAACCCGGTTTGGGGCCCCTCAAAGATTTCTTTTTTAAGCCCATGATGCGGATTATGATTGGTTTTAAAGGGCCAAGGAAAAAAATACTTGGAATGGAACTGGCCGGAGAGATTGAAGCAGTGGGAAAAGATGTTACCCTGTTTAAAACAGGAGATCCGGTTTTTGCATCCACTGAGTTGGAATTTGGTTCTTATGTTGAATACAGGTGTATGCCTGAAAATGGAATTCTTGCAGTAAAACCAGCTAATATGTCCTATGAGGAAGCGGCCCCGCTTTCTAACGGTGGTTTAACCGCCTTGCATCATCTTAGAAAAGCAAATATTCAGAAGGGGCAGAAGGTGTTAATTTATGGAGCTTCCGGTAGTGTTGGAACTTATGCAATACAGCTTGCCAGGTACTTTGGGGCAAAAGTAACAGGAGTATGCAGTACTTCGAATCTGGAAATGGTTAAATCTCTGGGGGCCGATAAGGTAATTGATTATACGCAGGAAGATTTTACACAAAACAGTGAAGTTTATGATGTTATTTTTGATGCGGTAGGCAAAATTGCACCTTCAAAACGTAAAATAAAACTGACGAAGTCAGGGATCTATTTAAATGTCCTTTCTTTGTCCGACAATTTTAAGTTAAAGGTCGAAGACCTGATTTTTCTCAAAGAACTCTGCGAGGCAGGAAAGCTAAAATCAGTAATAGACAAACGCTACCCATTGGAGCAAATAACAGAGGCTCACAGGTATGTTGACAAAGGACATAAAAAAGGAAATGTAGTTATTAGTGTATAATTTTCAGTAATAAGAATAACGAACGCCTGCCAATGGATAAATTTAATTGCAGGAAAAGGGAGTAAAAACAAAGGAGTAAACTGCTTACACTTTTGTGTGGTTTGATAAGTCTGAAGCCCCGGATTGGCTGCTAATCTTATATTGTATAAATGCCTTAGCCGCAACTTTACCCGGCTACTTGCAGAGCCATTGCTGCTATTCTTCCAGGGGCAATGATTTTATTGCAAAAAGAAAGAGTTGAAATCTGATGAGCGTACAGAATCGGGAAAACCGCTTGCAGAATGCGGAAACTCCGGACGTGCTGCATGCGCATCATCTTTTTTTACCGGATACTTTCTTCACCAGCACCACAATTTTCTCAACAATAAAGCCTATAATCAGTCCGGCAATACCGCAAGCCAGCGCCTTGGCAAACCAGGCCACTGCCGGCATTCCGGCTAAGGCATGTTCTAATTCGTGGAGTAGATGACTGGTAAACGGAATGCCGTGGGCAATAATTTCGGCACCTACCCAAAGCATGGCTGCAGTACCCACATACCCTAAGATGCGCAGGAAGTGCGGCATAAACTTCACAATACCACTGCCAAATTTTTGAGTGGCCGGATGATATTTATCCTGAGCCAGGTGTACCCCAATATCGTCCATCTTAACAATAAGGCCCACAAAACCATATACTGCCAGCGTAATAAAAACAGCTACGGCAAGCATCACCGCAATCTGGTTTACTATAGCCTCCTCCGTTACCTGGCTATAGGCAATGGCCATAATTTCTGCCGACAAAATAATGTCCGTGCGGACAGCACCGGAAACCCGTTCCTTTTCCAGCTCCTCCGGGGTAATAACTTTTACCTGCTCACTTTCAACGTCCACTTCGTGGTGCTTGCTAAACATGGAATGCACCTTTTCATAACCTTCGAAACATAAATAGGCACCACCTAACATTAAAATAGGCGTAATAGCCCAGGGGGCAAAGTACCCGAGCAGCAAAGCCGCCGGACTCAGGATGAGCAGTTTATTGATGAGCGATTTTTTGGCAATCCGGTATATGATAGAAAGTTCCCGCGACGGGTCGAGGCCCACGACATACTTGGGTGTAACCGCTGTATCGTCAATGACAATGCCTGACACTTTCCCGGTAGTTTTGGCTACCTGGGCAGGGACATCGTCTAAACTGGCGGCACTTGCTTTTACTAAAGCAGAAATATCATCTAATAGTGCAAAAAAGCCTGAAGCCATATTCTATAAGTTCGCTACTTGATTTTCGTTTTAGAAATGCTATACGTTTTTTTCTCCTTTCAGCCGGCAGCATGTAAGAGCTGCTTTTGAATTTTAATTTATTGGATATACGAAACAATTTCTAATAATTCTTTAACGCTAAACTTAAACATATTTTTTGAAAAACAGGGTTTTCAGAGAGATTAAAAAATAAGGCACATCAAACCGGAGCAAAAGGGGGGGAATAATGTCTGTAATTCACTCAAAAGTACAGGTTACCGGCAATAGTTGCTAAGTATTTCATTTAAAATACCCGGAATCTTTCCCTGATAGTTTATTTGTTCATCTGAAAATCCGCCGGATATTCGCCATCACAGAAAAGGGGGGCTTTATATTACCAAACGGCTGTTTTTGTATAAGTATGGCTAAAGAACCTGAACGGCCATCTGTGGAAGGAACCGGCATTGGCCTTTACATGGTAAGGAAGTTGATAGAGAATGCCGGTGGGAGAATTGAAGTGGAAAGTATGCCGGGTGAAGGAACTACTTTCTATTTTTACTCAAATCGGGGGAATTGATAATGGCTGGATTATTAGCAGAGGTACTGTCCGGTTAAAAATGATACTGCCATTATCCGGGCAGGAGCAAGGAACAGTTTAACCTTTGTATCCTGAGTTAGATAACTTTTTCGGTGTCAGGCTTTGCCGTAACACCGAAAAAGTCAGTTGACATAGTTCCGTTTACATTCCCTTAGAAAATAAAGCCAAGTCCAAGTTCGAATCTGTTTCCTTCATAATTTCCGTTTGACAAAGGCTCTCTGTTATTTCTAAATTGGTAATTTGTTTTTACAACAATATTTCTTCTGGGGTTAAAGTTGGCGCCTACTGTAATTGCTGTCAGATTACTCTGAAAAAGTGGCTTGTCTGTTAAGTTTTCGTCTATACCGGCATGTGTATCAAGTCGCTCGTACCGCACAAAAACCGGTAGTTTTATTTCATGGCTTCGGATAAGAGAGTTATTCCTGCCTTTACTGTTTTCGTCACCACCCTTTTTGTTGTTTCTATTCAAATGTGGCCAGATGTTGTACCCGACTTCTGCGTAATACCCATACACATTCTTTCCAAGAACCTGACCTTCAACATCCTCCGAAACCCGACGGGTTAATTCATAAAGCCCCTGAGTATTGTCTGTTCCTCCTATAGAGCCAAGGGCCATAAATGACCAGTTTTTAAATTCATTTCTTACATAAGAACTCAATAAATAGGTGTTAGAGCTTACTCCTGCCTTAGTAATGTCGGAGTATATTCCGTTAACAGCTAATTCGGTATCTTTTATCCCCGTATATTTTAAACCGGAGTTAACAGTATATCCATCAAAGTTGAATCGCAGGGCATCTGCTCTTCCCCTTCTGATCCATGTCGCACCTCTGAGGTTGGTTGGATCCAGTCCCTGATATAAAGAGGCCGACCATTTCAGGTCTTTACTTATTTTACCATAGGTCATTACCCCCAGATCAATCCAGGTAGAAGGAATGATAATCCGCTCAACTTCCGGCCGGTTTACAGTATAGAACATTACAGGTTCGTCGCTATTGTTAATGTATCCAATCTGAACCTGATGCGTTCCTAACCGGAGGTTGAATTTTTCACTGAGTAAAAAATCTGCAAAAATTTCAGGTTGAAATTCGAAATGTTTTTCTCTGTTTCCATCATTCATGTATTCTGCAAATATCTCTGCGTACAATACCAGCCATTTTTTTGGTTTGAAAGCAGCATATACAACAAACCGTTGCATATTGGTCATGTATAATTCTAAATCTTCACTTTGTGTGTTTTTTGCTCCGGAGTAGTTGATATAGTTAGATTCTCCATAACCTGAAATTGTAAACTTAGAGTCGGTAAAATATATTTTAGAAGCGGCTATAGGCAATCCTGACTGGGTTTCATATGTTAAAGTATCGATTACTTTTTTGTTTTCCTGTGCATGGAGGAAGGTTGTGAAAAGACTGAAAAGAATTAAAAATAAAGTTACGTGCTTCATAAAATTTTCATAAGGTTTCTGGAACTGCAAAGCACACCAAAACAACCTTAAGAAAACCTTAAAGCGGATAAAATTTAGCTTAAGGGGAAGTTAAGCTCGAATACATTAAGATTTGAATCAGGGTTTGAGTAGGTAATTGTTGCCGAATTAAGTTCCACAATCTTTTTCGTTAAAACCAGGCCAAGACCGAAACCAATTTTTCCCTCACTGTTTTTTCCCCTGAAAAAGTGATTGAACAGGAAATTTTCTTCTTTCGTGGAAATCGTTTTGCCGGAATTAATAATCCGGATTTTTAAATGGTTATTATCAGAACAATCAAATATTATTTCGGCTCTTGAATTGTTGCTGTATGATACACAGTTAGCCAGTAAATTCTGAACGGCCTGCCTGATAAGGATTGGATTGAGATTAATGATAAGTCTGTTTTCATTTACTTCATCCGGAACATAATTTACTTCAAAACGAAAATCAGGATATATGGCGTTAAGTTCTTCTATTACATCATAAAACAGTTCATCAATCCGTAAAGCCTCCTTTTGTGTTTGCTGTCCCGATTCAATTTTTGAAATTTCAAGCAATACATTAATAATGCTTCCCAATGATTTTGCCTTGATAACCTGGTTTTCAATTTCAGACCTGGCATCCTCCATACTGGAAAAGCCTTTTATCCTTTCAAGTTCAGATACCAATACCGAAATTGGTGTTTTTAACTGGTGGGAAATATGGTGAATTGTATGCTTTTGAAATACAAAGGCCTCATTTGTTCTTCTTAGCAATTCGTTAAACCTTTGCGTTAATTGTTTAAGTTCATATGAGGATGTTTCTATTGCCAATTCATCGGCTTTTTCTTTGCTGAGGTCATATTTATTCAGTTTTTCCGCAAGTGCAGTAATTGGTCTGGAGATTTTGCTGGAAAGAAACTGCGCAACGAGAAAAACAACCAGTGTAATGAACAAAAATATTCCAATTAATACGTTCCTCAAAAAATACATTTTGGTATACCCGAAAGTATCATAAGCCTTGCTGATGGCATAAAAACTTTTTTGATTGTGTTCGTGATAAACCCCTACGATGTCATACTTGTCTTCTTTTGTTTCAATCCACCTTTTTGATGGCGATAGTTCATTCAATATCGTATGGTAATCAGTAATGGGCAAATCATCAATGCTTGAGAATATTAAATCTTTTTCCGTGTTGAATATTAATAGCTTTTCATCGTAAAAATCGTGTATGGTGAGTTCATCCATAATCCTGGCAAGACTCTCACTCATTTCCTTATATTCAGCCAGAAACTTAATCGTATAATTAATTTTAACCCGCTGTTGCTGTTGAAATTCTTCTTCCCGGTATTCAGAAAAAAGAATATAAACAAGGGTTAATGAAATTGCTGTGAGGGCGATTACGGTGGTGGAAAAATAGATAAGTATTTTTATTCTTATTTTCATTTTACATCAAGGTAATATCCGTAACCTACTTTGGTTTTTATGGTGTTTTTGGCATATGGCTTGTCCAGTTTATTTCTTAAGAAATTTACATAAACCTCTATTGTATTGGTGTTCGCGCCAAAAGAACTCCCCCATATTTCTTTTATCAGATCGGCTTTAGAAATAAGCTCCCCTTTCTTTTCCATCAGCCTCCATAGGATCTGGTATTCTCTTGGTGTTAAACTGATTTCCTGGCCCTGCCTGAATACCTTTTTTTGAGCATCATTCAATGTTATGTCATCTGCAACCAAAATAGAATCATTTGCAGTTGCCGCATTGCTCTGTTTATTGCGCCTGATCAGAGAATTAATCCTCAGAATCAGTTCCCGCATATAAAATGGTTTTGTCAGGTAATCATCTGCGCCGCAGTCAAATCCCTGAACTTTATCTTCCAGTTCTCCGAATGCTGTCAGCATAATTACCGGAGTGGAAGTATTATATCGTCTGAAATCTTTACACAGGTCAAACCCGCTTTTACCCGGCAGGTTAATATCCATTACGATGCAGTCAAAATCGTTTTTCTTCAATATCCTTTCCGCCAATAATCCATCATAAACACTTTCCGTATTCAACTTTTCAGCCATTAATGCTTCACTGATGTTTTTACCCAAAGTCGGATCGTCTTCTATTATCAAAACTTTCATAAATGCAAAATTACTGATTATAGTCGATACTCCTTATTGCGTTGTTGTAAGCCCCTGGTAAACCGAGGTACAATTCTGATTTTGAAGAATTAAACCTGCCCGATAATTTATTGCTTCATTTTGCCTTTTTTCCTTTACCCAATACCCGCCTTTTTAGTGATTGGTATTAGATTAAAAAAATGTTATGCCTGATCCGGTAAAAAATAAAACAGTTATTCTGCTTTTTAATTGTGGCATTCCGGCAGATACTGCCCCCCCTTCATTTAAAATAGAGGCTTTTTATTCCGGAGCCATTTTACCATAGATAAAATTGCCAAAGTTAAAACTTAGGAGTATGAAAACAGAAATCAGGTAGAGAGCCCGCATGGGATTATTCGCTCTAAAGAAGTAATCGGGAGGTGGAAACTTCAGGAAGAAGTAGAAAATACTATTTCAGATGATCAGGTAATTGTTCATGTTTCAAAATCTAAAGAAGCTCTGGGGAATGCGGATCAGGCAATATTTCAGGGGAGCAAATAGGATGATGCTAATGCCATGATAATTACAACAATTAAAAGAATCTGCTTGTGTTTCTTAAAACAAGAAAAAGATCAAACCTCAATACACTACCATAATATGGCTATAAAAGGCTGTTCCCAAACATTTCGGATTGATCCCATATTCCACACAAGCTGATTAGAAAGCTGTACCGGGGTTTTGCTAAATAAAAAAGGACTTACAAAATTCCTTTGCAAGTCCCTGATAATCAGTGTGGAGAATATCGGAGTCGAACCGATGACCTCTTGCATGCCATGCAAGCGCTCTAGCCAGCTGAGCTAATCCCCCAATTGTGTGGCAAATATAGGATGCCTGTTTTTAAAATCAAAATGGCCTTTGGGCTTTTATGAAAATTTTCCGGTAATAATCGGAGTATAAATTATTTTCCACTACTCCCAGCGAACTGGAGGAGTGGATGAACATAACTTCTTTCTTTCCCCTCACTTCCGTAACCAGCCCTACATGTGTTATCTTTCCTCTTCCCTTTTTTGCAGCAAAAAAAACAAGGTCACCTGGCTGCAGCTCATGAAGGCTTACTTTTTTGCCATATTTACTTTGATCGGCAGAGGTGCGGGGCAGTTCTATTTGGGCAGTCCGGAAAGAGGTTATCAATAAGCCGGAGCAATCCATGCCTGCTCTGCTGGTGCCGCCCCACTTATAGGGAACGCCCATATAACTCCTGGCAGCAGAAACTACCTGCTGCTGTTGTGGTTTTAAAACCGCTTTTTCTGCAGGTTTTCTTTCAGTAACCTTTCTTTCTGTAGGAGGGCTGTCTTTATACGCTCTTTTTGTTTTTTGTATATGACTACCTGCCCCACAGGAGGCCAGCAGGAAAAGGCTGAAACATAAAAAGTATACCGGGTACAGGCGCAAAGAAACCTGTGTTTTCATCATCTTCATACCAAACGCATTTTCACCCTCTAAAAATAATTTTTTGCAGGCAATCCGACAATAGGAACGTTCCATCTTTTTGCATATTGCCATATTGTGTACCTTTACCTGAAGGAGCTCCAGTCTCAAAACTCATTACTCATATTAAATAATGTGTGGAATTACCGGCATAGTTGCATTTAATGAAATCGGCAGGATCAGTATGATCAACCTTTCCGGTGCTACGGATGCACTGGAGCAGCGGGGGCCTGACAGCCGCGGTGTGCATACCGATTATTTTGTGGGTATGGGGCATCGCAGGCTTTCTATTATTGATACAACTACCGGTGGTGCCCAGCCCATGAAGGATGAGGAGGGGAGGTACACCATGGTTTTTAACGGGGAGATATATAACTACCGCCAGCTTCGGGAGCAGTTGAAAGGAAAAGGATATTCTTTTCATTCTGAAAGTGATACTGAAGTATTGCTGAAAATGTATATAGAATATGGTGAAGATTGTATGGAGCAGTTAAATGGCTTCTTTGCCTTCGCTGTTCATGATTCCCAAACCGATACTCTTTTTGCTGCCCGCGACCGGATGGGCATAAAGCCGCTCCTCTATTACCAGGACGAAGACCGGTTTCTTTTTGCCTCGGAAATGAAATGCCTGCTCGCATTTGGCCTGCCCCGGGAGCTTAACTACGAAGCATTGCAGCTATACCTGCAGCTGAATTATGTTCCTGCGCCCCACTGTATGCTCAAAGGGGTAAAAAAACTGATGCCCGGAGAATGTTTGCAGCTGCAGAAGGGAAAGCTGAAGCTGCGGAAGTGGTACAGGGTGCCTTATAGCCGGGAAGAAGGAAAGGCGCAAACCGGGACTTATGAGGAGCAAAAACAAAAACTGCAGGCTTTGATGGAAACATCGGTACAGCGGCGGCTGGTGGCCGATGTCCCTCTGGGCTGTTTCCTGAGCGGAGGAATTGACTCTTCGGTAATAACAGCTTTGGCCAGCCGGCAGGTGGAAAAACTGAATACTTTTAGTATTGGCTATAAAGACGAGCCTTTCTTTGATGAAACCCGCTATGCAAAACTGGTGGCCGATAAATTCAAAACCGAGCATACAGTCTTTTCGCTCACTAACCATGATTTATATGAGCAACTGCACGCTGTGCTGGACTACCTCGATGAGCCTTTTGCCGATTCCTCTGCTCTGCCGGTTTACATCCTGAGTATGCATACAAAGAAAAAGGTTACCGTGGCGCTGAGCGGCGATGGTGCCGATGAAATTTTCTCGGGCTATAATAAGCATGCAGCAGCCCTGAAGGCTTATAATGGCGGCTGGAAAACGGCTGCGGCCCGGGAGCTGCTTCCTCTCTGGAAAATGCTGCCCAAATCAAGGCAGGCGCCTCTTTCGAATAAATTCAGGCAGCTGGAGCGCTTTGCGGAGGGCATGAGGCTGCCGGAGCGGGAGCGTTACTGGCGGTGGGCCTGTTTTGTGGAGGAAGGGGAGGCCCTGAAGCTGCTTTCCGGTTCTGTGCGGGAGAAATTAAATGGCGATCTGTACAGGAGCCACAAGAGTGAGATCTTAAAATCCATGCCTGAAGAAGGAGGCGACCTGAACGACTTCCTGTATACCGATGTGCAGCTGGTATTGCCGAATGATATGCTGACGAAGGTGGACCTGATGAGCATGGCACATGGACTGGAGGTGCGGGTTCCTTTCCTTGATCATGAAGTGGTGGCCTTTGCCTTTGGTTTACCGGTGGAGAGCAAGATTAATGCATCAATGAAAAAGCGCATTGTGCAGGATGCCTTCCGCGAAATATTGCCTGAAGAACTTTACAAAAGACCTAAGCATGGCTTTGAGGTGCCCCTGTTGAAATGGTTTCGCACGGAGCTGCGCAGCCTGATTGAGCACGACCTGCTGGAAGATGAGTTTATTCAGCAGCAGGGAATCTTTTCTTTAGCAGAAACCAGAAAGCTGAAAGAGCAGCTCTTCTCTTCCAATCCCGGAGATGTGCATGCCCGCATCTGGGGTTTAATTGTATTTCAGCACTGGTGGAAAAGGTATATGGCTTAGAGGAGGTCTCTCACCTTTTTTGGCAGGCTGGCTTTTACCAGTTCATAAGATTCCAGAATCATTTCTTTCAGGAGCGTATCCGGTACATCTGCCTCTGTAAGCACAGTGTTCCAGTGCTTTTTATTCATATGGTAGCCTGGCAAAACTCCTTCATATAGCTCCCGCAGTTCAACGGCTTTCTCCGGATTGCATTTCAGGTTTATGCTTTCAAAATGGTCGGGATCAGTAAGGGCAAATATTTTTCCGCCCACTTTAAAGACAAGTGTTTCATTTCCGAAAGGAAAATCCTCAGTAGCCCAGGGCAAAGACAGGCAAAAATCACGAAATGCTTCTATGTGCATGATGGAAAGAGATTAGAAGATAGAGATTAGAAGATAGAGGTTAGAAGATAGAGGTTAGAAGATAGACTATACCTGCCGGTTTTGAACCTCTGGCGTCTATCCTCTAACTTCTGTCTTCTGAATTTAATTACTTCTCTTTACTGCCAGTTCCAGTTCACGCAGCTGGTCGTCGCTTATCCGGCTTGGAGTGTCAATCATCACATCGCGGCCGCTGGTGTTTTTAGGGAATGCAATAAAGTCGCGGATGCTGTCCTTGCCACCCATTAGTGCACAAAGCCTGTCGAAACCAAAGGCAACACCACCGTGTGGAGGGGCACCAAATTCAAAGGCATCCATCAGGAAGCCAAACTGCTTCTGGGCTTCTTCGTCGCTGAAGCCGAGCATCTCGAACATCTTTTTCTGTACACCGCGGTCGTGGATCCTGATAGAACCTCCACCCACTTCCACGCCATTGATTACCATATCATAGGCATTGGCCCGTACAGCTCCCGGATCTGTATTGAGCTTGTCCATGTCCTCCGGTTTTGGCGAGGTAAAAGGGTGGTGCATGGCATGGTAGCGCTTTGTATCCTCATCCCACTCCAGCAGCGGGAAGTCAAGTACCCACAGTGGTTTGTAATCATCCGGCCTGCGCAGGCCAAGCTCGCTGCCCATGTGCAGGCGCAGCTCGTTCATGGCTTTGCGGGTATGGTTAGTTTCGCCGCTCAGTACCAGCAGGAGGTCGCCGGGTTTGGCATCCATTTTCTCTGCCCAGGCTTTCAGATCATCTTCGCTGTAGAACTTATCTACCGACGATTTAAAGCTGCCATCAGTATTGCATTTTACATACACCAGACCTTTGGCGCCTATCTGAGGGCGCTTCACAAATTCGGTAAGGCCGTCGAGCTGCTTACGGGTATAATCAGCACAACCTTCTGCCTTGATGCCCACTACAAGTTCTGCCTGGTCAAAAACATTAAAGCCCTTGTTTTGGGCAAGCTCATTCAGCTCCACGAACTGCATGCCAAAGCGAATGTCCGGCTTGTCAGATCCATACAGGCGCATGGCATCTGCATATTGCATGCGCGGGAACTCTTCAAAATCAACCCCTCTTACGGTCGAAAACAAGTGGCGGGCAAGGCCCTCGAAAGTATTCAGGATATCTTCCTGAGTAACGAAAGCCATTTCGCAGTCAATCTGGGTAAACTCAGGCTGGCGGTCGGCGCGCAGGTCTTCGTCGCGGAAACATTTAACAATCTGGAAATAGCGGTCGAAACCGCTTACCATCAGTAACTGCTTAAAGGTTTGCGGCGACTGGGGGAGCGCATAGAACTCGCCCGGATTCATACGGCTTGGAACCACAAAGTCGCGGGCACCTTCAGGAGTGGATTTGATCAGTACAGGGGTTTCCACCTCCATAAAATTTTTACCGTCAAGGAAGCGGCGGGTTTCCTGCATCATGCGGTGGCGCAGTTCAAAATTTTTGCGCACAATATTTCTGCGAAGGTCCAGGTAACGATACTTCATGCGCAGGTCCTCGCCGCCATCGGTTTCGTCTTCGATCAGGAACGGAGGAGTTTTAGCCTTGTTCAATATCCGCAGCTCCTTTACCCTTACTTCGATATCGCCGGTAGGTATGTTAGGGTTTTTACTGATCCTTTCAATAACCTCTCCTTTGGCCTCTAACACATATTCGCGGTGGATTCCGGCAGCTTGTTTCAGCAGGTCCTGGCTGCTTACTCCCTCTTCAAAAATAAGCTGTACCAGGCCATAACGGTCACGCAGGTCTATCCAGACCACACCGCCCTTATCGCGGATGGTTTGTGCCCAGCCGCAGAGGGTTACTTCTTTTCCTTTATCTTCAAGGCGGAGTTCACCGCAGGTATGTGTTCTTAGCATAGGTCCTATATTCTGTCTGAGAAAAAAATATTCTTTTAAGAGCCAAAGTTAGCAGAAGTTAGGCTTTAGTAAAACGGAAATGGGCGTAATGGGGTAAAAATTTTGGCGAAATGGGCTAAAAGAGTTCACGCAAAGGCCGCAAAGGTTTTTTCGCAAAGGCCGCAGGGGTTTTTTCTGATGATTGAATATGTTGTGGAGTCTTTTTAGCCTTCTCTTTTCTCTTTTCTCTTGGTGGTCTTAGCGCAAATACTCCGAGTCCTTTGCGTGAAATGTTTTTCTTCCAGAACTAATTTCTTTCCTGTTTGGCGGGCTTATACTGCCTGCTTACCTTTGCGCGTTACTATCAGTGAAATGCCTGCTTAATTTCTGCGGGCTTTTATCTTCTTTATGAAAAAAATATCCGTTTTACTTTTTTCTTTAAGTTTTCTGCTTCTGGCGTTTCAGGTGCCTGTTCAGTTAAAGAAAACAAAGATAAGTGACCATATCAGTGTTAATCTGCCGGAAAATTTCAGGCAGGTGGGGGAGCAGGAACTGTCGGAAAAGTATGTTTCCACCCGGCCACCCATTGCTTTATATACCAGCCAGGATGGTCTGGTGGATTTTAGTGTAAACCTGTCCGCTACCCAGTGGCAGCATTTTGACCTTCCGCTTGTAAAAGATTTTTACAAAGCCTCCCTGAGCACTCTTTACTCCGAACTGAAGATGATAAAGGAAGAAGTGGTGGAGGTGAATAAACACCAGATGGCCATATTTGAATTTATAGGAACGGTGGCAGGGGAGGAAACTGCTGTGAGGAGGACTAATGCCATTAGCAAGTATACTTATATTGCTTATGCCCTCGTAAATGGCAAGGTGGTGGTATGTACTTTAACGGCTCCGGCTAAACTGCAGCAGAGCTGGGCTCCTGTGGCGGAGGAGATGATGAATACTATCAGAATTAAAAAAACACTCTGACATGTTATCGGTTAATACAGATGAACATTATATGCGCGAAGCGCTCCGCCAGGCACAGTATGCTTTTGATGAGGGTGAAATTCCTGTAGGAGCTGTGGTTGTAAGCGGGAACAGGATTATTGCCCGCGCCTATAACCAGACGGAGCGGCTGAACGATGTAACAGCTCATGCCGAAATGCTTGCCTTAACCGCTGCCGCCAATTATTCAGGCGGGAAATATCTTACTGATTGTACGCTTTATGTTACCCTTGAGCCTTGCAATATGTGTGCAGGAGCCTTATATTGGGGGCAGCTGAATAAACTGGTGTTCGGGGCGTCGGATGAGAAGAGGGGCTACAGCAGGATGCAACCATCCCTCCTGCACCCGAAAACGGAAGTGGCACGGGGAATACTTGGTGTGGAATGTAAGGCGCTTGTAGACGATTTTTTCCGGAAATTAAGGAAAAAGTAGCAGAGGGTTGCGATTTTTGCCTGCATACTATACCTTTCGGACGAAAACAGAACTAAGCTTTTTTTTGTAAGCTTTTTTATATATTTAATTCATTGTTTAACCTTTAAATAAATTTTTAAAATGGCATTTGAACTTCAACCTTTACCTTACGCGTCTGACGCGCTGGAACCACATATCGACAAGCAAACCATGGAAATCCACCATGGCAAGCACCACAAAGCTTATACCGATAAGCTGAACGGAGCAATTGAAGGTACTGATATGGCAAATAAGTCTATTGAGGATATCCTTAAAAATGTAGGTGGAAACACTGCTGTACGTAACAATGGCGGCGGATACTACAATCATAACCTTTTCTGGAGCGTAATCGGACCTAACGGCGGCGGACAGCCTTCCGGTGCGCTTGCTGAAGCTATTAACAAAAAATTCGGCTCTTTCGATAAATTCAAAGAAGAGTTTGCCAATGCTGCTGCAACCCGTTTCGGATCAGGCTGGGCATGGTTAATTGTTACCGCCAATGGCGAGGTAGCTGTAACTTCTACTGCAAACCAGGATAACCCTATTATGGATGTTGCTGAGCAAAAAGGTACTCCAATCTTAGGTCTTGACGTATGGGAGCACGCTTATTACCTGAAATACCAGAACAAGCGTCCTGACTATATCTCTGCTTTCTGGAATGTGGTAAACTGGGATGCAGTAGCTAAAAGATACGAGCAGGCGAAATAAGTATTAGATCAGAGATGGGAGACGTGAGACGTGAGAAATAAGAATGCTTGCGCTTCATGTATTCATGATACAAAAAAGAGGCTTTACTGTAATGGTAAAGCTTCTTTTTTTTTGTTTGGTATGTCCCGTCCTGAAACAGAGAAAAAGTTGCCATTCACATATCTCACATCTCACGTCTCCAATCTCCCGTCTAAAACCTACCCTTCCTTCTCCTCCTTCAGCTTTTTCAGGTCCATCAGCTCGTCGCGCAGCTGGGCTGCCTGGATGAAGTCGAGTTCTTTGGCGGCTTTTTCCATCCGCTTTTGGGTTTCCTTAATAAGCTTCTCCAGCTGTTCGGGTTTCATGTAGGCCACTACAGGGTCGGCTGCCACGGAAGCTTCTTCCGGACCGGCATAGTAGTTCTTTCCTTTGCCCACTTCATACTTCTTGGAATCAGCTACTTTGGTGGAGCCTAAAATAGCTTCGCGCGATTTTAGCACCGTAGTAGGGGTAATGCCATGCTCTTCGTTATAGGCAATCTGAATGGCACGGCGGCGGGTGGTTTCGTCAATGGCTTTCTGCATTGAATCAGTTACCTTATCGGCATACATAATAACGTAGCCGTTGGCGTTACGGGCTGCCCGGCCTATTGTCTGCACCAGGGAGCGTTCGTTACGGAGGAAACCTTCCTTGTCGGCATCGAGAATGGCTACCAGCGACACTTCAGGCAGGTCAAGACCCTCACGGAGCAGGTTAACCCCTACGAGCACATCAAACTCGCCCAGGCGCAGGTCGCGCAGAATCTCCACCCTGTCGAGGGTTTTTACCTCCGAGTGGATATAGCGGCACCGAATGTTTGCCCGCTCCATATACTTGGTAAGCTCCTCGGCCATTCGTTTGGTAAGTGTGGTCACCAATATCCGCTCGTTCACTTTTGTGCGTTTTTCAATCTCTTCCAGCAAATCGTCAATCTGGTTCAGGCTTGGGCGTACATCAATTACCGGATCGAGCAGACCGGTCGGGCGGATAATCTGCTCCACTACAGTGCCTTCTGTTTTCCGGAGCTCATAATCGGCGGGTGTGGCGCTCACGAAGATTACCTGTGTCATTTTTTCCTCAAACTCATTAAAGGTAAGCGGGCGGTTGTCGAGGGCAGAGGGCAGGCGGAAACCATAGTCCACCAGGTTGATCTTTCTTGCCCTGTCGCCTCCCCACATGGCGCGAACCTGCGGAACAGTTACATGGCTCTCATCAATGATCATCAGGTAATCGTCAGGAAAATAATCCAGCAGGCAGAAGGGGCGTGCCCCCGGTTGCCTGCGGTCGAAATAGCGGCTGTAGTTTTCCACCCCGGAGCAGTACCCCAGTTCGCGGATCATTTCAAGGTCAAACTCTGTCCGCTCCTTAATTCTGGCTGCTTCAAGCAGGCGCCTGTCTTTTTCAAAGAGGCTTATCTGGTCGGTAAGGTCGTACTGAATTTCTTTAACTGCCTGCTGAAGTACATCTTTTCCTGTAACAAAGAGGTTGGCAGGAAAGATAGAGATCAGGCGCTCATCGGACAGCTTTTTACCCGTAAGGGGATCGATGCGCTGTATAGCTTCGATTTCATCGCCCCAGAAAATAATGCGGTAGGCAAAGTCGGCATAGGCCACGAAAATATCTACTGTATCTCCTTTTACCCTGAAGTTGCCATGTTTAAACTCTCCTTCCGTACGGCTGTAGAGAATATCCACCAGCATAAAGAGGAACTGGTTTCGCGGGATGCGGTCCCCTTCCTGAATTTTGATTACGTTTTTGCTGAACTCTTCGGGGTTGCCTATACCATATATACACGATACGGAAGCTACCACAATAACATCGCGCCGGCCGGAGAGTAGGGCAGAAGAAGCACTCAGGCGCAGCTTTTCTATTTCTTCATTTATGGAAAGGTCTTTTTCGATGTACAGGTTTGAGGTAGGAATAAAAGCTTCGGGCTGATAGTAGTCGTAGTAGGAGATGAAATACTCCACTGCATTATCGGGAAAGAACTGCTTAAACTCCCCGTACAGCTGGGCAGCCAGGGTTTTATTGTGGCTAAGCACAAGAGTTGGTTTGCTCACCTGCTGGATTACATTGGCAGCGGTAAAAGTTTTACCTGAGCCGGTAACCCCCAGCAGCACCTGCGACTGTTCTCCTTCATTTATCCCTTTAACCAGCTGCTCAATTGCCTTTGGCTGGTCTCCGGTGGGTTGGTAATCAGAAACTAAATTAAAATCCATAGGTTAATCTGAGAATTTGAAAAATGTGCTGACTTGAATATCCCAAATCAGGTAACAAATAAATGAAACTAATGCTTTGGGTAAGCCTTCTTTCACAACAAAAAAACAGCTGAAAACATTCTCTGATCCGCCTTCATTCTTCAAATTTCCACATTTCCGGATCATCCCTCATTCCATATCTCCCAGCCTTTTTCTGCCTGTAGTTCCAGCATTTCCAGTCCGTTCTTTACTTTTGCACCTTTTTCTTTGCCTAAGCGCATAAAAAGGGTTTCCGCAGGGTTGTACACCAGGTCGTAGAGGTAGTGCTCCGGGCTAAGCAGGTCATACACAATGGCGGGGGCGGCATCGGTTTTGGGCGACATGCCCAGTGGCGTGGTGTTAATGATCAGGCGGGGGCGCTGAAAAATATGTGGCTGTTCCTGTAGTTGTGCATAACTCAGGCAATTGGCCCCTGCAGTGCGGGAAACAAGGTGGAAAGGTATTTGCAAATCCTGCAGCGCAGTGGTTACTGCCTTAGAGGCGCCTCCGGTACCCAGGACGAGGGCGCTAAGGGTGCTGGGGTCCTGAGGCAGCCAGGTCTCAAGAGACTTTTTAAAGCCAAAATAATCTGAATTATAGCCGATCAGTTTACTGCCTGCTTTTTGAATTACATTTACAGCCCCCACTCTTTCGGCGCTTTCATCGAGGAAATCCAGATAAGGCATTACCTCCTGTTTATAGGGAATGGTAACATTTAGCCCCTGTATATCGGGCTGCTGGCGGAGCAGTTCAGGAAAGCCGCTGATGTCGGGCAGTTCAAACAGTTCGTAACGGGCATCTTTGATTCCTTCCCGCTCAAACTTACTGCTGAAATATTTTTTAGAAAATGAATGGCTGAGAGGATAGCCAATTAAGCCGAAAACGCGCATAATATATATTATTTTTGAGGCCCTACATTGTAAGATGCCGCTTTTTCAATACCAACTACTAATAAAATACCTAATGCCATAAAAAGAATGGCAGATAATACCTGCGGGTCCTGTCCTGTAACTTCCATAAAGGTTGCCGGCGACACGCTTTCTTCCAGCACGGCTTTTTGCACCCCGTGCCTGTCAATGCGGTATTCGAGCACTTCTTTCCATGGCCATATTTTGTTGAGGGAGCCAATCATAAAACCGGCAAGTAAAGCTACTGCAGCATTATAATAGCGGTCAAGGAGCCAGGAAATCAGGCGGACAAAGCTTAAAAGCCCTGTAATACAGCCAAGCGCAAAAACAACTATTACTGAGAGGTTAATCTCCTGTATAGCATTAAGAATATATTCATATTTGCCAAAAAGAAGGAGGATGAAAGAGCCTGAAATGCCCGGTAAGATCATGGCACAAATGGCAAATGCACCGGCAATAAATATAAACCACAGGTCTGTAGGAGTTTCGGCCGGTGATGCAATGGTTACATAATATGCAATTGCAATCCCGATGATGCCGAAAAGAATTACCCGCCAGTTCCATGAGCTTATTTCCTTCATTACCAGAATGGCCGAAATAATAATAAGACCAAAGAAAAAGGACCATACCTGTATAGGGTAGGAGGCAAGGAGCCATGTAATCAGTTTGGCAAGGGACAGGAGGCTGGTAAAAATTCCCGCCAGTAAAACAAGCAGAAAGGTACCGTTAATATGCTGCCAGAAATCTTTGAGGCGCCCTTTTTTAAGGATGTTAAAGGCATCGCCGTTGAAGGATTTTATGGAGTCCAGTAACTCCTGGTAAATGCCTGTAATGAAGGCAACAGTACCACCTGAAACGCCGGGCACAACATCTGCGCCCCCCATGCCAACACCTTTAAAGTATAGCAGAAGGTAGTCTTTAAAACTTCTCATTTATAAAAAATCAATATGCAGTAAATGTGGCAGGGCTGCCGGCCACTGTTACAAACTTACTATTAATTAGCTAATGGAAAAAAAATGCACATGAGGATGCGCAAAAAAACAGGCTCCCGTTTATAGAGAGCCTGTAGTATAATTATTTTATCACCTATTTTGTTTTGTCCAGGAATTCTGAAAATGTATCGCCACGCAACCCAAGGCGGATTGTTTCAAGTGGAATTATCTCATTTGGTGCTATATTTCCCAGGTTTACATTGGCACCCAGGAGTTTAATAAACCAAACCTGCTGCGATTTCTGGGGGGCTTCCCAGATAATTTTTTCAAAAGGAATTTTAGTAAGAATTTCTTCCACCAGCCCTGAGCGGACTTCGCCGCTGCTGCGGAACAAACCTACATTACCTCCTTCACGTGCTTCACCAATTACTTTCCAGGCACCGGCATCGAGCTCGGCCTGCATAAGGTTAATCCATTTATAGGGGGGTATGATGATGTCCACATCCTTTGAGCCGACTTCAGAAAGAACAGTGACCTGTCCTGAAAGCTTGCGGATATATTCCAGCTTTTCCTCATGGGGTAAATCAATGGAGCCATCCGAGACTTCGGCAAAACTCATGTCGAATTTGTCCAGTACGCGCCTGTACTCATCGAACTGCTTGCGTACTATAAAAGCCTCGAATAAGGTGCCGCCAAAGTAAACAGGAATATTCGCTTCTTTGTACAACCTAAGTTTACCCTCCAGATTAGGAGTAACATAGGAGGTGCCCCATCCAAGTTTTACTATATCCACATAGCCGCTACACATACTCAGGAAATCCTCTGTTTCCCGAACACTTAGTCCTTTATCCATGGCCATGGTAAAACCATAATCCCTTGGTTTTTGGGTCCTTTCAGGAATTTGCCCCAGGTCGTAATTCATGTAAATGCTTTTATTTTCTAAATTGGTCTATGATTTTATACAATGCTTTTTGGGTTTCCATCTTAGGGAAGAAGTCAAATAACAAAGTATGTTTATCAAAGTCCAAAATTAAAGCATTTTCCAGAAAATTAAAGGCTTCTTTGTATTTAGCTGCAGAAATTAAATAAACTGCTGCTCTGTAATTCATTTCAGCATGCGCAGGAATCTCGTCCAAACCTGCTTTCAGGATCGTGAGGGCCTTTTCGTGCTCGCCCTGCTCATAATAAATTAATGACCAGTCGAGCCAGATAGCCGGGTTAGCGGGGTCGTGCTGACTTGCTTCCTGGTAGGCATCAAAGCTCGACATTATGTTGCCGATTTTATACTCTGCCTCTGCCAGTGTTTGCCAGTAGAGCGGGTTATTATTGTCGAACTTAAGGGCGCGGGTAATAAAATGTATGGACTCATAGGCTTTATCCTGCAGCATCATGCATGATCCTATACCAAACCATGCTTCGTCGTAAAAGCTGTCTATTCGGGTAGCCTTCTGGTAGTATTTTACAGCCATATCATACTGCCCCAGCTTTTCGTGGGCTGATCCTATGCAGCAATAAGTTTCGGCACTTGGTCCTTCATTTTTATGGGTGTTTTTATATGCCTCAAGAGCATCTGCGTACCTGCCCAGGTTCATAAGCGAATTGCCCATATTGAAATAAGCAGAGGCAAAGCGTTCATTTATAACAGTGGCATATTCATAAGCATTTACTGCTTCGTTAAACTGGCTAAGCTTATTGTATATGATGCCAATATTGTACCATGCGTAGAAGGAGAAAGGATCTCTGTCAATAAAGCGCTGGTAATAAGAGAGGCTGCTTTCCAGCTGCCCTGTAATATCAAGGCAGTATGCCAGTTCATAGAGGGCATTTTCGTGGTTTATGTTCAGCTCTATTGCGGCCTTGTACTGGGCAATAGCTTCTTCATATTTACCAGCCGTCTGGTGAATAAGCCCTATGCTGTAGTAAACCTCATCTTTATCTGCCGAAAAGATAAGGGCCTTATTATATAGTTCAATAGCATCTTCGTGTTTTCCGCAAAGGGAAAGGATATTAGCCTTCAGGGAAATCACTTCGGCATCATTTGGCTGCAGGGCTTCCGCTTCCTCCAGAATTTCCATTGCCTCAGTATATTTTTCAAGATGTGTTAAAACCTGAATCTTAAATGAGAGGATTTCCGTAGAAAAAGGATGTTGCTCACTGGCTTTAGTGCAGGCTTTAATTGCCTTAGGCCATTTTGAATTGTTGATGTAGAAGCTGATAATGGTTTCGTATGCCTCCAGTTCAAAGAAAGAATTTCCGGTGGTGTCCAGATCTTCTTCAAATCTTCTGATCAGCTCTTTCTCTTCTTGTCTTTTTTTATAGTTCTCTGCCATTCCGATTTCAACCTAATTACCTAATAATTAATATCCTAAGATAGCACAATCAATGCCAGAAATGATAGTGGGCGTAATAAATTAGGGCTTATTAAATTATTTCACTCTGGTTTTTTTTACATGCCCACCGGATAGTTTCGTCTGCCGGAATGAATTGGTAGTCAAGGGCTTGAATAACCTTAGAATTCTTAAACTTTAGGTGCTGCTGAGATAATTTAAGCGTTTCCTGTGTAATAAGGGGCTGCTTCCCCCGGATACGGGACCGCAAAGTTTCCAGGTAATACGCTGTTTTAAGTAAGTAAGAATTCACCTCTATAGTGGGTGCTTTTTTGTTCATGCAGGCAGCTACCTTCTTAAAGAAGGCTTTATAGCTCAGGCAACCTGCTGAAATGATGTAACGTTCGCCTGTTTTTAACTTTCCCTGTACCGCAGCAAGGGCAATGGAGGCAAGGTCGCGGGCATCCACATAGTTCATGGTGCCTTCAGTGTAAAAAGGTTTTTCGTCCTTTACATACTTAAAAACCTGAGAACTGCTCCTGTCGAGCGGGCCGGGGCCCAGTACCAGTGCGGGGTTTAAAATAACCACATCAAGGCCTTCGATACCTCCCCGGAAAACCTCCAGCTCCGCCTGGTGCTTGCTGTTGCCATAGGCGGTATGTTCATCTGCATCGCTCCACTTAAAGGTTTCGTCTATTTCTTTAAGCTTTGCCGACCTTCCTATTGCGGCCACTGAGCTTATGTGTACTATGCTACCCACTTTCCGGCTTATGGCTGCATTTACCAGATTAGCAGTGCCTTCCACATTTACTTTCCGGAGTAGCTCAGCATCTTTTTTATGATAAGAAACCAGTCCCGCACTGTGGACAATCTGAGTGCACCCCTTCAGGGCTTCATTAAGTGTTAAAATATCCAGGAGATCACATTCAACCCACTCAATCTGCTCCGCTACACCGGTCAGCATGGACATATCGCTTTCCTTGCGTTTTGTCGCCCTTACCTTATAGCCTTCTTCTAATAATCTTCTGCAAATAAAGCTTCCTACCAAGCCTGTGGCTCCCGTTATAAATATCATGAATCGTATAGCGTATTGTTGAGTATTCCCTGGTCCAGCAATTTATCAAAATATTTCGTATTGATGGCATCGCGGAGGTTTTCCATGTGCCGCATATTATGCATGTCGGTTCCGGCAAAGCTTACAAGGCCCTCATCAATAAGCTTTTCTGCTGTTTTTTTTGCGGCAGGGGAGTAGTAACCGGTAAGCGAATTCATGTTTATCTGGAACAGGGCGCCCCGCTCTGCTATTTCCGGAGCAAGGCTGTAATTGCCCTGCAGGTAAGCGTAACGTTCCGGGTGGGCAAGAATGGGCTGCAGCCCCTGAGCTTTCATTTTAAATATGGCTTCAAACAGGATGGCCGGCTGGTTTATAAAGCCGGTTTCGAATAAAATATAATTTTTGCCAAAGGTAAGGAGCTGGTCAGGCTGGTCCAGGAGGGCGTAAAAATATTCGTCAAGGTAATATTCAGCCGCAGCCTCTATGCGGATTTTCAGGTTATTTTCCGTTGCAGCCTCCTGTACCTCTTTAAGCTTTTGCAGGATAACAGAGGGGGTGTTAGGGTAAAAATCCTGTACAATATGTGGTGTGGTAATTACTTTTTTATACCCAAGGGCCTCAAAATGATAGAGCAGGTCCAATGACTCAGTTATTGTCTGAGCGCCATCGTCAATTCCGGGCAGCAGGTGGGAGTGTATGTCAACAAACAGCGGTAATACCTGTTTTCTTTTACTTTTTTTGGGTTTTAAAAAATCAAACAAGGCACTTTTGATTAGTATTGAGTAATGAGTATTAAGTATTGAGACAAATATACTTATGGAAAGAGTGGAAAAATCCTTTTTTGTTGTCTGGATTCCAAAAAAAATATTTTTAATTCTATCATTCTATCATTCTATCATTCTATCATTCTATCATTTTTACTCCTGGTAATACCCGCTGCCATAACCGTAGCCATAGCCATAGCCTCCGCCCTGCTGAACTCCGTTTAATATTACAGCCATATTTCTGAATTCATTTATGCTGTTAAGGCGGTTAAGGGTTTTAAAGAATTCCTTTTTAGAGTATTCAGCCTTAAACACATAAAGGGGAAGGTCGGCTTTCTTCATAATAAGAATGCCATCGGTAACCAGGCCAACCGGTGGGGTGTCCATTATAATAATATCGTACTGGCTTTTCAAATATTCCAGTAAATCATCGAAGCCTTTGTTCATTACCAGCTCTGCCGGGTTGGGTGGAGTGGGGCCTGCAGGAAGGTAATGTAAATCCGGTACAGTTGTTTCCCTTACACAATCGCTGAACTGGTGCTTACCTATCAGCAGGGTGCTCAGTCCTTTATCGGAATTGGTACCATCGAAAGCAAGGTGCACTTTAGGCTTGCGCATATCCAGGTCCAGTACAATTACCTTTTTGCGGGAGGATGCAATAATGGCGGCAAGGTTAATAGTAACAAAGGTTTTTCCTTCTCCGCTTATGGTGGAAGTAACAGAAATAATCCTGTTCTGCTGCCTTGCGGCCAGAAACTCCATATTTGTACGGATTGAGCGCATAGCTTCGCTGAATGCAGATCGTGGATTGTCAGAAACCAGCAGCCTGGCATGTGTATTTTTATTCCGTACCACCGGGAGCGTGCCTAAAAGGGGCGCCGGGCTTAACCTTTCAATTTCGCTTACATTATTGATTTTGTTATCGAGGAAATAACGTACGCCCACAAACATCAGGCACAGGAAAATGCCTGCCACTACACCAATGCCCTGTATAAGCAGGTTGTTTGGCGATATAGGGGAAGCCGGAAGGCTTGCCGATGAAAGTATTTTAAAATCCGTGGTTGTGCCGGCGTTCGCTATTTCAAATTCGATTTTCCGCTCCTGAAGGCTTAGTAAAAAGCCGAGCAGCTGCTCATAATTCCGCTGGATACGGTTGAATTCTGTACCCTTGGAGGGGAGCTGCACAAAGCTGGCCTGCAGTTCCTGACGGCGGCTTTCGAGTCGCTTTAACTGCTGCTGTAATTCTGAGCGGTAAGAAGCAACAGCTTCCGATAGCTCCATCTTCAGCAACTCCACTTCCTTTTCTTTCCGCTGATAGGCTTTGGTGTTTTCATTGTAGGATTCCAGTATCATTGCCCGCTCAGCGTTGAGGGTGTTTAACTTTGTTAAAGTTTCAGTGATAAAAAGGGGGAGCTGGTTGTCTGCGGAGCCTGTATTTTTGCTGGTCAGGTACAGCTGATCATTTTCGGCCTGCTTTTCAATATTATTGAGGGTGGCCAGTTTTTTCCGGATTTCCACTCTCTGGCTATCCACCTCAAACATAAACCCGATGGTTTTATTAATGTCGCTGCTGAGGTTGGTGGTTTTATTATCAATGGTAAAGTTCTCGAAATAAGATTCGAAATTCTCGAGTTTGTCCTCGGTTTCGTCCAGCTGTGTATTGAGGAACTCAATCTTCTTTACATTAGCCTTGTTCTTCTCTTCCTCAGTATACTTTAAATACAGGTTGCTCAGCACATCCACAAGAGTGCGGGCTTTGTAGGCATTATGGTCTGTAAAGGAAACCTTAATTGTTTTAGCATTAAGGTTGAGTACCTGTACCTTAAGGTTTTCCCTGAAATACTGAATAAGGGCATTATCGCTGTTAATAACAAAATAATAGTTATTGTCCCGGATGGAGCCTTCGTTAAAATGCTCTGTAGGAGTAAGGGTTAACTCCATGGAAGGAGTATTTACTTTATCCCCGAACCGGTGCTGCTCCATATACTCCCTGCCACCCGCTTCGTAGCGGAGGTTGTAGTGCTGGCTGTTGAGCAGGTCAATAAATATCTTTTTGTTAAAAAAGCCTTCGTCTTTTATGGTGTAATGAACTTTAAAAGGGGCATTTCTGTATTTTTCATCATCCAGGATTTTCCCCTGTGTATAATAGCTTACATCCAGGTCCAGTGCCTTTATTACTTTCGTGAGGAACAGTTTTGATTTAATAAGTTCAATTTCCTCCGACATTCCGGAAACATTGCGCCCCGATGCCTCACTTTCCATTTCACGAAACCCCAGAAGAGAAGCCTCACTTTTTATGTCGAGCTGTAATTCCGATGCTGACTCGAACAGGGGCTTGGTGTAGCGGACGAACAGGTAGGACAATACAGCGCAGAACAGGAAAATACCCACCAGGTAAGGAAGGCTCTTCCGGAGCACGCTGAGGAGCTTGGCAAAATCAAAATCCTGCCCCGGTCCTGATTCCTGTCCCGTTTCATTCGGGTGGTTATATAAGTTATGATCGTCCTTCAACGGTTAATTATTGAGATTAATAATTACTATAAGCAAAGTAAGTGCATTTGCTACCAGGCCTACAACAGGAGTTATGTCCCGAATAGTTTCCGTTAATACCCTCCGGACGGGTTCAATATATACAATATCTCCGGGTTCCACCCGGAGAGCTGCTTTTTGCATGCCATCTATCGTGCTCAGGTCTATAAGATGTACCTGCGGGTTATCAAGGTCGCCCCTGATTAGTCTTATATTATGGGCTTTTCCTTTGCCTGCAATACCACCTGCCAGGGCAAGGACTTCCAGCAGGTTCATATTCTGGTTCAGGAGGGGGATTACCTGGCCCCCGGTGGCACCAAGCACCACCACCCGTTTATTTACAAAACGGGTAATTACAAAGGAGCCTTTGTAGAATTCGTTATATGCTGCTTCCAGTATGCTGTCGGCCTGATTGAGGGTGTAGCCCTGTAGGTAAATTTCTCCTGTCATGGGCAGCTTTACCATTCCGTTTTGCTGTACAAGGTATTGCGGCCTGATTCTGTTGTTCTGGGTTTGCCCTCCTGCAATGCGGAGTTCTTTAAGGAGCTCAAAGTCAGGGTCAATTATCCGTTCGCCTTTATTAGTATATACTTCCACTTCCAGAAAATCATTTGCCTGAATAGTGTAATTCTTTTCTGCCTCAGCCATTTCCCGGCGCAGTAGTGCAGGATTAACCGCATCTGTCCGTAACATAATATCCTGTTTATATATTTTACAGGAAGCTGTTAAGGTGATAATAATGCAGGGAATTACAACAAGGTGGAAAAGCTGTTTTAGCATAATGATTTTATTACAGGCTTTGGGCGAATTCCTTAAAGGAAGGAAGCTGAAGGTCTTTCTCTGATATTTGTGGCCGGGCAATGCCTGCAGCTTCATGTCCCCAGTCTATATTCAGGTCAGGGTCGTTCCATATAATACCTGATTCGGCAGGCTTATCATAAAAGTCATTGCATTTATAAAGCAGAATAGTGTCTTCCAATGCCAGGAAGCCATGGCCAAAACCTTCAGGAATATAAAACATATTGTGGTTCCTGTCGTCTAAAATTACTTTATGGTGCTGCCCGAAAGTAGGGGAGTCCTGGCGGAGGTCCACAGCAACATCGAGTACGCGGCCTTTGATTACCCTGATCAGCTTTGCCTGCTGACTTGGGGCCTTCTGGAGGTGTATGCCTCTTAAAACTCCTTTTGAGGATAAAGACTGGTTGTCCTGAACAAAGTTATCTTTAATGCCCAGTTCTTTTAACTTTTTAAACTGGTAAGATTCAAAAAAATATCCTCTTTCGTCCTTCAGAACAAATGGGTAGACCTCTAAAAGTCCGTTGATGGGAGTTTTTTCCAGACGCATTTTTTTATATTTAATTTATTACCGGATAAGAAGAACAGGTTTTTAGCCAAAACAAAGTTAACCAGCAATTTCCTCAATCGCTACAAGGTAGCGGTCTATTACTACCTTTTCATCAAAATTCGTTACTGCAATATGGCGGCTGTTCCTGCCAAGCTCCAGCAGGCTTTCGTGGTCCAGCTGATACATCTTCTCCATTTTTCCGGCCAGGTCGGCAGGGTCCTTTGCCTTGCAGAGAAAGCCGTTTACGCCATGCTGCACCACATTGTTGCAGCCGGGTACATTTGTAGTTACAATAGGTTTTCCTGAACTGGCAGCTTCCAGCAGGGTACGTGGAGTTCCTTCACGGTAAGAGGGTAAAACCACGCAATCGGCTTTATGGATGAAAGGCTGCACATTATCGGTTGTGCCCAGGTATTCCACTGTTTTGTCTTTTATCCATTGGTTAATTTCTGACATGGGTATACCGCGGCGGTGCCCCGGGTCGGAGGCTCCCAAAAGCTGAAAGCGGGCATTTATGCCTTTGTTCTTCAGTATTTTAATTGCTTCTATATATTCTGCAATGCCTTTATCGTACAGTAATCTTGAGATTACCAGGAAGGTAAAGGGAGTGGAAATGTGTTGACCGTTTGGCTGAAACCGGGAGGTGTCGATCCCGGAGCCCGGGATTACCTCTGTTATTCCGGGGCGTACAAGCTTAAACTTCAGAAACAGCTGCTGGTCATCGGGGTTCTGGAAAAAGACTTTCTGCGGGTACCTGAAGGCAATGCCATAGAGCTTGCGCGCTACTTTTGCCACCATGGTATTGTTGAGGAATGCAGTGCCAAGGCCGCTTACATTATTGATGCATGGAATTCCCAGAGCCCTTGCTGCTATTGTGCCGTAAACATTAGGTTTTATGGTGTAATGTAAAACAACATCAGGCTTTATAGTACGGTAAACCTGGTATAAGCCGGAAACAATTCCTATTTCGTGGAAAGGGTTTGAGCCGCTGCTGTGCATGTTCAGTGGAATAAATATACAGCCTGCCTCCTTTAGCTTGTCTGAGTAGCCATCGGTGGGAGCAATGGCATAAACCTGCATGCCTTTTGCCTGTAAAGCTTTAACGAGATTGAGCCTGAAGTTGAAAATATTCCAGGAAGTATTAATTACTATAGCAACTTTTTTCATACAGCAGGCAGCATTCTTTTGTACTTATGAGAATGCAGGAATTGAACTGGCACGGAATATGTAATAATTTTAATCCTGTAAAATTAAGAAATTATAGTTAAATTGTTAAAGACAAAAGTTTATAATACAGCACATTAAATTTTTTTTCCGGGAAACTCTTGTTTATTTAAGTGTGTTACTATATTATAATTTCAAAATTAAAATAAATTGCAGGCAGCTTACGGAATATTGAAAGCTGATTTTGCATTACGATACATCAACAACTGACTAATTTATACTGAATGATAAAAACTTTTTCTACTGCTGAAAAGCAGGAAACCGCTGTTCTGGTTGCTTTGATAACTCCTCAGCAATCGGCAGGTCAGGCAAATGAGTACCTGGAGGAATTGGCTTTTCTTGCGGAAACCTCAGGTGCAAAAACAATTAAATTCTTTACGCAAAAACTTGAGAAGCCCGACATCCGCACTTTTGTGGGAAAAGGGAAGCTCGATGAGATTAAAAATTACGTGAAGGCTTCGGAGGCTGATATGGTTATTTTTGATGATGACCTGACTCCTTCGCAGGTGCGTAACCTGGAAAGAGAGCTTGAGGTAAAAATCCTCGACCGGAGCCTGCTTATCCTGAATATATTTTCATTACGGGCTAAAACTGCCCAGGCAAAGGCCCAGGTAGAGCTGGCGCAGTACCAGTACCTGCTACCCCGCTTAACGCGTATGTGGTCTCACCTTAGCAAGCAAAAAGGTGGTATAGGTATGCGTGGTCCTGGTGAAAAGGAACTTGAAACTGACCGCAGGATTGTGCGGGATAAAATATCCCTCCTGCGGGAAAAGCTTGATAAGATAGAAAAGCAGAGTGAAACCCGCCGTAAGCACCGCGACCGTATGGTTCGTGTAGCCCTGGTAGGTTATACAAACGTCGGTAAATCAACTATCATGCAAATGCTTTCCAAAGCCGATGTGTTTGCCGAAGATAAGCTGTTTGCAACAGTGGATTCCACTGTGCGGAAGGTGGTTGTGAACCAGATTCCGTTTCTGTTAACCGATACGGTTGGTTTTATCCGGAAACTTCCTCACACCCTTGTGGAGTGCTTTAAATCAACACTCGACGAGATTAGTGAAGCTGATATATTGCTTCATGTGGTCGATGTGTCGCATCCGGCCTGCCATGAACAAATAGAGATCGTGGATGGTACCCTTGCCGAAATAGGAGCAGGAGATAAGCCTACTTTGATGGTTTATAATAAGGTTGATGCCCTTCCGGATAATTATCTTGAAGAAGCTCCTTTGAATGAAATGGAGGAAAGTGAGCAGGCAGCTCAGGAAGCTGACCCTGTCTGGATAAACCTTAATGCTTTCCGGGAGGAGCGGAAAGAAGGAGTAGAGAAAGTCTTTATTTCTGCCCTGAAGAAGGTTAATATCCAGGAAATGCGTAAGCAGGTATTTGAGCTGGTGGCTGATAAGCATTATACCATCTTCCCTAATTACCTGAAGAACGAAGTGTATTAAAGCAGGTAATAAATTTTAATATCAGTACCTGATAAAATAATATATAAAGATAAAAGCCTGTTGCTTTACCAGAAGCGGCAGGCTTTTTTTATATATTTATAATACCCATTTTTATGGCTCTTACGGCAAGTTCTGCGGGGGAGCGTACCTCCATTTTCTGGAGTATACTCTTCCTGTATGCATTGATGGTATGCATGCTCAGGTTCAGGTTGTCAGCTATTTCCTTGGTGGACTGGCCCTCGGTAATACAGCGGATTATTTGAATTTCCCTGCTTGTAAGCTGATCTGGGCCAGGTAAGGCCATTGCAGGACTTTGTTTTTCGGTAAGGATATCCAGTATTTTTCCGCAGTAGAATTTTTCGCCTCCGGCGGTGGCCCGTATGGCATTTATAATTTCATTGTAGCTACATTCCCTGGTCAGGAATCCTATTACCCCGCTTCCTGCTACCTGCAGAATTTCATTTTTCTCCACCTTTGACGAAATAGCCAGAATATTTGTGTCAGGAGCAATTTGTTGAATTTCAGCAAAGTCACTGACCCTGAAGCCAGGCAGGGTATCGTGGGCAATAATGAGCAGCCGGGGCTGTAAGTTTTTGAGCAGGGTAAACAGATCATCCCTGTTTCCTGCCTCCCCGCATATAGTGAAGGTTTCCTGCTCAGCAATAAAATACTTCAGGCCCGCAGCAATGAGGGGTTGTTGTTCGGCAAGAAGAATTTGAATTGCTCCCATTTATTTAGATTAATTTTAAATAACGCCAAATATAAGGGGTCTGTTTTACCTAAGCAATATTTTAATGTTGTTTTTAGGTGAAGAATCAATAAAGAGAATTTTGAAGAGTATATGGAGGCAGGCTTGATGAGGTTCTTTTGCGCAGGTGTTTATTGTTTGAATGGAAGGTTTATTTAGTATCTTGTAAATAAAAAAAAGGAACAGGCATTGCAGAGCATAATTGTGTTAAAATATGCTAAGGAAGTTCAATACAGCAATGTGTTCCATGGGGTGGTTTTGAAAAATTTAACCGCACATTTGGTGAGTTTGAAACGGAATTAAACAGCCGGAAAATTATGACTGATGGAAGAATAGCCAGGTGATGATTTCAGGTGGTTTCCAGCCGGGGGTATCAGAAAAAAAGATTTCAATGATGGTGAAAGATATTTTTATTGTTGGTGTTGCAGCTGTTTTATGGATGGCTACTTCCTGTGCAACAGCACCCGTTGAGGTTACAGCGCTTAAACAGACCGATCAGATACGCCTGAATCAAATCGGGTTTTATCCCGGAGGCCCCAAAGTAGCTGTGGTGAATGGCGAAGTTGAGCAAAGTGTTTTTTATATAACCACCACGGATTTTTCAGATACAGTGTATACAGGCCGCCTGGGTGGAGAGAGAGAATTAAAATATTCCTCCGGATTTATAAGGGTGGCAGATTTTTCATCCGTGAATGCGGCAGGAGTTTATGTGCTGGCCATTCCGGATGTGGGGTATTCATATCCTTTTGATATACAGCGCAATGTGCATGAAGAGATAGCTAAAGCGTCTGTTAAGGCTTTTTATTTTCAGCGGGCTTCAGTGGGACTTGAGGAGGAATACGCCGGAGTATGGAGCCGTGCGGCAGGGCATCCTGATAACCGGGTGCAGGTGCATCCATCTGCGGCCGGCAAAAAACGTCCTGCAGGAACTTTTATTTCCTCTCCCGGTGGCTGGTACGATGCCGGAGACTATAATAAATATATTGTAAACAGCGGTATTACCATGGGCACTATGTTGTCTGCTTATGAGGATTTTCCGGCTTTTTATAAGGAACTGGACATTCATATACCTGAAAGCACTAATAAGCTGCCGGACCTGCTGGATGAAATTTTATATAACCTCCGCTGGATGCTGAGCATGCAGGACCCTGAGGACGGTGGGGTGTACCACAAACTTACCACCGCAGAATTTGAAGGAATGAACACCATGCCTGCAGATGCGAAAGCGCAGCGCTATGTGGTAAAAAAGACTACTGCTGCAACACTGGATTTTGCGGCTGTTATGGCGCAGGCCAGTCGTGTATTCATGGATTTTGAGGAGGAGCTTCCGGGGCTGCCAGACTCCTGCCTGGTTGCAGCTGAAGCTGCCTGGAAATGGGGGCGTGAAAATCCTGCAGTTTTGTACGATCAGCAGGAAATGAATAAACAGTATGATCCTGATGTGAATACAGGCACTTATGGGGACAAGGATGTGAGCGATGAGTTTTTATGGGCTGCCGCAGAGCTTTATATAACCACAAAGGATGAGTATTATTATAATGCGGTGAAAACAGCACCGGGAGAATCTGCGATCCTTCCATCGTGGGGGCAGGTGGGTTTGTTGGGGTACTATTCCCTGCTGCGTTTCGAAAAGGAGCTTTCGCCGGCTGTGCAAAAGGATCTTCCTGAAATTAAAAGAGCTCTGGTTCTTCTGGCAGAAAAACTGATAAGCGGGGCCGGTGAGAACCCCTGGAATGTTGTGATGGGCGGAAATCCTGCCGATTTTGTTTGGGGAAGTAATGCAGTGGCAGCAAATCAGGGAATTGCCCTTGTGCAGGTGTATAATTTTACGAAGGACCGGAGATATCTCGATTATGCACTGTCGAATCTGGATTATCTCCTCGGAAGAAATGCAACAGGCTTTTCCTTCCTGACCGGTTACGGTGATAAAACACCCATGCATCCTCATCATCGTCCTTCAGAATCCGATGGGGTGGAGGCCCCTGTTCCGGGTTTACTGGCAGGTGGTCCTAATCCGGGGCAGCAGGATGGCTGTGCCTACCCTTCAAAAGCAGCGGATGAATCTTATGTGGATGAGGTTTGCTCTTATGCCTCTAACGAAATAGCCATCAACTGGAATGCTCCTTTTGTGTATCTATTATCGGCCATGGAAGCGCTGAAGCAGGAAGCGGGATACACGAAAGGTAAAGGTAATTAAATTTAACTGCCTCCTGTTTGTGGTTGGTTTCCGGATTCCTTTTATTGTGAAGGGTTTACAGCGGAAATGGTGTGTGTTTTAATATAAGCAGAAGTGCAAATCATGCATGACTTGTTTTGTAGCCTCCAGACTAAGCCGGCTTCCGCCTGACTTAGTCTGGAGGCTGGCTATCTTTTATTTCAGCATTGAAGGGTTCACTTTGTTATCACTTTTACCTTAACTATAGAATTTCAATTTTAATCAGCTATGAATCGTAACAGATCTTTTTTAATGGTATTTTCCGTTGCGCTGCTGTTGCAGTACTGTGGTGTTCCACAGCCCTCTGCCAGCACAGCTACAGCCATAACAAGCAGAGTCGACAGCCTTTTGTCTGTAATGACAGTGGAAGAAAAGGTGGGGCAGATGACCCAGGTAACTATTGACCTTATTCTGGAAGATGATGAAACCACTGTAGTGGATATGGAGAAGCTCCGTACCGCCCTCCTTGAGAAAAATGTTGGCTCCATTCTTAATGTGAAAGGCAGTGCCTATACTATAGATCAGTGGCACGAAATCCTTACCGCTATCCAGACGGTAGCTACAGAAGAATCCCACCTGGGTATTCCGGTAATTTATGGAATCGACGCCATTCATGGAGCCAACTATATTAAAGGCTCAACGCTTTTCCCTCATAACATAGGTACTGCAGCCAGCCGTAATCCTGAAATAGCCCGCCGGATTGCCGAAATTACAGCTGCAGAAACCCGCGCCGCCGGCCTTCCGTGGAACTTCGATCCGGTACTGGATATTGGCAGGCAGCCTCTGTGGCCCCGTTTCGAGGAAACTTTTGGGGAAGATGTGTATCTGGTGAAAACGATGGGTGTGGCCACTATCAGGGGGTATGAGCAGGATGGCCTGAACCAGGACCATACCGTCGCTTCCTGTATGAAACACTTTCTGGGTTATTCGCTGCCGGCTACCGGTAAGGACAGAACTCCTTCTTACATTCCTGAAACCATGCTGCGCGAATGGGTACTGCCTCCTTTTAAAGCAGCGGTGGAAGCTGGTGCGGCTACGGTAATGATTAACTCCGGTGAGGTTAACGGAGTGCCTGTTCATGGAAGTAAATATTACCTGACCACCATTCTCCGGGATGAGCTTGGCTTTGAAGGCGTGGCTGTATCGGACTGGGAAGATGTGATACGCCTGCATACCCGCCACCGCGTGGCTGCCACACCAAAAGAAGCTGTACGCATAGCTGTAGAGGCAGGCCTTGATATGAGCATGGTGCCTGTGGATTATTCTTTCTACGATTTGCTCGTGGAGCTGGTGAAGGAAGGAACTATTTCGGAGGAGCGTATTGATGTTTCGGTACGCCGGATCCTGAACCTGAAGGAAAAGCTTGGCCTTTTGGATAATCCGTTCCCGAAGGAGGAACTTAAAAACAGACTGCAGCTTCCCGAATACGACAACGTTGCCAGGCAGGCGGCTCTTGAAAGCCTTACCTTACTGAAAAATGAAGGGCAGGCGCTTCCACTGGATAAAAATACAAAAGTACTGGTGGCAGGTCCTGGTGCCAACTCACTGGGGACACTGCACAGCAGCTGGTCGTACATCTGGCAGGGAAGCGATGAGAGCCAGTATCCTGAAAAAGCTTTAACCATTGTGGAGGCCCTCAGGAATGAGCTGGGGCAGGCAAATGTGCTGAGCCGTTCTGTGGCTGATTTTGAAGCTGAAGCTAATTATAATATTGCGCAATTAAAGCAGGATGCCCGTGATGTTCAGGCTATCATTCTTTGCCTGGGTGAGAAGGCTTATGCAGAAAGCCCCGGCGTAATTGATGATCTTAATATGGACGAAAAGCAGCTGGCACTGGCCAGAGCGGCCAAAGAAACCGGTAAGCCTGTTATTCTGGTACTTACCCAGGGGAGGCCCCGCATTATATCTTCCATTGAGCCGGATATGAGTGCGGTGCTGCTGGCATATCGCCCCTCAACTTTCGGCGGCCCCGCCATTGCTGATGTTCTTTTTGGCGATCATAACCCGGGCGGAGTGTTGCCCTTTACCTACCCGCGCTATTCAGGCGATGTGGTGCTGTATGACCATAAAGGAACCGAAAGAATCCGCGAAGATAAGCCTAATACCTATGGCGAGGGAGGTTTTAACCCCCAGTGGACGTTCGGGCATGGCCTGAGCTATACAACCTTTGAGTTTTCAGATTTGAAGGTTAATAAAACAAGCTTTGGAGCAGGTGATGAACTGGAGGTAAGCGTGAGGGTGAAAAATACGGGCGCGCGTGCAGGACAGAAAGCGGTGGAGCTTTACAGCCGTGACCTTTATGCCAGCATAACGCCGGCAGCAAAAAGGCTGAGGGCGTTTACTAAAATTAGCCTTTCCCCCGGAGAGGAGAAAGAAGTGCAGTTTACCATTACTCCCGGAGAGCTGGCCTTTGTAAACGAGGAAGGGCAGTGGGTAACAGAAGCAGGAGATTTTGAGCTTATGGTGGGCAACCTGAAAGCAACAACCACCTATGTGGAGTAGGTGAACGGCTGGTTTATTCCGGCTTGAGGTGCAGGCTGTTTTGGCAAATGATTTACCATTAAAAATTGTTTAGCTTTGCTGAAGTTAAAAAAGGAAAGCCGCTGGTACAGGATCAGCGGCTTTCCTTTTTAAGTGAAAAGCCCTTCAAAAGCACTTTCACCATCAGCTGACTTTATGCCGGAAACTTAAAAGTAGTGGTTTGTGCTCAATGCCCTTAAAACTAAGTAAAAGCGGAAATACTAGGAATTCCTGTCTTTTATCTTTAAAATTGCCTTTATTGGTACTTGCCTATGAGCAAATTCTGCTCAAAAAATCAGAAAAATATAAAGGTTTTGTAGTGCCGGTTCAAAGACTGGGGGGTGTAGTGGTATGTCTTCCCTTAAAGCTTTTACAAATAAGCGGTTTTTTTGAACGTACTTCTTTAATGAGGGGTTAAAAAAAAGAGGGTATGTGCTTAAGTGGCAGGCAGGTACCTGAATTGAAAATGCAATAACATTAAATGATAAATAAATATGGACACAAATCAGGTAGAACATCCGGAAACGCTTACAGATCAGGAAAGGCTGGCACCTCTTAAAATTTTCACTCAGCATGCTTCAGGGGCACTTGCATCTGCCTTAAAAAAGCATCCTGAACTGGAATTATCAGGTGAGGTGGATTTGCAGACAGCCAGGGAAAATGTAGCCGCCGGTGTTGACTTTGATTTGGTAAACTTTAAAATGGTTTCCGGGAGCCTTAAAGCAGCCCGTGAATCAGGTGCAGAAGTGCTGTTTTTTACCAATGAAGGTCAGGACCAGCTGGGAGTTTGTGCGAAAAATGGAGAGCAGGGCAACCTGCAGTTATTTACCCCGCACCAGATTGTGCTTTTAGTGTCAGAAATTGCACTTGAGCAATTTAAATCGAAAGATGCTGCTGAAGGCGAAAAAGAGCCGGTAATCCTGCGTTCAATTGTTCTTACCGATGCCTGTGAGGTACAGGCAGCTTATAAAGAGGTGAAAAGTATCCAGACTTATTCCGGTTTAGCCGAATTAACTGCTGCTTTGGAAGAATACCAGGAGGAATATACTGTGCTTATGGCTGCCGATGAGGCTAATCATATATTATTCCCGGGGCGTTCTCCGCAGGAAAGCATTGATTATGCTGTTGAATTACTGGCAGAAAAAGCTTTAGCTTTAAAAAAGGATGGTAAAACTCTTTTTGATTTCCTGATACAACTTTACAGGCAATACGGATTTTATCATGAGAAAAGCTTTACCATAAGCAGAGATGATGAGAAAGGTGAAAAGTACATTAAGAATATAATGGTTGAATTGCGGAAGCAAACTTCCGATGTTCTTTTTGGAAATCAGGTAAGGGTAGTAAATGATTTTGAAAAGGCTTATTCTTACAACCTGATGAATGCCAAGAAAACAAAAACAACATTGCCTAAGGCTAATGTGCTGCAGTTTATTTTTACCGATTATACTAAAATAACTTTTGCTGCTCTGGAAGATTACTCCAGGCTTTTCTACCACTTTAGTGTGGGCAGCCGCATAACCGGGGCTGATGGTTTTGATGAGGCGAAAAAGCTTGCAAATGAGAAGATTATAGGAATGATGGAAAGATTAGGAAAAATATAAGCATTTATTTACAAAGGAGCAGTGCCGGGGCGACAGATTCGGATAATCGCTTCCTGTAAGCTGCGGCTTTGTTTTTAATTGTGCTTTTTATAATAAGAGGAGGCTGTACCGGATATAACTTTGGGTACAGCCTCTTTTTTTGCTGAGCGGGTAAAGTGGCAAATGAATTCAGGAAATGTTGGGGAGTTTTCATCCGGACATTTTTTTATAATCTTTATATCGGAAATTTAAAAGTAAAAAAAGCTGATTAACCATAACTAATGTTTTTTGCAGCCGTATCATTTTTTTGAAGATTAATTTACCGGCAGGTAATCAGAAGCAACGCGTCCGGATAAGTTTGCTTTACAAAAGCAATGGAAACAACTGCACCGGAGAATACTGTAGTGAAATACAGCTTGTTTATTATCCTGAAAACCTGTTGTAAAGAAAAGAAGATAAAGATGTTAGCTGTTCCGACACGGAACAGTACTGATGATTAATTTTTTTAACCTTAAAACCTTATATTTTTATGAGTATTGTAAAAGTAATTGAAGTGATTGCCTCTTCCGAAAAAAGTTTTGACGACGCCGTGCAAAATGCCGTAAATGAGGCTTCAAAGTCTGTAAAAGGAATAAGCTCTGTTTATGTAAAGGAAATGAAAGCAAATGTGACGGATAATAAGATTGTTTCTTATGGAGTGAATGCAAAGATCTCCTTTGATATTGAGAAATAAGGAAGATTCGTCAATAAAGGAAAAAAGCATTTGAAAGCTTTTAAGCCGGACCTGAATAAGGTCCGGCTTTTTTTTGTAATTCTGTAAATATTCACTTTCGCCGCCCGGGCAGGAGTTACAGAAAGCAGCATCCTTTCATACATAAAAGCCAAAAAATTATACCTTTTTAAGGAGCTTCCACGGGTGCCGGAAATAACACTTATAAATAAAATCCGGTTGAGGAAATTAACACCGGGGTAACCTGAAAGTGTGCCTGTGTATTTTTTGACGTGGGTGCAATAATTTTCATCAGGAGCAGCCTCCGCACATCAGCATTCAATATTGTGCAAATTTCAGGTGTAACAATGCTGCCTTAAGCAGAGGAACAGGATCCTGCAGCCGGCAGTACAGATAAAGGCAGGCAGGGATATGTTCCGGAGCATAAGATTCCGGAACCATGCACCCATATTAAAAGGATAAGTAATGGAAGACAAGGAGAAAAATAAAGGTAATTCCCGACAGGGTAATAAGAATGCCGGGAAAGGAAGCAATAATTCCGGATCATCGGATCAGCATAAAGGTGGTGGTATGGGCATGCGGGGGGTAACACGCCCAATGGCCGAAAAGAAGATGAAAAATCACAGCCGGCAGATGATGGATAATAAAAAACAGGAGCATCAGCAGCATGATGGCCACATGATGAAGAGTAAAGACGAGCGGATGCAAATGCTGCATATGCACCATATGCAAACTCTTTGGGTTTACTGGATGCTGATTATTCTGGGTGCTTGGCTGGTAGTATCTCCTCTTACTTTCAGTTACGGGAAAGGAGTGGTGGAACCCGGCGGAGGGCGCGAATTATGGCTTAGTTTGAATCAGAGAATAAGCTTTATGGCCTGGAGCGATATTCTCAGTGGTCTTGCCCTTATTTTCTTTGGCTGGAGGTCTCTCACCCCCAACAGGCCGGTTAGTGTATGGGTGGCCTGCCTTATTGGTATCTGGCTTAATATGGCTCCTGTTATTTTCTGGGCGCCAAATGCGGCTGCTTATATAAACGATACCCTGGTGGGAGCGCTGGTAATAGGCTTAACGATTCTTATTCCGGGTATGCCCAATATGATTATGTACATGAAAATGGGATCGGAGGTGCCTCAGGGCTGGAGTTATAATCCTTCCAGCTGGCCACAGCGCTGGATCATGATTGTAATGGGCTTTGCAGGCTGGGTGGTTTCACGCTACCTGGGTGCTTTTCAGCTCGGCTACATCGACCATGCATGGGATCCTTTCTTCGGGGAAGGCAGCCGGCTGGTGCTGAACTCAAACATGTCGCATATGTGGCCCGTATCCGATGGTGCCTTTGGTGCTTTCGCTTATACCCTTGAGTTCCTGATGGGCTTTATGGGAAGTCCTTCCCGCTGGCGTACTATGCCCTGGATGGTTTTTGTTTTCGGTATACTGGTAATACCGCTTGGGATGGTGCATATATTTTTAGTGATTTCCCAGCCGGTAATAGTAGGGGAGTGGTGTACGCTTTGCCTCCTTGCAGCGGCCATTATGCTGCCCATGATTCCGCTTGAATTTGACGAAGTAATAGCTATGGGGCAGCATATGATAAAAGCTAAAAAGCGGGGCGATAACCTTTGGCAGGTGTTCTGGAAGGGGGGTAAGCCTTTTGAACAGAACTCCGATGAGCGTTCCCCCAAACTGATGCAGCTTCCGCAAAAGCCGGGCAAAGTGTTTATGGCCTCAATTTGGGGCATGAGCTTTCCATGGACATTAGTGGTATCGGCAGGGCTGGGAATCGGGCTTATGTTTGCGCCCGCTGCCTTCGGGCTGGAGACTAAAGCAACCCCATCCGATATTTTCCATCTGGCAGGTTCCCTTATTGTTGTGGTATCAGTAATCAGCATGGGAGAAGTGGTGCGTATGGGACGTTACCTGAATGTGCTCCTTGCCCTTGCTGTGGCTGTAACTCCCTGGTTTTTGAGTAACAGCCCGGTGGGACTAAATATTACCGGAGCTATAGCAGGTCTTATCGTTGCTGCTCTGGCCATTCCACGCGGGGCTAAAACAGAAAATTATGGTCTGTGGGATAAGTATGTTAAGTAAGGAGAGGGGGCAGGAGAAGGATATGGGGGCAAAGGATTTTATCCGGGCAGGGCCTGGTGGTGGATATGATGGAAATGGAAAAAGCAGCGCTTGTTTTGCAGAAAAGTATCACGACCTGATCGCCTGTACCCATTGAGTGTGGCCGCAATGGCTGCACTCATTCCGAGGCTCCTCATGGCTCTTTGTGGTATTGCCACAGCTACCGCATGCGAATGTTCCTTCGGCAACAGTTAATTCCTGTATATAATCTTCATCCCAGGAGGGTAAAATGCAAAGCCCTTCCCGTTCTTCATCTTCCTCAAAAAGGTAAACAGTAAAAGCACCATTGGCTTCCAGAAAAGCCCGCTCTACCTTTCCGAGGTTATAAATTTCCCTCACCCGGAATTCAGTAAGCATGCGCTCGCGGGAAATCTTGCTCTTTTTCATGTTTTTCAGTTCAAGACGCCCATCCTGTACCAGTGCATTTATGTCGCCGACAACCATACTTTCAAACCGCGGGTTCCCTAATGTTTTAGTGGATATAATGCGCTGAACACTTATCACCACTGCTGCCGTAATAAAGGCGGGTAACAGACCATTCTGGGGGTCCTGCATAGGTAAACCTACTGCTGCGGCCAGGGAAACCATAGCAATCATTTCATTCCTGCTGATCATGGCCGACATACGCTTGCCCATAATACGCATAGTAAACACCAGCAACAGGTATATAACAGAAACCCGAATAACTACTTCCACCAGAAAAATGGCCGGAGAGCCTCCCATCAATATCCTCATCCAGTCCCACAGTTCTGCATCTGCTGTATTCATAGTTTTTTTCTTTTCTTTGTTTTTTTAGTTATTTGATGGCAGGTATCCATTCGCGGTTACCACAGTTGCCACAAGGTACCGGAACATCATCATCCTTGTCAACCACATTCCCGCAATGGCAGCAGGCCTGCCGGTTTTGTATTTCTTTCTTTTCAGCGGGCAGGGCATTTTCCGTTCTTGGAAAAACAGATAAACCAGGTTTTGTTTCCGTAAATTTAAATAAGCTGAAGTGGCCATCGGCCTCAGAATAAAGCCTTTTTACCTCCCCCAGGTGGCGAACGCCTTTTGCCCGGAGTATAGAGAAAATCTGGTCTTTGCTGATCCGCATTTTTCTTAATTGTTCAGGGTCTATAACTCCTTCCCTGATTACAAGGGTTATCTTTCCCTGCGAAAGCACCTCTGCACTGCGTTTGCTGTAAATAAGCAGGCTGGTCCCCTGATGCCAGAGCAAAATTGCGATTAACAGGACAATTCCCGGTAAAATACCCTTGTCAAAAGCCTGCATGGGCACAGATGCAATAGCACCCAGGGTTAGCATTACGGCCAGATCTGTCATGGTTAACTGGGCATTCATGCGTTTTCCCAACAGTCGCATTACTATTATCAGGCAAACATATATAATAATGGTGCGCCCCAAAACCTCAATCATGAAGCCCCATGGATTATTCCCTACCAGGATCCTTTCCCAGTCTGTTAATTTGATGTCTTCTTTTTCCATAGTAAATTATATACAAAATCAGAGCTGTTAATGTTGTAACTTTTTATTAACCAATTTTTTATTACGGGGAAATGAAAAAAAAAGAGGAGTTTAACTGCTTTTTCCCTGCAGCATCAGCTATTTTTAATTAAATACAGGGAAAGATGATTAAAGATCTTGAGAACATATTGAAAGAAAGAAACATCAGGCCCACTGCCATGCGTTTGCTGGTGCTGGAAGAACTGCAAAAGCAACCGGCAGCAATGAGCCTGCAGGACATGGAAGGGGCTTTTGAAAAAGCCGACAGAATTACCTTATTCCGTACCCTGAAAACTTTTGAAGAGAAAGGGCTGATCCACAGCATTGAAGATGGAACCGGAGCCACCAAATATGCATTATGTGAGGAGGGCTGTGAATGTGCTCCTGAAGATATGCATGTTCACTTTTATTGCAATACCTGCCGCGAAACATGGTGCCTGCCCGAATCTAAAGTGCCCGATATGACCCTGCCGGACCGGTTTAAGGCAGAAGAAGTAAAGTTGCTGGTTAAAGGTATTTGCGGTAACTGTGGAGGCTAAAGCCTGATGCCACTAAAATGCAATTTCATTGCATGTCTTTTGCAGGTATCTTTGAAATAACCTTTTACTGGTTTTAAAGAAATAAATATGAGCGATTGTTGCGAAAGCGGAGCCTGCTCTACAGAGCAGGCTCCGCGCCGGGAAGATAAATTAACTTTTTTTCAAAGATACGGAGACTATGGCCTGGCCATTGCCAGCTTTGTTCTTTTAGCAGCCGGTATTGTGCTGAAAGAGTTTGTGGAGCCGGAATGGTTTACGCCTCCTCTTCAGCTTGGGCTTTTTGCTCTGGCCTATCTGCCTGTGGGTGGTCCTGTGCTGTGGAGCGCTCTCCGGCAGATCGGGAAGGGTAATATATTCAATGAATTTTTCCTGATGGGTATTGCCACCATCGGCGCCTTTTTTCTGGGCGAATATGCCGAAGGGGTGGCTGTAATGCTTTTTTATGCCGTAGGAGAGTTGTTCAACGGATCTGCAGTTAACAGAGCTAAAAAGTCAATTGAAAGCCTGCTTAAGGTACAGGCAGAGGAAGTAGCGGTAGTGGCGGAAGATAAAACGGTAAAAATTATGCACCCTTCAATGGTTGCACCAGGCAGTACCATCAGGGTAAGGCCGGGCGAAAAAGTAGCCCTTGACGGAGAGCTTATTTCTGAGAAAGCCACCTTTAATACAGCTGCGCTTACCGGCGAATCGGTACCTGACCGGAAATACCGTGGCGAAACTGTTTTAGCAGGTATGATCAACCTTGAAAACCTGAGCACGATTAAGGTTACCAGCCGCTTTGAAGACAGTAAACTTTCGAAAATTCTTAAAATGGTGCAGGAAGCGGCTACGCGAAAAGCAAAAACACAACGCTTTATCAGCCGCTTTGCCAAAGTATATACGCCTGTAGTGGTGGCGCTGGCGACTGCGCTTGTCCTGCTGCCTTACTTCTTTGTGGAGAATTATATATTTGAAGAGTGGCTCTACAGAGCGCTGGTGTTTCTGGTAATTTCCTGCCCCTGTGCACTGCTTATGTCTATTCCACTGGGCTATTTTGGTGGCATTGGAGCGGCATCGCGTAATGGTATTCTTTTTAAAGGATCGAATTACCTGGACCAGATGCGCAAGGTCGATACCGTTGTGATGGATAAAACCGGCACCCTTACCAAAGGAGTATTCAAGGTACAGGAGGTTGTGCTCAGCAATTTTGGCCGCGACCTTACCCTGAAGCTGGTGGCTGCACTCGAAAGCCACTCCACTCACCCTGTTGCCAAAGCCATAACCACTTATTGTGCAGGTGTGCAATATGAGCCGGTAAAGGCTCCGGAAATAGAAGAAATTGCAGGCATGGGCATGAAGGGGCAGCTCGATGAATTTACAGTACTGGCAGGAAATACAAAGCTGCTGAAGAAATTCGATATCCCGTACGATGCAGCCGCAGATGATATTCCGGAAACAGCGGTGGTGGTTGCCATAAACGGGAAATACCGCGGCTATATTACCATTGCCGATGAAATGAAGGAAGATGCCCGCCGGACCATAATTGCACTGCGGGAGGCTGGCGTACAAAAAGTGGTAATGCTCTCCGGCGATAAAGATAAAGTGGTGCAGAAAGTGGGTAAATCGCTCGGGTTGGATCTGGCAATAGGAGGACTGCTTCCTGTAGGGAAAATGGAGGAAGTGCAAAAGCTGAAAAAGCAATCCTCTGCACTGGCCTTTGTGGGAGACGGACTTAACGATGCACCTGTGATTGCACTTGCCGATATAGGAATGGCAATGGGAGGCCTGGGCTCCGATGCTGCCATTGAAACAGCAGATGTGGTAATCCAGACAGACCAGCCCTCCAGGGTGGCGACAGCTATCCACATCAGCAAAGCTACCCACCGGATTGTGTGGCAGAATATAGGACTGGCCTTTGGGGTTAAAGTACTGGTGCTTGCGCTGGGAGCTTTTGGAATTGCCAGCATGTGGGAGGCGGTATTTGCCGATGTGGGTGTAACCTTGCTGGCCATTTTAAACGCTATGCGCATTCAGCGGATGGATTTCCGGCAGGGCGGGGAAATGAGCACATCCGGTGCCACTGAGAGAAATGCCGAAACTTCAGTGGCAGTACAAACAGACACAAAGGAACGGGAGCCATCTTTGTAAAAAAAACAATCAGTCACATTTTTGCATCAGGAGGTATATGTTGTAAAGGGAACGACAGTAATCAGGTATTAATGGGGCGTTCTAAAACCTTGCAGGGGCCTTATTTAAATAAAGAGGGAAAGAGCCGGGTAAATAATAATTATACCGTATTTCCAGGCGGTAATGAGGAGGAGCCGGGCAGGGGACATAACGGTTTCTTTTATATATGGGAGAAGATGGCAGGTCTGATAGCAGCCTTCAAAGAAGTTGTTTAAAATGGCAGATTTTCAGAAAGAAGTAATCACAGGGGAATAAATTTCGTTTTTAACAGGAAAAAATGAACAGCAGCAGAAGAGACTTTTTAAAGAACTCAGCCCTGGCGGGAGCTATGCTGGCAGTAGCAGCTCCACAGAGGTTAAGTGCAGCAGCATTCCCTGAAAAGCAGTCAACAGATGAGGGTAAAGGTTTTACTTTTCTGTTTCAGGGAGATTCTATTACTGATGGAAACCGAACCCGGAATAATGACTGGAACCATGTAATGGGCCATGGGTATCAGTTTATTATTGCCAGCCAGCTGTGGTATAATAAACCGGAAAAAGAATTCCGTTTTTTCAACAGAGGCGTAAGTGGCAATAAGGTGCCCGATCTGGCTGCACGCTGGCAGCAGGACACACTGGATTTAAAGCCGGACCTGCTGAGTTTTCTGGTGGGCATAAACGATACATCTGCCATGATAAATGGCGATAACAGCTTTTCTGCAGAGCGGTATGAAGCTGATTACCGGGCATTACTGGAGCAAACCAAAAAGGAATTACCCGATATCCGGTTTGTACTTGGCGACCCGTTTATACTGCCCGTTGGGTATGTAAAAGATAATTGGACCAGGTATGCTGCCGAAACCCGAAAAAAGCAGCAGATAGTAAAACAACTGGCAGCTGAATTTAATGCAGTTCATGTGGAGTACCAGAAAGCCTTTGATAAAGCTCTGGCAAAAGCCCCTGCAGATTACTGGATATGGGATGGCATACACCCAATGCCTGCCGGCCACGAATTAATGGCCCGGGAGTGGATAAAGCAGGTGAGTAAAAAGCTCAGCTTTATCAGGTAAAAATCGGGAACAGCCGATAGACAAGGATTGGCACAATGAAATAATTCCGGAGGAACACTTAAAAAATAAAAGCCCGGCAAATTTTTAAATACTGCCGGGCTATCAGGGTTTTTACCTGCGAAATTGCAAGCCAGATTAAAAAATTAATTTATATACCCTAAGTTGAAAAAGTTTGTTAAACATTGTGTGTAAGATAAGACGGAATCAATTGGATTAGGTTTCAGTATTTTCCCGTGTTTTTATATTTCTGCTGATTACAGTCTGGTGGGCGGGAAGTCTGCCGCAACGCTCAGGGTACACTTCTTTTTTAGTGCTGTAATTCATTATTCAGGATTTATGTCAGGCTCTGCTATGGTGTTTCAAACTTCGGAGTGGGCATGAAATAAATGTGAACAGCCGCCCCTCCCGACCTGTAATTCAAGAATTTGAAGAAATTAGCTGTAAAAATAATAACTAAGCTGCTGTTGGTTAGGTTGTTATTCCGTGCTCTCTGCAGGAGGGTATTTTTTGGCAACTATTTTTAAAACTGGTTTTATGAGTAAAAAAGCTGAATCTCCGGTACAGAAAATAAGGAATCGGTTTGGCAGGGCGGGCGGAAACAGAAGAGATATTGCTCTTTTAAGTGCAGCCGGAATAGCAGGGTTTGTGCCCGTTAGCTTGTACCAGCTGGGAATTATAAGGCACCTTCCGGATTTTCCGGGCGACCTTTTCGACTCTGATTATGTAAATGCCTCAGAAGAAGCGCAGATAGCCGGAGTGCCTGATGGTCCGGTAAGCCTCCTGTTATATGCAGCTAATCTGGTACTGGTTTCGGAAGCTCTTAAAAAGAAAAAAAGGAGTATGTTCGATTACCTCATTGCCGCTAACTCCCTTGGGCAGGCTGCCGGCGGGGCTTATTACCTCTATAACATGGCTACGAAGCAAAAGAAAATCTGTGTTTACTGCGTAGCAGGAGCCCTTGTTAATTTTGCGACCCTTATCCCCCTCTGCAAATTATTTAACCGGAAGGAAAAAGGCTGAACATAACTTCCGGAACCAAAGGCTATAATGACGGCTTTTTTATCTCAACCCTCAAAAATAATGAGCGGCAGAACAGTAAAAAAGCTGCCATCAGCACCTGTACATTTGAAAAACATTGACAGGAGAAGCGCTTAAGCAAAACTACTAAGCACCGGCCCTATGATTATTCCCGTACTTGTTATAACAATCAATAATTAAAATTCATCAGTATGCCTGCAGATCAGATGAAACGCCCCAAAGTTGTGTATTTTGATGTTAACGAAACCCTTCTGGACCTTTCGCCTGTAAAAGAAAGTGTTGCACAGGTTTTGAACGGTAAAGAAGAGCTGGTAACGCTCTGGTTTACCACAATGCTGCAATATTCTTTGGTTGCAACGGCAGGAGATCATTACCGCAATTTTAGCGAAATAGGTGCTGCAACCCTGCAAATGGTAGCCCTGAACAATAATGTTTCTCTTTCGGAAGAAAAAGCGAAGGAAGTGCTTAAGCCTATGCGCTCTCTTCCTGCCCATCCTGAAGTTCCGGAAGCACTGGAAAGGCTCAAAAACGGAGGCTATACTTTAGTTACTCTCACCAATGGAGCTCATAATGCGCTGGAAGAGCAAATGACTAATTCAGGACTGAAAAAGTATTTTAGCCAATTGCTGAGTGTAGAGGAGACAGGTATGTACAAGCCCCATAGCAGGGTATACAGCTGGGCAAACCGTAAGATAGGAATAAATCCGAGGGAAGGTATAATGGTGGCGGCTCATGGCTGGGACATAGCCGGAGCAGTTTGGGCAGGCTGGCACACTGCATTTATATCCCGCCCTGGTCAGCAATTATACCCTCTGGCCGGCAAACCTGATATTATAGCCCCTGACTTAAGCATGGTAGCAGATGAGTTGCTGGAATTAAAGGAATAAAGCAGAAAAGAATTGTAAACAGGTGAGAAATTATCTAAATTTGCATTCGCATTCAAAGGCAAAAGAGCCATAGTTTAATTACTGGTCCCGTAGTTCAATGGATAGAATAGGAGTTTCCTAAACTCTAGATACAAGTTCGATTCTTGTCGGGACCACGAAATTGATTTTTCTAATTCCAAACCGCTTTAAAAACCTTTCTTAGGGCTTTTGAAGCGGTTTTTTGCTTTTGATTGGTTTCATCTTTTTTCTGAATTCGTTTCACTAAGCGGTATAGTAAAACTTAAAGGTGAAACAACATGAGCTTAAGTTACAGTAACAAATTCTTTTTAAAGCCAGTTGCCGGATCAAAGCGGGTAAAAAATTTTCAGTGTGTAATTGTCAACCGGCAAAAAGCTAAACTTACACTGGCCTTGAATTGGAGGAGCGTTTATGGGATTCAGGTTCTCAACGATCCAAAGGAAACGCTACTATCAATAAGAGACTTTGGTGCTACCTGATCTGGAACACTGGTTTTTACTGCTTCACCTTCTGTTTTATCCAGCCAATGTTTTACAGTCTGACGGGTTACTTCAAATTTGGCTGCCGCTTGCCCGATATTGAGCTGGCCCAGGTGGATTTCTTCCACCATCCGGCGCATTAAAAGTTCATGCTCTTGCATACCTAACTGATAAAGTTCTTCCATAAGTTAACCATTTTTTCGGTCAGCTTTTTTCAGGACAAGTCAGGATCAGGTACACTTAAAGGAAGACATTGTTCAACCTGTAGTATTTAAATAATAATTTTCATTTGCTTAATAAGTGAGAGGAAACCTCGTTTATTAAGCAAAATTTAACATTAATAAAATTGAAGAAAATACATTTTGTGCCTCTTCTTTTGTTTCTAATTTTAAGTTGTGAGTTAGATAAGGATTTTGACTACTCTTCTAATGAAGATCAAATCGTCTTAAACGGTTTATTATGCCCGGACAGTTTAATCAGTATTAAAGTAAGTAAAACCTTGCCTTACCCTAACAAAAGCAATTCATTTCCTTTAGTAGAAAACGCTTCCATAAAGCTTTATGAGAATGGTTTGTACAAAGAAAACCTTTTGTATAGCCAGGAAAAACAAGCCTACTATTTAGAGGAATACCCGGAAGCAGGGAATACTTATTCTATAGAGGTTGTAGTTCCGGAATATCCTCTTATAAGTGCCACTACCACCATTCCCGAAATGGAGGAAGTATCAGCTTGTTATACTCCATTTAACATTGATCAAACAATGTTTCGTGGTAAAATATTTGCCACTGTTAATTTTTCGCATGTAAATAAAGAGGATCGATATTGGCTTGGGGCAGTATCAGACTACGCCCCAATGGTTTTTTTAGATTCCCCTCCTTTCCATTACTACGATTCCACCGAAGTGAAGAGAAGGTGGGTGGTCTCACTTTATTCAGGAAGCAGTGTTTTCGATAATTTTAATAGTACGAGCGATACGGGATTAACCTCCTATTCATTTTATACCCGGATGAACGAAAGTACTAAAGATATTTTTAATTTAAATGTGGATCTGTTTTCTTTTGAAACGAGCTATTTTTACACCTATCATACAATTAAAAATCTACCCTCTTATTTAGGATTATATTTAGTCGTATTTAACGGCAGCCCGGAATACGATCGGTATTTAAAGTCAACTGTATTGAATTTTATCAACAGCAATTTTGAAAATGACACTCCCAATCCTTTTGTTGAGCCGGTTATCAATTATTCAAATGTTGTAAATGGTAAAGGAATATTTGCAGGTTACAGTCAGAGGTTACTCCCTTTACATAATAATCCCTGCAAATAAAATGAGACTATCATTCCTGCTACTATTTATTGTAATAAGTTTCAGTTGCTTTGGACAGAATACCTATCAAATAAATGGATATGTTACTGATTCTTTGTCGGGAGAAGTGCTAATCGGAGCCTATGTGTATGTTACCATAAATGGTAAATTAACGGGGCTTGCTACTAATAAATATGGCTTTTATACGCTAAGTGTTAAAGAAGGTGCCATTCCGTTAAATGCTTCTATGCTAGGTTATCATACTTTTCAGGAAACACTGAACGTAACAAAAGATCAGACTTTAAATATCAGACTTCACCCTAAGGAGTACTTTCTAAAAGAAGTTGCCGTAGAAGATAAAAGAGATACAAGTATTTTTTCTAATGATCTTAACTTTATTAGCATATCCGGTAAAACTTTACTTAAAACCCCTCGTTTTGCCGGAGAAGCTGATGCCATGAAAACACTTCAATTCCTGCCGGGAATAAAGCAGGGAAGTGAAGGAAGTGCAGGTTTGCATGTAAGGGGAGGAAGTCCCGATCAAAATTTAATTTTACTTGATGGGGTCCCTGTTTATAATATTTACCATGCTTTTGGCTACTTATCCGTCTTTAATACGGAGGCCATTAAAGACGTCAGGGTTTACAAGAGCGGCATTTCTTCCCGCTACGAAGGCAGGCTTTCCTCTGTAATTGACATCACTCTAAAAGAAGGAAATAAATATAGCGCTAAGAAGAGCTTTACTATGAGTCCGGTTTCTGGTAGCTTCTTATGGGAAGGACCTATTAAAAAGGAGAAAAGCTCTTTTATCCTTACAGGAAGGCGAACATGGATGGATGTATTGTTCAAACTTGCCAATGCCGGAAAGGATAACTCAAAAGGATACAATTTTTATGATATCAGTGGCAAGTTTAATTTTCTCTTAAATAATAAAAACAGTGCTTTTGTTAGTTTTTACAGTAGTGGAGATAAGTTTTATGATCGCCTGAATGATGGCAGCACAAAATCTGAGTTCGGGTTTAAATGGGGAAATCATACCTTATTGGGTCGTCACAATTATCAAATTTCCCCTAAAACCTTTCTGTCTAACCTGGTTTTCTTTAGCCGTTATCATTTTCACCAGAAAGATTTATATAAAACTTCAACTTCCACCCAGGAAAGGGAAATTACCTCCTATATTCAGGATATAAATCTGCGCTCACAAATTGAACATTTTCCAAATAATCAGCATAAGCTAACCGGAGGAGTGGAGCTGGGGTTAAGGGAATTCAGACCAGAATTAGTACATATTGTATCCGGAGAAACAGAAATAGGCACTAAATCGGTAGCGCAAACATTTACCAAAAGCCTGAATTTTTTTTTAGAAGATTTTATTACTTTTTCAGGTTTCGAACTCCTGCTAAGTAGCAGGCAATCATTGTACAGCGTTGGTGGCAGGAACTATTTCCACATTCAACCCCACGCCCTTTTAAGCTACCAGATTCAACGAAACTGGAAAGTAAAAGCAGCTTACGATGAACTGGTACAATATCTTCATTTGCTGACTAACTCTACAATGGGGCAGCCTACAGATCTTTGGGTTCCTGCAACAGAACAGGTAGCTCCTCAAAGGTCCCGGCAATTTTCTGTAGGAACTGAATACCAAACGCCTGATAAACGCTATTCTTTTAGCATAGATGGTTATCTTAAGGAAATGAAAAATGTTATAGAGTATAAAGAAGGTGCAAATTATTTGTATGGGATCGATGAGAGTTGGGAGGAAAAAGTTGCCATAGGCAAAGGAACTGCAAAAGGGATTGAGTTTCTTGCAAAAAAGAATTCAGGAAAGTTCAATGGCTGGTTTGCATACACTTTAGCTAATAGTACAAGGCAATTTGAGGAAATAAACAATGGAGAAAAGTTTCCCTATAAATATGACAGAACTCATGACCTAAGTGTAGTGGGGATCTATGATTTTAATAAGAAAAATCAGTTTTCAGCTGCGTTTACCTATAATACCGGAAATGCTTTAACGCTTCCGGTCGCAACTATACAACATCCCGTTCCATCATTTGCACAGTTTGGTGGCGCATCAAAAATAAAAGAGTTTTTAAGCTCTCAACCGCTTTACACAAGCAGAAATAATTTCCGAATGCCAGCTTACCACCGGCTGGACCTGAGCTATCATCACACAAAGCAAACAAAAAAGAGACGAACACGAACCTGGATTATTTCGGTTTATAATACCTATAACAAATTGAACCCTTATTTCATTTATGAGAAAGATGGCAAAATCAGGCAATATGCCTTCTTTCCTATTGTACCTTCAGTGGCTTATAAATTAGAATTCTAAAAGTCTGTCTGATTTTTTGAATTAATTATTTTTTAAGGATGGTTCTTTATCATTGCTAAGCCTTATTTCATTATGACTTGTCCTGAAAAAAGCTGACCGAAAAAATGGTTAACTTATGGAAGAACTTTATCAGTTAGGTATGCAAGAGCATGAACTTTTAATGCGCCGGATGGTGGAAGAAATCCACCTGGGCCAGCTCAATATCGGGCAAGCGGCAATCAGGTTTGAAGTTACCCGTCAGACTGTAAAACATTGGCTGGATAAAACAGAAGATGAGGCAGTAAAAACCAGTGTTCCAAATCAGGTAGCACCAAAGCAACTGTCTGACATTCATAAGCGGATTCTCAGCAAGCCACCCATAGATTAGATGCTGGCTACGCCTTGGGCTAATTCAGATTTGCCGGGGCTTGATAGCCTTGCTTGCTGGAAGCATTTTTTCTTTTTTCATTAGCCGGGCTTGGAAATAGATCATGGTTCATAATCATTACTTTTGGGAACAATAATTTGGTTTTATGTAAAGTTTACTTTACATTCGTTTTATCCATTAAATTAGAGCTAATATGAAACTTCTTCTTCCTAACCGCTTTAAGAAAACAGGTGCTGTAATTGCACCGCTAGGCTTTGCTATTTGGCTGTTAATGCAATCTGGCTATATATCGGAAATGCTCACCCATATTGTCGGTGAACCAAACAGCTCTACTGTTATACTTTTTCGTGTTGTGAATGCCATCATAGGAACAATATCCTTCTTATCCTTTCTTGGTGGAATTTATTTTGTTTCCTTCTCCAGGGAGAAAATTGAAGATGAAATGGTACAGAGAACAAGATTGGACAGTTTTCAATTTGCAGCCCTTGTTCAGATCATTTTTACAATCGCTGGTTTTCTTTTTATGATTATTGTTGGAGAACCTAAAGATGCAGGTCTGATGTTATTCTTTATTTTATCAATCCTTCTTTTCTGGCTGTCATTCATTGGTAGGTTTAATTATATTCTTCATTTTAAGCTGAGGTAATGAAGAATTCTCTGAAAGAAGAGCGTCTCAGGAAGCAACTTACACAGGTTCAGTTAGCAGAACTGGTGAGTGTTTCACGACAGACCATTATTTCAATTGAACTTAATAAGTATACCCCCTCTGTTTTACTGTCGTTAAAGCTTGCCAAAGTTCTTACTAAAAGAGTGGAGGATATCTTCCGGTTAGAGGAGTTTGACTGAATTTTAAATAATTAGATGCAGAAGGTGGATTTCAGTGGACGCAGCGGAATGCCTGTCGTGAATAGAGTTACCCATATTTCAGCATTCATCAATTTCCTGTATTTAAATTTTCACCTGGCATTGTAGTGAAAATGCCCTTTCCTTTATCAACCAAAAAATAGGAATACATGATGGATTAGATCTATTTATTCAAGTAAGTCAAAAATAACTAAGATCCGCTGGGTTGCTTTTCTTTAAAACAGCCACAGCTTGTGTTGGAGGAGCAATAGAACCAAAGTATAGACCACTGTGGTGTGTTTATACAAATTGATGACTAAAAAAAAATGAAAAGCTGGATTCAGAAATTTGTTTGGACAAACCTTCAGCACTTAGGGGTTTTAGGAGTGGTAGGATTAATTTTCGAAATTCAACTACTCCACTGGTTTTTGCTTTTCTATTTATTTGGTTTGGTTAAACTATTTCAGAGTTTACAAGAAGCTGAAAATGAAGCAGGAGGAAAATCTTTATTTCCTTTTTATATGACCTTTATTCTTAGTCAATTCAACCCAATTATTTTTTCTCAGGTATTATTCCAAAACCTTGGACAAATTTATATTCTGATCCGGAATTATAAAGGGTTACCTGACAAAAACAATTATCATAACAAAAATTTATTTCACTTGCCTTTTAAGGGAAAGTGGATGGTTTACAATGGTGGTTCTGTTAAGCAAAATTCTCATTCCTGGGAAATTTTAACCCAAAGGTACGCTTATGATTTTGTTATTGCAGATGAAGGTGGAAAGACCTTTAAAAATGATGGAAAAGAGTTGACCGATTATTATTGTTTCAATAAAGAAATACTTGCCCCTGCTGACGGGAAGGTTGTTAAAATAAATAACCTGGTGAGAGATTATCCTGGTGTAGGAGACCTCTCAGTTGATTGGAAAGTTATTGATTTTAGAGGAAATTTTATAATAATTGAGCATTCCACTGATGAGTATAGCTTTATCGCTCATATCAGGAAAAATAGTTTTCTGGTGAACGAAGGAGACTGGATAAAGAAAGGACAGGTAATAGGAAGGTGCGGTAATTCAGGGCACTCCACAGAACCACATATTCATTATCATCTTCAAAACAGAAAGACCATGTGGTTTGCCACCGGGCTTCCGGTTAAATTTAATAATGTTGAGGTTGAAGATAAGGGGCTTAGTTATATAAGTGATTATATTGAGAAGAACCAACGAGTAAGTAATATAGTCACCACCCCATCTATAAAGCAATTGCCGGTCGAGCCATGTTGAAAGCCTTATGGCAATTCGCTACTTTATTTCTTTGCAGAAACTAAACTGAGGCTGGTAACTGTGTTTTTGTAAAACCATCCTCTTTTCAATTCTCAAAAAAAACACCGTACCCTGAAGCGGTGGTGGTTTGGATTTATTTTAATTTTGAGGGAAGTAAATGGTGTCTGCGAAAGATGGTTCCAGTTTAGTATGATCAATAAAGTTATAGAAACCAAAAAAGGTAAAGTTGAATTCAGTCTGCGTGGGGAAGGCCATGCAGTTTTGTTCGTTCATGGGGGGCACAGCAACAGTAGGGAACTGCTGGCTCATAAAGGAATTGACCTGACCCGCTACCAGCTGATAACGCCCTCCAGACCGGGATATGGACAAACTCCACTTTTGCCCCATCCATCCCCAAAAGCTACAGCAGAACTTTTGGTGGCTCTGCTGGATGAACTGGAGATCAGGAGAGTAATTCTGACCGGAATTTCAGCAGGGGGACCAGTTGCGCTGGAGCTGGCGGCTTCTTTTCCGGAGCGGGTTACCAGACTGGTTTTGATTTCAGCAGTTACTAAAAAGTGGCTAAGTGAGAAAGATCCTGCTTATGTGAAGGGCAGGAAGCTCTTCAGTCCTTCAGCAGAGAGGTACAGCTGGGGCCTTTTTAAGTTTTTCTATGCTATGTTTCCCGGGGTGATGGCCGGAACTCTTTTTCAGGAACTTTCTACCGTTAAAGGAGCTGGTATAACAAAGGAAGAAATAGAGGAGCTGCGGACAATGGTGCGGGAACAACGCTCACACAGTGGTTTTATTTACGATTTAGACCAGCAACCGGCGGAGCCTGAGGTTTTTAGTAAAATATCCTGTCCGACGCTAATTGTCCATAGCTTGAACGATCGCTCTGTTCCAGTTGAACATGCGCATTTTGCACATCAGCATATAAAAGATTCTGCCTTAAAAACCTACCGGAATAAGTGGGGCCATCTGGTCTGGATAGGGGACGACAGCGAAAAAATCATTCAGGATCTGATGAACTTTATTCAGCAGGATCTTTCTCATTTAGTTTCAGAAAATTTATAGCTTTAGCCCATAAAACAGGATTACCAATGGTTGAGGCAGAACCATATCTTAAGCAGCATTTATTTGCTTTCCTGATGCTGTCCGGCATTTTGCAGACTGTTCTGCTAAGGTGCTTCTTATATGTCCGGCATTGAGCTTCCCGGGCGAAAAGTGCCTTTGCTGAAGATATACCTGAAATCAGGATCCTTATACATTTTAGTGCCTTGTTGAAAAAATCAGATGCATTTGAAAGTAATTCTTTGTATTCTTTTAATAAGCGTAGCAGGACAAGCCTCTTCCCAACAGAAACCCGCTCTTCAGTTGGGGTACTTTGGAAGCTTTATTACTCATCCAGGCCTGAGATCAGGTATGGAGTATGCACTTTATTCCCGGGATTACCTGAGGGAGTCCGGAAATAAAATAAACCATTCAGAGGTTATTTTAACTCCACATATTGGAGGGTATTACCATCATCAGAACCATACAGGAATTTTTACAGGGTTTGATGTTGGCTGCCGCCATACCTGGCATTCAGGCTTAATGTTTGAAGGATTTCTCAGTAGTGACTTTTTCCACGCCTTTTTTTATGGACCAACCTATAAGGTAAATAATGGCGGAGAGATTGAAAAAGTACGCTTTGCCGGAAAAAGCGTTTGGATGAACTCAGTTTCCATAGGAGGAGGCTATGTTTTAAATGAAAAACTGATGTGGTTCTTCCGGCCGGCATTTCATTTAAAGTCTGCAATTAATACCTACCATATTCCGGGTGGTTCACTAACAACCGGTCTTATAATTAACCTTCCCTGATGAAAAAGTATCTTCCTATTTTATTAGCCGTTCTGTTGGTTGCTTGTAGTAAAGAAGAGTTGGTTCATGAAGAAAGGTTTAATGTAGCCGTAGATGGTGCATACCTGCCGGTTCACCTAAAAGGGAATTTGTCATCCGGAAAGTTTATCATCCATGTAAGTGGCGGACCTGCACTTTCAGGAATCTTTGAAGGATTGCACTTTAAAGGCTATACATTTCTTGAAGAGGAGTTTGCAATGGTTTATTATGACCAGCGGTTTGCAGGAAATGCTATTGGTGGAAAGAGAGAAGAATTAACAAAAGCGCAGTTTGCAAAAGATCTGGATGCAATTGTAAGAGTAATTAAGCAGCGATACCACCATCCGTCGATTTACCTTGTTGCTCATAGCTGGGGAGGTGCAGTAGCAGTTAAGTATATGCTGAATCAGGATTTTGCAAAAAATATAAGCGGACTTGTGTTAATCAATACTGCTCATAACTGGCCAAAGGCATATACCTACAGCAGGGCCTATATGATGAAGTATGCTGAGGAGCAGGTAGCTAAAGGATTGGAAACAGATTACTGGCAGGAGGCACTGGAATGGTATCATGAAAATCCGGTCCATGACCGGTACATTCCCAATTTCAAACATCGTTTGTATGCAGAGAAAATCCATGGTAGCTGGTTCGATCCGGCAAATGAACCCCGTCCTTCCATTCCTTCTTTCTTTTTTTCTCCTGTTGATCCGCTTTTATTTGTTGGTGGTATGGGTAAAACCCTGCACCTGATGCAGGATGAATTAATCAGTACAGAATATTCTTCTCTGATGCACACCATTACTACTCCTTCTCTTATCCTCTGGGGGCGTCATGATATTAAACTGCCGTACCAAATGGCTGAAGATGCATATCAGGCTTTGGGAACAGATCCGGCTCAGAAGGTTATCATTTACTATGAAAAGTCCGGCCATGCACCCATGTATGAAGAGAAAGAAAAATTAAATAATGATATAGCTGAATTTATTAATGGCCTGGATTAGAATTCAGGCGGCATCATAATCTACAGTGCAGGCACACATTTACCTGTTTATTGATTACCAGGGGTCCGTATCTAAGAAGGATCTCATTTAATAGTTAAAGGGCACTCTGTGAAGCTTTATTAACTGAGTTAAGAGGACACAGGAGAGCTTTTGTATTCAAACGGGGATTTGCCTGTCCAGCGTTTAAAAGATCTGCTGAAAGAGGCAGTATCTGTATAGTCCAGCAGGTAAGCAATTTCTTTCATTGATAAATCAGGATTTTTCAGGTAGTTAAGAGCTGATTGCCTCCGTAGCTCCTCCAGTATTTCCCTGAAGCTGGTGTTTTCTTCCTGTAGCTTCCGCTGGAAACTGCGCGTACTCATGTTTAATTGAGCAGCTACCTGGGTTATATTCGGAAGGCCGGGTTCTTTAAGGTTTAAAATAGCCTGCTTAGTAGTATTGCTAAAGCTGATAGTCTTTTTTAAAGCAGCCAGCCTCTCCTGTGCATGATGAACAAGTACCTGAAGTAGTTGGTAATCTGAGCTTACTACGGGCTCATCCACATGCCGCTTTTCTAAAAGAATGGCTATTTCACCCTGCTCAAATTTTACCGGGCATTTCATTATCCGTTCATATTCTTCTGGTCTTTCAGGTTTTTTAAAAATCGAATGGAAGGCCAGCGGGCGATGAATATGGCGTGTAAGAGTCTGAAATTGGCGGATGGCAAAAACAGAAACGGCATCAGCCGTATGTTTAACCACCTCCGGAGAAGCCTGAAGCCATAGTGGATCAGGGCGTAGCTGAAGTTTGTAAAATTCAGCCTCCTGAATCAAATGCATTGGTAATGCCTGACAACCTAAAGCAGTAAAAGCACAACACAACTCCAGAGCCTCTTTAACAGTCCGGCTGCTCTGAACCAGTTGTGTAATTATTCCGGCAGCTGTTAAACTCATTGATTCCCCAACATGCAGGCCAAAGCAGGGGTTGCCCGTTTGGTGAAGCGCTTCAAGGGCTACCTTGTTATATACTTCAGGAGGAAGGCGAAGGCTTTCCTCATTTAAAGTTGCTTCTGACTTGCAGGTTAATGCCAGCAAGGCTTTTAAATCAGCGCCCTGTTGCACTGCAAACCAGATTATATTAAGGATGAATCGCCCGCTGAAAGTCATGTTGCTCAGGGTTTGTTTGATTGTTTTGGCAGCAAATGTTAAGCTGTTGGCGCCTGGTGTCAATTAAAACTTTTGATTCAGGGATACCTTTGTGTCAATCAAAAATAAAAAAAAAGCGCCATGAAATTCCGTTAGTCAGAAACAAAAATTAATGCACCCGGAGAAATCGATTGGCAGGGTTTTACCGGCTTTAAGAGTTATCCGGTAGTAAAACAGATAAATCAGCCAACTGGCGCAAATCAAATTTCCCTGCAATTATCCCGGCAAAAATTGAGCTGTTTAACTGGCTCCCGCTTTGTTCTGATAGAACCGCAAGGGAAGCAATTTGCTGAAGGTTAGTATCTGTTCTTTCAACAGCCCTGCCCTTAGTTAAAGAAAAGTACAAGTCCCGATAGGTAGCCGCTTCCGGCTATGCCTGCATAACATTTAAATTTTAAATATCCTTTACAAAACTGAAAAATGAAAAAGCTACTCATCCTCAGCCTGGTTATGCTCTCTGCCTTCGCTGGCCAGGCACAAACAGAAAAAACGGCACCCACACTTGAAATTGAAGTGGATCCGGTTGCCTATATCCTTAGCGGTTATTCCTTCCATGCCATTTATCAACCGGGCAGATTCCGGTTTGATGCAGCAGTTTTCGGAATCATGATTCCGGAAAGCTTCCATGGAAATAAGGGTTTCAAGGTAAATATGAATGGCTTTGGAATAAAAGCCCATTACCTGGTAAAAGGAACAAGAGGGTTGTTTGCTGGTATCGGTACCGGTTACATCACCACCAATGTTACTCTGGAAGAAAGCGGAGAAAAACAAACGGGTGGTGCCATAGGAATCGGGCCTGAAGTCGGCTATAGAATCTTTTTTCAAAAGCCCGTGGATGGAAGGCAAAAAGGATTTTATCTTTCGCCATGGATGGGCTTGAGTTACAATTTTATTCCTGATAAAATTAATTTCCGAAACCACGGGTACAAAGAACAACGCTGGACCTTTTTTCCCACAATTCACATTGGTTACAGATTTTAGAAGTATTCATTTAAGCCAGTGCTGTGCCAATGCTAATTACCATAAGTAAACTGGTACAGCACTGGCTTCACTACCATCGCGATTTTTTTATACATAATAATTCAGGATTCTGAAGAAGGACCCAAGCAAAGGAATACATTCCGGGCTTGGTTGTAACAGTATAAAGATCTGTCATGCCTGAAGGAACAGGAATATCAGATTTTCAATTCCGGCTATTTTTCCCGGATCGTATTATAAAAGGCTCAGCCTGGTTTTGCAGAAGCCTGTTCATTTTCTTTAGGCCCGAAAGGCATACAGCCCATTCGGGGAACTCAATGCTTTAATTTATTCTCTGCTGATTATATCATAGTAATTAAAGTGTTTCTCGTTTTAAACCTGAAGCATACAATTACAAATACAGGTAATTTTGTAAAACGGTTAAGTCAGGAGGCAGGTGAAAAGGGGTAAAAGTTTACCGGAAAGCATAACCTTTTTTATCCTCTTCAGTATAATATGTTAATAATCAACACATTAAAATATGTGTTTTTTTTGTGAGTAAGTGGAACGGATGTAAATTCCTAATCCACTGATTGCAGAACAGGCGGAGGTTTCGGTTTCCGGACTTTCAGGTTATTTTGTAGCGGGCTGTCGTGTGATGGTGATGGACAGAAGCAGAAAGCTCAGCTTGCTGCAATAGCCTGCAGAAACTGTTCGCCAATTTAATAAACAGGAGGTGAAAGATTATCAGTTTTTGCACCTCTTTACATTTTTTAACATTAAAATAAAGGAACATGAGACAGACAGTATTTGGAATATTCGATAAATCAAGTGAAGCGCAAAATGCAGTAAAAAACCTTTTAGATCAGGGATTCAGCGAAAGTGCTATTGATGTGCGCAAAACAAGGGAAGAGCAGAATGCAGCCCGTTCAGAGGAGCATACCAAAAGCAAATCCAATGAATGGAATTCCGACGGTTACAGAAATTTCTTCAGTAATCTGTTCACAGATAATGATGAGGAAGCCAGAACATATTCTGAAGTGGCAAGCAGAGGATCAGTAGTAACTGTTCATACCACTTCACCTGAAGAATCTGAAAGAGCGGCACAGGTACTGGACCGTTTTGGTGCAATTGATGCCAATGAAAGAGCCAGAGATTACCGCTCCAAGGAAGCAACAGGAGCTACAAACAAATCCAGAACAGCTGATTCTGATTCCATTCCTGTAATTGAGGAGGAGCTTGAAGTTGGTAAAAGAGAAGTGGAAACAGGCAGAGTACAGCTTCGCAGCCGTATTATTGAGCGGCCGGTAGAGGAAACACTACGCCTTCGCGAAGAGCATGTAAATGTTGAGCGGACACCGGTGGACCGTCCGGCTACTGACGCAGACTTCAGGAACTTTAAAGAAGGTGAAACTGAAATTACGGAACATGCTGAAAAAGCAGTTGTGAACAAAGAAGCCCGTGTGGTTGAGGAAGTAAACCTTAACAAGGAAACAAAAGACCGGGAAAGAGTTGTTCGCGATAGTGTGCGTAAAACTGATGTGGATGTAAATGAAACCCATAGAGATGATGAAAGAAGAAACAGATAATCATCCTCTTTAGAATAGTAAAATTTAAAAGCGGCAGCTGGATTCCAGCCTGCCGCTTTTTTTTGTGCCTCCGGAATGGCTCCTGCATTTAACAGCAGGCCGGTGTCTGTAAAAATTTAATCTCATGGTAAAGCAAAAACCTTATTCTTTGGCTGGCTTTTATCGGGTAATTATATTTAAAGAGGAAAAATCATTAAATTGGCTTTCCCTAAAACCAGTATCAGACACAGACATGATGAAAAGCATACTTCACAGCCCGTATATTCTTTTAGTTGCCCTTTTATTTGCGGCACTTCCGGTCCTGAGCCAGAAAGGTACAGGCCTCAGGGGAACAGTTGAGCGCATTAAAGTGCATGGAACAGGACTTGAGGGAAACCTGGCCGGTGATTCTCCTGACAGGGAGGTTTCCATATATCTGCCTCCGGGGTATAAAGCCAACGCTAAAAAGCGATACCCTGTGGTATACCTCCTGCATGGCTTTACCGACACCGATGCAAAGCTCTATGGCTTTGATTCGCACTGGATGAACCTGCCGGATGTGCTGAACGGGGCTTATGCAGAAGGTAATAAGCAGGAAATGATTTTTGTTACCCCAAATGCATTTAACCGCTTTTCGGGGAGCATGTATTCCAATTCTGCTACTATTGGCAACTGGGAGGATTTTGTGGCTAAAGAGCTGGTGGCATATATGGACAAAAATTACCGTACTATTCCGCAGGCAGCCAGCCGTGGCCTTGCAGGGCACTCAATGGGGGGCTATGGTGCCATGCGCATAGGGCAAAAATATCCGGAGGTTTTTTCCAGTCTTTACCTGCTGAGTCCCTGCTGCCTTGAACCTTACAGCAATGCACCACAGGACTCTGCAGCCCGGGCACGGCTGGAGGCTGTAAAGACACAGGCAGATCTGGAAAAAGCTGATTTCTTTACTAAAATAGTATTTGCATCTGCGGCTGCTTGGTCTCCTAATCCTCAAAAGCCACCCTTTTACCTGGACCTTCCATTAGAGAACGGAGAGGAGCAGCCACTGGTGCTGGCGAAATGGACAGCCAACAGGCCCCTGGCAGCAATTGACAGGAATATTTTCAATATTAAAAAGCTGAAGGCACTGGCGTTTGATGCCGGTAACAGGGACAGAGGAATTGCTGCAAGTATTAAAGAATTGGATAAGGTACTGGATAGCTATGGCATTAAACACCAGTATGAAGAGTATGAGGGGGATCATATTAACCGTGTGGCCGAACGCATTGGCACAAAAATGCTTACTTTCTTTTCTGAAAACCTTTCAGCTAAGGAAAGCAGGAAATAACTTTTTCCATGAAATGTACCCCCTTATTATGCTGCTTTAAGAACCTGTTTAGATTTTAATTTTGGCTGGGCCTTAAATGTAAAGTTTAAACAGTTTCTTAAAGCGGGTTTTTATTTCAAAACAAAGCGCTAAAAATGATTCCGGTCACGGAAGTACTCCATTTTTAAATCTTTGTTATTGGATATCAGTAACAAAAAATTAGATAAAAAATCTATTGCCCTGCGTAATATTTTTGTTAATTTTCAAGCTATATTTCTTCCGTTTCCCTGGTTACCTCATCTTTGCCGCTGTCTGCATTCTCTTCTGAAATAACCTGCCGCTCCCTTCTTCTCCTTTTGTTACTTTGTAGTCCTGAAAGCGACGCGCAGGAAAACACCCCTTTTAATATCTCATTTTTACCCTCCGGCAGGCTTTAAATCTTTATTTATCTGTGGTTTCAGACTTTTAAAAACTTTTCTGGTTAAGAACGGGGCAGGCATTATTCAATTTATTTAAGGCATTTACCCGGAATTTATTTCAGAAATCAGGCTGCTCAGCTGAGCTTTGGCCGGGTAAGTTTTATACTTTATTAACCGGCTTCCATTATTGTCTGATGTACCAAGTGAAAATATTTTGCAGGGTTTTTCAGTATCAAAGATGGTAATTTGCCGGCTGGCTTATTTGTTTACATGCCTTCGTTCCTGCATTTACAATTTTCGGGCAAAGAAGCCTGGTGAAGTTAGGGAACATGAAAAAGGTAAATAAAAATGAAAGCCTGCTTATACTATTTAAATTAGGAGAAAGCGATGTTTAATTTCTTTAAAAAGAAGGAAAAGCCGGCAAGCGGGGATTTAAGGCGTTTTCAGGAAGGATTTACCAAAGAGCAAAAAGCAGCCATTCTTGGAAGTCTCGTAAAAATGGCGAAATCAGACGGGGAGACTCACCCCAAAGAATTGCAGGTGGTGGAGCAGGCACGAAAGTTACTCGGAGTGGAGTTAAATGATCCTGCTTTTGCCGCAATGCTTGAGAGCGATAAAGATTTTATAACCGGAATTTTGAACGGATTAGAACGTATTCAGAAAGAATGGTTTATTGCAGCCCTCCACAGTATAATTCTGGCAGATGGTAAAGTGGAAGAAAGTGAAACTGATTTTATAAAGGGCTTTTGCAGGGAAATTGGTATTTCAGAATTTGATTATTTGGTTATTACACATAGGTGAGTAAATGGCAAAATGATACAGGCCGTAGGTATTGAGTATTAACTTAAATAATAAATTGTTTTTGTAAGGGGTGTTGCTATGGTTAAGTTGATTGGTGGTTTTTATATTTTAGTCTTTTTATTACTGGTTGCTGTTCCGGGGGAGCTTGCAGCACAGTCTTTTTTTGACCGTATATTTAAAACCAGTAATACACAGTACCGGAGAAAAGCCATTCTCCAGAAGCGGTATCATTGCGGGGATATGGATGCTTACAATAAAAAGAGAGCTTACAGAAAGAGCAGGACAGGCCCTCTTAAAAAAATGTTTGCCGGCCGTACTGTAAAGCCATCAGGCAACAGCGGCAACAGTCCTGTGGCGGAGCAAACAAGCCAGTCACGAAAAACGGTACAGCCCTCCCGCACAAGTACTACCAGCACCCCAAAGCCGGAGCCGGCTCCAAAAGGAACCCCACAAAGCAAACCACCGGTTAATGCACCTTCTCCACCGGAGCAACCGCCTCCACCTGTGGCAAAAAAAGAGCCTGAAGCACCTGATAAAACTGTCGCCCCGGCTGTTGTAAAAAAGGTTCCTCAGTTAACCCGCGATGCATTGAAAAAAATGACAGAAGATGAACGCCGGGATACTTTATTGCGGATTGAGCCGGAGATAGAGCTGACTCCTCTTCAGTTCATTTCCAACCAGGATGAATTTTCCGTAGTGAACATGGATTCTTTCATTCAGGCAATGGAATATGCACAGGCAGGGAAAATTGTACTGGTGGAAGGACATACAGATGATATTGGCAGGGATTCTTATAATCTGGACCTTTCCATGAAGCGGGCTGAAAAAATAAGGGAATTGCTGCTTTCCGGAGGAATAAGCGACGAACTGATTTCTGTAATTGGTTATGGAGAAACCCAGCCTTTAGTGCCGAATAATTCAGATAAAAACCGTGCTGTTAACCGCCGGATCGAGTTTAAAATATTTTCGCTGCCTGAATAAGCAAACAGGTTTATCCGGTTGCTGAAGTGCAAAAGAGGGCTGCTTTTACGTTGTGATAGCAGCCCTCTTTTTGTGTTTTACCCTTTTATAAAAAGTCCTTTTCAGGAACGATTTCAAAATGGAATTCAGTATCCTCCCTCATTTCCTCAAGTTCTTCCTCCATGGCATCGTCGCCCTCAATAAAATTCCATACCATTTTAACCTCAACACCCTTTTCTTCATTTATTTCCTTCAATGCAGTTATCAGGTTAAAAAGGCATTTGGAGGAGGCGGTATTAAAATATTTAAGATATATATACACGGATAAAAAATCTTTACCCGAATCACCAAAATCCTTAACCTTTTGTATCAGAATATTATACAGGGTAACCACATCTTCGTCATAAGACTTCCCTCTGATTTCTAATACTCCTTCAGGGTCGAATTTTACATATGGACTGGCACCTTTACCTGGAATTTCCAATTGATTCATATTTAAAAGGTTGAGTTACAACTTACAATTTAGTTTCATAATATTACATTTAACATATTATTCACATTGTAATATTACATGATCCTGAGAGAGAAGATGAAAAGTATAAAAATATATACAACATTTTAAAGATAAATCTAACTAATATTAATTGAGTTTCAGAAAAAAATCATTTCTGATTGCCAAAAACAGGTAAAATATTATCGGGAGAGCATATGGCAGGAGCATATAAGGTTTTAAGACACTCCATTACCCTCTTGCAGGGTTGTTTTGCTGGTGTACTTTTCGGGCAAATGGTACATTTATTGTCCGGTACCATGCCTTTCTCTTTTCTTGTTTTTTTCCTTATTACAGTAGGGGCCGCTGTGCTGTTTCTGCTGCATTTGTTCAGGCAGACTGTCCGGCGGTATGTCCTGAAGACCAGTAGCTTTTTATGGATTCATTTCGGCTCTTCTATTCTTTATGGAGTAGTTCTGCTTTTGCACCTGCTGCCGGTAATTTACAATTTTGAAGAAAGTGATTTGCCAGTGAATTTATACCGGTCCGGAAGCCTTATTGCCTTGGTTTTTGTAGTGGCTGAAAATAACCTGCTCAACATAAATCTTCTGCAAAAAGTGTATGCAGGTCTTGCGGCGGATAAAAGAGGAAGTGCCCCGGTGGCGGCTTTGATTTGGTGGCTGGCTTTACTTGTATTTGCCCTGATAAGCTTTTTCCTGTATGAGTCAGGAGGCAGCGGTACCTCTCAGATAATGGTTTGGACCCTTGTGTGCGGTTCAGCTTTACTTTTTCTTTTAACAGGTGTAAAAGCTGTTTTGCTGAAGGAAATACGGAGCCTGTTCCATTACCATAATGAAGAGCAGCGTGGAGCAAGCAGCTGTGAGTTGCCGGAACAGGTGGACCGTTTTCATCTGGCAGGCCGCAATCTGTTAAAGGATATTATGGATACGGAGGAGAAGCACCGGCCATTGCTTTATGGGAAAATCAGACAGATTCCCCTGCTTGAAAAAAGGAAGGAACTGGAGGAAATATATTTAAAATATTTGCCGCATGATAAAGACCTGGAGTATACAATTCTTTTTTTGCAGAATTTGTACGGGAATTCAGCAGGTAACAATACCTTCAATGATTACGATTCATTAAATCATATTCCTGCAATAAAAGCTTTTATAAGGTTAAGCATTGAGGAGGGAAACCCTATGCTTGTGCAGAAGCTGTTGAATGATAACAGACCGGAGGTAAAAAAGGCAGCTGTTCTGGCTACAGTGCATTTCGATGAAGCCGGGTTTATACCTGCCCTGGTTAACCTTTTGAAAGACCATGAGTATGCTTTTGCTGCTAAAGAAGCCCTTTATGGTTTTGGCGATAAAAGTCTGCCGTTTTTACGTTCGGGCAAATACAGGAATAAAGATAATAGTTTTTTTATTGAGCATTGCCTCGATTTAGTGGCCGGCTTCAGGAGTGAGGATGCCAAAGATTTTCTGCTTGGAATGCTCAATGAGCCTCAGAAACGATTCCGGTATATAGCTGCCAGGGCCCTGCTTAAAAACGGTTACACTTTGTCGGGGCTCCAAAAAACACAAATTCTTCATTCTGTGGAATCTTTAATAGGAATTATTGCGGTTGAAAGAGAAATAAGGTATGCTTTAAAAGAGCCGGACGGGCAGCTGGCTCAGGCTTTGCTGGAAGAGGAAAAAGAAAAAATTCATCTTGTTTTTGACCTTCTGGAAGCTTTTGTGGCCATGCCTGTAATAAATCTGTTGCGCAGTTTATCTGATGAGGAACCTGAAAACTATGGTTTAGCAGTTTTTCCCCTTATAGATTTGTTTTTTCCTCTGGTTCTCCGGAATAAATGTAAAATACTTTTTGGAGCAGCCAAAGATGAAAATATAGCGCACCGTCTGCAGCCGGAGTACTTAAATGAACAAATATTCTTTAATTATTCAAGCAGGGAAGAAGCAATAAAGCAGATACTGAAGATGGATTACGGGCAGATCGGGTATTGGCTGAGGGCATGTGCATTGAAGGAACTGGCTGCTATTCCCGGGCAGCAGGTTTCCATGCTTATCCAGGCCGAAGTATTTAATGAGAATCAATTAATGCAGGAGGTGGCATGCGGGGTGCTTTATGATTTAAATTATGACTTTTATTTCCTGCAAATGAAAAGACTGCCACCGGAAAGGGCGAAAGTTCTGAAATATAAAATTGAAGCAAATAAGTCTGCAGAAAAGGGCGCGGCTGCTGAAGAAAGCCAGCTGCTGTTTACTAAAATTCAGTATCTGAAGTCATTTCCTTTTCTTAAAGAGGAAAGCAGTGAAAGCCTTGCAGGAAGAACAATGCTTTTCTCTCCCCTTTATTTTAGCGGGGAGAAAAGGAAAATAAACTTTGATCCTTACAGTACGGGAGGCTACTGGATTGTTTGCCGGGGAGGGTTTCGCCTGTGCAGGTGGGGAGAAGAAGTTTTAAATGCCTGCAAAGGGGACATCATTGATATGTCATTTCTGGCAGAGGCAGAAGAAGATTCTCTTACTCTTGAGCCAGCGGGGGAAATAAAAATTTTCTTTATGGAATATTATACTTTTAATAAATTATATTTAAAGATTGGAAACCTCTATAAAACCATCAAAAGGCCGGAATCAGAACAATCAGCAGGATTGCATATAGCTTAATCAGGTGCCCCCGGGTATTGGCCCGCGCATGAATAAAACTGCGGAAGAAATATTAGAATTATGAAAAACGCATTAAGATCTGTTATTATCTTTTTGTTTGTGTTGACCGTTAGCCAACCGGGCCTGGCTCAGGAATTTCCTTTTACTTTTTTTCCTGATAAGGCAGGAGTGTTAAAAGAGGTGCTGGCTTTTCAGCAAAATAAGAATAAGGAAATTCTATTTGTGAACCACGAAGGGGTATACTCCTTCAATAGCAGGTATATAAAAAAAGATATTTCTTTTTCAGGCTTTGAGGCAGGCAGCGTAAGGGAGGCGCTGTTTACCTCTTCGGACCAGGTTATTATTCTTTCCGGCGATTCATTATTTTCAATTGATTTAAAAACACGGCAAAAAGAAAGGTTAAAAAAAGGACTGGTTGAGAAAGTCTTTTATCGTCCTGAAGAGGACATTTTATTCGTAAGTACCCCCACATCTTTAGAACAGGTGAACGGAGCCGGAGAAAGTACAAAAGTGTTGGATGGGGTAAAAAACATACAATCTCTTCTGTTTGGTAAAGGAGAATATTTCATAATTGAAAAAGAGAATATCAGAGTATACAATACCGCCTGGAGTCTTAAGGAAAGGATAAATGTAAGGGAACCCATAATTGACAGTTACCTGAACGATGAAAAACTGTGGGTGTTAACCGCCACAGGAATATTTTCAAGGGAGTTGGGGGTGAAGGGATTGAAAAAATACCAGTCTCTGGATAATGAGGTCCCAAGCTGTATCCTGGAAGACCGGACGGGCAATGTCTGGGTTGGAACAGAAAATAATGGCCTCATCCTTTTTGATGGAAGCCGGAGGAAGAACCTCGGCCGGGACAATAATTTCGGACTCCGGAAGGTGAAAGGGATTATGGAAAGCAATGATTTTTCTCTCTGGTTTTATGGAGAAGGCGGAATGGTTTTTAAGCCTTTTTCAGCTCCTTTTCAGGTATTCAGGCTCGGGCAGCATTTGCCCGGCACTGTTGTAAAGGATATAAAGGAAGCCGGACCGGATAAAGTTGCCATTCTTACAGAGGACGGTTATTATCACCTGCTTAAAGATGAAACTACTTTAAGCAGTACTCAGCTCAACCTGCCATTTGAGCCGCATCTCTCCCGGATTATTGATGAGGAAAAATCTCTTCATGTAAGCAAAGGTGGAAACATTTTATTCCACACCCCTCAAAGGTTTTACCGGTGTTCGGTCAGAGAAGAATTTCTTAACTTATTTTCCTTTGAGGATTTGTCGCTTCTGGTAGCCCGCGATGGAAGTACTTATACTTATGACTATAAAACCCACATTTTAAATAAGAGCAACCTTCTTGTTTCAGTGGAAAAACCGCTGTTCCGGAGTGGTAATTCCCTTATTTACACCGATCCGGAAGGGAATTTGAAGATATGGGACAGTATGAGGGGAAGCCATCCGGCAATTGGTGCATATACCCCTGAAATGCTACATGCGGCACTTCTTAAAGAAAAGTTCTTTGTTTTTCTTTCAAAAGATAAGCAACTTAAATATTCAGTAGAAGGAAGGGTCAGAAAACTGGATTTCAGGCTTGGCAAAGAGGAAGAAGTATCCGGCTTTTTTATTGCAAACTCAAGTCTGTGGATATCAACAGGAGACCGCCTTTACCAGATTGGTTTTTACCTGAAGGATGAGAATCTTAAATTACTGGAGCCAAAGGTGTTTACTGCGGAGGATTATAATATTCAGCTTCCGGTATTTGAATGTGTTGGAAATGAGGAGGGTACCTGGTGGCTGGCATCTGCCGGCCAGGTGCTGCTTTACCATTCATTTGCACTGGCACCGGATATTTCGAAGCCGGGGCTTGTACTTGAAAAGGTGTCGCTTAAATCTGCAGATTCTATTCTTAATATAGGGCTGCCCCGGCGGGATTCCCTGAAAATAAATCTGGGGAAGGAAGATCATTTATTTATTAAGGCTTTTCCTGTAGTTTATGACCTTAAAAATAAGGCAGCGCTTATGTACAGGTATTCTTCCGGGGCGGACCAGTGGAAGGTTTCTGATGACGAAAATTTAATTCATATAGCAGGCCTGAAACCGGGCAGGCATATTCTGGAGCTTATTTCAAGGAATGAGCAGGGTGTAAAGAGCGAAAAGGTTATTTTAACACTTGAGGTAGCCACGGATGGATGGTTTAACTGGTGGATCATTACAGGTGCCTCCCTGAGTTTTATGCTGGCAGGTTATTTAGGTTTTAACGGCCTGAAGCGGGTAAAAGACAGTAACAGCAGGGAAGCTAGGGAAAGGTATGAAAAAGAGCTTCTGAAGCTTCAGAAAAGGAGCCATGAGCAGATGATGAAAGCGGAGAGCCTTAAGCAGGTGAACCAGCTTATCTCAGCTCAAAAAGCGGAGCTGGAAGATAAAAACAAACAAATTGTAGCGCAAAAATATGAACTGTCTCTTACCAACAGCCAGATAAAGCAACAGAAGGATGTCATTGAACAAACGACAGAAAAGCTTCAGAGTAGTATCAATTATGCCCAAAGAATCCAGTCGGCCCTTATGGGCGACGAGATCCTGATCAAGGAGGATTTACCGGAATCCTTTGTGTTATTTAAGCCCCGCGACCAGGTAAGCGGTGACTTTTTCTGGTTTGATAAAGCAATGAACGAAGAAGGGGATGAGGTGCTTATTATTGCCGCAGTGGACTGCACAGGCCATGGTGTACCCGGAGCTATAATAAGTGTGGTGGGTATACAGTTACTGAATGCCATTGTAAAGGCAAAGGGAATTACTGAACCCGGCAAAATCCTGACAGAGCTTAACAGCGACCTCCTTACCAGCTTAAAATATGAGCAAACCAGAATGAATGATGGTATGGATATGGGGCTGTGCACGATAAATATTAAAAAGAAAAAGATTTATTTTGCAGGCGCTAAAAATCCTCTGTTTAAAATTGAAAATGGTGAACTGGAAATATTCAAAGGCGACAGGTTCCCGATAGGAGGACAAAAGCTGCGTGAGGAGAAGGATTTTAAAACACATGAAAGAGACATCAGAGGGGACAGGGGACAAATGTTTTACCTTTTTTCCGACGGCTACCAGGATCAGTTTGGCGGCACAGGAAAGTCTAAATTTATGGCGGGTAACTTTAAAAAGCTTCTGCTTGAGATAAGCGGCAAGCCTATGATGGAGCAAAAGTATATTCTTGGGAAAACCATAAAGGAGTGGCAGGGCGATGAGGAGCAGACCGATGATATTTTAGTGTTAGGCTTTAGAATCTAAACAATGAGCAGGTGGTTCATGAAACAATAAATATTGCAGTTAAATTCGCTGAAATTGATGACATGCCTTACTCCGGCGGGCAGGATGGCTGGGTGAGCCGTTTTGTGCAGATCCTTCAGCAAACGCTGGAATTTTATTTTCCGAAGCCTGTGGTTGTATGGCTGAAAAAAGAAACTGACCTGATTGATGAAAAGGAATTTCAGACGCTGGATGCAGTTATTTATGTACTGTCACCGGCCTTCCTGTTTTCCTCTAATATATCCGTTGAAATATCAGCAATTGAAAAGGCGGTACTGTTCGATACCGATCATCTTAACTCAAAGATTCATAAGGTTTTAAAAGGACCTGTAAATGTGGGGGAGTTACCTGTTACTATATCAATGGGGGCCTTTCATTATTTTTACCAGGCAGACAGATCCGGTGAAAGTTCCTATGAAACCCTTTTTGACCGGGACAATTCAGCGCTTGCCCGCAATAAATACTGGGAGTCTTTTACCAATTTAATTTTTAATTTATTGAAGCATCTGCGCCACCCGGGGTACCGGAATTTTGTTCCGCCAAACGAACAGGTTGTTTTCCTGGGAACAGGCGATGTGGGGCAGTTGTGGGAAAGAACGGATCTTTTCGGCGAATTAAATTCCAGGGGGGTAAAGGTTCTGCCGGATCATGATCATTCAATTGAGGTAAAGCACCTGAATGACCCTCTTAAATTTTACCTGAAAAAGAGCCATCTGGCTATTCACTTTCCTGAAGAGTTTTTACCCTTGGATACCAAAAAGTTGCAGAGCCTGGCAGATTTGCCTGAGCTTAAAAGGTTTATCTGGTTTAATCCGGAGGCAGAAAAAGAGGTGGAAAGGAAAAAGCTTTACGATGAGTTAAAGCAAAAATTGAAAAACCTCGAACATGTGGAGGTGGTAAGCTCCGGACTGGAGGAGCTGAAGGAGATTATTTTTGCTGCCACCAGGGAAGCAGAATCAGGCGAAAAAGAAAATGAGCCGGGGGAAGGCCTGAAAGTCTATATAATATGGGCAGAGCACTTCCATGAGAATAAAAGAGCAGAGATTATTAATATTATTAAGGAGCAGGAGGCTCAGGTTCTTCTTCAGGAAACGGGGAAAGTGCAGGAAAAAAGAGCTCAGCATTATCAGAATCTCAGAGAGGCAGACTATTGCCTGATTTGCTATGATGGAAAAAACCCAAACTGGCTGCGGGCTAATATTAATGAGGTGAAAAAGGCTACCGGACTGAACCCTGAAAAAAAGCGGAAGATAAGGCTGGGAGTTGCCGGTGGTGAAGGTGTTACAGCCGGTGAGCTGGGCGAATTTTCAGCGGCTTTAACATCCGGAACCTTATCATTTATTCCTGCCTTTTCTCCATCTTTGCAGAACGACTTGAATAACTATATAAATGGCAGGTAAGGTGGGGGCAGGGACAGAAGAGCATAGAGAAGACCACAGCCTTTTTGAAAATCCCTTTCCGGGCCTGAGAGCTTTTGGGATAAAGGAGAGCTATCTTTATTTTGGCCGGGAAGGCCAAAGCGATGAGGTGCTCAGGCAATTGAGTGAGCATAAATTTGTAACCATTCTCGGCTCTTCAGGTACAGGAAAATCTTCACTCATGTTTTCAGGGGTTATTCCAACCTTGTTTGGGGGGTATTTTTCCCGGGCAGGAGGCAACTGGGAGGTAATTACCTCCAGGCCGGGCCTGAACCCTATTGAGAATCTGGCAAAAAGTTTTGCAGTCTATGCCGCCCGGCATAAAGAAGAAAAAGGCGATTATCCTTTCTTTCTTCCCCTTTTTAATGCACTGATCAATAAAAGCACCAGGGGAATATGCCATTTGTACGACAGCCTTAAGTCGCTGGAAAACAAGAACCTCCTGCTGTATATAGATCAGTTCGAAGAAATATTCCGCTTCCGGAACGGAGGAGGGCTTCATTTCCAAAACGAGTCTCTGGCGTATGTAAACAAGCTCATTGAAACCATAAACAGCAGCTCTTACCCTATTTACATTGCCCTTTCCATGCGATCGGATTTTTTAGGGGAGTGCGAAAAGTACCCGGGCTTAACAAATAAAATAAATGAAAGCCACTACCTGATTCCGCAAATGACACGGGAGCAGAAAAAGCTGGTTATAGAAGGGCCTGTGGCAGTAGGAGGCGCAAAAATTACAGCCCGCCTTACACAGAGGCTCCTGAACGATATGGGCGACCGCCCCGATCAGCTCCCTGTTCTGCAGCACGCGCTTATGCGTACATGGGATTATTGGGTTAAGAACAGGAAGAGCGGGAATGATCCTCTGGATTTTATTCATTACGAAGCCATAGGCACTGTTAATGAGGCGCTTTCCAGGCACGCCGATGAGGCATATTTTGAGCTGAATGAAGAGCAGCAGTTTATTTGCGAAAAGCTTTTTAAAACCATAACCGAAAAACTTTCGGAAGGAGATGGCATAAGAAGGCCAACTCGCCTGGATGAAATTGCGGCAATTGCTGATGTGGATACGGAGGTACTGAAGCCTGTAATCAATAAATTCAGGGAAAAAGGAAGGGCCCTGTTAATGCCTCCTGCAGAGGTGCCGCTTTCAGACAATTCTATAATTGATATTTCGCATGAAGCCCTGATGAGGGTTTGGTATAAGCTCAGGGAGTGGGTGGAGGAGGAATCGGCATCGGCTAAAATGTACCTGCAACTGAGTGAGGCTGCAAAAGAGTACCAGTCAGGTATGGGCGCATTGCTTCGCCCGCCAAACTTGCAGGTAGCCATTGAGTGGAGAAATAAAAGGCAGCCATCTTTAAGGTGGGCGCTCCAGTATGCTCCTAATTTTGAGGCAGCCGTCAGTTACCTCAAAATTTCGGAGGAGAGTTATAATACAGAGCTTGAAAATAAAGAAAGGCTGCAAAAGAACAGGTTAAGAAGATCGCAGCTTATCGCCAGCGTTCTGGGGCTGGCGGTGGTCGTATCCCTGGTTGTGCTGGTATTTGCGTTTTACCAGAAACAGCAGGCCGACAGGCAAAGGATACAGGCCCTTTTGAATGAGCAACAGGCGAAAAAAAGTGCAGGAGAAGCGCTGGAAAGTAAAATATATGCCCAGGAGCAAAGCCTGTTAGCTAACATTTCAGGGCAGCGGGCATTGCGCCAGAAAAAGATAGCGGAGCAGAATGCCGGCGAGGCTGAACTGGCCCGCAGAGAAGCGGAATTTTCAAAAATGCTGGCAGAAAGAAAATCACTTGAGGCAGAATTATCTCGTTCCATGACAGAACAGCAGAAAGACACTGCTCTTTTGCAGAGACGAAGAGCTGAAATGTCGGAGGAAAACTTTAAAAAGCTCAGGATGATTTCCATTGCTAAATCACTGTCGCTGAAATCCATTCAGATAGATGACAATGAGTTGCAGACGATTATTGCATTACTGGCTCATAAACTGAATAGTGAAAATGGAGGGTATGTATATGATAATGATGTGTATAATGGCCTCTTTAAAGCCCTTAAAAGCGTGGATCCCGACCATTTCGAAGCATTTAACAGTAATATGAGCAATGTGCGTTCAATGGCCCTGGTAAATAATCAGTATCTGTACTCTACCGGAAATGAGGGGGTTATTTATGAGTGGAACATAAAAAATACCAACCCTGAGAGAGTAAGTCTTGTAAATGCCACCCACACCTTTTTCAAAAAGATAAGTACCAGTCCGGAGGGAAATGTGGTGGCAGGTATAACTGCAGGGAATAAAGTGGTAAGTTATTCCTTAAGAGGTAAGGAAAAACAGGAGGTTAGCGTGCCTGCAGACCATCTGTATCATATAGAGGCCATCAGTGACAGGGAGCTTTTTGTATCGGCCTCAGATAATAAAATTTATAAAATTTCGGGCCCCGGAACTTTGCAGCCTGTCATTCAGGCAAAGAGCAAAGTGTTCTCCTTTAAATATTACGCAAAAAGGAAGCAGCTGCTGGTAGCTACAGAAGACGGCAAAGTACAGGTTTGGTCGGCGGAAAACGGCAGGTTTGTAAAAACCATTTTTGATCACCCCGGTATTGTTATCCATTCTCTTGCTTTTTCAGCAACTGCCAGTAAAATTGCTGTTGGCGACCATGTCGGGAATTTAACAGTGCTGGCATTTAATGATAAGCTGGAAAAAGAATATGAATTTCAGCTGACAGGGCATAATAACCGCATAATAACAGAACTTGTTTTTAATGAGCAGCTAAACCAGTTAGTATCTGCCAGTACAGATGGTACGGTGAGGATATGGAACCTGAGCGACCCGGACCGTTTCCCGATTGTAATAGATGAAAGTAAGAACTGGGTAAAATCAATAAGTGTTGATAATTATAATTCCAGGGTGTATGCAGGCTGCAGGGACAGAGTGTTCCGTGCTTACCCGCTCTCAGGTGAGGAGCTTGTGAAGGAATTGCAACCTTTTCTGAAACGGGACATAAGCCCGGAAGAGTGGAAGAGGTACGTGGGAACCGATATTCCTTATGAACCTTTGATGAACTTTAAAATTTCTGCGGGCAAATGAGAAAGCAGCTTTTTCTGTTCTTCATCCTCACAGCGGCTTGTGCTGCCTTTTGCATGCAGGAAGTAAAGGCACAATCCGGTTGTGACAAAGCGCTTATTGCCGCGGAGAACCTTTACCAGAGCGGGCAGTTATACGATATTCCTGAAAGGTTGCTGCCATGCCTGGAGAGTGGCTTTAATTACCAGGAAAAACAAAGCGCTTACCGCCTGTTAGTTTTAACTTACCTTAACATAAACAGGGAAGAACAGGCTAAAAGCACACTTCATAAACTGCTCAGGCTTAACCCCGATTACCTGATTACCAAAGAAAAAGACCCTGTGGAGCTGTATAACCTTTACCGGCAGTTCAGGGTCGATCCTGTATTCTATATAGGAATGAAGGGAGGGGCTGTGGTTACCAGTCCTGTAACTCTCCGGCAGCGCAGCTCATCCAGCCTGGGAACCGGGGCCGGTAAATCTTATCAGCCATTCTATGGATTCAGCCTTGGAGGCGATTTTGCATTTCCTCTTCTTAAGAACCTGCTGCTGGAGTTCAGCCCGGCTTATGGGAGGAGCTCGTACCGGTTTCAGTCTTTTTACCTTACAAATGCCTTTCCCGGAGAAACCGCGCAGCCACAGGTGCAGGAAGTAACGGGCAGGGAAACCTATCATTCTGTTATGCTTCCTTTGAGCCTGAACCTTCGTATTCCGGCAGGCAGGGGAAGGCTGGCTTACACACTGGGGGCAGGAGCAGGCACATCAATTTTATTAGCCTCGGCATTTAATGATGTAAACAGGATAAACAGGCAGATATTTACAGAAGAAATTAATGTAAGCAGAATTAAAACCACCCCAAACCGCAGGGGAGTAAATATTGCTGCTCACCTGGAAGCGGGCCTGGAGTATAAATACCAGGGGTACTTCTGGGGAGTCAGAGCAGGATTATGCAGTACCTTCCTTAACTATACCAGCTACCCTGGGCAGCAGGAAATGTTTCTGAACACTATGAGTACTAATTTCGGCTGGCTGGATGATGACTTTGTGCTGGCAAACGGATATTTCTCGGTTTTCGTAAGAAAGCCCCTTTACAAGTTTCTTTAAGCATTAATATAATGAGGTTTCCGATTTCAATATGGTGTTTGGTTTGCCTTTTGGGAACAGGCTGTTCCATGCAGGACAAGGTGGAGCCGGCCGGAGATGCCTATTATAAACTATATGGAAATGGCACTTACCAGGAGGCTGTTGCAATGGAGTTTACGGGCAATGGCGGAATTTATATTATAGGGAACCAGTATGTCCGGAACCAGGATTCCTCTGCTGTGGTCCTGATAAAAGTAAATGCCGAAGGAAATCAGGTTTGGTCAGGGAGGTACTATGGGAAAGGACATACCAGCTCAAAATCAATTTTAATTCTTCCTGACAATAATATACTCGTTCTTGCCTCCACCAGGGAAACAGGGCAGGCAGGAGGTATTCCTGTGCTTTACAGGGTAAATGATAAAGGAGAGCTGCTGAACGAATTTTATATTGAAGAGGAAAAGACAGCTGCTTCCGCCAGAGAAAGCAGTATACCTGAGGGTATGGTTCCGGGAGATAATGGAGATGTGTTCCTGGCAGGCAACATTCGTGGCAGTTCAGGGGTGAGTACTGCATCATATATTAAAAGGGTGGATCTTGCTTCCGGTAATGTGCTCAGCAAAAGAGTTTTTAGCAATTCTGAAATGACAGAAGTAAAAAAAATATTCAGGAATGGGCGAGCCCTTTTAGTGATGGGAGATACCAGGCAGGAGATAGATGAAATGAAGAACAGGAATATTTTTGCCGCTTCCTTTTCTCCCAACCTCATAGAAGCCGGACATAAGATAACAGGAAGTGCAAATGCTGATGCATTTAAAGAGGCAATATTAAGTTCATTGAATGAGTTTGTAATCATTTCAACAGAGCAAATTCCCGGTTCTGCAGCAACAAGAGGAGTGTTTCGTTTTATGGGGCGTCATTCTCTTGGAATCAGGAATACCCTGTACCTTAATTTTAGCGCTAATGAAATACCGCAAGCAATAGCAGAGGATGGGGAAGGTAATTACCTGGTGGCAGTAAATGCTATCGGGGAGAGAGGCAGTTCAAATATAATTATTAACAAAACAAACGCCTCCGGCACGCCTCTCTGGAATTCCCCCAAAGAGCTGGGAGAGGGAGGAAGTGATAAAATTGCACAGGTAAAAATAGCAGGTGAATATGCATATCTGTTAACAACTATCGATATGCAAAATGAAAATACACTTATAAGCCTGTCAAAGGTAAAATTTTAAAAGGGATCACATTTTTTATATGGAAACCGTTACCGGCAGAGACCGGGCTTTTCCTGCCTTCTTTTTCGGCTGTTGTAAGGTTGGGTGACAAAAAGTAAATAAAAAGAGGAGCAATTATCTTCGTTTACTTTGTGAGGACGTAATAAAGAGGTGCGGGCTCTTCTTTTTATTTCATTAATAATGTAAGTTATTCTCTTAGTTATGTACAGGTATGTCTTTAACTATTTGATAAATTTGTTATTGGTGTCAGAATATCGAATCACAAAAAGTTTCACCTCCTGTAAAATTATAATTACACCATATACCGGTAAAAGTTGAAGCATCAGGTACTTACATATTTTTGGCTTTTATTTTTCAGCTTTTCGTTCCTGAACGCCGGGGCACAATCAGAAACAGATTGTGGCTTTACAGAAACAGGTCCCGGTACTACCCTGAAAAATGTGGAGCTTACCCCCGGAACTTTAACGGATATTTGTGAGGGTGATGGGTTTTCCATGCTTTCAGCTATTACTATTGCTGAGGCTGCGGGAGGGGAGCGCGCTGTTAATGGCGATGACACAGGATCTCTTGCGCTCGTTTTTGAATTGCCCGATGGCCTGGAATTTAAAAGAACAGGCAATGTGGTGGCTGTTACCACCAGCGGTTCTGTTTCCTTCCAGAGTAAAAATGTTCAGGGTAACGCGATATTTATATTTTTGTCGGGTGCTTCCCCTGGGGTGGCAGATGCTATTACCATCAGCGGGATAGAAGTAAAACCTGCCGGTGCCGCTGCCGGAAATTATGAGGTTTTTGTAAGCACAGCCATTGGTTGTATAAATGGCATAGCTGCAAATGGTACCACAGCCGCTGGCAGTGTTACATTACTTTCAGCACCTGCATTGCCTGCTTTTTCTTTTAGTTCAGGACCACAGTTTTGCCTTGGCGAAACAATACCTGACGATTTCCTGGCAGTAAACAGTAGTGGAAGCGAATTAAAATACTATTCCGATGCGGCGCTAAGCCTGGAAAAAGGTCCTTTTGCTGATCCTCATTATCCCACCCCTGCTGAGCTTGGCTTTTCCACAAATGCACCGGGGGCACAGGCAGTATATGTAATTGCCCGGTCGGCAAACGGATGTGAAAGTGCTGCTGTAAAAATTGGCATTGATGTGCCGGATATTCCTTCCCTGGATTTGAGTTCAATTGATAATTCCATTTGCCCGGGAGAGAAAATAGAAATAGACCTGCGGAATTATTCTGATGGAAACCTAAGCTGGGTTAATAATGAACCAGCCATTGGGCTGGGCTCTGCAGGCGGGGATTTTATTTATTTCACAGCTGCACAGAATAATACCGGTTCACCGGTTAATGCTTCGGTAGTGGTAACTGCACTTTTAAATGGCTGCGAAGCCAGGGATACCATTCATTTTAACCTGGTTCCCGGACCTGCAATAGGTGCATTTTCTCCTGCAGTGGAGATTTGTAATATCAGTGGTGATATTGATTTGCGCAACGATCCGCGTTTTGCACTCACAATAATTAATGGGGGTAATCCGGCCAATGCTACCTGGACCTATAGCGGAAAGGGTATAACCAGCAGCAGTGGTATTTTTACCGCATCAGGCCAAAGCTGGAGCAACAATGAACTTGTAGATATTAATGTTACTTTTCAGCGGGAAGATGGCTGTTCCACTACCAGGACCCTGACCTTGATCAAAGTATTATCCAACCCGCTGGTGCACATATCCGGTCCTGCGGATGGCTCTGCTCAATGCAGGTTAAAGCCTGTAGAGCTAAGCCTGGAAACCAATGACCAGACATCGGCTGTTAGCTGGCAAACAAGTGGCAGTGGTACTTTTAGCGGTCCCTATAACAGTTCTTTGCTCCTGAATACCTTTTACTATACACCGGGAGCAACGGATTCCGGCCCGGTTACGCTTACCGTAACTACTAATAACCCCGGAGCTCCCTGTTCCATCGATACAGACCAGATTACCATTAATGTTTTTGAGCCCATTGTTAAGCAGCAGGAAGATTTAAGCCTGTGCCCTGGAGAGACTGTTACCTCTGTGGATTTCACTTCTCTTACAATGCCTGATGAAGGCATTTTTAACTGGAGTGTTGCCGATAAAGAATTGTTAGGCTTAAGCAGCGCCACAGGCACTGGAAGTATTACTGGCATTACTGCAGCAGCAAATAATACCGGAGCTGATAAATACACTACAGTAACAGTTACCCAGACAGCAAATGGTTGTAGCAGTAAGCCCATGACATTTAAGGTGCTTGTAAAGCCACAGCCAGTAACAGCATCCGTCAGCGATCTTATCTTTTGCCCCGGCGATGCAGTGGCGGTAAATTTCGTATCCACTCCCTCCGGGGGAAGCCCTGTATACAACTGGACCTCTTCCAATCCGGCAGCAGGCCTTGCAGCCACGGGAACCGGGCACATCAGCTTTACCGCTGTTAATGCCACGGCGGAAGCCATTTCAACTACGGTAAGTTATACGGCTACATTAAATGGCTGCGTGAGTGAGGCTAAAAGCTTTGTTATAAATGTAAAGCCTGCTCCCGGGGTAGAGCCGCATGCAAATATAGAGGTTTGTTCGGGAGAACCGGTGGTGAGTGCGCTGTCATCCACAGTGGCAGGAGCCGGTTTCAGCTGGACGATAGACAACCCCCTGCCGGGTATGCCGGCTTCCGGAGAAGGAGATTTAAACTTTACTCCGGATGCCCGCTACGGCACTGCCAGCGAAGTGAGAACAGTAAGGGTAAGAGCTTCTAAAGGGGGTTGTACAGGAGAGGAACAGCAGTTCGATATTATCCTGAAGCCATTGCCAAAGGTGGAGGAGAAGGCCGCTGTGGTTATACTTCCTCATGAGGAGGTGGCTGCTATCGGGTTCAGTGATAATAGCGGAGGGCAAAGTACTTACACCTGGACAGCCACAAATGCTGCAGCCATCGGGCTTCCATCATCCAGTGGAACAGGTGCGCTTCCAGCCTTTAAAGCTGCCGGAAACAGCACAGGCTCATCCATAATATCCACAGTTTCGGTTACGGCAGTCTGGAATGCCTGCCCCTCCTCTGACCCCATGCAGTTTAATATTGAGCTTACTCCTCAGCCGGAAGTTGTGGAGGTATCTGATGTGGTTGCCTGTCCGGAGGAACTTGTGGAAGTTGCTTTCACATCAGATGTGAGTGGCACCACCTTTAAATGGACGAACAACAATACAGCCATCGGGCTGGGAGAATCCGGTAATGGTGATATTTCTTTTACCACAGCCCTTAACAACAGCACATCAGAAGTTGTAGCTGCTATTGTGGTTACTCCTGTTTCGCCGGAAGGCCTGGAAGGGGAGCCTGCCACCTTTACCATTACTGTTGAACCTGCTCCTGTGGTTGCAGTTCAGGATGATATTGCCCTTTGCCCGGGAGATGCGCTGGCATCAATTGATTTCTCTTCGGCCACTATGGCGGGAGAAGGCTTTTTTCAGTGGGAGACAGATAACAAAGAGCTGCTGGGGCTTGAAAACAGCATGGGAACCGGCAGCATTACCGGAATTGCAGCCGGAGCCAATACAACCGGCAACAGCTTATCTGCTACGGTAAAGGTAACGCAAACGGTAAACGGCTGTACCAGCCAGCCCATGACTTTTCAGGTAGTGGTGAATCCTCAGCCTCTTGCAGCTATTGTAAATCCGCAGGCAGTGTGTTCCGGTGAGCTGGTGGAAATAGATTTTTCAGCCAACACAGATCCTTCCCTGACAAGCTTTAGCTGGCGGTCTTCCAATCCCTCAATAGGGTTAGCGGCATCCGGAAATGGCCCCATCCGCTTTACAGCAGCGGAAAACATGGGCACCGCCGATATTACTTCAACTATTACCTATAAGGCTGAAATAAACGGGTGTGAAAGCGAAGAACAGAGCTTCACTATCAGGGTAAAACCGGAACCGGTTATGGACCATCCTGCTGATCTGGTTATTTGTTCAGGTGATCTGGTAAGAACAGCCTTCAGCGCGTCCCTTGAAGGTTCAGATTTCTCATGGAGCATAACTGATCCTGCCACAGGTTTGCCTGAAACAGGAATGCCTGCCACAGGATTGCCTGACACAGGTTCCGGAAATTTAAACTTCAGTACCGAAGCTCATTTCGGATCAGAAAGTATAAGCAGACTTGTAAAAGTAAGGGCAGTAAACGGGGGATGTGTGGGTGAGGAAAAGTCATTCTTTATTACTTTAAAGCCACAGCCTTTACTGGAGCAGCAAACAGAACTGGAGATTTTTCCGGGGGAGCAGGTTCCGGAAACTGTTTTCACGGATAACAGTAATGGTGAAAGCGCAATTTCATGGACCGCCTCCGGTGCAGCTCATTTAGGATTGCCGTCTGATAGCGGGGCAGGAGCTCTCCCTGCTTTTACCGCAAATGATAATACTTCAGGAAGTACTATAGAGTCTTTAGTGATAGTGGATGCCTTATGGAACGGATGCAGGACAGGCAGTATGCAGTTCTTAATAAAATTGCGGCCCCGGCCCATTATGAGTCCCGAAGAAGATATAGTTGCCTGTCCGGATACAGAGGTGGTGGTTGCCTTTGAGTCCAATGTTAGCGGCACCACTTTTAAATGGACGAACAATAATATGGCCATCGGACTGGCGGCATCCGGTAGCGGAAACATTTCTTTTACAGCAGCGGAAAATTTCAGCGGCGGCAATATAGAATCTGTAATTTCTGTTACACCGGTGTCGCCGGCCGGTTTTGCAGGGCAGCCTGTGGAATTTAAGATTATCCTGAAGCCGGTACCGCTCATAAGTAACATTGCAGATATAATATTATGCCCCGGAGAAACTGCAGGAACAGATTTTCTGGCAAATACAAGCGGCGAAACCTTCTATTGGGAAAATGACAATCCACTTATTGGTCTGGGAGCAGGCGGGACAGGAAACTTTACTTTTACTGGAGCAGAAAACCTTAGTAGTGCCAGCCGTAAAGCTACTATCAGCTACTATGCCAGCCGCGAAGGTTGCCGCAGTGAAACGAAAACATTTACCATCACCTTAAAAAACAAACCTGTTCCTGTGGCTATTGCCCCGGCCAGCGTTTGTTCCGGCGACACATATTCTCCTGCAGCCTTTGCTGATGATTCCAACGGGAAAAGCGAATTCCACTGGACCATCGATAAACCTGAGTTGCTGGGTTTGCCCGAAGCTTCAGGAACAGGCAACCTGCCCCTTTTTCGGGTGGCTGAAAATTTAAGCGGGGAGCCTCTTGTTGTTTCCATTGTGTATTACAGCACGCTCAATGGCTGTGTAAGCAATAGTTTAACCTATAAAGTCAATATACTTCCTGCTCCGGTACTGGAAAACGGGGATGTGATTTTTTGTGCCAATGATCCCGTAAAGATAAATCTGAAGGCAAACACCGGCGGCGGTGAAAGCTTTGTGTGGAAAAATTCAAATCCTTCCATAGGGCTTACTGCCACCAGCGGAAGCGGCGGGGAAATTGAGTTCACTGCACTAAACAGCACCGGCCGGGAGCAGTCGGCTACCATAACGGTTACCGTAACGAAAGATGGTTGCTCCCATCCGGAGCAGGCATTTACAATCAGAGTAAAACCTCTGCCCCGGATAATTAATCCTTCAGCTGAATTGTTGCAGAATTTATGTTCAGGAGAAGCGGTTACTTTTACGCCTCTGTCTGACCTTGACAGGGTGAGGTTTGTGTGGGTGGCCGAAAGCGATGCTGAGCTTCAGAATTTCAATACATCCGGAACAGGGCCCATTAATGAAAACGTGCTCAATAAAACCAGCCGGACAGCTACTATTGTTTATACTATCCGGGCCATCAGGGAAGGAGAAAAAGAATGCACAGGTGAACCCGTGGAGCTGGTGGTAAATATTGCTCCTGTTCCGGACCTTCAGCTTCCGCAGCAGGCTTACACCATTTGTAACGGGGAGGAATTAACTATTACTCCTGCCTCGGCAACCAATATTGAAGGGACCTATTACGAATGGACAGTGGAGCCAAATGAGCTGGGGGTGACAGCAGGCAGCGGGAGTAAAATTGTGCAATCCTTTTTCAGTGAAGAGAACAAAGCAGATACAATCGTATATACCATAAAGGCAGTGGCAGGCAACTGCAGCAGCGCTCCTGAAACTGTAAAAGTTTTTATCCGTCCTTTTGCCACAGTTAATGCCGGAGCAGATTTTACGGTATGTGAGCAGGACCCTGTCGTGTTGCAGGCCACCCTTGGGGGAGGGGCTTCCTTCGGTACCTGGACAGGGGGGGCAGGAGTTTTCCAGAATGCCCTTGCTTCCACCACCACCTACCGCCCTGATCCGTCTGAAACAGGCTCTGTTATTCAGTTTGTCTTTACCACGAACGATCCTGCGGGACCTTGTACCGCTGCTTCCGATACTGTAAATGTTACAATAGAGCCCTTGCCGGAGCTGGCTATTATTAATCTCCCTAAAGTTTATTGTACCCAGAATAATCCTTTTCCCTTGCAGGGCAATCCTGCCGGCGGTACATTCAGCGGAGAGGGTGTGGTTTATAATGAAGAAGAGCGGATGTATTATTTCGATCCCGCTGTAAGCGGTATAGGGCTTTACCGGGTAACTTATTCCTACCGGAGCAATAATGGTTGTACAGGTACCAGTTCAGGACTGATTGATGTTTCTTCAGGAGCCAATCCTGATTTTAACATCCTTAGCACCACTGATGATATTTGCGAAACCCAGCCACGGATAGGGCTTACCCCTTTGGTGAGTGGTGGTGTTTTTGATGGGCCGGGAGTTGAAATAACAGGAGGGAAGGCCTGGTTTAACCCGGGGCAGGGAAACATAGGGGAAAATATTATTACTTATACAATTTCAGATCAGCAAAGCGGCTGTACTACCTCCTCCAGCCAGGCCGTGTGGGTAAATGCCAGGCCTGCCATTTCAATCGGGTATGAGAATGAGTGTGCAGGCAACAAAGTGAGATTTTACAGCACCATAAACAGTATCAGCGAAAAGGATGAGATAAAAAGCTACCAGTGGAGCTTTGGCGATGGATTCAGTTCAACTGAAGAAACTCCGGTAAGGCAATACAGCAGTCCGGGAGTATATGATGTTTCGCTTAAAGTGCAAACTGCACTGTCCTGCGAAGTAACAGTAGTAAAACAGAGCGTGGTGGTAAGCAATATTGTAAATCCGGACTTCAGTTTTGAAAATATCTGCGGAAATGATACCACCCTGTTCATTCCGGAAGATGTAAGCAGGATGCTGGATTTCAGTAACCCTTCTTATGTTACGCTGGATTATAGCTGGGATTTTGGAGATCCTGCTTCGGGTGAAAGCAACATCTCAACAGAAGCCAATACCCGTCACAGGTTTTCGGGCTTCGGGGAGTATGAGGTAAGGCTTACAATACGCAGCTCTGCGGGCTGTGCCGAAACAATAAGCAGGAAAATAAATATTGTGCCTGCCATTACCGGTTTTCCTCATGTGCAGCAGTTCGAAGGGAGTGTTGCCAGTTCAGGCTGGTTTACAGAGGGGGTTAATAACTCCTGGCAATATGGAATTCCTTCAGGTGAAGTAATCAATAAAGCAGTAGTGCCCGGGACCAATGTATGGGCTACAGGGCTTTCCGGCGGAACCGGCTACCGGAATAATGAAAGGAGCTATGTAATAAGCCCTTGCTTCGATCTGAAGGATATTGAGCAACCTATGATTTCGATGAACCTGTTCATGCATGCCGAGCCCGGACGGGACGGCGCAGTGCTCCAGTATTCCAAAGACGGAGGCAGGAGCTGGACAACCCTTGGCAATTTAGGGGAGGGCCTTAACTGGTATAATACCACCAACATTGTGGCCGACCCTGCAGGCACGGGAATAGGGAATGAAGGCTGGTCAGGAACAGATGCAGGCTGGAAAGAAGTAGCCTGGTCACTGGATGAGTTAAGTGCAGAGGCAAAATCAGTTATGTTCAGAGTTTCCTTTGCTTCGGATGCAACTAATGTGGGTGAGTTTATATTTGAAGGGCTGGCACTGGATGATGTGTATGTGGGGCCGAGAAATAAGAAAGTACTTGTAGAAAACTTCACCAACACAAATGCTCCCGGTTTTATGGAGCATGAAAAAAAATACTCCGGGCTTATGGCTGATCAGGAACTGGCACAGGATGTGGTGCTGCTCCAGTACCATACTCCTTTTCCTCAAAAAGACAGCTTGTACCTGCGTAATCCTGAGGATCCTGCGACAAGGGCTCTTTTTTATGGGATTTATCAGTCACCTGCTTTGGTAGTTGATGGAGTGCAGCAAAATACACTGAATAAAACTGTTATCAGCCGGCAGTCTTTATCTAAACCGGATGCTTCTGTAAGTATAACCATAGAGGAAGAGGCTAACTCCAGTCTGCTGAGGGGAACAGTGGAAATCAGTCCTTTGGGGCAGGTGGAAGAAGAGCTCATTCTCTACATTAACGCAGTGGAAGCAGAGACAGGAAGCGGGGCGGTAATGTTCAGAAATGTTTTAAAGAAGATCCTTCCGGAGACCAGCGGTATATATCTGAGTGAATTAAAAACCACCCGTTCATTCAGTTTTGAATGGGAGGTTTCAAAAGATTTTGCAGCCGGAAATTTGGGAGTGGTTGCTTACCTGCAGGAAAAGGAAAGTAAAAAAGTGCTTCAGAGCAGTTTTAAACCGGTAAATGTACCTGTGAAGGCAGGCAGGCTGACCTCTCTTGGCGACATTAGCTTTGAATTGAAAAAGATGAAGGTTTTCCCTAACCCGGTATCAGGGGAAATCAACCTGCAAACTAACAGCTTGTTTGGTCATGCTCTTTCTTATGAAATTATCCATTTGAGTGGTACTGTTTTACAAAGAGGCACATTAGAGGCAGGTAAGAAAGAATATAAGATCGGATGCAGCGAACTTATTGATGGAATGTATATCCTCAGAGTGTTCAGTGGTAAAAGTGAGCCTGTTTCCTTCAAAGTAATGGTAATGTCGAAGGAAGCCCCCTGAAAACCTGAGGGGCATTCCTTACTGCAGAAGTTCTTCTTCAGTAAAAGGCTCCTGTCTGTCCGCTGCCTGGTGGCGTACCTCTTTTACTTTTTCCGGTTTAACTGCATCTGCTTCGTTGTTCCATGCATTTCTTATATAGGTAAGCACCGCTGCCAGTTTCTCATCTGTAAATTCAGTATTGCTTTTAAGTCCCGGCATTACAGCCTGCACTTCCGGTTCTTTATATACTTTTCCTTTTACAGTTACAGGGCCCTCCATTCCATGAAGAGCAATAAGGATGAGGCGTTCCTGTGGCCCTGTTACCCAATGAGAGCCATTAAGCGGAGGGGCAATGGGTACCACACCTCCACCATTTTCGCCATGGCAGGCAGCACAGGTATTCTCAAATATTTTTTTTCCTGACAGGAATTCCCTTTGTTCATTCTCTGAAAGGTTCTTTTCTTTAAGCGCTTCTTTAATTTGTGTGCTTTCAATAAAATTTTCCAGGGAGGTAATTAAGTTCCGCTTTTCCGGTTTTTCCGCTTTAATGGAGGCCAGGAGTTCATCTTCCTTTCCGTAAACACTACTCAAAATGGCTTCCGTTATTAGTTTGTCTTCGCTGTTTATAATTGCCAGGCGCTTCAGAAGTGCCATGACCCTTTGAGGGTCATGCTCCATAAATTCACCTGCGCTCAGGCTGAGCTGCAACTGTATCTGAGGAGCTTCGTTCGCCGCCAGTTGTTCATAAATGGCTAGTGTGGCACCGGAATGGCCGGTGCGGGCATTGCGCTCAGCTACCCTTATAGCAGTGGCAACCACTTCAGGGTCACGGGCCTCAAATGCTGGTTGTATTACTTCCGGGGCGTAAATTCCCATACCTTCCAGAGTCCACAAAGCATGGATCTTTGCCAATGAATTATTTCCCTCCAGCAAACGGCTAAGCTCAGGCACAATTTCCTTATTATTTCTTTCCACTAAAAGGCGTTGAGCCTGGTCGCGCCACCATCCATTAGGGTGTGCCAGGTAACCAGCCAGCTCTTTAGCTGATGCAGTGTGGAGAGCTGGTTGCAGAGTCTCTTTCCGGTTGCTGAGCAAGCGTTCGAACCAGTTCTCTTCGTATTCAATTCTATAGATTCTCCCCAGCCCAAGGGGTGTTTGCAGGTTTCTGCTCCTGATCTGGCTGCGCAGGTAATCGGTAAGGTAGGTTTCGTGCTGTATAATGCCTCTGTACATATCCACAAGGTAAAGGCTGCCGTCCGGAGCATTATATAAATTTACCGGGCGAAACCGCTCATCTTTAGATGCCAGGAACTCACGACCTTGGTAAGCCTGGCGGGCCTCCAGGTAAGCTCCTTTTTTATCCACTATGTTCCTTTTTACCAGGTTGCCGGCAGGTTCGCATACAAAAGCATTTCCCTGGTAGGAATCAGGAAACTGGTCGCCCCGGTAAATAAGCGGGGCGCAGGCAGCAGTAAACTTTGTTAATTTCAGCTCATCATCGAGCATGTGGTCCTGATATCCGCGGTTTATTCCCGGATTGGGGCGGATAGGGTAAACGCGCTGATCTTCCGTTAATTCCCTGTTAATGCCTTCGCCTGCATTCAGGCCGGGGTTTCTTATTAACATATTCGGGGGGAATAGGTCGCCTCTTAACTGGTTGGAATTTGTGTTATAGATTAGCCTTCCATAATTATCCCTGCTGATTCCCCATTGTCCCCTGAACTCTGTTTCCTCTTTTATCCACTGTCCCTGCTGATATTTATAGCGGTATCCGGACTTTGCATTGTAATACCAGTGATCCAGGCCGCGCAGCAGTCCGTTTGGCTGGTGTTCCACATTGCCGCCTGTGGCATAGGCCGGATCCACCAGTACTTTTTTGCCTGGTTTATTATTTAGATTTTCTACAAACCACAGCCGGGGAGGTTCTGCGAAAAGGATTCCGTTCCGGACAACCGTTATTGCCCGTGGCAGTACCAGCTTATCTAAAAAGACTATGGAGGTATCCATGCGGGTATCTCCATCTCTGTCTTCCAGTATAACAATCCTGCCCGATGGTGCTTCCTCCCCCCCGCCATCGAGGTCAGGCATATAACTCTGCATTTCCACGACCCACAGCCTTCCTCTTTCATCAATATCCAGGGCTATAGGGTCCTGGATGAGGGGCTCGCTGGCCACCAGTTCAATCCTGAATCCCTCCTCAAGTTCGAATGTGAGCAGCGCTTCTTCCGGGGAAAGGACGGGGGCAGAACTGAAAAGTACCGAATCGGGAATTGCCTGCACAGCGGCCTTTCCTGTATTGCCGGGCAAGCTGCCACCGCTAAAAAGAACAAGGCCGGCGGCGGCTATAACTAACAGGAAAAGGATTGTTATAAATACATATCTCTTCATTAACTGAAATATCCTTTCAAAGGGGCTTATGACTGATTAATTATTCCAGTTCTCTGATTTTAATACTTCTGAAAGATACCGCATTGCCGTGGTCCTGCAGCAGGATGTGGCCTTTCTCAGCCATACCAAAATTTTCCAGATCCCTGTATTTGCTAATGGAAACCAGCTGGCGGAATTCTTCTGATCCTCTTTCATATTCCAGCACTTTTATTCCGTTCAGCCAGTGTTCCACTTTATTGTCAGGTTTTACCAGCAGGCGGGCATGGTTCCATTCGCCCACAGGCTTCAGGAAGCGCTTATTTTTCTCAGCAGTTTTAAGGTCATAAAGAGAGGCAAGGGTGCGGTTCCCGTTTCTGCCCATTTTTGCATCAGGGTGTTTTTCATCATCCAGCAACTGGTACTCCAGGCCAATTGCTGATGCATTTTGCACATTTTCCTTCTCTGTTACAAAATACTTTATTCCGCTGTTGGCGCCCTCTGTTAATCTGAACAGGAGCTGCAGGTCAAAGGCGCTGAACTCCTCTTCGGTAACAATGTCGCCTCCGTTTACAGACTCTCCACCGCCGGATTCCTCCACACTCAGCTCTCCGTTTTTAATCTTCCACCCCTGTTCCGGAAAGCGTTCTTTATGTGCGCCCCTCCAGCCTTCGGTACTTTGCCCGTCCCACAAAAGCCTCCAGCCCTGCTCTTTCTCCTGCTCTGTTAAGGTATTGGGTACTAAATTTACCACAAAAGCATTATGGCCTTCCTTATGTGCGGGCTCTGTGGTTTTAATGCGGATATTGCGCCACTTTATTTCTTTTCCGGCATCCTCCTCATTTCCGATGGAATGTACCTGCAGGGCAATAATCCCTTCAGGTGTAACACTGTCCACTAAACTGGCAACAGGTATGCCATTTATCCAGGTTCTTATCTGGTTTCCTATGGCTTCAATTCTGGCGCTGTTCCATTCACCTTTTTTAAATGCCGTTCCGGCGCCGGGGTTCAAAGACAGTGGATAGAGCCAGCCGCGGCGGGCTTCATCATAAATTCCCCCTGTCCACATTCTGTCAGATGGATCCAGTTCAAACTGGTAGCCATGCACCCTGCCATTATTAATGGCAGGATCTGAAATACTACGAAACTGGACGCCGCTGTTGATCTCATTTTCCAGCATTACCTCAAACTCAAGAATAAAATCGCCATACTCCTTATCCGTAGCTAAAAAGCTGTTGGGAGAATCTGTAATGGTGGTTCCCACAATAGCGCCATCCACCACCTTGTATGGAGCATTTCCGTTCACCTGCTTCCAGCCACTAAGGTCCTTACCGTTAAATAAATCCACCCAGCCATCATCTGCAGCATTTTCCCCGCTTTGCGAAGCACAGCCAAAGGTAAAGAGCAGGATAGCGTACAGCGGGACAAGGTTTAAAAGAAGGATGTTTTTATTATGGTATTTCATACTGTTTAAGAAGGTTGATAGTAAAAATTTAAGAGTAGGAATCTGTAAAGCAGAAGGCGGGAGGCGAATTCCCTATTGAAATTACCGGTTACTGTGCACCGGGCACTATTTCAATACCTGAACACTTCGCCACCGGCAAGCACTTCCTGCCGCTCCCTGTCAAAGGTTACAAACTTACCTGTCCGCAGGGCTGCAGTGGTCATAATATTAGCAACGGAATGGTTATATCCCGCCACAATGTCTGCATTGGGCTTTTTCCTGCTCCTGACACATTCCATCCAGTTTCGCACATGGGCAGCCGTCATATTATCTACTCCTGTGTTAGCCCCCGTTGCGGCCTGCATCCTTTCGGTAAGGGAAATTTCGGGAAGTAAGTAAGGTTCCATGCCCATAGGGGAGGCGTGCTCCTTTTCAAGGCCGCCTTTGGGAGTTACCATGTTAGTGTCCATGTTCAGCTCACCGCCGTTAGAGTAGTATATTTCTTTTACTCCTCCTGCAGAGTTGGTAAACCTGGAGGAGTAGACCACCTGAAAACCTTTGGTATTATCATCGGCAGGTCCGTAATCAAAGGCCGCAGTCATGGTATCAAAATTTTCCCTTCCATCCTTCCAGAGGTAAATCCCTCCGTTGGCGGCCACACTGCGGGGGTGCTCCAGTCCGGTGAACCAATGTACGGTATCGATCTGGTGCGACATCCACTGTCCGGGAATTCCGGATGAGTATGGCCAGAATAAGCGGTATTCCAGATATTTCCTGGGGTCCCACTTTTCGTAGGGCCGGTTCATCAGGTAACGCTGCCAGTCTGTATCTTTCTCCTGTATTTCCTTTGTCAGTTGTGGCAGCCGCCACCTGCCGGGCTGGTTTACATTCCAGCTCATTTCCACCATTACAATATCGCCGAATTTACCTGAGCGGATAAAATTACTGGCTGCATGGTAATTAGCTCCGCTGCGTCTCTGGGAGCCTATCTGCACAATTTTACCGGACTTTTCCACCGCCTCACGGGCTGCCTTATTATCTTCCATGGTTTCGGCAAAGGGTTTCTCCACGTATGCATCACGGCCGGCTTCCACGGCCTCTTTGCAGTGAAGGGCATGCTGGAAATCTGCAGTGCTGATAATTACGGCGTCCACATCATTGCGTTCATACAACTCTTCATTATTACGGGCAGCATAAATTTTATTTCCGGCTTTTTCCTTCAAAAAGGATGCTCCCTCAGCTCTTCGCCTGTTCCAGATATCGGAAACGGCTGTAAACTGAAAATTAAGTTCTTTTGCCTGTTGCAGGGCAGCGGGAATAAGAGAATACCTGGCCCGGTTGGAAAAGCCCACGATTCCCAGGTTAACCCTGTCGTTAGCACCAGCTATCCGGCTGTAACTGCTTGCGGGAAAACCCATTGCGCCAATGCTTATAGCAGCAGTGGACAGGGCAGCCTTTTTTAAAAAATCCCTTCTTTTTGTTTTCTCCATAATAGTTATGCTCTGTTAAGATAAGCAGCATAAAAATCTGCATCATTAAAATAAAGCCTGCTTCTGATGCCTTTTTTTACCTGAATTTCAGTCTTTGCTGATGAGCCGGGTTTTGCTTTTACTATTTTTTTTTGTGATAATGCAATCGATTGAACTGTGCAGGCTTATGTATGAGCCGTTGGTTTTAAAAAAAATAAATATACTGAAAAAAATATCGATACAATATTTATATTAGGCAAAATATATGCCATCCGATAGATTATAGAACTCTGTTATTTAATTTAATATTTTATTTATGAATTCATCCAGAAGAGATTTTTTGAGATCAGTAAGCCTGCTGGCTGCGGGAAGTTTAGCTCCCATGCCTTCATGGGGCTTTGGGTTGGAAAACAAAAAATTAAAGGTTGCTTTGGTGGGAACAGGTGTAAGAGGAACAAGTTTCTGGGGGAAGCGCCTGGTGGAGACTTACCCGGATATTCTCGAATTTGTAGGCCTGAGTGATATCAACCCCGGCAGGCTGGCATATGCCAAAAGTTATATAGGGGTAAAATGTCCGGTTTTTACAGACTTCAGGGCAATGGTGACTAAAACGAAGCCGGATCTGATTATTGTAACGACAACTGATGCCACTCACCATGAATTTATAATCCAGGGACTGGAAATGGGCTGTGATGTGCTGACAGAAAAGCCTCTTACTATTGATGAAGACAAATGCCAGCAGATTATAGATGCGGAAAGGAAATCCAGCAAGAACCTTATTGTTGGATTTAACTACCGCTGGAGCCCGTACAATACCAAAATCAAGGAGTTGCTCATGGAGGGTGCAATTGGTAAAGTTACCTCTGTGGACTTCCACTGGTACCTGAACACTTACCATGGAGCTTCTTACTTCCGCAGGTGGCATGGTTTAAGGGAAATGGGCGGAACCTTGTGGGTACATAAAGCAACTCACCATTTCGACCTGCTGAACTGGTGGCTGGATTCGGATCCTCAGGAGGTTTTTGCCTATGGCGCGCTGGAGCATTACGGAATTAATAATGAGTTCCGCGGCGATAAATGCCGCACCTGTCCGCATAAGGATAAGTGTAATTATTACTGGGATATTACCAAGGATGAGCGCAGTATGGACCTGTATGTAAAACATGAGGAGCATGACGGTTACATCAGGGATAATTGCGTTTTTGCCAAAGAAATAAATATATACGATAAGCATTCGGCCCAGATAAAGTACGCAAACAATGCAGTGGTAAACTATTCCCTCACCACCTATTCGCCTTTCGAAGGGTGGAGAATTGCCTTTAACGGAACAGAGGGCCGTATTGAAGCTCAACTGGATATTCCTTATCATTCTAAAATAGAGGCAAGCCAGGAAGAGCTGCATGCTGCAGAAATGGACCAGTCATCCGGAGAAATGAGCTATGAGCCGATTATCACTCATAAATTGTGGAATGAGCATAAAGTAGAGCAGGTTGGCATGGAGCGGGCAGGTCATGGCGGGGGCGACAAACGTTTGCATGACCAGATTTTTAAGCACCCGAACCAGCAGGATCCTTTTGAGCGGGCTGCAGGTATCCGCGACGGGGCAATGTCGGTACTGATAGGAGTGGCTGCCAGGAAGAGTGTGGAATCCGGTAAGCCGGTCAGGATCTCAGAGCTGACAGATCTGGAGCCAAGAGCAGAGAGGTTATAAATAAAGCTCATACTTTCAGGAGGGATATTTCCTGAGGGAGAGGTTATTTACCTGTTATTTATTGCTGTAAAAAAAAGGCTGCTCCGTGTTAAGTGGAGCAGCCTTTTTTATGGGGGAGATTGCCTTTGGGTGTTATTGAATACCGAAGTTTGCCGGTAATAACTATAGTGGAAATTTCTCACCATCTTTTATAAGGGAGGAACTTTCCGTTATAAATTACCTTTACCCTGTCTCCTTTAGGATCACTAACCTTTTCTATATCCATTGAGAAGTCGATGGCACTCATAATGCCGTCTCCGAATTTTTCATGGATAAGTTCCTTCATAGTTTGACCATAAACGTAGTTTATTTCAAAAAAGCGGTATATCAAAGGATCGGAAGGTACTTCCTGGCCTGTTCCTTTTGTAGGAAAAACCTGTAGTGCCTTTACCACTTCTGAGGACAGATCTAAATAAGAGCCAAGTTTTTCAGCCTCCTCTTTAGTAAGAGAATTTTGTCCCAGACAAGCAGAGGTTGTAAATACCTCCGATAAACCTACTTCTTCTGCAATTTTACTCCAGGATAATTCTTGTTTTGCTTTTGCCAGGATAATGGCCTCTGTCATTTCTGCTTTGCTGATCATAATAAACAATTATTAAAGGTTGATTCTGTTTAGTTGTAATTTACTTTTATGGATTCCGTTGTTGTTAAAATAGTGGTTTCTGCTACTAAGCCCTGTATTTCTGCTTTGCTGGCTTTTCCATTTGCCTTCTTTTGAAGGTTGGCTTGAGAGAGTTCTTTTGAGCGTTTTACAAGGAAATCAATAATGTGATTCCTGATTTTATAATATTGAGGATCATGAATAATGGTTTCTCTGTCTTTTGGTTTTGGCAGGTTTACTGTTAAAGATTCAGCAATTTGTGCAAACGGGCCGTTGGTCATGAGCAGGATGCGGTCAGCTAAAAGAATGGCTTCGTCCACATCATGAGTGATCATGAACACTGTTTGGTTGACCTGGCTACAAATGTTAACAAGTTCATCCTGAATGTTTCCCCTGGTAAGCGCATCAAGTGCCCCAAAGGGTTCGTCCATAAGCAGGAGTTTGGGTTGAATGGCAAAGGCTCTTGCTATGCCAACCCGCTGCCGCATACCGCCGGATAATTCATGAGGTTTCCTGTTTTCAACTCCCTCAAGGCCTACCATGGCCAGGTATACATTTGCATGATCATTTACTTTTTTTTCATTCCATTCCGGCCACCGTGCTTTTACGGCAAGAGTGATGTTTTTAAGAACGGAAAGCCAGGGAAGTAAACTGTGGTTTTGAAAGATTACTCCACGGTCAAGGCTGGGGCCTTTTACTTTTACATCTTCCATCATAATCATACCTTCGGTTGGAGAATCAAGGCCGGAAAGATTATTCAGGATGGTGGATTTTCCACAGCCTGAATGCCCGATAATGCAAACAAACTCTCCTTTTTCTATTTCGAAATTTAAATTTTCAAACACAGTAAGTGGTTGGGCTCCTTTAGTTGTGGGAGGGAACCTTTTGGCAAGGTTTTTTACCACCAGAAATTTATTTGTCATGAGCAGTTAACTTTAGTAAAATTCAGGATAAACAGTAACAGATAGTGTTGGGTCTGTTAATCAGCATACTGGAATCTTTTTCCAATGCTGCCGATCAGGTAATCGAGCATCATTCCTACAAGTCCTATAATGAGGACTGAAAAAATGACACTGGCCAGATCCAGGTTGTTCCATTCATTCCATACATAATAGCCTACACCTGTACCTCCCACAAGCATTTCGGCAGCCACTATAACCAGCCAGGATATACCTATAGATATCCTTAGCCCGGTAAAAATTGTAGGGGCGGCAGCGGGGAGGATTATTTTGAATGCAGTTTGAAGATTGCTTAGCTCCAGCGTTTTAGATACATTAAGCCAGTCTTTTTTTACCCGTGCAACTCCAAATGCAGTATTAATCAGGATAGGCCATATCGAGCAGATAAAAATAACGAATATGGCAGACCAGGCGGAGTCTTTAATGATGAACAGTGCCAGCGGCATCCATGCAAGTGGCGAAATTGGCTTAAGTATCTGAATATACGGATCCAGTGCCTTTTGCATAAGGGGAGACATTCCAATTAAAAAACCGAGTGGCACAGCTACTATAATGGCCAGGAAGTAGCCAAATAATACTCTGCCCAGGGAGTACAGTACCTGTATGCCAATTCCCTTGTCGTTCGGGCCTGCATCATAAAAGGGGTCTTTTAATTCCTGCCAGGCATGAGCAAAGACCTGCGATGGACTGGGAATGCTTGCTTTGGGTTCGGATTCGCCCATAAGCATTTCGTATTCTGTTAATTCTTTGCTTTCTTTTTTTGCTGTACTTGTAAAAATTTCTCCAAGCAAAAAGGCAAAAAGGAAGAAAGTTACCGACAGAAAGGCTGCTTTATATTTTATAGAATCCATTATTTTTGATCTTTAAATGGTTAAATCAGGGTTAAATGCCCTCATCTCTTCGGATGGCAAAGCTTTTCACATAAGCATCAGGAGTTGAAGGATCGAAGGTTTTACCCATTATTGAGTATTTTTTGTAGCTGGAGTCAGGAGCTTTGTATCCTAATTGCTTCATTATACTTTTACATTCGGTGGCCATATAAACCTCTTCCGCTACTTTTTTGTAGTCTATATTTCCTTTTACATAGCCCCAGCGTTTCATCTGCGTAAGAATCCATACAGCCATTGAATGCCACGGGAAAGGATCAAAGTCAATTCTGTCAGGGTCATTTTTTACATTGCCAAGACCATCGGCATACCTTCCGGTAAGCACCTGCTCCACTACAGTTAAAGGCTGGTTGAGATAGTTAGGAGTTGAAATTGCAGCAGAAATTTCTTTCCTGTTTTCGTTCTTTGATGAATAATGGGTTGCATCCACAATAGCCTTGAACATGGCATTGAAGGTGTTTGGCATGCTAACGGCCATTTCTTTGCTGCATGCAAAGGCACAGCAGGGGTGTCCGTTCCATATCTCCTTAGTAAGCAAATGAATAAACCCCACCTTTTCATAAACAGCCCTTTGATTAAAAGGGTCCGGCGCAAGATATCCGTCAACATTTTCAGCTCTCAGGTTGGCTACCATTTCCGGAGGTGGTACTACCCTTATCTGGATATCTTTATCCGGATCAAGCCCATGTTCAGCTACATAATAGCGCAACAGGAAATTATGGATGGAATATTCAAATGGTACAGCAAATTTAAATCCTTTCCATTGTTTAGGATCACGCCTGTTCCTGTGTTTCATATGGAGGGTAATGGCTTGTCCGTTTATGTTTTCCACAGCCGGCATAAGGTAGGGCTGGCTTACAGAGCCTGCTCCCATACTAATAGCGAGTGGCATAGGGGTAAGCATGTGGCATGCATCATATTCTTTATTAAGAGATTTATCTCTGGCTACTGCCCATCCTGCTGTTTTAATAACTTCTACATTCAATCCATATTTCTTATAAAATCCCATGGGGTGGGCCATAATAATAGGGGTGGCGCAGGTAATTGGCACAAAGCCTACTTTAAGATCTTTCTTCTCAAGGGCTCCATGGCTGTCTTTTACTGCTGCTTTTAAGGCGTCCAGTGGAAATACTGAAGCCAGAGCTGCCATAAAGGTCCCTTTCCCTATCAGTTTGATGAACGAACGCCTTTCCAGATCGCTGTTAAACAAGGAGCGAACCACCGCACTCTCTACGGCTCTGTCAATCATGGCCTCCTGCGACTGAGGTAAATCCCGGTTAGCATTTTGTACTGTGGAGCAGGACAGGCAGCTGCAAGATGAGCCATGCTCAAGGTTGCTTCCTGCATCAAAAGGATTATCGAGGCTTTTAACTGACATAGAATTGAAATTTAAATGGAAGAAAACAATTATGTTTATCCAGTATTTTTACTGGCAATAAGTCTCAGGTGGTTTTTCGTATAATCAGGCAACTTTATTAAGGATAGCCTGTGTTCTGAATTTTTCGGGAGTCATTTGTGTGGCTTTTTTAAATAACCTTATAAAATAGGAGCCATCATGATAATTTAAGGTTTCGGCAATTGAAAACACAGGAGCATCTGAATGCATCAGCAGGCGTTTGGCTTCCAGAATTATCCTGTTTTGAATAATGTCTCCTGGAGTTTTGTTTATTAATTTCCTGCACAGAGAGTTCAGTTGTTTCAGTGAAAGGTTCATCATTTCAGCGTAATCCGATACTGTTCTATGGTCTTTGAAATGCTGGTCAACAAGCACTTCAAATTTTGTGAACAGGTTTTCCTGGTACAGTTTCTTTCTGCCGGAAGATCCCCTGGCGTATTTGCGTTCAATCTTGAGTAATAAGGATTTTAACCCTAACCTTATCAGGTCATGACAATACTGGTTTCCTGCCAGGTATTCCAGGTCAATTTCATGGAAAGCACGATGAATTTCTTCAGTTTCTGGTTGGTTGAGCTTCATGAAGGGTTCTAAAATCCTTGTATGGAAAAATGGCAATTTTGAAAGCTGGTTGTGGTGAAATTCAACCAGCAAATACTCTTTTGTAAAAAAGAGAATATAGCCATCAATATCTTCAGATAAATCCCAGGCATGCACCTGGCCCGGATTAACAAAGAACAGAACTCTGGGCGCTACCTCGTAGGTTTTAGAATCAATAATATGTTGTCCGCGGCCTTGTGTAATTAAAAGCACTATATAAAAATCATGCCCATGAGGTTTATCCAGGAAGCAGTTTTCACATATGTGCTGGTGGAACTTCCTTATATAAAAGCTATCTCCAAAGTGTTGACATTGGTTATAGTCTACAAAATTATTGATTCTGAATACTGGAAAGTTCTTGCTCATATTTTTAATATCTTATTGTAAAGCTAAATATTATTTTTCGAAATAAAGCAGGACAAATGAACCTATATACAGCACTTTTACAACCTTTTTTTATTTAATGGTTTAAAAATAAACCTTTTTAGTGTAAAATTTTTGATAAAATAAAAAATAAGGCTTTAAAATAAACGTTCAATAAAATAATTAAGCGCCGGGGGAGTTTAGGGGGAATCAGGTAATGCCAGAGGCTGTTTGCCTTTGCTGAAAAAAAATGCTGCAAGCAATTATCTGGTTATTCAGGAGGGATTTTATTGTAGGGGTAAGAAATGCTGCTCTGGCTATTCCCCGATTAGTATTTCTAAATGCCGGTTATAGCACCTGTTAAGATTTAATTTTCACCCGGTTTAGTGAATATGGCTATTAATCAGGAAAGAGGGGCTTGAATTGGTAAGCAGACACCAGGGGTGTGTTTTTGTCTTTAAAGATCTTCCTGAGTATTTATAGTGTAAATATTAAATCGCCATAGACATTGCTGGTCCGGCAATTCAGCCATAGCGATTTTGTGGTGGTGGTCGTTTTATTTATTTCCTCTTAATATTTCAATGTTTTTACCTATAAGGTGCTGAACATTCTTTGTTATTCGCTCAATTTTAGGTGGCCCCGGATTACAGGACCGTTATTATCTTTTTTCTTCCTGGTATTCGACATTATAGATGACAGGCATTTTCCATCTCCATTTGTTCCAAAGGGCATCCTCTGTAATTAATTTAGCCATAAAATTCCCAACGTTAATGCGACTTGTTTTCCCCGGATTAAAAATGGCACTTCTCGAAGGAGAAACGTGTGCTTTGTACTCAGTTACTTCGTCTTCATTAGTTAAAGTATCAGGACGAACAACTGTCCATTCAATCAAAGAATCGTTTTGACCAATGTTTACCCTTAAATAATCTGCTGCTGCTTCATTGTCAGGATGAGGTGGTAATAGTAATCGAAGTAATCCAATGACCAGTTTCTCTCCGAATGAAATTGGTTCATTCAAATCTCTGTTTCTATTTCCGGCGGTATTCATTAATAAAAACTTCACAGGTGTTTCGGGTGGATTCTTTTTAATGGCATCACAAAGCAAGCGAACAGCATCTGTCACTAATCTTCGGGGTTTTCCATAGATACCCCTCCAACTCATATTGTGGCCAAGACAAGATGCAATAGCCTGGCAATCTTTAATATAACCTGCCATCTCATCCACGCCAGTTTCATTGATATTGGCTTTGATGATTGCTACTTTATCTTCGTGAATCCAGCTGTCAGGTATTTTTCCGGAAGGCCGGACAATAACTTTGACTTCCTGCCCCATCTTCAAAAGTTGTTCCACCAAATTTTTTCCTGTTGCTCCACTTGCGCCCACTACTAATATTGTCATTATTTTTAAATATTAGAATTGTATTTTTTTGATAAACTGGAGCTTATTAATAAGAGCACCTGCAACTATTTCCTTATTTTTAGTGCCTTTTTGCTTCATTTATCTTTAGTTAAGTTGTTTTGTAACTTAAGATCATTTTTTTGGATTTCCTACTTGTTTGTTAGCTTGTAATGTAAAAGTTATATTAAATTTTATAATATCTAATATACAATATTTAAATAGCTTTTAGATTTCAGCATTGCCTTTTGCTCCTTTCACCTGATTCCGGGAAGAGTAAACTTTTCTGTTTTAGCCGTTTCTTATCCCTGAAAATGCTTCTCCATAAGGATAAAAACGCTTATATCCGGATGGCAGCATCATAATAAGCTGTTCTTCGGAGCCTGCTGCTTTACCGCTGCTCATTTCTGTCGTACTTTTGCCTTCGTTCCGAACCAAACACTTAAGTGTAGATAATGACTGATTCCCAACTGCCCATAATGGAGATTGTTCCTCAGCTCAAAGAGCAGCTAAAGCAGCACAATACCCTTATTTTGCAGGCTCCTCCCGGCGCGGGGAAGAGTACGGTGCTTCCGCTGCAGTTGCTGGAGGAAACCTGGCTGGAAGGGCAAAAGATTCTGATGCTTGAGCCCCGGCGCATTGCGGCCCGCTCTGTGGCGCACCGGATGGCGCAGCTTTTAGGAGAAGCAGTCGGGGAAACAGTGGGCTACAGGGTGCGTTTTGAGCAAAAGATTGGAAAAAACACAAGAATAGAGGTACTGACGGAGGGTATCCTGACCCGTATGCTGCAGCAGGATAATGCACTGGAAGGAGTGGGCCTTGTACTGTTCGATGAGTTTCATGAGCGCAGCCTGCAGGCCGATCTGGCGCTGGCATTAAGCCGTGAGGCGCAGGGAGTGTTGCGCGAAGATCTGCGGCTGGTAATAATGTCGGCTACACTCGACGGGGAGCGGCTTTCTTTGCTTTTAGGAGGTTGCCCTGTGCTTAGCAGCGAAGGAAGGCAGTACCCTGTTAAAGTACATTACCTGGCACAGGAGCGGGATCAGCCCCTTCCTCTGCAGGTGGTAAGAGCAGTGCGAAAGGCCCTGCGGGAGGAAGCGGGAGATGTGCTGGTGTTCCTGCCTGGTACCGGCGAAATCCTGCGGACGACAGAATTGCTTAAAAGTGAACCAATTGATGCAATTCCTTACCCCTTGTATGGCGACCTGCCACAGCAGCAACAGCAGCAGGCATTAATGCCTCATCCGGAAGGCAAACGGAAAATTGTGCTAGCCACCTCCATTGCAGAAACCAGCTTAACCATTGAAGGTGTTGGGGTGGTGGTGGATAGTGGCCTTGCACGCCTGCCGCGCTTTGATCCGCGCTCCGGCCTTACCCGTCTGGTTACGGAAAGGGTAACCGCCGACACTGCCGCCCAGCGGGCGGGACGGGCAGGGCGCCTGGGGCCGGGGGTATGTTATCGCCTGTGGAGTGAGGGGGAGCAGGCGGGACTGATGCAGCACCGCCAGCCCGAAATTATGGAAGCAGATCTGGCGCCTGCAGCGCTTGAGCTGGCAAGCTGGGGCGTTCAGGATATGCAGAAGCTGGCATGGCTTAGCCCGCCTCCCGCAGGAGCGCTGGGGAGTGCCCGTCAGTTGCTCGAAGAGCTTGGCGCTATGGAGGAAACAAGGATTACCGGCAAAGGCAGGGAGTTGTTGCGTTACCCAACCCACCCCCGCATAGCACAGCTTCTGTTTGCAGCTAAGGCAAAGGGTATGGAGGCTCTTGCTGCCGACGTGGCAGCTTTACTGGAAGAGCGTGATCCGCTGGAGAAAGAAGCAGGGGCCGACCTCAGCCTGCGGCTGGAAGCCTTGCGGAGGTGGCGGAAAAGAGAACAGACAGCGGCGGAGCGGAATGTACTGCAGCGGGTGGAGCGGCTCGCGGCTAACTGGCGGAGGCTCCTGCAGGCAGTTACTGATAACCAGCTGCCGGCCGATACCGATATTGGCAGCCTGATAGCCTCGGCCTACCCGGAGCGTATAGCAAGGCGGGAGCAGGGGAGGAGTGGCTACCGGCTGGCAAACGGCAGGCTTGCTATGCTCCCGGAGCATGATCCTTTGATGCATGAAGAATGGCTTGCGGTGGCTCAGCTCGACCAGGGCCGGAAAGGTGGTGCAGGCCGCATATTTATGGCTGCTCCCCTCGACCCGGCAGATGTAATAAGCCTGGCCCGTACACATGAGGTACTGGGCTGGGACAAGGCAAAAGGAGAGCTGCTGGCTCGTAGTGAACTCCGGCTGGGGGATATTGTGGTCGAAAGCAGTCCCCTGCCCCGCATTTCCGGAGAGGAAAGGATAAGCATTTTGTGTGAAGCTGTGCGCACAGAAGGGCTTACACTTTTTAACCGGACTGATGAAGTGGAGCAGTGGCAGGCAAGGGTACTTAGTCTCAGAAAATGGAGGCCGGAAGGAGGGTGGCCTGATGTAAGTGAAGGAGGGCTGCTGAGTAACCTGGAAGAATGGCTGGCGCCATTTCTGGAAAATGTCAGACGGCGGGAAGATTTTGCGCGGCTCGATTTTTCAGCAATGCTACAGGCGCAGTTGCCCTGGGAAAAACAGCAGGAGCTTGATCGCCTGGCGCCGGTGAGCCTTACGGTGCCCACTGGTTCCCGTATCGGCCTGCAGTATGTGGCTGATGGCAGTGCCCCGGTGCTGGCAGTGCGTTTGCAGGAAATGTTCGGACAGCTGGATACCCCTGCAGTTAATGAAGGCAGCGTTCCTGTGTTGCTGCACCTGCTATCTCCCGCTTACCGGCCTGTGCAGGTTACACAGGATCTGCGGAGTTTCTGGAGCAACACTTATGCCGCTGTCCGTAAAGATTTAAGAGGAAGGTACCCAAAGCATTCTTGGCCTGATGACCCTTTTACAGCAGAAGCGGTACGCGGAGTTAAGAGAAGATCTTCCTGAATGTTTATGTTGCAGGATTCTGCCGGGGTGGCTACCTTTAGGTATGCAAATGGAACGTAAAATACTGCTGGATTTAATTTCCGCAGAAATGCCCTTTGGCAAATATAAAGGACGTAAGCTGATAGACTTGCCGGAGTTTTACCTGGTTTGGTTTAGTAAGGAGGGTTTTCCGAAAGGAAAGCTGGGAGAGCAGCTTGCATTGGTGCATGAAATAAAGCTCAATGGGCTGGAATACCTTTTTGCGCCATTGCGAAAGGGGCGGAAATAAGGAGCAATAAAATTCAATTTAGCCGGATTTATTACATTGCGGGAGGCTATAGGTATTGTGTTTTTTTGAGGTTTCAATTTTTTATATCTTGTTTTTGCTTTTTTTCAATCGTTTGAATATAAAGTACCAATTAAACCAATTAATAAAAACGCATATTTTTAAACTGAATTAAAATGATTACAATTGCTGAGACCCCACAATACAGGATTGAGGTTTTGAAGGAGAAGAACAGGGCTTACCTTACCATTATTGGTTTTTGGCGTAATCCTGAGCAGGTATCGGAGTATGTAAACGACTGGAAGAAGGCAGTTGCTGAATTGAAACCCGGCTTTACCGTGTTCACGGATGCTACAGAAATGAAAATCCATCCGGTGCCTGTGCGTGAGGTGCACGAAAAGGCTCAGAAGCTGCTTAAGGAACACGGGATACTCAAAGTGGCAGAGCTCCAGAAAAATAAAATTGCCGAAATACAGCTGGATAGTGTGTCGCAGGATACTAAATTTCCGAAAAAGAATTTTGAGGTTCGTGAAGAAGCGGAGCAGTGGCTGGACCAGTAAATTACCTTTAAGCCGGCAGCCGGAAAACTACAAAAGCAGAAAAAAAACTTCATAAGCAAAGAACAGAGCCGTTGCATTTTTTTGCAACGGCTCTGTTCTTTGCTGTATAATTTAATTCCAGGAGGGGGTTACTCCATTTCCCGCAATAAGTCTTCTTTGGGTGCCATCGGTGTTCATGCTATAAATGGCAGGTTCGCCGCTGCCATCGTTGGAGCCATTGGCAAAAATAATTTTTGCTCCGTTAGCGCTGAAGCGGGGCATAAGGTCGTTGGTTCCGTCCGGCTTACCGGCCGATAAATCTGTAAGCCTGTTTGTTTGAAGATCCAGGAGAAAAATATGATTGTTAAAGATCCTGCCATACTGCTGGGCATTGGAAGTGGCAAATTCTATTCCGGAAATATCTCTGGTGAAAAGTATTTTTGTTCCGTCTATAGAAAATGAAGGGCTGCCAAGCCTGCCCGGCTGATTTTCCACTATTTTTTCCATACCGGAGCCGTCGGCATTCATCAGGTATATTTCGGCATTGTATATATTTTGCCCTGTCGCCAGAACAACAATTTTACCGCCTGCCTGAGCTGTCCAGTCGCACTGCTGCCAGTGAAGGCCTGCAGGGGCCTGTGCTATTGGCTGCAGGCCAAAGCCTCCGCGATCAACTTTGTAAAGGATGTCGAAGTGGCTGTACAGGAGTTGCCCTCCATCAGGCGACCAGCAGTAGCCGAGTCCGTTGTTATGATAGCCTTCCACAGGGAGGGAGGTTACCTTTTGCGGGTTTCTGCCTTCGGGGGTCATGGTATAAATATGAGTTACTCCTTCAGCATTGGAGGTAAAGGCTATTCTGTCGCCTGATGGGCTTAATAAGGGGCGCCACTCGCGCCCGGGGCGGTTGGTAAGGCGGAGGACAGAGGATCCTTCCACTGTATCTGTGGAAAAAATTTCATAATTGGCTCCTGTATCACGGGCAAAAAGAATTCTGTTACTGGAAGCGGCTGAGGTGCGGAAAGACCATACAGGACTTAAAGTTATGTTGTTGCTGTTGTCTTTTGCCACCACCTGCCAGAAATAAGCGGTATTAGGGCGGAGGTTTTGTGCCGTAAAAGTAGTATCAGTAATGTTTTCAGCTATCAGCTGCCCGTTAGTGGAGTCAGATTCAAAAAGGATAACATCGTAACGGGTAGTATCTCCCTCCGGGTCAGTGGCGGGAGACCAGCTAAGGTTAAGAGTGGTGGCCTGGTTGCGGGAGTCAGTTGCCGGTACTGGCTCCCCCGGAGCTAAAGGGGCCCTGTTGCCTCCTTCTGTTCTTGAAAGTGGAACAATTACCTGTGCTGTTTGCCCTTCCCGTATCCGTATCGTTACGTTCTCGGTTTTAAAACCTGACTTTTTAATAGTAACGGTTACATTACCCCCCGGTACATTCTGAATGGTGAAAGTACCATCTTCATTGGTAATCACTGCCTCTGTGGGCGGGTTGGTGGTTATGCTGGCATTGGCCACCGGTGCTTCGCTGTCGGCATAGGTAATACGGCCGGTAAGGGTGCCAAAGGTTTCCGGCTCAATGGTATCTTCGCAGGCTATAAAAAGCACTGCACTCAGCAGGAGTGCAAGTACTGTAAAAATGAAAGAATTACCTTTATTTTGCATAAAATGATGACTAAATAAATTTAAATAGTATTTAGAATTTAAAGCCGGATTTGTACAGGCTTTTTATTTCCGGGGTCCGGTTTCAAATACTTAAATATAAAACATTTAAAGTATAACTGTTTTTTTTACTTTCCAAAGTAGAGTTTTATTCCTGCAGATGTTTCCAGGAATGCATCATTATACCTGCCCCTTACCATATTGTCAAGCTTATCGCTGAATAAATAATGGTAGTGCCCTTTTAAATTAAGGCCCAGCTGGTCGGTTATAAGATATTCAAAGCCAATACCGATTCCTGCTTTGCCGAAAACATTGGTTGTAAAATCATTAATTTCCTGTACCTGGCTGGAGGCTATAACTCCTAACGATCCGGTTATAAAAGGAGTATAGCGGTCCTGAGGGTACATTTTATAAGTGCTGTTTAAGCCGGCCATGAATAAGGATGTCTGGAAATTCCGCCGGGTGGCAAGTTCGCCTACCCCTAAATTAAAGCCGTGCTCCCAGTGGTTTTTATTATAAACTGCCTGGAGCATAACGCCCGGCCGCAGGGCAGGAGAGGAATAATCGCCATTATAGAGTAAGGCGCTTCCAAAAGCTCCAACCCCTATTTTTCCTCTGCGGGGAGTCTGGTGGCGGAGCAGGATATCGGTGTTTTGGTTGAGTTCTTTCTCCTGTATATACTCCTGAACAGCCTTGTTTTGGGTTGGTTCGTCCAGGTCGGCCTGCCAGAGCCCTTCCAGTATGCCCTCAATAATAAGGCTGTGTACTGCTTTTTCTATGGCGTCTTTTACGGCAATTTCAGTAGGTTCATTATAGGTAAAGCCAGCCTCAGTTTCGAGCAGGCGCTTAAACTTTACATACCTGAATAAGCCTACATCCACCATTTGCGATAAAATGGTTTTAGTGGTATACACCGTTTTTAATATGCGGCCGTTGCTGGTGGAGATAGCGCGGAGATATACCGTTACCCGGTCTTCGCGGTACTGCCCTGATGCTCCTGCACCAAAATAACGGAGACCGGCTCCGCCTGTAAATACGTTGGCATCATACGAAATAATACCTCCTTCCAATATAATACCTGCAAAAAGGAGTGGAGGCAACAGGTTCTGTTGCTGGCCGTTTTCGTCCAGGTACTGTGCGCGGCTGGATCTGATGATCTTTCTTTCATTCATCAGGTTGCCCAGGTTCTCTCTTTCCAAAGGCATAAACCAGTCCGATTCTTCCAGAGCCCGCAACAGAATAGAGGTTGCCCCCTGAGTTACGGCAGTAGACCAGTTAGCGCCTGTTTCCGAGGGTTTGTACTGCCCCGTCTGGTCCCTGAATTTATATACCGAGGCTACTATCTTTTCTTTGGCTGCCGGTAATTCCTGAAACTGGTGAATTACCGGTGTTTCTGCACCAAGCCGGGCATTTTGGGTAGTAAGTGGCTGGTGTAAAAAAGGAGCACAGCCAGCCATTAGCAAAACAAAAAGTCCTGCAAAGGAAAATTTTTTCATTAGAGAGAGGATTTTAATAATAAGGAACCACTACAGAGGTAGAGTTTCCTGTTGAGCTGTCATATATATTAATGTTCACTCCTCCGCCATCAGAGCCAACTTCTATCTGGTAACTGCCCAGCGTGTAACTTCCGTCTTCCAGTCCTTCCTCTCCAAACTGAGAGTCCACAATTCTGCGGGAAAGCTGGTTCAGGATCTGCCGGTTTAAGTTATTTTCAAAGTTAGCCATAGGGTCGTTGTTCAGGCTGCTTTGCTGGTTGGGGTCTTCAATGGTGTTCTGCGATTGGGCAGAATTAAGGAGCCAGCTGTAATTAAGGTAATTTCCGCCAAAGGCCGGGTTTTTCGGCTGGTATACAAAGTCCTGGGCCTTCAGTTCCATAGTAAAAAAGGAAAGGCCTGTTAACAGTAAAGAGAGAAATAGCTTTTTCATGCCTGTTGATTTAATATTTAATAAATTCCGGAACCCGATAAATCTTCACCGGACAGGTCCCGCTGGATTTGTTCGTAATTCATCAGGTAGTTATAGCAAACCTGCACTGCCTGTTTTGCAATAGATTCAATAATATCGTAGCGTGGCTGCAGGGGGCTTTCAGCTACTACCTGGTCATTGATTTCAATAATTATCATGGTGCCAATACCCCGCATGGGTTTTTCAGATAGCTTAAGCGTATAGTCCCTGAAGTTGGGGGGCGCCTCCCAGTTGCTGTAAAAAACCTGGTAAAAATCCCTGCCCATTTTTGTTACCGTTTCGTCTACAATGAGTCCGTCAATTTCAATGTCAGCCGATCCGGAGTTGTTTTTCTCCGCTTCCAGATCCTGCATTATACTTTTCAGTGCTGGCGGTGCTTCTGCTGTGGTGGAGTCAATATCTTCAGCATCAAGGGGCACATCTGCTTTCTGGGCCATTGCCGGAAACGACAGCAGGCTCAGGCAGCATAAAAGGAGCAGGCATGCAAAAGTGTATTTTCTAATCCCCCGCAGGTACATTCGATCGATGGTTTTTATTATTTGTTGCAGGCGAAAAGGATCTGAGAAAGAATTTATTAAATGAAAAAAAATCCGCAGAAATAAGTTATAACCTATTCGCCTTTACTATAGACTAATATAAAAGAGAATTGTTTCAGGTTTTTGCATGAGGTATGCCTGCATACTTTGAACTTATCTTTTAAGAAAGGAATAAAACTTATAATTTGGCAAAATGTAGTATGTATCGATTGTTGCTCAAAATAAATATGAAAAAAATAATTCTTGCCTTACTGGTTACAGGGATGCTCTGGGGTTGTGGAAGTACGGAAACCAAACCTCCGGAACCACACCTTGAGTTAGGTCAGCGCATAAGCTTTGTAGGAGCCGAACCGGAAAAGACTTATGTAATTGTCGGGTACCGGCATTTTCTGGAAGATAAAACGGATAAGCACTGGCAGAATCATGAATACCTGGTAATTTCTTACATTAATGACCAGGGAGATATGAAAACAGGCACCATCCACAAAAATTCGGTACTAAAGAGGTAGTATGATATTTATCGGATAACGAAAAACTAATAAATCAGCACATGGAGTTAAATATTGAATTATTAAGCAGAATATGTAAGGCGCCGGGAGCGCCGGGTTACGAAAACAAAATTCGCAGGCTGGTGCAGGAAGAAGTGGCCTCACTTGCCGATGAGGTTCGTGTGGATAATATGGGCAATTTAATTGCGCTGAAAAAAGGACAAAACAACCCGGATGGAAAAAAGGTAATGGTGGCTGCTCACATGGATGAGATTGGCTTTATTGTAACACATATTGATGAGGGGGGCTTTGTCCGCTTCCATACCCTGGGCGGGTTTGATCCGAAAACGCTTACTGCACAGCGGGTGATTATTCATGGAAAGAAAGATATTATAGGGGTAATGGGCTCAAAGCCTATTCACGTAATGTCGCAGGAAGAGCGGAATAAGCTCCCTAAAACCACTGATTACTTTATTGACCTTGGCCTGCCGAAAGAGGAGGTTGAAAAGTATGTAAGAGTGGGCGACCCCATTACACGCGAGCGGGACCTTATTGAAATAGGCGATTGTGTAAACGGAAAATCAATCGACAACCGTATTTCTGTTTTTGTACTTATTGAAGCACTCAGGAAGTTGAAAAACAATCCGTACGATGTATATGCAGTGTTTACAGTGCAGGAAGAGGTAGGGATAAGGGGTGCAAATGTGGCTGCTCACCAGATAGACCCTGACTTTGGCCTTGGCCTGGATACCACCATTGCTTTTGATGTGCCGGGCGCCCCTGCTCACGAAAAGGTAACTGAGTTAGGTAAAGGAGCTGCCATTAAAATTATGGATGCCTCGGCTATCTGCGATCCGCGTATGGTGGATTTTCTGCAGACAACAGCAGAAAAAAGTACTATAAAGTGGCAGCCCGAGATTTTAACCGCCGGGGGTACGGATACCGCCGGTTTGCAGAGAATGGGCAGGAGAGGTGCAATTACAGGTGCCATTTCCATTCCTACCCGCCACCTGCACCAGGTAATTGAAATGGCTCATAAAGAAGATGTTGCGGCATGTATTGATTTGCTGGAATCTGCTCTCGCTACTTTCGATAAATATAACTGGGAGCACCGGTAGGCGGGCAACATTAAGGGGCTGTTTTACGAATAATACCTATAAGAACCATTTTTTAAATTCCTATGGATATTCGTAAAACAGCTTTTTTAATTTTTAATATATTTATTTTTCTGAATTGTCAGCTTATTGCACAGGACGTTCCTGAGCCTGTGGCTTTAAGCGGGGTGGTAGTGGATGAGGCAGATTTAACGCCTATACCGAATGTAACCATTAAAAACTCCACGCAAAAATCCACTGCACTGGCAGACAGTACCGGCTTTTTTTCCTTAACCGCCAAGCCTGGCGATACGCTTATTTTTGAAGCGATGCTTTACAGTGAGGAAGCTTATATTGTACCCGAAAGTTTTAGTGGGGGCAGGTTTGCCGTTATTGAGGCTATGCACAAAGATAAGCTGCTGCTGGAGGAGGTTACGGTCCGTTCTTTTCCGAGTCAGGAGCAGTTCGAGAGGGCGTTTCTGTCTGCAGATCCGGGAAATTTAACTGATAAATCAGTGGCTTTAAATGTACATATCGATGAGGTGAGAGAAGACCCCACCAATATGCAGCAGTACATACTGGATTACAATAACCGCTATGCCACCTACAGGATAACGCGTGAAGCTCCTGCAAATAATTTTCTCAACCCTGCAAGGTGGGCGGAATTTATCCGCAACTGGCAGGAAGGAAGGTTCTCTGAAAGTGCAGTGAATAAGCTGGAAGGGTATCCGAACCAGGATGATGAGGAGTTGAATGAAGGGGAGATGGCGCCTGTGTCTGTTTTTCCCGGAGAGGAATAAAAACAGCCCTGGTGTGTAATGCCCGGGCTTTGCTTTTTCAGAAGGGGGAGCTAAAACCGGGGGCAATTAAATAATAAAACAGAAGGATGCCCCCCGCTGAAGGTTTATTTATTCTCGTGGTAATCGAAATAAAAACTTTCCTGTTCATCGTATGCAGGCGAATCTTTTAAGAAGAGTAACCAGAAAAGAAACTTAGTGGCATAAAAGCCTCCCACAATCAAAAGGATAAGGATAAGAAGTTGAGTTATCATATTTTCAGGATTTAAAATACAACCATTTACGATAGCTGCCTTTATTGGTTGCAAATATGGGAAAATATTACTTTAAAAATAAGAACATTAAGTTGAAATATTTTTACGGTATCCTTATTGTATTTCCTTTTCCCTGCCATATATACAATCAATAGGCTTAGGGTAACCCTCCGGTTGGCTGATGGAGATCCTGCCTGTGAATGGATTTTTTAATGATAAATTGTGCTTAAAATGCCGGTATGGAGCTTTATATGATTGTTAAGTTATGTAATGCCCCTGTTTTGAGGCATGTAGTTAAAGTTTTCCTTTAAGACCTGCTCTCCGGCAGGGAACTTCTCATTCTTTTATTTTTCTTACGTGATATATTTGGTGGAAACTCTCTCGGATGTGGGGGCAGGAGCTTGTGTGTATATGTACCGGGGGAGGAGGCAGGGAGGTTTGCGCTTTTTTTAGCAGTTCTGTTAAACAAAAAAATACTTCTTGTCGTAGGGGAGAAAATAAATGGAGAGGGAAGAAAATCCATCACCTTCAAATGCTTTCCGGCAGACTGAAAAATGTATAAATAAGCATTACGGTTATAAGAAAAGCCCTGGAGTTAAAAAAAATCAGGTGTTGGCTGTTAAATCCTTTCTTTTCAAATACCGGAAGGTTTTGTAGTTTAGCCTGCAAATTAAAAATCCCAAACGCAATTAATGTTGCCTGATAGATAATGAGTGAGATAGAACTGCTGAAGAAACAGTTGAAAATGGCTCAGGACTGTACGCTCAGCTTAGTGCTTGATCTGGATGATAAATTCTGGAAGCTTACACCTTCAAATGTAAATACTAATGTGAACTGGCAGGCAGGTCATTTAACTGTTAGTCTATACCATAATATACTGGTATGTATGGGAGGCTCGCGGGAGGCTATCGATAACCTTATTCCTGTTCATGAGCTTTTCAGCTTCTATAAGGTGGGAACTAATCCTTCTGACAGTTTACCTGTAAAGCCTGATAAGGAAGAGCTGGTAAAAGCTCTGAGACTTGTTTATCGCCAGGCAGAGGTAAATCTGGAAGCACTTCAGGAAAGTGATCTTGAAAAAACATTGGCAGTTTCTCATCCTGATGCAAAAACAGGGCGGGATGTGCTCCTTTGGTGTATCCACCACCAGATGTGGCATAACGGGGTAATTGCAATGTTGAACAGGATTCTTCTCGGCAAGAGGCTCTGAATTATTTAAACCCGGCAGTTCGGGTGGTGTGTAAAACATTGAGGGTATTGAATTGCTTGTTTTTTTTGAGTGAATTTTCCATAACAGGATGATTTAAAGATAGCTTAGGCTTCATTAGTAAAAATTTTTTTAAAAAAAGCCCTTTTTATAAAACTATAGCCTAAGCGTTAAGTGTTACTATAGCAAAGAATCTTTTTCTCCATGCCTCAACGCTCCGTTTTTTATGTGTTTGCTCTGTTGTTGTGCTTCCTGGCTTCTGCCTGTGCGGTCCGGAATGGCGGAGGTGTGGCCGGCGGATTGCCTCCTTTAGCTACTGATAGTGCAGGGGTTCAACTCTCGCAAAGGATTGATGAATTTTTGACATCTTTAGCGCCCCAGACCTTTAATGGTGCAGTGGTAGTGGAAAAAGGAGGAGAATTAATTTTGGGAAATGGCTACGGCTACGCACGATACGACCAGCATTTACCTTTTACAACCGCTACTTTAAGCAGTACAGGCCAGCTGGTTCAGCAGTTTACTGCTGCCGCTGTTATAAAGCTGGAAAAGCAGGGTTTTTTGAAGTTGCAGGATTCCCTGGGCCGCTTCTTGCCGGACCTTCCGGCTGCGAAAAGAGGAATACGGATTGAACAATTACTCCTGCATACCTCCGGTTTGCCACAGGAGTTGCCTTCCGGTAAAACCATCAGCAAAAAGAAAGATTTTCTTGAAGCAATAGCCTCCGTGGCACTTATTTCCGCCCCGGGCGAAAATTACCTTTTTTCAGAAGCAGGATACCGCCTGCTGGCTGCTGTGGTGGAGGCTGCAAGCGGGCAGCCATATGAAGTTTTTGTGCAGCAGGCACTGTTGCAGCCAGCCGGTATGAATAATACAGGTTATGTGCTGCCTGAATTTAAAGATGTGGTGGCGGCAAAAGAAAAAAGAGGCGATAAATCTGTGAAGGATCTTGCAGAGCAGTACAGGAAGGCGGATGGGGAGTTGTGGAACATATCAGGAAGCAGCGGAATGCTGTCCACACTTGAGGATATTTTTCGCTGGGAGCGGATGTTGCAGAAAGATAACCTGCTTCCCCCGGTACATATGGATAAGGTAAGTTCTTACTTTGCTGATTTGCCCGCCGGTGTAAGTGTAATGGGCAGGGAGCTTAATAAAGATGTTTTTGGAACCACTGTTTTGCAGCATAACAGCTATGATGGCAGCCTCGGTTGCCAGATCCTTTATTTTCCGGAGGAGGAGTTAACTGTTGCCCTTCTGGCAAACCAGCTAAACGGGCAGGTAGAACAATTAGGAATGCAAATTGCAAGGATTGTGCTGAGGCAAAATTATTTTCCTGCCCCCCTGCCTTATACAGATGAAAAATTCGTGCGGGTGCCACAGTCAGAAGAAGCCAGATATGCCCGCTCATTACTGTCTTTTGTGCAGGGAAATTCCTCCACAGTGCCGGATCAGATAGTAAACGAAGCTTACAATCCTGCATTTAAATCCAGCGAAAAAGCTCATATTCACATCAGCGCCCTGGGGAAACTCAGGCAGCGCTTAAAAAATGCCAGTCTTGAAAAGGCGCAGCAGGCATGGCCGCAGTATATGTTTACCTTTTTTGAGCCTGAAGGGAGTACCTGGTACCTGCTCAGGGTTAATGTTGAGTCTCAGGCTCCTTACAGAATTACCGGCATAGGCCTTGAAACGGTCGATGCGCTTAATGCCCGCTGGTAATTTACCCTCATTCCTCCCCGTATGCTGCCAGCCATTCCTTTACATGCTGCTGCATTTGGGGGAAAAACAGCCTGAATTCATCTTCGAAGAAGGGTAAATATTTCTCCAGCTCTTCGGCCCCAGTTGCTATGCCGGAAGCATAGGGGCTGCGGCTGGCAATTCCTTTACATGCCCTGCTTATTCCTTCCAGGGTGCCATAATGGACCAGCCAGTTGTCGCGGCTCATATAAGGGAGTATATACTGAGCACGATCGGGCAATACTTCTTTATTTTTATATAAAATAGCATATACTGCATTGGCAAAGTCAGGCAGGCTTTGGCTGGAGTACTCCCCGAAATTCCCGGCCAGTATATAGTCGTAATATAAATCCACCAGTACTGCGCTGTAATGATGATACCGCGAATAAAGCCTCCGCTTGCTGTTAATTACCTGTGGGTGATGATCCGTGAAGCTGTCGATTTGCCTGTGCAGGAGTATTCCTTTTTTTACTTCAGGCGGGTATTGAAGGTATTTCTTCCCTTTTACAAAATCGCCTGAGAAATTTCCCAGGGTTAAGGAGTGGTTCTCTGTGCCGGAGAGGAAAAAGTGTGCAAGTAGGTTCATCTGGTAGCATCTGGTTTGTGGCAGGGGCTGATAATATAATTATTTCCCCGAAGGAAGGCTGTTTCCCTCATTTATATACCTTTCAGTAAGTAATAAGTTTAGCCGGGCCCTCCGGAAAAGTTTCTTTTTTATGGTACATCAAATTTTAATAAAAAACTTACAAAGAAATAAAAACCTTAATAATTCCGGCCAGCAAAGGAATGAGCCGGAAGAAAAAGGTTAAATGTGACCGAATCTCTATTTGTTTAATATGATGTGTTTATTGTTTAACATTATTTCCTGCCATTTTTTTATTGTTTTCGGTCAGCAACAAAAGGATCTGCTGTTGCGGTGCTGATTATTCAGCCGGTGTGGATACTCTTTTTCAGGAGGAGTCAGGTGTGTATCCGGATAAACAGCTGATAAAAAGGAATTTGTTATATCCGTTTAAGATGTAATAGTACATCCTTTTCTTTCTTGTTTCTTATTTGTGAAAAGAGAGTAAGGAGGCTTTTTATTAATTTTAAAAAAGATTCAGGTAAGGTTGTATTTGTGGGTGTTAAAAAATTAATATAGAAATGGAAATGTCTCTGTGGAAATTAAATAATCTGGGAGTAAGGGAAGAGAATCCTGATTATTTGAATACAAAGATCAGGACAAATAATATAGTGGCTGTCTGTAATTTAATGGTAGCTATTTTGTATGCCCTGTTCAGCTGGTTTTTTTTCCCGCCATTAACATGGTTGCCGGCTTTGGGAGTACCCCTGATTCTTGCAGCATTGTTCCTGAATTATATGGGAGTTCACATTCTCTCCAGGTTGTTGGTGGTATTTACTCCTGTTATTATCTGCTTTACTTACCATGAGGGTTTGATTAGCCAGGGGAGTACCCCATTAGCGGGTTCCATTTTGTTGCAGGGAGCTTTTTCGTTACTACCCTTCATTTTGTTCGATTTAAGGGAAAGGCTTCCTTTGGTCCTTTCCAGTTCTGTGTGTTTTACAGCTATAGTTTTCTTTACCCTGGCCGATGGGTGGATAGAGTATGATCTGGATGATAGCTTAATGCGCAGCGGTCCGTTACATGAAATTTCTGTTGCTATCGCGATGCTGCTTTTTTACAGTGCAGTTTATATACTGGCTTACCTGAATGCAGGTGCTGAGAAGAAGAGCAAAGATTTGCTTGAAAAGGGAGAGCAGCAAAATCAGGCATTGAACCTCCAGCGGGAGGAAATGGAAGCAAATTTAACCAGACTTGAAGAGGCGCAGGAAGAGGAGCGCAAAAGGGCCTGGGCATCGGAGGGCTTTACCCGGTTCGGAACTATTATGCGCAGGAATGATAATTCAGGAGGGATGTTCGACCAGCTGGTTTCCGGCATTGTTAAATACATTAAAGCAAACCAGGCGGCTCTTTATCTGGCAGAGGGCGAAGGAAAGAATGTGATTCTGCGCCAGCACTCCTGTTATGCCTTTAACCGGAAAAAGTTCAGGGAGTATTCTGCCAGTCCGGGGCAGGGCATGGTGGGGCAGGTATATCTGGAGAAAGAGTATGTGTATATTACAGAAATTCCACAGCAGTACACCTTTATTACCTCCGGTCTGGGAGAAGCAACTCCTTCTGCTTTACTGCTGATTCCTTTAATTTCCAATGATGTGGTGGAGGGGGTGCTTGAAATAGCCTCTTTTAAACCTTTTGAAAAGCATGTAATAGATTTTCTAACCGGGCTTGGGGAAGAAATTGCAGCAATGATAAGCATAAACAGGATAAACGAACTGACTCAGAAATTGCTGGAGGAGGCACAGGAGCAGGCAGAGGAAATGCGGGCGCAGGAAGAAGAGATGCGGCAGAATATGGAAGAGCTGCAGGCAACCCAGGAAGAAATGGCAAGAAAAGAGATGGAATATCTGGAGAAAATCAGGCAACTGGAGAGTGCTTTGGAGGAAAACTGTTAAAAGCATTTCTTTTTGAGGTAAAGAAAAGGCACATTTCTTGATTAGCAGAAAAGAGTTTTTTCTCTTTGTGTTGTTAAAAGAAGAGGAACAAAACAGGAAATATGCCAAAACAAACACCGGAAGAAGAGCTGCAGCATACGATGGCCCTTCTGAAAAAAGAAAAGCAGGAAGATCTGAATCAGTACAGGCAAAAGATACTGAACAGTACACTGGAGGAGCGCCGCAAAAACGGGTTGTGCTGGTATCCTGTAAATATACTGAAGCAATACCTCAGTACAGGAGAAAAGTATGTGATGGAGGTGGAGCGTACAGCGCGTACTGAAGATCCGCATGTTTTTGGAGCCGGAAAGGCTATAAGCCTGTTTGTGAACGATGGATCTAATGAAAGAGCAAGCGGTGTTATTAATTTTGTAAAAGGCAACCGCATGCGCTTTACCCTTAATGCCGATGACCTCCCGGAATGGCTGGAAGACGGAAAACTGGGAATTGATCTCCTGTTTGATGAGGCTTCCTACAGGGCTATGGAAGCAGCCATGAAGCAGGTAATGCAGCTGAGAGGGAGAAGCCGCGATTTACGTGATATCCTGCTTGGGCATAAAGCACCCTCTTTTTCCAAGAGGAGGCCGGTAAGTGCTGATACCAACCTCAACCCTGCCCAGCAGGAAGCGCTTGAAAATGCGCTTGCTGCCGAAGATGTGGCCATTGTGCACGGCCCTCCGGGGACAGGTAAAACAACTACACTGGTGCAGATAATCAGGGAAGTTCTGAAGGAAGAAAAGCAGGTGCTTGTATGTGCACCCAGCAATGCGGCAGTGGATTTGCTGTGCGACAAGCTAAGTGAGCTGGAACTGAAAGTACTGCGGATAGGGCACCCCGCCCGGGTAAATGAAGATATGCTTCCTTATACCCTGGATGCCCGTGCAGCAGGCCACGGCAGCTATAAAGAATTAAAGCAGCTGCGGAGGCGGGCCGAAGAGTTGCGGACAATGGCGCTGAAATATAAGCGAAATTTCGGGCGCTCCGAGCGGGAACAGCGTAACCTGCTGATGCGCGAGGCCAATGTTTGCAAAGACCAGGCAGAGCAGCTTGAATACTATATTACCTACGATATTTTTGATAAAACACAGGTTTTTGCAGCTACACTGGTAGGGGCCAATGGTAACCCCATCCTGGCCGACATGAATTTTAAAACTATTTTTATCGACGAAGCTGCGCAGGCCCTGGAACCTGCCTGCTGGATTCCTATACTTAAAACCAACAGGGTTATTTTTGCCGGCGACCATTGCCAGCTCCCCCCGACTATTAAAAGCTATGAGGCTGCCCGGGAAGGACTGGCCGAAACTCTCTTTGAGAAAAGTATTACCCGCACCAAAGCAGCAGGCTTGCCGGCCGCCCGTATGCTGGAGGTGCAGTACAGGATGCACCGGAATATTATGAACTTCAGCAACCGCAAGTTTTATGATAACCGCCTGCAGGCCCACGATACTGTAAAAGAAGCACTCCTGCTTCCGGATGAACTGCCGGTGGAATTTATCGATACTGCCGGCAGTGGATTTATGGAGGAGCGCGACCCTGACAGCCGGAGTACCTTTAATTACGAAGAAGCCCGGATGGTGCTGAAGCATCTGGGAGAGTTGCTGGAGCGGGTGGGACTTACTGCTGTTGCAGAGCAAAATCTGGTAACAGGTGTAATTTCCCCCTATAAAGCACAGGTAAAAAAGTTAAATGAGCTGCTGGATGAGCAGGAGGTCCTGGAGCCTGTAAAAGGGCAGATAGATATTAACACCGTTGATGCCTTTCAGGGGCAGGAGCGGGATATTATTTACATTAGCCTGGTGCGGAGCAACGACGAAGGGGAAATAGGATTTTTAGCTGATATCCGCAGGATGAATGTCGCCATGACACGGGCACGTAAGAAACTGGTAATATTTGGTGATACTGCAACGCTGGGGAAAAACGGATTTTATAACGAACTGCTGGATTATATAAATGAGATTGGTGCTTACCGTAGTGTTTTTGAGCTGATGTATGACTGAGTCAGATAAATAATTGATTTTACGTAAAGGAAAAGGGAGTTGCTGCTGCATTCCCTTTTTTTTTTTTGTTGTAAATAATTGTTTTCAAGTGAGTTATTTTACATCATGGTTCAGGTTTGGTTAGCCATAATTCTGAATTCATCAGGCTGCTGAATAAGCTGATTTTTGGTGTTCTTGTCGGGGAATGAATATTTTTTTAAGAAGGAATGGCTTTTGTTTTATTTTTAGTTTTTGCAGGAAAGTACATGCAGGAGAATATATTCATGAATTAGATTAATTTTATATTGTAATTCCCTTGAATTCATTTAACTGAAAATCTGATTTCATTATCCGGATGACTCTTAAACGAAAAATTGATGTCCTTTTTCTGGTAGCAATTATTATTTTTGCAGGATTGTTCTATGTCGTAATCCAAAGCTCTGCCTTTTCACGCGAAAACAGCAGGCTTGTTACGCAGGCACATGAGATTCTGTATAATCTTGAGAAGGTGGAATCAGCTATTGCAGGTATAGAGGGTGCTCACCGCGGTTATATTATTTCGGGCAAAATGGAATTTCTCGACCCGGTGGAAAACCACCGGAAGGAGATTAATTCAGGCCTGAATATATTAAGCTCCCTGATTGGTGAAGAGCAGGAGCAGTCCGGAAGATTGGTTGAGTTGTCTCAGCTTATTGACAGAAAAATTGAATTCAGCACCCGGGGTGTTGAATCAAGAAGTGCCGGAGATATTGAAAAGGCCCTGGCCCTGGTAAGCTCGGGAAAAGGAAAGCTGTTGATGGATAGTATCAGGCTGGTAAGTAAAGATCTGGAGAGGGAGGAAATCAAAGCGCTTAATGAAAGAAGTAATTCTAATGAGGAACTGGTAATTGCACATAACAGAAATTACCTGCTTTTTTCAGCCTTTATTTTATTGGTAATGTTCGGCTTTTATCTCCGAATCAGGAGTAATACCGGCCAGTTATTAGTTTACCGCAAAAAGCAGGACGAGCTCATTGCTGAATTGAATACTCAAAACAGGCAGCTTGATGATTTCGCCCACCTCACCTCTCATAACATACGTTCTCCTGCCACAAATATTTACACGCTGATTTCATTTATAAACGAAAACAGCACCCTTGAGGACTATAAGCAGATATTTGACAGGCTGAGCAAGGTTTCACGGAACCTGAACGAAACCTTAAGCGAGCTGCTGGAGATACTGCAGGTAAAAAATAATTCCAACATTGAGCGTGAGGTCCTTAGCTTTGAGGGGGTTCTAAACAAGGTAAAGGAATCTATGCAGGGAGATATCCTGCTGAGCGGAGCTGTAATTTCCGGAGATATGGAGGCTGCAGCTACAGTCCGCTATCCGAAGGCGTACCTCGAAAGCATATTTCATAACCTCTTATCTAACGCAATTAAATACAGGTCTCCGGAAAGGATACCTGAAATACATGTTTCTACCCAAAGGGTAAACGGAAGAATAGTGCTTTCTGTAGCAGATAATGGCTTAGGGATAGATATGGAAAAATACGGGAGTCAGGTATTTGGCTTAAGAAAAATATTCCACACAAGTGTAAATGCAAAAGGTATTGGCCTTTTCATGACCAAAACCCAGATTGAAGCTCTTGGAGGAGAGATCAGCCTCCGGAGCGAAGTAAACAAGGGAACCACCTTTACCGTTGTTTTCGATCGGAAAAGTAATCCGGAGCCAGTGCAAAAAACCGAAAAGCAGTTTGTGCTGAATGCTAATTTGTGGTAGCGTAACAGAATATTACCTCTCTGTTTTGAGTTCAGAACCTTTGGTGACCAGAATAACGAAAATGAACAGCCCACCCATGCAGCCCTGCTACCCTTTACCCGTAATGCTTTTGATCCTATGGGTTATACTCCTGTGGTTCTGGGAGATATCAGAGGGGTGAAGAAAAGTACTTCGGATGCTTTTGAACTGGCCCTTTCGGTAATATTCCTTTCCGGTATCCAGCATATAGCCGATATTCCCAGGGGTATTAATTCCGCTCCTGAGTATGTAAAAGATTATCTAAAGGAACTGCCTGCTTCCTGGGATGAGGTGCAGTTTATAGATGGTTTCCCCGGCAAGTATGTAGTAATCGCCCGTAAGGCAGGTAATAAATGGTATGTGGCCGGCATTAACGGAGATAAGACCGAAAAACAAATCAACATGGACCTATCCTTCCTGAAGCAGTACAAATCCGGTCAGCTGATTACGGATGGCAGTGATGCCAATTCTTTTTCCCAAACAAAAATAAAACCAGCCAAAGACATCAGAATAAGCCTGAGGCCTGCAGGTGGTTTTGTGATGGTTTTTGAGGGGATATAAGTGCAGGTTTTATTTTTAAGGTAACCAATAGTATGACAAGGAGGCTTCAAAATACAGTAGTGATATTCTTCAGGATTTCCTGCATGTTTGTCCTTGCTGCCTGCAGTAAGTATCCACCGGAGCGGAATTATATAGAATTTGAAGATCCGGTGGAGCAGGTACAGGATTCCATTCAGGCCATAATACCTTTAACTTACAAAGTTTTTGGCGGAAAGACAGGGAGTTTTGTGGATAATAAAATGCAAAATAGAGTGTATATTAATGCTCATCATGTCGGAGACCTGAAATTATTAGAGAAGCCTGAACGACTAGCGCAGATATCCTTTTTGAAGAATAATATGACTTTAGGTGAAGTGGAAAAATTTCTAAGCTTATATCATTATCTTAAAAGAAATCATCTGGAGGATCCAATGACCCTCGGAAGGGACAGTAGTATTATTCAGTTTGAATATAGAGATAAGGATTATTCAGATTTTGATTTATCAAGGAGGATAATATTAGTGAAGTCTCCCCAAGATACTGTTACCGCTCATTTTAAAAGTCGATTAATGATTATGGATAGGAAAGGAAAGTTGATATTAACTGCACCTAAGGGGGCTAGAATTGATTAAAATTTTTAATCTTTTCAAAAATTATGAGGAAATCTTGCTAAGAAGGTGGGATTTCCTGTTTTTGGTAATTTCCTAAGATTTGGATTAATTTGAGCTTGTTAAAATTCCGAACCTTCTCTTTCAAAAATGGTACATGTGAAATTTTTGATTGCCCTAACGGTAATCTTTACATCCTGCAATAAATATCCACCTGAGCGGAACTACATATTATTTGAAGATCCGGTGGAGCAGGTACAGGATTCCATTCAAGCTATTATACCATTGGCCTACAAAATTTTTGGAGGGAAAGCTGGAAGTTTTGTGGATTATGAAAATCAAGACATTTTAAGTATTAACACACAAGAAGTAGGGAAATTAGATTTATTAGAAAAGCCGGAACAGTTAGCTCGGTTATTACTTTTAAGAAATCATGTTAGTCAGGAAGAAGTAGAGAGATTTCTTGTTCTGTACAAATATTTAAAAAGTAACCACTTACAAGATTTAATGACCTTGAGTGATACTGGTTTAATTAAATTAAATTATAGAGACAAAAATTACAATCATTTTAATCTGATCAGAAATGTTATTTTAGTGAATACACCTGAAGATACTCTTCATCCCCATTTTAGAAACCAAAAAATGATTTTGGACAGAAAAGGAAAGTTGCTACTTACCGCACCTCAGGGGGCTAAAATTTATTGAGTCATCAGGAGAATTTCAGGTTCATAAATTGTAATACAGCAAAAGAAATCCTGTTTAAGATGGCAGGTTTTTTTGCTTTTTAATGTCAGTGGACTGTGCCCGGGGCCGGCCTGGATACTTTGCAACTCAATGAAATGTTGCTCAGAAAAGAACTTTTCTCTATAAGCATTGTTAAAGTCGGTATAAAATAATCCGGAGAGAGGGTTGATTATCCGGAGCTGGTGCTCCGCCCGAAAAAAAATGTCGCCATTCTGAAAAAAATACCCGGATTGTTTTATTAATTTAAAAATTCATCTACTTTTGTTTGCAAATGACAGCATTACAAACATATAAAACACTTCCTCATACAGGCATCGCTCCTGTAAGTAGTGCTGTTATGCCCCGACGTAACCGTCGTCGCCCGTAGGGGCGAATATATCCACATAGCGGGAGCCATGCACTCCTGCCTCTCACACAAGCAGCATATTTCTAAGGAATTTTTATTTCCACCTTTTTATTTCTTTTGAATAATTGCAGAAATCTGTTTTACATAACTTGTTAAACTTCCATTGGTACACAGGCTTTAGCTTTGTGGCAGGATGTTATTTTCCATTCTCTTTTTCCGGTCGCCTGGTCAGGCGTGTGCTTCCTCCTGTTCAAATATGCCCTCTGAGGCTATGAGAATAAAAGGAATAACTGCACATAACCTAATCATTTATTTATCAGACCTGTTAAAAAGAAAAAAAGAATTTAATCGAACAATGAAAATATCAATAGTACAAGCCGGTGAACAACATATCGGGTATGCCGAACAGATTTGCGATGCAATGGCGGAAGCTGCTACTCAGAGAGGGACAGGAATTGCAAGAAGGAAACCTGAATATATTAAAGGAAAACTTGCCGAAGGGAAGTCTATTATTGCTCTGGATGGGGATAAGCTGGCGGGTTTCTCCTATATCGAAACCTGGAGCCATGCTAAATTTATTGCCAACTCAGGTTTAATTGTGCTGCCGGAATACCGCAAGCATGGTTTGGCTACTAAAATCAAGACTGCTATCTTTAAACTTTCGCGTAAGAAATACCCTGATGCAAAGATATTTGGTATTACCACCAGCCTTCCGGTAATGAAAATAAATTCGGAGCTGGGGTATAAGCCGGTAACTTTTTCTGAGCTTACTCAGGACGAAGAATTCTGGAAAGGTTGCCAAAGTTGCAAAAACCATGATATCTTGCAGCGCAATGACCGCAAGATGTGCCTTTGTACCGGCATGCTGTACGATCCTGAAAGGGAAAGTAAAATGGCAAAGCTGGGCCAGAAGTTTAACTCTATAAAGGAGTATCTTCAGTCAAAAGATAAAGACAAAGAAAAAAACAAAGATCAGTCAAAAGATCAGAATAATTTTTCCAGTAAAACCTCTGTAAAAAATGAAAAAGAAAGTAGTCTTAGCCTTTAGTGGCGGACTTGATACCTCTTATTGTGTAAAATACCTTTCCGACGAAAGAGGTCTTGAGGTACATACCGTAATAGTAAATACCGGCGGCTTTAGCGCTGAAGAGCTTAAGAAGATTGAAGAAACTGCGGTTTCTTTAGGCTCTGCATCGCACACTGTAATGGACGAAACCACTTCGTTCTACCAGCGTTGTGTGCGCTATCTGATCTTCGGGAACTCACTCCGGAATGGTACTTACCCGCTTTCTGTAAGTGCCGAGCGTGTATTCCAGGCGCTTGCCATTGCTGATTATGCTAAAAACCTTGGCGCCGATTATATCGCCCATGGCAGCACCAGCGCAGGCAACGACCAGGTGCGCTTCGACCTTGTTTTTCATATTTTATGTCCTGAAATTGAGGTAATTACCCCAATCAGGGATCTGTCGCTGTCGAGGCAGCAGGAGATCGAGTACCTTGCTCAAAAAGGAGTAAAGAAGGACTGGACAAAAGCACAGTACTCTATTAACCAGGGTCTTTGGGGAACCAGTGTGGGTGGTGCCGAGACTTTAACCTCTCACAAAGCGCTTCCTGAAGAGGCTTTCCCGAGCCAGCTGAAAAAGCAGGAGCCTTCAAGAATTACCCTTCACTTCGAAAAAGGTGAGCTTGTGGGTGTAAACGATCAGTTTAAAGACCCTGTATCGAACATTCAGTACCTGCAGGAGCTTGCAGAGCCTTATGCTATTGGCCGCGATATCCATGTGGGCGACACTATTATTGGTATTAAAGGACGTGTTGGCTTTGAAGCAGCAGCTCCTATGCTGATTATAAAGGCACATCACCAGCTGGAAAAGCATACATTAACGAAATGGCAGCAGTACTGGAAAGAGCAGATGGGCAACTGGTATGGTATGCTGGTGCACGAAGGCAATTTCCTCGACCCGGTAATGCGTAACGTGGAGACCTTCCTGGAAGATACCCAGGATAAGGTAACCGGAAAAGTGTTTGTAACCCTGCTTCCTTACCGCTTCCAGATTGAAGGTATTGAATCGAAGCACGACCTGATGAACAGCGGCTTCGGGCACTATGGAGAAATGAATAAAGGATGGACCGGCGACGATGTAAAAGGATTTACCAAAATTCTGGCCAACTCCCTTAAAATCTACCACTCTGTTAATAAAGACGAAGTTACTAAGGACAAAGCTAAAGACGATAAAAAATCATGATCAAAGCCGGAATCATAGGTGGCACAGGCTATACAGGCGGAGAGCTGATCTGGTTGCTGCTGCATCACCCGCAGGTTGACCTGCAGTTTGTGTTCAGCAACAGCCAGGCAGGCAAAGCAGTGGGTGCAGTACACCTTGATCTTTTAGGAGAAACAGATCTTGTATTTACCAATAAAGTGGAGGAGGATGTTGACGTCATCTTCCTCTGCCTTCCACATGGCACCGCCAGAAAATTTGTGGAGGAGCAGAACCTTCCGGAGCGGATTAAGGTAATTGACCTGAGCAATGATTTCCGCCTGAAGGGAGATCATAAATATGTGTATGGTTTGCCGGAACTGCAGAAAGAAGCAATAAAAGAAGCCCATTTTGTGGCCAACCCCGGCTGTTTTGCCACTTCCATCCAACTGGGGCTGCTGCCACTGGCGAAAGAGAAGCAGCTTAAAGATGAGGTGCATATCCATGCCATTACCGGTTCCACAGGAGCAGGAGCAAGCTTATCTGCCACCACTCACTTCAGCTGGCGTAATAATAATATTTCCACTTATAAAGAGTTTAAGCACCAGCACCTGGGCGAGATAGGCCAGACTTTTAAACAGCTGGACAGCAGCTTCGAGCAGGATATTAACTTTGTGCCGGTGCGCGGCGATTTTGCCCGCGGTATTTTTGCCAGCATGTATGTGGCTTCTGATCTGAGCCTGGAAAAGGCAAATGAGCTGTACCGAAGCTATTATTCTGATGCTCCTTTCGTGGTTGTGGCCGATGCCAATATCAGCCTGAAAGAAGTGGTGAACACCAATAAGTGCTTTATCCAGTTGCAGAAGCATGGGAATAAGTTGCTGATTGGCAGTGCAATCGATAACCTTTTAAAAGGAGCCTCCGGCCAGGCAGTGCAGAATATGAACCTTGTGTTCGGCCTTGAAGAAACAGCAGGCTTAAAGTTAAAACCTTCCAGATTTTAGAATATGAACCAGGATAATGTTGCAATACTTGGCGGTGGAAACCTTGGTGTGGCCATTGCAGAAGGCTTGCTGAGCAACGGCCGTTACGAAGCGCATAACCTTTTTATTACCCGCCGGAACACCAAAACCCTGCAGGGCTTAAAAGAAAAAGGACTTACAGTTACCAGCGATAATAAAGAGGTGGTAAAGCTGTGCAAATGGGTACTCCTTTGCGTGCAGCCCAATCAGCTGGAAGATCTTTTAAATGAGATTAAGCCGTATCTGGATCCGGAGCGCCATATTCTTATAAGCGTTATTACCGGCGTAAGCATACAGCGCATGACCAGCATTGTAGGCGACAGCTTTCCTGTAGTACGGAGCATGCCTAATACTGCAATTGCCATCCATCAGTCCATGACCTGCCTTGCCTTTAACGAAAAATCCATTGAAGTTAAAGAAAGTGTGCAGGAGATTTTCGATTGCCTTGGCAGCACACTGGTAATAGAGGAAGAATTAATGGCTGCCGCAACGGTATTATGTGCCAGCGGTATCGCATTTTTCATGCGCTTTATCCGTGCAGCCACCCAGGGCGGAATTCAGCTGGGCTTCGATGCCGAAGATGCGCTTAAAATTGCCGTTCAGGTAAGCAAGGGAGCATCCGGCTTACTGGAGGCGCATAACTCGCATCCTGAGCAGGAAATAGACCGTGTAACCACTCCGCGTGGCTGCACCATTGCCGGCCTCAACGAAATGGAGCACCAGGGCTTCAGCCCCGCCTTCATCAAAGGCCTGGTAACGTCGTACGAAAGAATACAAAATATGAAGAAGTAGATTTTGAGAATAGACGTGAGATTTGAGACGTTAGACATGAGATAAAAGAGAATCTCACGTCTCATGTTTAATGTCTCAAGTCTTATGTCTCACATCTCATGTCTCACATCTCACGTCTAAAAAAAAATGAAACTTTTCGATGTCTACAAAATGCTGCCGCTGGAGTTAAGTAGTGGTAATGGCTATCATGTATATGATACGGATGGCCGGGAGTATCTGGACTTTTATGGCGGACATGCTGTAATTTCTATCGGGCATCGCCATCCGCGCTTTAATGCAGCTTTAAAGGAGCAACTGGATAAGATTATCTATTACTCTAATGCGGTGGAGTTTTCTATTCGCGGGAGGCTGGCTGAAAAGCTGGGTGAGGTTTCCGGTTACACAGATTATGAACTCTTTTTATGTAATTCCGGCGCTGAGGCAAATGAAAATGCATTAAAGCTGGCATCATTCCATACGGGAAAGCAAAAGGTAGTGGCTTTTAAAGGAGGATTCCATGGCCGTACCTCTGCAGCTGTAAGCATTACAGATAACCCTAAAATTCAGGCCCCCATCAATAAAACTGGTGAGGTGGTAATTATCGAGCCCGAAAATGCAGATGCATTGGAAGAAGTGCTTTCAGAAGGGGAGGTTTGTGCAGTAGTGATTGAAGGAGTGAGAGGTATTGGTGGTATTTATGTACCTGGAGTAAAGTTCATGAAAGATGTTGCCCGCCTTTGCAGGCGCTATGAGGCCATTTTCATATGCGATGAAATACAATCAGGCTATGGAAGAACAGGCAAATTTTTTGCCCACCAGTTCTCCGGGGTAAAACCGGACCTGATTACTACAGCCAAAGGAATGGGAAATGGATATCCTATAGGTGGCGTGCTGATCAGTCCTGAATTTAAAGCTTCTTCAGGAATGCTGGGAACTACTTTTGGCGGTAACCCATTAGCCTGCGCAGCGGGACTTGCAGTGCTGGAAGTGCTGGAAGAGGAGAAGCTGGTGCTGAATGCCATGAAAATGGGTGATTACCTGAAGAGCCGTCTGGCAGAAGTTCCGGGTATTACAGAAGTAACAGGGGCGGGCTTAATGACAGGGATTAACTTTGCCGGAAGCGCAAAAGAAATTCAGCAGGCCCTGGCCGAAGATGAGTATGTATTAGTTGGAAGTTCTTCCATACCTACTCAAATCCGTTTGCTGCCGCCACTTACTATTGATACTGCCGCTATAGATCGTTTTATTAGCAGCCTTAAAAATGTTGTAAACGCTTCTGCATTAAAAGAAGCATAAATTTTTTATCCTGATGCGAAAATTTACCTCAGTAAAAGATGTGCCGGACCCGCGGCTGTGGGTTGAAGAAGTAAAACAGCTTAAGAAAAATCCCTTTGCTTATAAAGCCCTTGGGCAAAATAAGGTGCTGGCGCTGGTATTTTTTAACCCGAGCCTCCGTACCCGCATGAGCACCCAGCGGGCTGCTTATAATTTAGGTATGGATGTGATGGTGCTGAACGTAGGCACCGATGGCTGGAAGCTGGAAATGAACGATGGTACGGTAATGGATGGCACATCGCAGGAGCATGTAAAGGAAGCCGTGGAAGTAATTTCTCAGTACTGTGATATTGTGGGGGTGAGAAGCTTCCCAAGCCTTACCGATCGTGATAAGGATTACCAGGAAGAGGTGCTGAGCAAGTTTATCCGTTACAGCAAAGTTCCGGTAGTAAGCCTCGAAAGTGCCACAAGCCACCCGCTACAGGGCTTTGCCGATTTGCTGACGGTAAATGAATACCAGACAAAGGAACGTCCGAAGGTGGTGCTGAGCTGGGCGCCACATCCGAAAGCGCTGCCTCAGGCAGTACCCAATGCTTTTGTGGAATGGATGCAGGCCGGAGATGTAGATTTAGTGGTTACACACCCGAAAGGTTATGAGCTTGCTCCTGAAATTATTAAGCAGACAAGGGTGGAATATGAGCAGGATAAAGCCTTTGAAGGAGCAGATTTTATCTACGCCAAAAACTGGTCAAGCTATGAGCAGTATGGCCAGATCCTGAGCAAAGATCCTTCCTGGACTATTACCGAAGAGAAAATGAAGCTGACAAACAGTGCCCGCTTCATGCACTGTCTGCCTATAAGGAGAAATATAATTGCCACCGATGCGGTTATAGACAACAGTATTGTAATCCCTCAGGCTGAGAACAGGCTGTACACAGCCCAGCTGGTTCTGAAAAAAATGCTGGAGTCCTTATAATTGTAAAAAAGAAATCAGATAATAAAGAACCTGCCTGTGTGCAGGTTTTTTTGTGTGGGCAAAGCCATGAATAATATAAGAAGTTTATATAAAGTAGTGGGACTGATTAATTTCATCAATTAAGCCCGCCTTGTCATTCAGGAGGAAACTTGTTATTAGTTACTATGAAAGGCTGTTTTGTGGAAAACGAATAATAAGCTGCCATTGGAGAAGCTTAAAATAAATGTGATTCGTTGCTTACTTTAAATTGACAACATTTTCTTTGAATGGCTTCCGGAAACCGGTATTTTTGAGTAAGAAAGGAATTTATATTCCTTATATAGCTTAATTTTTCAGAGAATATTTTCACCTGTTAAGATTTTATAAGCCTGTCAGGTGTGGATGTCAAATACAACAAATGGAATCAGTAAAAATTGTAAAAATAGGCGGTAACGTCATTGATAAGCCGGATTTTCTGCAGGAGGTACTTCAGAAATTTGTGCAGCTGGAAGGGAACAAAGTTCTTATTCATGGAGGAGGGGCAGTGGCAACACAGCTTGGAGAACAGTTAGGAATAAAAGCAAATATGGTGAATGGCCGCAGGGTAACCGATGCGGAAACCCTGAAGCTGGTAACCATGGTATATGGTGGCCTGATCAATAAAAAGATCGTTGCCAGCCTGCAAACCTGTAACTGTAATGCCATTGGACTTACAGGGGCCGACGGAAACCTTATTCCTGCCCAAAAACGCAAAAAAGGGGAGGTGGATTATGGCTTTGTGGGCGATTTCCAGGTGGAGGATGTAAATATAAAGTTACTTGCCGGCTTATTCTCACAGGGAATAGTGCCGGTGCTGGCTCCGCTTACGCACGACGGGCAGGGAAATATGCTCAATACCAATGCCGATACTATTGCCGCAGGCATTGCTATGGCACTGGGGAAGCAGTATAATACCCAGCTGGTATATTGCTTTGAAAAAAACGGGGTAATGATGGATGTAGATGATCCCTCCTCTGTAATCCCGGAAATTAATACCCAACGTTACGTAGAGCTAAAGGAGCAGGGAGTGATTGCCGCCGGTATGATCCCTAAACTTGAAAATGCCTTCCGGGCGCTCGAAAAGAACGTTGGAAGTGTACGGATTTGCCATGCAGCTGAGCTGGATGTAACCAATAGCGGAACCTTATTATGCCTGTAGAAAATATAGATGCCCTCCATGCCGGTGCTGTAGCGCTGCTGAAGAAAATGATCAGTACCCAATCTTTTTCAAGGGAAGAAGGAGATACCGCTGACCTCATCGAAAATTTTCTGAAGGAGAAAGGGTATAAGGCTCAACGCAATGGAAATAATGTTTGGTGTGTGGCAGAAAACAGCCAGCCAGGTGCGCCAACTATATTATTGAACTCCCATCACGATACTGTTAAGCCGGTAAAGGCCTGGCAGCGCGATCCCTTCGCCCCGGAAGTGGATGGGGATATATTGTACGGGCTGGGGAGTAATGATGCCGGAGCCTCTGCAGTATCACTCCTGGCTGCTTTCCTCCATTTAAGCAGGAAGGAAAGTTTGCCTTACCGCCTGATAATAGCCATTACTGCTGAGGAAGAAGTATCCGGCAGCAATGGCGTAGCTTCCATTCTTCCTGAACTGGGTAAGATAGCAGTAGCTGTAGTAGGGGAACCTACTTCGCTGGATATGGCCATTGCCGAAAGAGGCCTGATTGTAATTGATTGTAAGGCGAAAGGAAAAGCCGGCCACGCCGCCCGGGAAGAAGGCGAAAATGCCCTCTACAAAGCAATGGACGATATCCGCTGGTTCCGCGACTATCGCTTTGCCGATGTGTCTGACCAGCTGGGCCCCGTAAAAATGTCCGTTACCCAGATACAGGCAGGTTACCAGCACAATGTAGTACCCGATGAATGCACTTTTGTGGTGGATGTGCGAACTAATGAATGCTACAGTAATCAGGAGATTGTGGATATTATCCGCCAGCATGTAGTATCGGAAGTGAATCCACGCTCTCTCAGGCTCAATTCCTCAGGTATTCCGCAGGAGCATCCGCTGGTTTTGCGGGCAAAGGAAATGGGCAAAAAGCTCTATGGATCACCCACCCTGTCCGACCAGGCACTTATGCCTTTCCCGTCTATAAAAATTGGCCCCGGCGATTCTGCCCGCTCCCATACTGCTGACGAATACATAAAACTCAGTGAAATCAGGGACGGGATTGAAACCTACATCAGACTACTGGAGGATTTAAGTATTTAGTGCCTGGTGACTTGTGCCTGGTGACTTGTGGCTGGTTTTTGGCCCAATAAATTAACCTTCCGGGGGTTTTTAAATGAAGTGTAAATGCCTTAATTTTCATCTTCAATATTTTCTATACCTGCGGGGAAGTGCGATATTGCAGAAGAATTTGCACATTTTTATATTTTTCAAATTTCCACATTACACATGAAACTCTGGGATAAAGGCTTTACCATTGAATCTAAAATAGAAAAATACACTGTAGGCAACGATAAATTGTTCGATGTGCTGCTGGCTCCTTACGATGTGCTGGGCTCTATTGCGCATGCTGTTATGTTGCAGGAGGTGGGATTACTGGAGGCAGACGAGCTCGAAAAGCTGAAAGCAGAACTGGTGAAGCTTCACAAACAGGCGGCTGATGGCACACTGGAAATTGAAGAAGGTGTGGAAGATATCCATTCCCAGGTTGAGCTGCTGCTTACCCAAAAGCTCGGAGACACAGGTAAAAAGATCCATTCCGCCCGCTCGCGCAATGACCAGGTTCTGGTGGATATTAAACTGTATCTGAGAGCAGAGATAAAGGAAATAGCTCAGCTGGCCGGAGAGCTGTTTGATACCATGCTGGACTGCAGCGAAAAATATAAGCAGGTATTAATTCCGGGCTATACCCACCTGCAGGCTGCTATGCCTTCTTCTTTTGGTTTGTGGTTTGGCGCTTATGCCGAGAATCTGGTGGATGACCTTCGTCTCCTTCAGGCGGCTTATCAGGTAACTAATCAGAACCCGCTGGGTTCAGGGGCAGGTTATGGTTCCTCACTGCCAATTAACCGTACCCTTACCACTCAGCTGCTGGGTTTCGACCACCTGCATGTAAACGTGGTAAATGCCCAGATGTCGCGCGGGAAAACAGAGCAGGCTTTTGGTTTTGCCCTGGCAGCATTCGGCCAGACACTGGGGCGCTTTGCCATGGATGTATGCCTTTATAACAGCCAGAACTTCGCTTTCCTTACCTTCCCTGATGAGCTTACTACGGGTTCAAGCATTATGCCACACAAAAAGAATCCTGATGTATTTGAGCTGATGCGGGCGAAATCGAACAGGCTGATGGCGCTGCCAAATGAACTGCTGATGCTCACCTCTAACCTGCCAAGCGGCTACCACCGCGACTTTCAGTTGTTGAAGGAAATTCTTTTCCCTGCTATAGGTTTACTGAAGGAAAGCCTGAGCCTGTGCAGCTATATGCTCCGGAAGGTGCAGGTGAATGAAAAGGCGATCGAAGACCCTAAATATAAGTACCTCTACAGCGTGGAAGAAGTAAATAAGCAGGTTCTGGCCGGTGTACCTTTCCGCCAGGCTTACAAAAATGTAGGGGAGGCCATTAATAACGGTACTTATAATCCTGAGCTGGAAGTGAAGCACACCCATGAAGGAAGTATTGGTAATCTGGGTAATGACCTTATCCGGAAGAAATACGATGAAGTTAATAAGCAGTTTAACTTTGAAAAGTGGGAGAGTGCTTTTGAAAATCTTTTGAAGTAAATTATTGCTTTTCATTGAAATATGCTTTGTTAAAAGGAGGTTTTTGTGTAGTGAAGGCTGTGCAAATAACGGCTCCGTCTTGACAGGTAATTTAATGAAAAAGTAAAATTTTAATTTTTTAATGAAAAGGGATTATCTCATTCAAAGAGGTAGTCCCTTTTTTTTACCTGGTAAAAAAAGGACAGAATAGGGAAAAACACAGCGGATAATGATAAATTTGAGGCATTATGCAGGAAACACAAGCAAATAACCCCTTACATGGCAAAACGCTGGAAATGATTCTCCGTCATTTGGTCGATCATTTTGGATGGAAAAATTTAGGGCTGATTATCAATATCAGGTGTTTTAATGAAAACCCAAGTATCAAGTCAAGCCTGAAATTCCTTCGCACAACCCCATGGGCAAGGAAAAAAGTGGAGGACCTTTACATTGAAACAGTAAGCAAATAGTTTTCCCTGCCTCTGAATTGAAACCTTAATAAATTAAGGTACCATTTATTTTAGAAGAGACAGGAAAGCAGGCTCCTGCAGGAATTGAGGAGGTGATGTTCAGGCCGGTGAAATGGCGTTGCTGCTCAAAACTTATTTAACTGTTTTTTACCGGAAACATAAAGGGCCGGCTTTTTAGCATCAGCGAACAAGTTTCCAATAAAAGAGCAGAACTTAAATTCTAAGAGAGAAGGTAAGTTCAGCACGGCCCATCATAAAATAGTACAAGCGTACTCCATTAATTTGAGGGGAAAACTTGCAGCATAATTTTTTTTCCGGAGCAGCATATTTTAAGGTAACAGGGCAATTTTGTTATAAACCTTCGTTATTAGGTTTTATAAATTGTAAAAAACTAACATCCTGCCTGTCCTCAGCAAACCAGTGGTATGATTAAAGTAATTAAATAAAGAGTTACTTTGTGGGAAGAAGTAAAATTTAAGCTGAGTAAAGAAAATATACGATATGAAAAACATTCTGAAAAAAGTAATTAAACCATTTCTGCCTGCCTATGAGGTAGTATGTACCAATTATCAGATTATTCCGGGCCTTCCGGTGAGCAAGAACCAGTCAAGACATTTGTTTGATAAAGGGGCATCAAAAGAAGCAAAGGAATTTTATGGTAAGGTAATTTCATCGGATTTTACAAGAAATATGGCGCCGGTTGAAGTTCACCTGAGAGTGGCAGGCTTTACCATTAAGAAAACAAACATTGGTCCTGTAGAAGAGCTTAAGCAATTTAAAGTAGTTGCCTGATAAATTTGCGGTCGCGCTGATACTGTCTTTATATGTAATCATCAACCTTCCCGAAATCCGGGGAGGTTTTTTTTGTTTCTGTCCTTGATCCTGCCTTAAGATTTCCGGTTATCGGATACAGCCTGTAAACAATTTTTCAGGAAAATATCTTTATCCACTGAATTGATACAAAAGCCGGGATATAAGTATGGGAGAGGTGGTTATTGAGGAGAAGTATTTGCATGTAAACGGGGTTTGCCTCCATGTAATGGAAGCCGGTAATCCGGAAGGAGAGGTGCTGATTTTTTTACACGGCTTTCCGGAATTCTGGTATGGCTGGAAAAAGCAAATTGATTTTTTTGCACGAAATAATTACCGTGTTGTGGCTCCGGACCAGCGTGGCTATAACCTTAGCAGTAAGCCTGCAGGCATAAAGGATTACAAAATATCTGATTTAACTAATGACATGGCAGCCCTTATCAGGCAGTATGGGAATAAAAAAGTGCATCTCGTGGGGCACGACTGGGGAGGAGCTGTAGCCTGGTCGGTGGCAACCAGTTATCCTGAGCTGGTGGAAAGGCTCATTATCCTGAACCTTCCTCACCCGCAGGTAATGAAGGACACTCTGAAGAGGCTCCCGAAACAGATGCTGAAAAGCTGGTATATGGGATTTTTCCAGCTTCCCCTGCTTCCGGAAAAGCTGGTTGGTGCTTTTAATTTCAGCTTACTCTCCCGCAGCATGAGGCGGTCGGCGAAGAAAGGGACTTTTTCGGGAGAGGATTTCGCCCGTTATAAAGAGGCATGGAAAAAGCCCGGTGCCATGAAAGCAATGATTAATTGGTACAGGGCTGCAAAATTCAGTAAGATGGATATGGATCAGCAGGTTAAGGTTCCTGTGCTCCTTATCTGGGGTATGAAAGATGCTTTCCTGAGCCATGAAATGGCCCGCCCCAGCGTTGAAAAATGCCGGGACGGGAAACTTGAAATGGTGGAGGATGCTACTCATTGGGTACAGCATGAAAAACCGGATCAGGTTAATCAGCTTATCCGGGACTTTATCAGTTAAAGCCCCGGCAACTGAAGAACAATAGCAGTTTGCAACAGGTCCCGTTCCGCAACACCGGAGGGGTTAGCCGGTCGTGAGGTTCTTTTTTATCCAGTTCAGGCCTTCCCTGTAAAGAGCCAGGGCCAGCCCCGTCCGCTTATCAAAATCATTATTACCGGTAGCACCATTTTCTGCATATCTCCTGATCAGCTCCAGGTTATCTTCCGGCAGTAGTGGTTCCACATTGTCGTCGGCCTCTGCCCTGTAGGCTGTAAAGGCCTCGTTATTGGCCTCAATTGTGGTGGTAATAAAAGAGCCATCGGCTTGTTTGGCAGCGCATAAAATTCCACTGGCTTTGGCAATGGAAGGAGCAAGTGTGCCTTCCAGCCCTCTTTTTAACACAATTACTCCGCTAAAGCCATTCATGGCAGCCAGGCGCACCATTTTTTCCATATAGGTAAGGTGGAAAACAGAAGTGATAAGTATCTGAGCGCCGCACGGGTTCAGCACCTTTTCGGCTGTGGCCAGAAAGGGGCGTTTAAAAATGAGCCTTCTCCTGTCTACCCATTCGTCCAGGGCAGGGGAAAGGTCTTTCTGGTCCAGTGCCCTGCCGAACAGCGGACTGTTATCCTCCGGTTGCCCCTTACTTTGAATAAAAGGGCCCCCTAATGCCTGGTAAATATCACGTGCATTTAAACCCAGTTTTGGACCTGATGAGCGGCCGGTGCTTACCACCACCGGGTGCCCTGCCTGCTGCATTGCCATAGCAATAAGAGGAGTGATCATATAAGAATGTTCCACCCCATCGAAAGGCTCGGCCAGCTGAATAGTTAGTGCAGGTGCAGTTGTTTCCTCTCTGAATTCCGGGCTAAAGGTGTTTACTGCTGCTTCCATCAGTCCCTGATATTCTTCTTCTGTTTCGTAGCGGATCCGCATCATGCTTACAGCCATTCCGCGAAAAGTTTCTCCCGGAAGGCCGGAATAAAGAAAGTCACCCAGCTTCTTTGCTTCCTGTAGGGACAGGCTTTCTTTTTTTAGCAGCTTTATGCCTGTTTCCCTCATTTCTGCGGGTGCATCTGTGCATAAATGCGCATACAGTTCCTCAACAGTGTAGGGTGTTTCTGTTCCCGGCTGCTTCAATAATGCTTTTTCTTCTTCTGTAGCTCCTTTCGCCATAAGAGCTCCGTAAAATGCACCCTTCTGAACAGGAACAACATCGGGCGAATCCAGATAGGTTATAATTTCTTCCAGCAGAGGTAAGGGGAGCGGTTTGCTGCCGTGCTTGCCTATGCCAATAGTTTTAATGCCCTGTACAAGAGGGTTGTCAGTTGTATTATATATTTGTTTCATTTGAGCCGTACTTAAATATTCAATAAAATACTTAACAGAAAGATAGCATTTTTGTGCGCAGGCATAAAACTTTAAACCATATTTTAAATATTTTATGTAAAAGCCTTGAAAGCGGGTGAAGCTATAATAGCCCTGTCATATAATATTTGTAATTTTTTTTAAAGCCGGTGCATAGTCTGCCTGAGGTTTGGTTCGGCAGCCGGGTAGAGGAGCCGGTTTTTCGCAGCGGCAGAGCCGGAAGGCAGGGGGTTTTAAGCGGGAAACTGCAGGCGTGTCCATTAATGGGAATAGCTATAAAAATTCATATATTTGCCTGATTTTATATTCCTCCTGAATCCATAATATATTGTAGAATGATGACGCATATTCTTCTGATCAACTGTCCCGACCAAAGAGGGCTTGTTCATCAAATTACCGGAATCCTTTATATCCATAACCTCAATGTAATCAGTAATGGTGAATTTGTGGAGAAGAGCAGCAACCACTTTTTTATGCGTACGGAATTTTCGGGGGAGTTTAGCCAGGAAGCGTTATTGAAAGACCTGAAAGCTGTATTACCGGAAAAGGTAAGTATTAAACTGACAGACAGTTCAAAAAAGGATATTGTAATTCTGGCAACAAAGGAGCATCATTGCCTGAGCGATTTGCTAATCCGCTATACCTTTAATGAGCTGAATGCAAATGTTCTTGCGGTAGTCAGTAATTATGATGTTCTGGAAGAGCTTACCGGTAAATTTAATATTCCTTTCCATTGTGTGAGTCCTGAAGGGATGAGCAGGGAAGAACATGAAGAAGCTGTTCTGGACATAATACGTCAGTACAACCCGGAATTCCTGGTACTTGCAAAGTATATGCGCATCCTGTCCTCCGGTTTTGTAAGTCATTTCCCGAACAGGATTGTAAACATCCACCATTCTTTCCTGCCGGCTTTTATAGGTGCCAATCCCTATGCGCAGGCTTATGAGCGGGGTGTGAAAATTATTGGCGCCACAGCCCACTTTGTTAACAACGATCTTGATCAGGGACCTATTATAGCCCAGAATGTAATTCCTGTGGACCACACCCAGAGTGCTAAGGAAATGGCCCAGGCAGGGCGGGATGTGGAAAAGAACGTGCTTGCCAAATCGCTGCGGCTTGTTTTGGGCGATCATGTTTTTGTGCACCTGAACAAGACCATTATTTTCGATTAAGAGAGAGCAGAACAGGAGGGGGAGCGCTTTAGTGTCAGTATCCCTTCCTGTTCTGTAAAACAGTAAATTCCACTCTGCGGTTTATCTGGCGGTTTTCGTCAGAATCGTTGGAAACCTCAGGTTTACTTTCTCCATATCCCCGCGAACTTACCCGTTCCGATTCTATCCACTTCCCGGTTAAATAGGCCTGAACGGCTTCTGCCCGGCCTCTTGAGAGAGTTTCATTATAGGTATCGCTGCCTTTGTCATCGGTATGGCCGCCAATTTCTATGTACAGGCCGGGGTTTTGTTCCATGAGTTCCACTACTTTGTCCAGTTCAGGGTAAGATTCCGGCCGGAGAACTGTTTTATCAAAATCGAAGAATATGTTGTTTAGCCTTACCGATAAGCCCACCTCTAATGGCTTCAGGTAAATAGTTCTGTACACATTTATATCTGATTTGCCTGATTCAACAAAAAAGCTGTCCACTCCTGCCAGATATCCTTCGGCATTTATCTGCAGCTGATAATTCCCGTCGCCCGCCAGTTCTGTATTAAAATAAGCATCCTCTTCTCCGGCTTCCGCAATGCCAACTGTTTCACTTTCATGCAAAATACGAACATCCGCTCCCGGAATGGGCTCACCTGTTTTTTGATCCACCACCTTTCCGCTCAGTAAAATTTTAGGTTCTTTTTCCTGCTGCCTTTGCAGGGTATAAATATCCAGGTGCCCCCCATCGGCCGACATATGGGCCCTGGTGGTAAAAATGAGGGTATCGGAGTTTCCAATTGCAAAGTAGGCATCAAAGCCGCCGGTATTTATTGGAGCCCCTATATTTTTCGGCTCCGACCATTTAAGCCAGCTGTTATCCAGCCGGGTGGTGGTGTAAATGTCCATGCTTCCAAAACCACCGGGGCGGTTGCTGGCGAAGTAAAGCGTTTTATTGTCAGGGGCCAGATAAGGGCCGAATTCATCGAGGCGGGAATTCAGGTAGCTGATGGGGGCAGGAGCGGTCCATTTATTATTACCTGAAGGAAAGCTTATATAAAGATCGCTATAGGTGGCGCCTTCCTTTTCGCTGAAGTAGAGGAGAAGTGCGGAAGCATCAAGGGCCAGAAAAGCTCCGTTGAAACGTCCTTTGCACCTTTTTTCAAAATCATCTATCTTCTGGGGCTCCGGTTTTTGCCATTGTCCGTTTATTCTGTGGCATAAAGAAAAGCCAATCCCGTCGCGCCGGCTGCCTCCCCGTACCAATAGGGTGTTGCCATCAGGCGATACGCTAAGTACCTGGTTAAAAAGGTTGGTGTTCAGAGGAGCAGGCATGTGCTGTGCTTTTGTCCAGCTGCCATCAGCACCTGATTCAGAAAACCAGATATCCTGACTTCCTTTGCCGCGGGTATTTTCAGGATGGTCATTTACTGTAAAATACAGGGTTTTGCCGTCGGGTGCTATAACAGGAGCCGAATCGTGGTATTGAGTATTTACGTCGCGGCTGAGGCTAACCAGCCTGAAGGTTTTTTTCTCAGCCGGACTGTCCTGCTTTTCTGATAAGGATAAGGGCAACTGGCTATAGGCTGATAAAAAGCCTGCACAAGCAATCAGAGTCCCGATACATTTTTTCATTCCTGCTTACAATTGGATGAAAAGTAAAAGTATCCCATTGCATATTTCAATGCAGCTCTATCTATCCTGAAAGCTTACGTCCTTTTGTTTTGTATAATATCAAGGTGCCGGTTAATTTTGTATTGTTTTTTTGTGGTGATAGTAAAAATAATATGGATTATTTTTATTGTTCTTCCCTTAAACAGCTTTTGTATAAAACCTGAACGGCAGGGATATTACACAGCTTTGTGCGGGAAAAAAATAGGCTTATTAAAAAGCGGCCGGTGGAATAAAAAAAACGGCAGGTGTAGTAATACGACCTGCCGCCTTTTTTCATTTAAGAAGAATTACTATTATTTCTACTACTACTACTACTACTACTACTACTACTACTACTACTACTAAACCTATTTAAAATGCACCACCTTTTGAACTGATTTTCCTTCTGATGTTTGGAGTACCAGGTAATATAAACCTTCATTCAAGTCCCGCAAAGAGCTGTTTTTTGTGCTGAAGTTTAATATATGGCGGCCTTCAGTTAAACTTGTTTTAATGAAGGAATGAATCAGGCGCCCCTGGTTGTTATACAATAACAGTTCCGCTGTTTCGGGCTTCTCTAAAGTAAATTCAACAGTCAGCTTATCAGTAAATGGGCTTGGGTATCCCCTGAAGACGTTTTTTTCTGCCAAATTAGCTGTTCCGGTAGCAGATAAAGTAGTAAATGTCCATATTTCTCCTGTTTTTACTTCCTCTCCTTTTACTGCATCTACCCGCCAGAAATATTGGGTGCCCTGATCAAGAGGCCAGAATATGGTATAAGAGGTTTCCTTGCTGCCTGTTTTTCTCAGTTCCGGGTCATCAGGGTCTGTACCCACGTATATATTATACGATTCAGCATCGCCCGCCCAGTTGAGTACTACTTCTTCGGTTTCCATTCCATCGGTTTCGTGAGCCGGTTGTGGCGCCGATGCCAGGGAAATAGATTCCCGGGTGGAAAATGACCAGGTCCCGCTGCTGGCTGTTTCCGGTCCTGTAATTGCCTCTACTTTCCAGTAATAGGTTTTAGAAAAATCAAGGTTTTCAACCGTATAGGTAGTTAAGTTTAAATTTTCAGCAATCAGGTTCATGACATCCTCGCTTGTACCCATATAAATTTTGTAAGACTGAGCGTTGCCGGACCAGCTCAATGGCAGGCCTACAGGTTCCACACCGGATTGGTTTGGAGCAGGGGTGGGGTTTGAGGGTGTCAATACTGCTTCCCTGGTGGTAAAGGACCACACTTCCCCGGTGCCATTCTCATCACCCACAACAGGGTCAATTCTCCAGTAATAGGTGGTGGCATGCGCGAGCTCAGTAAGTGTATAGGATGATCCTGTAATCCCTTCTGATTCCAGACTGAGGGTGTTTTCATCTGTTCCCAGGTATAAATTATAGCTTTGGGCGGTACCTGTCCAGCTAAGCTCAACTTCAGAAGGTTCCATTTCAGTTGCTTCATTAAAAGGCGATGGTTCGGTAACTATAAAGTCAGGCCTTTCTCCGCTATACAAGGCAGCAATGTCCTGAGAGCTGAGGGAGTAATCGTAAATCCTGAAGTCATCGAGGGTGCCTTTATATGGACTGTTCAGATCATAGTTGTTGCCTACTAAAAGAGGAAAAGAGTTTCCTATTGGTGCATTAGTTCCGTCCTGTTTTTCGGCCATAAGCTCACCATTAAGGTAAATTTTTAATTTATCATTTTCAGTATCCCGTATTGTAACAACATGTACCCATTCATCTGTAAAAAAGGGACTGTTGTCATCAATAGTGACATCTGTTTTAGTAATATCATCATCTACTGCATAGCGGATAAGACCCTCTTTTACTTCGAGTCCATGCCAATGACCTGTTCCTCCATTTTGGGTATTGAATGTTCCTTTATGAAAGATATAGAAACTTCCTGCTCCAAGTTCCGGAGGAGCTTTCATCCAGAAGGCAATAGAAAAGGAGCTTTCATCAAAATTCAGATGCGGCTGATCAGGAATCTGAATATGAGAATTTTCCTCCCAGTTACTGAAATCCAGTGCATTACCTTCCTTGCCCTCCACCCACTGAGGGTCAGGGATATTTGTTAACCGCCCGTGGTTCTCATAAGGACCTGAATCCTGTGCTAAGGTGCCGGAGGTTCCGTCAAGCTTCCAGTGGCCAACTAAATCGCCTGTTTGTACAGGAACAGAGGTGGTAAAGGACCATACATCCCCGGTGGTGGTGCCTTCTTCTGTAAGGGCATCAACTCTCCAGTAATAGGTGGTGCCGTTTTCCAGTTCTGTAAAAGCATCAGCCGTTCCGTCAGTGTCTTCAATTTCCAGTGCTAAATCTTCGGCAGATGTGCCTAAATAAACATTAAAGGAGGTTGCAGGGCTGGTCCAGCTGATTTCCACTTCCTCAGCATCGATGTTGTTTGCTTCGTGGGCTGGTGTTGGATTAGTGGCTGCCGGGCTTTCAGGTTCATCTGCATTGTACAATGCTGTTATTTCAGATTCTGGAAGTGCATAATTAAAAAGTTTAACCTCATCGATTATGTCGCGGAAAGGCCTCATTTCAGCTGAATTGCCTATCGTTAAGGCATCGGACTTGCCTATAGTGCCGGTAGAGGAGGTGCCCTGCTTTGCCAGCTGACCGTTGATATATAGTTTAATCCGGCTGTTATCTTTATCCCTTATGGCTACAATATGCTTCCACTCATCATTGAAGAGATTATGAGGGCTTGATGCGCCCACAGCCTCGCTGACACTGCTTTTTGTGTCTCCATCGTCGATGGCAAAAGTTAAATTCTCATCTTTCAGCTGTATTCCATACCATTTGCCGGTACCTGCTTCAAAGGTTCCTTTATGAATCAGGTAAGCATCTTCCCCTGCCGCATAGCTGTAAGGCTTATTAATTTTTACCCACATGGAAATGGTAAAGGAATGGTCGTCGAAGTAGTTCTGGTTATTGGAGGGAACCTCAATCCGGGCAGTGGCAGTACCAGCTGCGTCTGACATGTCCAGTGCATTGCCAGCTTTACCGCTAACCCATTGTGGGGTAAATCCGGTTATAGTACCATCATTCCCGAATACTGTTTCATCTTCCGCCGCTGTTCCTGAAGCAGCATCAAAGCTGTAATGAGCCACCAGTTCTGCACTGGCAAGCCTCAGGGTTTCAAAGCTCCAGACAGGGCCCTCAGAAGTGCCAATTTCATTTACCGCATCCACCCGCCAGTAATAGGTGGTGTTTTCTGCTAAACCAGTTACCTGAAATGCAGGAGTGGCAGCGTCGCCCTGGTGGCTAAGGCTTCCGGCATCTGTTCCGAAATATACTTTATAGGTATCTGTATTCGCACTTCCTTCCCACTGAAGGTTAAGGTTTGCAGACTGGCTGTAAACAGATTCATCGGCGGGTAAAGGATTAGAAGGCGTGTCAGGTACTCCCATGGTTTTAACCGAAACAGGGGTGCTGTAAGCGGATTCTTCTGTTGCATTTACCGCTTTTACTCTGTAATGGTATTCTGTTTTTGTGTCAAGTCCGGTATCTGTAAAGGAGGTGGTATTGGCGGCAAGCTCATCAAGTGCAGTAAAGGTTTCCCCGTCTGCAGAGCGCTCTATAATATAGTTATCCTCGCTGTCAGTATTGTCCTCCCAGCTTAGTTCTATCTCTGTGGTGGAGGTAGCAGTGGCAACTACTCCTGTAGGGGGCCTTAAAAAGTCCGGAGCAGGCGTTTCCATTATAGAATTAATGTATACCTCTATATTTAAGTACCCGTTTTCCTCTGTACTATACGCTGTCGCATCACTTGCATCATCTTTGTTTAAACCATGAGCATCTTCCCAGGCATCGGGCATGCCGTCAGCATCTGAGTCCGGAGGCACGGGAGCCTGGAATAATTCACCTACACCACCATTCGCAAGAGGTATATCAGTTTCCCGGTACACATACAAACCTTCTGTTCCGCGGGAGGCTACTTCGTTTATTAAAAGCTGATCAAGCTGATCGCGGCGCGGGTAAACAGGGCCGGCATTGTCAATTATGTACTGGTATGCTTCTTCTGCAGTCATATCAGGGTTCTTGGCAGGATAATCGAAAGGTTCAGTCCTGAAATCAGTGATGCCCGGGTAGCCGGAAGAGCTGTTTTCATAGGGTACCAGATTTCCGTTCAAAACACCATCCTTGTTATTATCCCAGTAGTTGCCGGATCCATAGAGTCTGAAATTCCCGTTTCCTCTTGAAAAAGGAGAAGACTGACCCGGAGAGGTTTGAGGCCCTCCCACAAAATAGTTGTTAATAATATTAGCTTCTGAAATTCCTTCAGATTCTCCGCCCATAATATAACCTGCCCCACCCAGAGAGTGCCCATAAGTGTTGCCGTAATTTCCATAGTTATAGACCACATTATTAACAAACTCGTTAATACCCTTTACCTTAGGATTTCGTGTTTTATTGCTGATATAAAGGTTTTTCAGCAAACTGACTTTTCCTTCATCGGGTGCCTGAATAAGGCCGCCGGCAGAGTGGTTATGGCGGTGGAGTCCCTGTCCGATGATGGAATTCTGGATAGTGATATTATCGATAGAGGTGCCTTTTCCGTCCCAGTTAATGGAAAAAACTTCATCCAGTCCCCAGGTAAAGGACATATGGTCGAATATCATATTGGCACCATTTGAAATGCCGGAGGCATCTTCATTTTTTCCGTTGCCGGCAGCTCCCAGGCGTATGCGCAGATAGCGGGCTATAGTGTTGTTTGAGCCGGAAAAAGTAACTCTTTTGCCAACCAGTACAACTCCGTCGCCGGGGGCAGTCTGGCCGGCTATGGTAGTATTGGCGGGTATAGCAATTGGTGACTCCAAACGAATAATGCCTCCGGTTGCAAATACAACAAAACGGCCCGGCTGGCTTACTGCATCACGAAATGAGCCCGTTCCGCTATCGTTCAGGTTGGTCACTATATAAACTTCGGGAGTGGCGGCTCCACGGGCACCTTCTGCATAGCGGCCAAAGCCTTCCGCACCCGGAAAGGCAAGGGTCTGGCCCTGAAGCTGCCCCCCTGTAATGAGGCAGCAAACGATTGCGAAACAGAACAGGGAGCTACGGCGGAGTAGTGTAAAAAAGTTTTTCATATAAAGCATTTTTGTTAAAACAGATTTATTTTTTGTATTCCCAAAAGCATAATAAATAAAAAATATGACTGCAGTTTTTCCTTACCGGGAAACTACAGGCATTACTTAATTTTACTTTCTCTGCAAGATGACTTTTTTAGAAGGAAAACATCTGGAAAATCATTCATATTTAAGGGGACAAACTGTTTTTTTGCCCTTCAAAGATGGTTAATCAGTAAAAAATTAAAATATTATTTTGAATTAATACTTATTTGTGAAATATTTTAACTTAGGGGAGCCAGGTCTGTTCAGGGGTACAATAATTGCAGAAAACAGGGGAATTATCGGTTTTTTATTGCCGGAAGCTGTTAACCTGTGGTACAAACATGCTGTGCGGGGAGGGGGGGTGCAGATCTGAACCATCTTACATATCGGTATCCTGAAAGAGTAAAAGCAATCCGGCTTAAGCTATATTATGGAGCCGGTCCTGAAGTTTTATTTATTAATTTTTATCTTTATTGAGCTTTTTTAAAATCTAACTTACATTTTTATGAAACTGAACTGGGGAGTATTAGGAGCTGCTAAAATTGCGGTGGAAAAAGTAATACCGGCAATGAGCGGCAGCGAAGATTACCAGGTGCTGGGCATTGCCTCGCGCAACCTGGAAAAAGCTAAAGCAGCAGCCGTAAAATCAGGTATACAGAAAAGTTATGGCTCTTACGAAGAATTGATAGCAGACCCTGATATTCATATTGTATACAATCCGCTCCCGAACCACCTTCATACGGAGTACACCTTAAAGTGTATAGAAGCAGGCAAGCATGTTTTATGCGAGAAGCCGGTTGCCCTTAGCAGTGCAGATGTGGAAAGGCTGATTGCCGCCCGCGACAAGCATGGGGTAAAAGTGGGAGAGGCTTTTATGGTAAGAACACACCCACAGTGGCTCAGGACCAGGGAACTGGTGCAGCAGGGTGCATTAGGTAGGCTGCACCTCATACAGGGTGCTTTCAGTTATTTCAATGCTGATCCTGGCAATATAAGGAACATTGAAGCTTACGGAGGAGGTGCTATGTGGGATATTGGCTGCTACCCCGTTAATACCTCCCGTTTTGTAACCGGGGAGGAGCCGGAAAAGGTTCTTGCCCTTATCCGGTTCGATAAGGATTTTGGAACAGATACCCTCGCGAGCGTTATCATGCAGTTTCCTTCCTGCCAGGCGGTATTTTCAGTAAGCACTCAGCTTGTGCCTTACCAGCGCATGCACTTCCTGGGAGAAAAGAAGGAACTGGAAGTTATGATTCCTTTCAATGCTCCTAAGGACAAGGAGACTTCCATCAGGATAAATTCAGGGGATATTTTGCAGCAAAATATTGAAACGCTCTCCTTTAATGAATGCGACCAGTACCGGATACAGGCAGATGAATTTACCAGGGCAGTAAGAGAAGGAGGAGAAGTACCTGTTCCTCTGGAAGATGCTGTGGCTAATACAAAAGTGCTGGAAGCGGTTTTTCGCTCTGCCAGGGAAGGTAACTGGGTAAGTCTTTAGCAGATAACTGCCTGTAAAGCCTGCTGAATTTTATAAATTATTGTCCCTGCTTACTTCTGTTTTTTACGGAAAGTAGGCAGGGATTTTTATTTCTTCTGCTTTTCTTTAAGGGGCAGGGTATGGGTTATTTCAGAGATAATGTTAGGGTGTTAAATCCGGATTAAACCTTACCTGCCTTATGTATTTAGGAATAAAAACATATTTCCTTTTATTTTTTGTTGTTAGTTCGGTATTAATTTCAGAATTGAAATAACAGTAAAATTCCTGCTAAAGATAAGAACAGAGATATGGAGAATATGATTAAGATTTTCATCATTGAAGATGATTTGATGTTTGGTGAAATGTTAAAATTTACCCTTGAGAATGAGAGTAACTATGATGTTACACTTTTTCAGAGCGGGGAAGAATTCTTTGATCATATTCATCTGAACCCTGATATTGTTACTGTTGATTATAATTTACCGGGAATGACGGGTCTCGACATTCTCAAGAGGATCAATAACTATAACAGCAATATTGCCACCATAGTGGTGTCGGGCCAGGAAGATGTAGGTGTTGCTGTGGATGCTTATAAGAACGGAGCTAAGTATTACATCCTTAAAAACAGCAATACCTTTACTGAATTAAGCCTTTGTGTGAAAAATCTTACAGTAAATGTAAATCTTACTAAAGAGGTGGAGGTGCTGCGGGAGCAAATTATCGACAGAAGTAAATACTCTGCATTGATAGGGGAAAGCCAGGCAGCACTTAAAATGCTCAAACTGATCCAGAAGGTTGAGAAAAGTAATGTGCTGGCCCTCATTACCGGTGAAAGCGGCACAGGAAAAGAGGTGGTGGCAAGGGCTATCCATTATAACTCCCCCAGAAAAAAGAAGCCGTTTGTTGCCATAAATGTGGCTGCTATTCCGGAAGACCTGATAGAAAGCGAATTGTTTGGTCATGAAAAAGGTGCATTTACAGGGGCCGATGGCAGAAGGATAGGGAAATTTGAAGAAGCTAACGGTGGAACTATTCTGCTCGATGAAATAGGAGAGATGGATATTAACCTCCAGACAAAGCTGTTAAGGGTGTTGCAGGAAAGCAGTATTTGCAGAGTGGGGAGTAATAAAGAGATTGGGCTGGATGTAAGGGTTTTAGCCGCCACCAATAAAGACCTTGGGCAACGGGTAAAAGAAGGTAAGTTCAGGGAAGATCTTTATTACCGGATCCAAGGCTTCCTTATTCATCTTCCTCCCCTCAGAGAACGGGGGAATGATGTTATTCTCCTGGCCAGAAACTTCCTGAACGAATTTTGCACACAGAATAAATTAGGAAATAAAACATTTACAAAAGAAGCCCTGGAGGCAATGTTAACGCATAACTGGCCCGGAAATATAAGGGAGCTTAAGTCTTTTGTGGAAAGAGCAGCGCTTTTAAGCGAGAGTGATAAGATTGAAATGGAAGATCTGGTATTCTCAAGGGCAATAGCCTGATCGTTTTAAAAGAGGAAAAGAAAAAGGATAAAGGTTAAACAGGCGTAAGTAAAAATCGAAGAAATCAGGAATTATTTGAAACAACCTTTACAATTATGAAATCGAAACGTTCAATGAGACAAAGTACCACCCCCAGGCTCAGGCAAAAAATGACCTGGCAATACGCAGCGGCAGGAATTGCCGTTGCCGTAATTGTGGCAGCAGGCATATTTATATGGCTTAACCTGGGAAATAACCGGGAATCTAAAGCGGCCACAAAACAAGTTATTTACTCAAAGCAGAGCGGGGACTGGAGCAAGGCCGGCAGCTGGGAGCCACGGGCTCCGGCATCAGGGGATTCTATTGTGCTGAAAAGCGGACACACCATTAATTTAGATAAGAATATCACTTTAGAAGGTGCTAAAATAGCTGTTTACGGTACTCTCTGGATTGATCATTCCAAAAAGCTTACGCTCCAGAAGGAGTCAGTGATTGAGGTTCTTAAGCCTTCCGGAACAATTGATGGAGGTAAAGCTGACGGAACCGCAGAAAACTCAGCAAGCACCTGGATAGAATATGAAGGAAAGTCGTTATGGGACAGCAGAATGGAGCCGGTGGCAGGATATAGCAAGCTCGATAAATACGGATATAATGCAATCGGGACTCTTCCTGTTACTCTTGCATATTTTAAAGTAAAGCCTGAGGCCGGGAAAGTAATTGTAGAATGGGCTACTGCAGCGGAAGAAAATAATGACTTCTTTACAGTTGAGCGGAGTACAGATGGTAAATCTTTTCAGGTAGTGGGAAGCGTACGCGGGGCAGGAAACAGCAAGTCGAAACTGACGTATTCATTTACTGATGTGTCTCCTTTGGCCGGGAAGTCTTATTACAGACTTAAGCAAACAGATTACGATGGAAAGTTTGAATATTTTAAACTTGAAATGGTGGAGAGCAAATCTGTGCAGAATAATTCAGTTGCCGGGCTGACAGTGCAAAAAGTGGGCCCTAACCCTTTTCAGTACGATTTCTTTGTGGATTTTGAATTAGGAGCCGACGGCCCGGTGGAAATTCGCCTGATGAACATGAATGGGCAGATTGTACTTACAGAAATGATGGACGGGTATGCAGGAAATAACCGCTATGCCTATAATGATAGTAAAGGTTTGCTGAAAGGTACTTATATGCTGAGCCTGTCGCATAACAATATAGCAACTAAGCCAATCAGGCTGTTGAAAAACTAAGTTAAAGGATCCGGTATAAAAAGCAGCGGAAAAGGGAGGGTGCTATGTGCCTTCCCTTTCTCTGTTTATCGGCGTCTGTTGTCAGTTTAAGCATCTCTTTACCAGGCAGACTCACCTGAATTATCATTTAAAGGAGGAATCAAAAACCTTTTATTTTTTAAAAGCTTAATAATAACAGACAGGCTTTCGCTACTCTGGTAATATCAGGCAAAACCAGGGTAATTATTGGAAGTGGAGTATTTTCTTCGTTTATTTTTTTGAAAACAGGATATGATTTTTGTAGTAATGGGAGTATCAGGTAGTGGAAAAACTACCATTGGCAGTCTTCTTGCTGAGCGGCTGAACCTCACCTTTTATGATGCGGATGATTTTCATCCGGAGGCAAATGTGGTAAAAATGAGAGGCGGGCAGGCGCTGGAAGATGAAGATCGCATGGACTGGCTGCATGAACTGGGACTCCAGATAAAGGAATGGGGTAAAGGGGATGGAGCTGTACTTGCCTGTTCAGCACTTAAAGAAAATTACCGTTACCTGCTTGCGCCTGAACCTGCGCCAAAAATTACCTGGGTTTTTCTGGAGGGGAGCCGTGAGCTTTTAATGGAACGGCTAAGGGGCCGTAAAGGCCATTACATGCCTCCTGAGCTGCTGGATTCTCAGTTAAAAACACTTGAAAGGCCTTCCTATGGCCTGCATGTAAATGTAGATAACACTCCGGATGCAATTGTAGATGAAATATTAAAGAAAACAGAGGATATGAAATCATTATCGGAATTTGGCCTTATAGGCATGGGAGTTATGGGCCGCAGCCTTGCCCTGAATATGGCAGAAAAAGGAGTAAAGGTTTCTATTTACAACCGGCATGTGGCGGGTAAGGAGGAGAATGTTGCCAAAAATATTGTAAAGGATAACCCTTCTGTATCGGATATGGTGGGCTTTGATGATCTCCCCGCTTTTGTGCAGTCTCTGGAAAGGCCAAGGAAAATCCTTTTAATGATCCTTGCCGGAGCCCCGGTAGATCAGCAAATTGAAGCCCTGCTGCCTTTCCTGGAAGAGGGTGATGTGATAATCGATGGTGGTAACTCCTTTTACAAAGATACCACCAGGAGAACAAAGCTGCTCCAGGAAAGAGGAATTCATTTTGTTGGCACAGGTATTTCGGGTGGTGAAGAAGGGGCAAGAAAAGGACCATCCATGATGCCTGGCGGGTCTCAGAAAGGCTACGAAGCAATAGCCCGGTATCTGAATTTAATTTCAGCTCCGGATAAAAACGGAATGCCCTGTACAGCCTACATTGGTCCGGATGGAGCAGGACATTTTATTAAGATGGTGCATAACAGCATTGAGTATGCCGAAATGCAGGTGCTGGCCGAAGCTTATTATTACCTGAGATATTGCCTGCAGACTCCCCCTGAGGAGATTTCACGGATATTTACCGGTTGGCAAACAGGTGGACTGGGAAGTTACTTACTGGAAATTACCATAGATATTCTGCAGAAAAAAGAAGACGGTGAGCTTTTGCTCGATAAAATACTTGACCAGGCCGCACAAAAGGGAACCGGTGGCTGGTCGGTAGGAGCTGCTCTGGAGCATGGGGTTCCGTATGGTCCTTTAACAGAAGCAGTATCTGCGCGCTCTCTTTCTTCATTTAAAAAGGCCAGGGTAGAGGCAGCAAAACTTTACCGGCACGTGGCCGGAAATACCGAAGGCGATAAGTCTATACTGATAAAACGCTTAACCGATGCTTACCAGGCTACCCGCATTATCAATCATGAAGTGGGCTTTAACCTGATGAGGCAGGTATCAGATGATTTTGAATGGAATCTGGATTTGAGTGAGATCGCCCGCATCTGGACCAATGGGTGTATTATCCGCTCGGAACTGATGGAGGAGCTGGTGGCTGTGTATGCTACGGAAAAGGGCCTCCTTACCGCTCCCTCTGTAGTAAACAGAATGACAGAATATCAGGCAGGTTTTGCTGCTACCGTAGCCACAGGGCTGCAGCACGGTTTTGCACTTCCTGTAATGGCGTCCGCACTTAATTATTTCCTTGGGGCTATTACAGCAGACTCATCGGCAAATCTTATTCAGGCCCAGCGCGATTATTTTGGTGCCCACACCTATAAGAGAAAAGACAGAGGAGCAGATGAGTCTTTCCATACCGAATGGAAGCCTTTGTAGGCGAAATGCCGGAAGTGACAGTGCCCCGGCAGTGTTTTGCCCAGGCTGTTTCTTTGGCTTAGTTCCGGATGGTTATGCCTGTGCAGACTACCGGCTTTATCTGCCAGGAAAAATTGTCAGGGGAAAGTCCGGTGGGGCAACCTTATGTGCATTATAAATATTTGAGTATACTGTAAAAAGTGAATCAAAGAAAGTTAACCTTTTTCTTTGATTCACTTTTTTTGTTTTGTCAGTTAAATCCTGCTTTGTGGTTCTGTCTAAGCTGGTCGTATAAGTTTTATTGCCTTTTTTTTGTAAAAGTTGGGTAGTACTGAACCTTTAAGCTGTTGTCTGCAAAGTCCCTGATATTTATCATCTTGTTTATAAGGAAATAAATATTGTATTTTGCGGCATTAGGTTTTAAAACTTATTGCATTGAAAATAGCAGTTCTCAAAGAGACCAAAGTGCCCGAACGCAGGGTAGCCCTCTCACCGGATGTAGTAAAGTCACTTACTAAAGCAGGCTTTAATTGTATTATTGAAAGCGGGGCCGGGGAATCTACCGGCTTTTATAACAGTGTGTACGAGCAGGCCGGAGCTACTATTGCTCCTGACAAAGCCTCCTTATTAAGTACTGCCGATATTCTTTTAAAGGTAAATGCGCCTGCAGCTGAAGAAGTTATGGGCATGAAGGAAGGAAGTGTGGTAATTTCCTTTTTATATGCTTATACAGTTCCTGCAGTTGTGGATGCTCTTCTTCAGAAGAAGATCTCTGCCTTTGCCATGGATGCGGTCCCACGTATTTCGAGGGCGCAGAAAATGGATGCCCTTAGCTCCCAGGCTAACCTTGGTGGCTATAAAGCGGTGCTGCTGGGAGCAAATGCCTTAGGTAAAATATTCCCCCTGATGATGACCGCTGCCGGTACCATAACACCTGCCAGGGTGCTTATATTTGGCGCCGGTGTGGCTGGTTTGCAGGCTATTGCCACAGCAAAGCGTCTGGGTGCTGTGGTGGAGGTTACCGATGTGCGCCCCGAAACAAAAGAGCAGGTGGAGTCGCTGGGCGGGCGTTTCCTGGAGGTGCAGGGCGAAGGCGTGAAAACCGAAGGAGGATATGCCAAAGAAGTATCTGCAGGGTACCTTCAGAAGCAGAAAGAAATGATCTCCAAACATATTGCCGATGCTGATATTGTAATTACCACGGCTTTGGTGATTGGCAAAAAAGCACCTCTGCTGGTTTCAGAGCCAATGGTAAAAAGCATGAAGCCCGGTTCTGTAATTGTAGACATGGCAGTGGAATCAGGCGGTAACTGCGAGCTGAGTGAATTCAATACTACCGTGGTTAAGCATGGAGTAACTATAATAGGGGAAGCCAATCTTCCTGCCCTGGTGCCTGTAAATGCCAGTGAGTTATACGCTAAAAACATAAGTACGCTTCTGCTCCATTTAGCAACCAAAGAAGGTTTTAAGTGGGAGATGGACGAAGAAGTAACTAAAGGCTCTCTCATTACCCATAAGGGAGAGTTAGTACATCAGTTTACCAAAGAAATTTTAAGCAAAACAGTATGAACGCAGAGTCTCTATTAGTGCTCCTGTATGTGCTGGTGCTGGCCAGCTTTGTAGGTTTTGAGCTGATCTCAAAAGTGCCGCCAACCCTCCATACTCCTCTTATGTCAGGTTCCAATGCTATATCGGGGATTACCATTGTGGGAGCTATTGTAAGTGCCGGGCCCGATAACTGGTCTGTAAGCAAAGTCCTGGGAATTGCAGCCCTGTTGCTGGCTACCCTCAATGTGGTGGGTGGCTATGTGGTGACAGACCGGATGTTGCAAATGTTTAAAAAGAAAAAGAAATAAGTCATGGATAGAGATCTGATCATAAAAGTAGCCTATCTGGTGGCGTCTGTACTGTTTATCCTGGGCATTAAAATGCTTGGCAAAACATCTACCGCCCGTCGCGGGAACACAGTTTCTGCCGTAGCGATGCTTATTGCAGTGCTTGCCACTCTGCTGGACCAGCAGATACTGAGCTTCACCGAAATATTTGTGACCATTCTGGTTGGTTCTGTTATAGGGACAGTGATTGCCCGCCGCGTGGAAATGACCTCTATGCCTGAAATGGTGGCCATATTTAACGGTTTTGGTGGTGCTGCTTCGGTGCTTGTGGCAACCTCGGAATACTGGCCCATGGCTCATGCCGAAGGAGTAAGCATGGAAATTGTGGTAGGGGTAACCGTGGTAATAAGTGTGATTATTGGTGCAGTTACGCTTACGGGCTCCTTTGTGGCTTTTGGAAAGCTGAAGGGCCTGATAAATGGACGTGCCATTACGTTTGGTGGACAGCATGCTATTAATGCCATTCTTCTTGTGGTGGTAGTGGTGCTTGGCGGCCTGGTTGTTGGCGACCCGAACGCTGAAATCTGGATGCTGGGTATAGTCGGTGTAGCCTTATTGCTGGGTGTTTTAGTGGTTATCCCTATTGGAGGTGCCGATATGCCGGTTGTAATTTCTCTCCTGAACTCTTATTCCGGTATTGCAGCCTGTGCAACTGGTTTTGTACTTAATAACCAGGTACTCATAATTGCAGGTGCTCTGGTGGGAGCATCGGGTATTATCCTTACTCAGATAATGTGTAAGGCCATGAACCGCTCGCTGGTGAGTGTGCTTTTAGGTGGCTTCGGGCAAACAAGCTCCGGTGGTGCCGGCGGCGACGGTCAGGATATTGTGGTGAAAGAAGTAGGGGTGGAGGAAAGTGCCATGTTATTCGAGTCTGCTTCATCTGTACTGATCGTTCCGGGCTATGGTATGGCAGTTGCTCAGGCACAGCACGTAGTGCGGGAGCTGGCAGATATCCTTGAAAAAAGAGGTGCCTCAGTAAAATTTGCCATTCACCCTGTGGCAGGACGTATGCCGGGGCACATGAACGTACTATTGGCAGAAGCTAACATTCCATACGATAAGCTGATAGAAATGGATCAGATCAACGATGAGTTTGCCAATACTGATATTGCCCTGATAATAGGTGCCAATGACGTGGTAAACCCTGCCGCCCGTTCCAACCCTCAAAGCCCTATTTACGGTATGCCTATTCTGAATGCCGATAAAGCCAGAACTGTTATTGTGTGTAAGCGTGGAATGAGCGCCGGTTATGCAGGTATTGAAAATGAGCTCTTCGGCTATCCTAACTGCCTTATGCTTTTTGGAGATGCAAAATCCACCATGACGAAAGTGGTGGGGGAGCTTAAGGAAATGGCAACAGCTTAAAAAAAGCTACCGGAAATGTTAAAAATAAATGAAAGCCCGAAAGGGCTTTTTTTCTTTCCGGAGGACCTTTAATAGTTATATTTACGCAAGAGCCTTTTATTAATTAAAATTATACTTATGCTTCTATATATAGAATGGAATCCTGATCCAACAATAATTGATTTAGGGTTTTATTCCCTGCGGTGGTATTCTATTCTTTTTGCACTGGGTTTTGTGTTGTGTTATATTTTATTAAAAAAGCATTTTAAAAATGCAGGGCTGGGAGAGGAAAAGCTTGAAAAGCTAACGGTTTATGTTGTTCTGGCTACTGTTATTGGTGCCCGGCTTGCTCATTGCCTGTTTTATGATTGGGAATATTACTCTGATCATATTGCGGAAATATTTTTACCTGTCCGTTTTGAGCCGGAGTTTCATTTTACCGGCTTTCAGGGGCTGGCAAGCCATGGCGGTATTTTCGGAGTTATGGTAGCTCTGTTCCTTTATTCCAGGGTTTATAAGATCAGTCTTGTCTGGTTACTGGATAAACTGTCACTGGTGGGTCCACTCGCAGGTGTCTGCATACGCCTTGGTAATCTTATGAATTCTGAAATTGTTGGAAAACCTGCTGATGTGCCATGGGCTTTTATATTTGAAAGAGTGGATAGTGTCCCCAGGCATCCGGGGCAGTTATACGAAGCCATTGCCTATCTTCTTATCTTTTTTGTGTTGAACCTGATGTACAGTAAAAGCCGGAGAGCGCCTGGCTTTACCTTTGGCATGTTTATGGTCCTGTTGTTTGCTGCGCGTTTCATTATTGAATTTTATAAAGCAGATCAGTCAGACTTTGAGGCAGGTATGCTCCTTAATATGGGGCAATTATTAAGTATTCCTTTTATTATACTGGGGCTGGTTATTATATTTCTGAAAAGAGGAAAAGCAAGTGAGCCTGCTATTCACGAAAAAAGCTGAGGCTCCTTTTGGTGCTCTCAGCTTTTTACTTTTCTGTGTTGTGCAGGATTTGTGGCTTATCTGATCTCCACTTTTTTGCCCGTTACTTTTCTGCCTTGTGTGAGGGTAATAATATAAATACCGGGGGCTTGCTGCGATGCATCCCATACAAATTCATGCGTTCCTTTTTCCATTGTCTGGCTGGCGATAGTCGTTACAGTATTATTGGCATTGTCATGAACGGTAATTTTTACTGTTTCCGGTAAAGGAAGGGAAAACTTTATTTTAACCAGGTCGTCTGCAGGGTTAGGGTAAACGATGAATTCGCTTTCTGCTGCAGTATTTGCAGGCTTAGGTACGCCTTCCTTTAATACTATAAGAGCCACTCCTTCTTTTGCGCTTTCTCCAAAATGTGCCGCCTGCTGTGATTTGAAAACCTGGACAGACTGGATAGATTGAGGGTCAAGTTTATTTGCATCTTCAATTTCAAGGCCTTTTTCCAGTGCCAGTTTTGCTATATCCTGAATGGGCAGGCCGGGCTTATTAAGTGCAGAGCTGTGTTCATGGTCTAAAACCAGGATCAGAGGATTTGCCTTAATGGAAGCGTGGTCTTCCTGTTTTCTTATTTGAGTTTCCTCTGAAGGGGCTTTCACGCTGACGATCATTACACCATGCCTGCCATTTTCGCCAAAAAACTTTTCAGCTCCCTTCCTAATAGTGGTTACCGAAGTTATGGCCTCAGCTGGTACATCCTGAACGTTTCTGATTACAATTCCTTCGGATAACGCATTCCTGATTGTGGATGTGAACTGTTCTTCGCCCGTATCTGTCTCCAGATTAACAGGGTCGGGAGAGCTTTTAAGCAGCAGAATTAATGGATTGCCTGCTGCTGTATCTGTATCTGAATTTCTGTTCCGGTCTTTACCTTTTTCTATGTCAGAGGATGTTTTTTGCAGGAGTTTGTTGAAAGAAGTGATAGATTGGGTTTTCTCCTGAATAGCTTCAGGATTTATTTTATGAAATTTCCCATGGCCGGGGCCATTTCCGGCTCCCCTGGCAGAGTTGTTTTCATAAATAATGATGCTGTCGGAGGTCATAGTTGCTATGGAAGGGGTTCCATCAGAGTCAGTGTCCGAGATCTGGTAATAGCCTTTGCTTATTGTTGTAAGTATTTTGTTCTCTTCCTCAGTGCCCGCCTGAGTTTTGCTGGTGTCATTAAGCTGAGGAATGCTTTTTTCAGTTTGAAGCCGCTGGATTTGTATATTACCTTTTACGTCTAAAGTAAAAATGGCCACAAGCAGGCAGAAAATGGCTACAGGTGCGGAGAGGTAGCCTCTGTTCTTTAAAAAATGTTTCATTGTTTTATTCGGTTTAGGTGGGTGGATAATTCTTTTGATCCGGAAAAGGAGTTGTTGCTGATTATGGGCTGCCGCTAAAGCGGGTGGGGATTCCTGCCGGTTGCAAAAGGCTGCAAGGCTGCTGAGGGCTTTTGCATAAGTAAGCGGATTTTGCGTCAGGTTAACCACCAGGTCGTCGCAGGCATTTTCGCGTTCTTTATCTAAAACAGAGGATATGTACCAGTAGGCCGGATTGAAAAAGAAAAGCATTTCGGTGGCTGACTGAAGCAGGGAGACCAGGTAATCTTTTTGCTTTATGTGAATTAATTCATGCAGCAGAATGCTTTCCACCTGGTCTATGGGCATTTGAGCCAGCACACTGGCAGGAAAAATAATAACAGGTTTAAGCCAGCCAAACGTAAGTGGTGATGTTACCTTATTTGAAGCGAGCAAACGTATTTGCCTCCGTATGCCTGTTTTTTGCCGGAGGGTTGCCAGTGTTTTGTTCCAGTTTTGGGGAACCTGAATACTGGTCTTTTTTAAACGTTCCAGCCAGGTAAGCCCTATAAAGAAACGGCTGCTGTAAAAAATGAATCCAATGCTCCAGAGAAGAAAAATATAGGCGCTGTGCTGCTTAATTAATAGTAGCGTGCTGAACCAGGTGCTTTCCAGCTGCTGAAAAATACCCTCGCTTTCCGTAGGTGGCCAGGGGTGGAAGCCGGTTGCGGGAGCTGTAAATTGCAGGATTTCTATTTCCTGCAGCGGAATGGGTGTGGAAAGCTGTTTATATTGAAAATAAAAAGTGAGGCAGAATACGCTGCTTAGCAGCAGAAGGCCGCAAAGTGCGCTGTAATAACGAATTTGTGCCTGAAGATTTTTTAGAGTTTTAGTGTTGATCCACAAAAGAATGGCGATTGCCGCTCCCTGCCACAGGGAGTGGAGCAGGCTGAGGCCAAAAGCTTCAACTGCAGGGCTCTGGCTGATAAAGTCAAAAATCTTATTCATGGTCCTTATCGTTTTCAAGTTTATCCAGCAGCTTCCTGATTTCCATTATTTCTTCCCTGGAAGTTTTTCCTTTCCCTAAGGCGTTTAGAACCAGCTTTCCGGCGGAGCCTTCAAAAACACGGTTTATAAATGAATCCAGCAGTTTGTTGCTTACTTTGGCTTCAGTGAGCTCAGCTGTGTAAATGTGTGATCTGCCCTTTGCGCCTTCGCTGGTTCTGGAAACAAAGCCTTTTTCGTGCATGATCTGCATTAGCTTAAGTGTGGTGGTGTAACCTGTGGGCTTCTCCTTGCTGAGGGTTTCGTTTACTTCCTTAACAGTGCAGGGGCCTGTTTTCCAGAGGACCTGTAAAATGGCTAATTCCGATTCTGATGGTTTTTGCATGGCTCTGTCTGCTTTTTAATACGAAATGTTTCGTAATACAATTGTAGGGAATTTTATTTCAGGACGCAACAGTTATTACGAATTAATTCGTAATAAAAAAAAGTGGCTGATTGCAGGTGAAAAAAATGTGATGCAGGTGTAAAATTATCTTTTTTTATTGTCTAAAATGCTAAAAACATTAAAATAGGTTAATATAATAACTATTTTATGGTTAAAAAGCATAAAATTTAGATAAACTAGTTTAAAAATTAACCGTATATTTGAATAAGTGATTTCGTTAGTGAAATTTCACTTAAAGGAAAAGAAAGGAGGATTCCCGGATGTTTTGTTTAAGAACTGCTTTTAAGGAAATAAGCTAAAGTAATCAAAATAATGAGAACAATTTAAACCTGATTGTTATGGAAAAAGTAAAATCATCCCCGTTATTGGTGTCGCTTATGCTCTTTTTGCTTACTGCTCTCTTTGCTGAGGTAGTTACAGGTCAACAGGAAGGTGGAAATGAGTTACTGAATAATCAGTTTTTGCAGGAGGGCTGGGCTGGTGCTGTCAGTATTTTAAATATGATCACTTTTTAAAATTATATATAGCAGGTTTGTTGGTGCGTTGGTTAAAAATTTCATTCAACCATTATCTTATAACTAATCAGCATAGATGGATTTGCTCCTTGTAAGAAAGTAAATAGAAAGGTGTTAAAGTGGAAAGCTGCAATCTTTTAGGTTGTGGCTTTTTTATTGGTCTGGGTTTTTGTAAAAAAAAGCCCCGCTGTTCCCGGCGGGGCTTTAAAATACCTGAAAAAGATTGTTGCCTGAAAAAATCAGGATGGAACACCTGCAGGCTATAGTTGAACCGAACTACTATGTTTTTTTTAATACTGCTCCGGAGTTTCAGTTTCGGTGGTGTTTTCCCGGTCCTCATTTTCAATAAGATTACCTTCCTGATCATACTTTAATACAACAGATGGAACTTCCACTTCCATTGTTTCAGTGCTTACATTAGCTTCTTCAGCTTCATCCGCCTCATTGGCGTCCTCCTTTACGTCTTCAATTGCTTCCTGAGAATCAGAAATTTCGTCCTTCATGTCCTTGCTTATCAGGCGGATCTCGTAAGTGGCTTCTTCTCCTGCAGGTGCAATGCCGGCATCGGAAGTCATTGTCTGGTTTTCAGGGCTGGAAGAATTTATTTCATATACTTCCGTAACTTCCCAGTCTTTGAATTCGCTGTCGCGGAAAGCGTCGCTCACTGCTGATGGTAATTCGCTTAATTCGATCTTTTTCTTACCTGTTTCTTCAGTGGAATTAGAGAGCCTTTCTATTTGAAGGTCGCTGCTCTGGTTTTGTGATGTTTCAATATCGCTCGATTGAGCAAATGCTGCTGAAGCGCTAAAAGTTAGTGCTGTGATGCTTAAAAATACCTTTTTCATATCTGTTTAAATTTTGAATTCTTAGTTAATACTTAAGTTTTAATTTCTTAATCCGGAAAGGTTAATTAAAAGAATCGTGCCAGAAAATCAAAAACCTTACATATGAGCCGGAAACGAAGATTTTAGAGTAAAGCACCTTTTTCAGGCTGCAAACAATGGGGAAACCGGTCAACAGGGTGTGGAAAGAAGCAACAGGAAAAGTGTGGAATAATGGGGAGTGCTGCTTTTTATAACTAATGCAAGGGTAGCTGGCAGCTTAGATGGTTATAGGGTTTTCCTGTCTGATGATGCTTTTGTTTTTTTTCTTTTAGCACTTTTCCCTGTTTTAGTCTATGTTCGCATTTGTAATGATGAAGCAAAAAGATATACAGGGAAGAGCCCTTCTTGATTATTTCCTTGGAAAGGAAGATGTGCAGCTGGTGCTGCATACCAGTTACGGGCCGCCGGAACAAATGCCCACAGAGGTTTTCTTCAGGGATTTGAGTGATTTCAGTAAGCTTGAGATACTTGCACTGGAAAACTGCAGGGGTACAGTGCTGGATGTTGGTGCCGGAGCCGGAAGTTTTGCTTTAGAGCTTCAGGAGAAAGGTATTCAGGTAACAGCGCTGGAAATTTCATCCCTGAGTTGTGAAATTATGAGGCAAAGAGGCGTTGAGAAGGTAGAGGAAGGAAATATATGGGAGTACAGCAGCGCAAAATATGAAACTTTGCTGCTGATGATGAATGGCATAGGTCTGGCGGGAACACTTGAAAGTCTTCCTGCTTTTCTGTCCAGGTTAAAAGAATGTATGCTTCCCGGAGGGCAGATAATTTGCGACAGCAGTGATATCAGTTATTTGTATAAGGGAGGAAAAAAGCCCACAGACAAATATTTTGGTGAGATAGATTATTGCTATGAGTATGAAGGGGAGATGGGAGAGGTATTTCGCTGGCTGTACGCGGATGTAATTACATTCGCCAGAGCCTGTGCTGCTGTCGGGTTAAAATTAGAGGTATTGCAAAGAAACCGGTATGACCAGTTCCTTTGCAGAATTACCGGACAATAAAAATTGCTGGTAAACTTCTTTTTTGGAGGAAGATACTATTCCCGTTTTCTTTTAACTGTTCGACAGCGTCCAGAAAAGTGTGTAAATGAAAATTCAGGCTCT